>JBMORT010000006.1:0-365354 GCA_049319825.1 Patescibacteria group bacterium
GCCCCCCCCGCCCCCCCCCCCGGGCCGCGCGCAATAAAAAAACCGCGGCTTTATCCCGCGGTTTTGAAATTATTTGGCTTCGGCTTTTGTCTTATTATACATTTTAACCATTCTTGATTTCATCCGAGCTCCCGTATTTTTCTTGACTCGGCCTTTCTGAATCTGTTTATCAATGGCCTTGATTGTTTCTTTGATCATTTTTTCCGCCTCCGCAGATTTGGATTCAATGTTCTTTTTAGTTTTCTTTCGCATGGTTTTTAGATTCATCAAAGCCAGACGATTGGCTTTCGCTCGCTTAACGCTTTTTCTCAATTCTTTTTTGGCTTGATTGGTATTGGGCATAGTGTAGTTGTTAGATTAAAGTCGAAGGATTAAAGATAAATAGCTGGAATGACTTTCATTATAATAGCGATAAAATGAATGAATGTCAAGCGGAGTTACAAATTACAGACTACGAAACTACGAATGTTCTACAAATACTACGAAAACAAGACTCTTGGATACTACCTATAATTTAAAGCGAGTTTTCGAAGGATTCGTGGCCTTTTGTAGATTCGTAGTCAATCCAGCTTCTATGCCCAGACCTAGCTTCCAGCTTCTGCATATTTTTTAATCTATCTGCGGCCGATCTATCTGCATCGGATCAATCGCCGGCTGACCGCCGGTAATTCGCACCACGTCCTTATCGATCTTTTTGAATTCTTTGTAAGCGGAATTGTAGGTGTTGACCGCAGTGCTCATATTATTGCCCAGCTTTTTCATGTGCAGGTCATAGGCGGCCAAATGCTTATTTAGCTCTTCGACCCGTTTGATGATTTCTTTAGTCTGCTCTTCAATCTGCATTTTTTTCAGGCCCTGAATCACGGTTTGCAGATATGCGTAAAAAGAAGTCGGCGAAACGATGATCACATGTTTTTCTTTGAACGCGTATTCGATCAGGTCGCGCGTATTGACCTTGACCGCGCCCACCGTATTGACCAAGAGGTCATAATAAATTCCTTCGGAAGGGATGAACATAAAAGCAAAGTCAGTGGTCTTTTCCTGCGGCCTGATGTATTTTGAAGTCTCATCGATTCTGTTTTTTAAATCTTGTTTAAAAAGTTTTTCCAGGCGCTCATGCTGGCTCGGATCTTTTTCTTCAACTATTTTATTGTAATTTTCCAGCGAGAATTTGGAATCAATGGGAATGATGCTGTCTTTGACGAAAATCACGGCGTCAACTATTTCGCCGTCATTGAATTTATATTGCAATTGGTACTGATTGGGCGCGAAAACATTTTTTAATAAAGTTTCCAAATAATATTCTCCCAAAATTCCTCTTTGTTTCGGATTTTTTAAAATATTTTCCAGGCTCTGCAGCTGCTCGGCAAAGCCCATTACTTGCTTATTGGTGTCGTCGAGCTTGGTCAGTTTTTCCGTCACGTCCCTGATTATTTTCGCGCTCTGGCCGAACTGCATTTGGATTTGTTTTTGAGATTCATTAAGTTTAAAATCCATTGTTTGGCGGATTTCTTTGAGCTGCTCCTGCATTAATTGCAAGCTTTTGTCATCCTGCTTTTCTTCAGGCTTAAGCTCGCTTAATTTTTTAGAAAAATAAATAAGTGCGGCAATGAAAAGGATCGCAAAGACTGCGGTAGTGATTATATAGATTGTTTGCATATATGCGAGTAAAGAGTAATGGGTAATCAGTAATGAGTAATGAGTGATATGTCATAGGATTTCTTAACAAAAGTTTAGCATCTTGGGCTTAAAATCGCAATTGACAAAATGATTGGATATGATTATTATTGAATATTGCAGAAGCCAAGGGTGAAGAAGATGCGGCAGGTCGGTCATTTCCGTAGATTTATAAAAATTCACACCTCAATTCAACAAGATTTGCGGATCAGCCACCGAGCGGTTATTGAGATTGAAGTCAATGGCCGAAGATTTGAAGCTGTTTTTCACGGCACGATTTTCGGCGAATATGCGGGAAGGGAAATTGGATTTGTGCTTTTGCCGGCGATTGACATTGTGGAGAAAAAGCCGATCATCGAGGATATTTTTGATCCGTCAACCGGAAAACCTTGCGGTATTTCATCTTCTTGGAAGTAAGAGCTATCACTATAGCTCTTTTATATTTTAAAAGAGCAGCCGGCTGCTCTGTATCCCAGCAAGGTTTTGCCGAGTTGATCTTATAGGAGAATTCGGGCGTGACGTTTTATGACGTCAGCCAAATGCTTTAGATTCTTGGGCAGCCTTTGAGGAGTCCCTTGATAAATGCGTTTTTCTTTAATAAAAATGCCTTCTTTCTCTTGTTCGATTTGAATTTGAAAAATTGTTACTCGTATTCCTTTGGCAAAATCGTTGATACTTTTGGTCTCTGATATAATTAGTAGGACTGGTTCCTTAACAAAAAACCTAACAGAGTCATGTGCACTGGGAAGACGATCCAGCCTGGCCCCATCCTGCTTGCAGAGGGACCACCACAAGCCTATTTCCTTCAAGCCTCCTTCTTCTTCATGAACAACTCCTACCGGAGACTGCCCGTTCAATTCTTCAAGGGAAATTCCACGAATTCCATTTTTTTTATATAATGGATTTTTTATTTCACTTGCTGTATAGATTTTCCCATCTTTTTCAATCCCAATCCTTAATATTGGCAGAGTTGGTTTGGCTTGCAATTCTTCCCAGTATTTGCCACTCATATAGCCCATTAATGCCTCCTTGTCATTGACCAGATCGGTCAATGTTAGAGTATAATATTTTTTTGAAAAATAGTCAAAAAAAAACAGCATTCAATGTTGTTTTATAATAGTGTGATTGAATTTTGTTACATTTACGAAATAAAAGGATCCTGTGGTTGACGTGTTTAATTTTATACGATATAATGTTTTGACATCGTCTCAAGTCGAGGCGGGACGGAAAGCGCTGACCGGAGTTTCAGCGCATGCGCAAAGGAGAGTTGTCATGACGGTGAAAGCTGTCGCCGACGACGTACTGGGCGCGCTTGCCAGACGGCAGTATGAGCTGTTTCGGCGAGTGCAGCAAGGGACTCTTCCCGCGGATGAAGTCATGCGGGAACTGCAAAAGCTGATCGAAGGTAAAGGGCTACCGCCCTTCGCCGACGAAGAAGTCGAAAGTGAATTCGGCTATCCGAAAAGATTCCGGATTAGGTCGGTTGAAGAGCAGGTCGCAAAGCTCCTCTCTCTCGAACCATTTCAGCGTTTCGACCCCAGCCATATTAAAGAACTGGCCGGCGGGGAGCTGCCTGACGGCGCCGAGGGCTGGGCTGTGATTCCTAAGCCCGCAAAAGTAGCGAAAAGCTACCATGCGGCGCTGGAGCTTTCTCTCAGCTTGCTCGCCGCAGACCCTCAGTTTCAAAATTGGAGAAATGGCAAGCTTACGGAGGAATACTTGCAGCTGAAAGAGGGAACGGCCCGAGCGTACGACAAGCTGGATGCCCAGCCCGGCGATTTCTGGGTCTTTCCATTCCAGTTCGGAATGAGACATCGCGGACGATCTGTGCGCCGGGTTCGAGTGCTATTCACTGAGAGTGAATTCGGGCTGGGTGCGTATGAAGCGGCGGTCCTGCTGCTTACTCATCCTGACCGAATCACTGGCGCGAACCAGCTCTACATGGATTGCGCGGGCATTGAGTATTCGCCAGATGCTGGTGGCGATTTCTTTGCCTGCCTCGTCTTCGACTGGCGTGGCTTCTACGGGCCATTCGTACTGAACTACTATGGCACTAACGATTTCGACGGGCAGTGGGGTGCGTGCTCGGGCTTCCTCGTCTGATAGGCCATCCGGAGTAAAATTTTTATTCCTTACGATTTGATCCCCGCGTTCCTTGCAGCGCGGGTTTTTTAATTTTAAAAAAATGCGGTAAAATATTTGTATATGGCAAAAAACAAAAACAAAAATTTCAAAAATATTTTTCTGCTCGGTTTGACCAGTTTCTTCAATGATATTTCAGGAGAAATCATTCGGCCCATACTGCCGCTTTTTTTGTCCGGCCTGGGCGCCGGCGGTCTGATAATCGGTTTTATCGGCGGTTTGATGGATAGCATCAGCAGTATCGTGCAGATTTTCAGCGGATTTCTGTCTGATAAACTGGGCAAGCGAAAGTTTTTAGTGGTTTTAGGCTATGCTTTGTCCAGCGTGGTTAAATTGCTTTTGGCCGCAGTGACCAAAGTCTGGCAGGCAGTGATTATCTTGCCGTTTGAGCGAATCGGCAAAGGCATTCACACGCCCCCGCGCGACGCCATTATTTCCGAATCAGCGGTCAATCACCGCGGCCGGGGCTTTGGCATCCATCGGGCTATGGATAATGCCGGCGCGATTTTGGGATCAGTGATCGTTTTCTTTCTGGTCTGGCTGTGGCATCTGGGCTATGGACATATATTTTTAATCGGTGCCATTGCCAGCTTTGTCGCTTTGATTCCGTTAATATGGGTTAAAGAAAAAAAGAAAGATCCGCGCCGCGATTTAACTTTGAAAATTGGATTCAAAAAATTAAATCCGTCACTCAGAATCTTCATTGCCATTGCGACAATATTCTCTTTGGCCAATATCAATTACATGCTTTTTTTGCTCAAAGTCAGCGGCGAGGGCGCGACCAAGCTGGTCCTGGACGTTATCTTATTTTACATATTATACAGCGTGGTCTCCACTGCCTTTTCCATACCGGCCGGAATTTTGTCAGATAAATTCGGCAGAAAGAAAATGATTGTCCTGGGATATTTGATTTTTAATTTGGCAGTGCTGGGATTTGCCATTTTCCCGGCCAGCAATATTGCAATATTTATCATTTTGTTTGTTTTATACGGCTTATTCAGCGCCTTTGTGGAAGGCAATCAGCGCGCGTTTGTGTCAGATTTATCAGAACCTGAAGTAAGAGCGACCGCTCTCGGCACGTATCACACGATGATCAGCTTGGCTGCTTTGCCGGCCAGCCTGATCGCCGGATTATTGTGGGATAAGATTGATGCCTCGTCCGCATTTATATATGCTTATGCGGTCAGCTTCATTGCCATAATTTTATTTTTAATTTTCAGAAAAAAAATCGGCGAGGAGCGGTCTCACCGGTCAGTGGCGAATTTTTATCTAACTATTTGGATCGGATTGATCCTGGCGGCAGTCGCGGGCGGATATTATTTTTTTGTGAAATAAAGTTAAAAAAAATCGGCAGACATACTTTTTTATCATTATAAAAAGAAAACAGCTTAAGCTGTTTTTTGATTAATAAAAAACCCGATAAGGTTTTATCGGGATTGGGTAGCCGTCCAGTCTTTAAAAACGTCTCTGGGCGCGTGAGTGTCGATAAACATTTTTTCCGGCAGCATGAAGCAGCATAGCTTATTGTCGAATCTGAGGGGATAGATCTCTCGGTCGAATTCGCCGAACAGATCGGCAAAGCCCTTCGGCTTGTCAGCCGGTTTCAGCTCGATGGTAATGTCCAGACAGGAGCCGTTCGGAAATAATCTGTCTCCGATGATCTCGATCTGCCTGACGAAAACTAGCAGTCGCTTCGGACAACTGGCAGCGCGAAACGATCTCTTGCCTTTTTTAGTCACATGAAGCAGCTCGAGTTCGATCAGGTCAAATCCCATCAGTTTTGAAAGAGATACTTGATCAGTAGTAATTCTTGCCGCATTATAGACTTGATGCCATTTCATTTGCCGCCTCCTTATTAAGGAAAGATTGAAAGAGCTTTTTGAAATTTATCAATAATATGCGATTCAGTCAATCAGGTTTTCAATTTAAAAATAAAAAAGACAGCAATCAATGCTGTTTTTTTGTTTAGGCCGTGCCAGCCGAAGCGCCAGCCAATTATTACGTTTACTGCTGATCAAGATGTTGTCCTTCGCGTAAAGCTTCGGACGACAGCCTTCGCTGGCGCGAAGGCTGGTGCCGGAGAGAGGACTCGAACCTCCACGGGATTACTCCCACCTGCTCCTAAGGCAAGCGTGTATACCAGTTTCACCACTCCGGCAAGAAAATATAATTTAGTTGAATTATTAAAGAATGAATTTGCTCCTAAGGCAAGCGTGCCTGCCTGCCGGCAGGCAGGTATACCAGTTTCACCACTCCGGCCTGTTCATGTATCATGTAGCATTTATCATGGAACATGGATCATGCCTGCCCTCCGTAGCTTTAGCGAAGGAGGGTAGCACATAGCAGATTACGGACCGCGCAGACTATACGCGGACATCCTGAATTCTTATATCAGAAACACGAAAAACGATAAACGAGAATTGAATTCGTGTCTCGTGTCTCGTCTTTCGTCTTTCGTCTTTCGTCTTTCGCATTTCACATTTCACATTTCAACAATTAACAATCAACAATCAACAATTGTCTTGTAATCTTGTAATATCTAGTACAAGAATCTTGTACATCTCGTAACTCAGCAATCAGCAATTAACCATTAAATTATAGCGCGTATTAGCAAAAATGTCAATATTTACGGCCTTTTTCTCGTATTTACAGCGAAAACAAAGAACGCTTGACAGGGGGGTTTTATTTAATGTATAATGTTTCACAGACAATTTATTTATCCACAGGTAGCTGTTTGCTTTAATTCCCGAAGAATTTAGAGCAATAGATGCCTTTTTTATTTCCGTTTAAGTTGTCACGGTCGTTGACAATCGAAAAAGAACCAACAAAAAATTATTTCGTCGAGAAAATAATTAATACAGTCATTTAAAATTTTCTCAATTTAGTGGTTATGCAACTCAAGGGCGTATGGTGGATGCCTAGACATGAGAAAGCGATGAAGGCCGTAGCAGCCTGCGAAAAGCCTCGGGGAGGTGGCAAGCAACCTTTGATCCGGGGATGGCCCAATGGGGAAACCCGTTTCGGTTTAAGCCGAAACATCGCTGACTGAATACATAGGTCAGCGAAGCGCACCCAGGGAAGTGAAACATCTCAGTACCTGGAGGAATAGAAAATAAATATGATTTCCTAAGTAGTGGCGAGCGAAAGGGAAATAGCCCAAACCTTTTAAACTTTGTTTGAGGTTATCTTTAGCCTTCGGGCTATTGCTGATTTTAGACGTAAGGATGTCAGTCCATATGTTTGAAAGGGTTAGCGGGATTCCCGCGAACTTGCTCTGACAAGCAGGGGTAGCAATTTGTAATTTGTAGCCAAATGGGCTGGAAAGCCCAACCACAGAAGGTGATAGTCCTGTCGGTGAAACAAATTATGAATCTATGGCGGGAACTCCCAAGTACTGCAGGACTCGTGAAATCCTGTAGGAATCTGCCAAGACTATTTGGTAAGGCTAAATATTTCTCATGATCGATAGTGAACAAGTACCATGAGGGAAAGGTGAAAAGTATCCCGGTGAGGGAGCTGAAATAGTATCTGAAACCATATGCTTACAAGAAGTCGGAGGTCCGTTTATCGGGCTGACGGCGTTCCTATTGAAGAATGAGCCAACGAGTTTGCTGTTTGTTGCACGTCTAAGCTCGAAAAGAGCGAAGGCATAGTGAAAGCGAGGATGAAAGTCCGTTCATTGATTTAGATTTTCTGCTAATCAAGCCATGAACCAGAACTTCGTTCAGTTCATGGCAAGCAGCTATCTTTTTCAATATGCAGCAGGCACAAGACCCGAAACCGGGCGAGCTAGCCATGGCCAGGTTGAAGTTCAGCGAAAGCTGGATGGAGGACCGAACCCACGCGCCGTGTAACACGCGGGGATGAGCTGTGGCTAGGGGAGAAATTCCAATCGAGCTCGGTAATAGCTGGTTCTCCTCGAAACAACTGTAGGGTTGGCCTCAGGTATAAGCTTGGGGGTAGAGCACTGAATGGGGGCGGATGGGAAACCTACCGTCTCCAATCAAACTCCGAATACCAAGCGTTTAAGCCTGGGAGTTAGACTGTGGGGGCTAAGCTCCATTAGTCAAAAGGGAAACAGCCCAGATCACCATCTAAGGTCCCTAAATCTAGATTAAGTGTTAAAGGAGGTGAGATAACTTATACAACTAGGAGGTTGGCTTAGAAGCAGCCATCCTTTAAAGAAAGCGTAACAGCTCACTGGTCAAGTCGTCTTGCATCGAAAATGTAACGGGGCTAAATCTAGTACCGAAGATGTGGCTCTCCGCCTTTGGCGGAGGGGGTAGAGGAGCATTTTTCTGGCAGCGAAGCCGAACTCGCGAGAGACGGTGGAGCCAGGAGAAGCGAGAATGTTGGCATGAGTAGCAAAAATCTCGGTGAGAACCCGAGACACCGTAAACCCGAGGTTTCCTGGGCAACGAAAATCGACCCAGGGTTAGTCGGTCCTAAGGCGAGGCCGAAAGGCGTAGTCGATGGATGAGCAGGTTAATATTCCTGCACTACCTTTAGTTTTCGATGGGGTTACGTAATTTGTTAAGCTGGGCGCGATTTGGTTACGCGCGTTGCTGATGGCGGATGGCTCCCAGGTAAATCCAGGAGCGTAATTCCAAAATTGGCAAAAGGGTAAGCTAAGGCGAGCCCGATCCAGCCGAGCGGGTTACCAAGAAAATCCTCTAGAGCTAAGCTAAAGGTATCCGTACCGCAAACCAACTCAGGTGGGTGAGGCGAGTAGCCTAAGGTGTACGAGAGAAACCTTGTTTAGGAACTCGGCAAAACAACTGGCCGTAACTTCGGGAGATGGCCTGCCCAACTCCGGTTGGGCCTCAGTAAAAGACTCCATGTGACTGTTTATCAAAAACACAGGTCCCTGCTAAAGCGCAAGCTGATGTATAGGGGCTGATGCCTGGCCAGTGTCAGAACGTTAAGGGGAGGTGTGCAAGCACTGATCCGAAGCGCTGATGAACGCCGGCGATAACTATAATCGTCCTAAGGTCTTCAGTTTCATTTCAATGGAGCTGAAAAGGATTGGGACGATTATAAAATGATAGCTGCCTCGCTTTATAGCAATATAAAGTTGATCCTAATAAATACATGACTATATGCTGGGAAGTCCCACTATAAAGGGATAATCAGCAGGTAAGAATTTAATCAATAACAGAATTGATTAAGGTTGTCCTAACGCAAGAAAATCAATAATATTTTTTAGCATAGCAACCTAAAATAAATTCACCTCAGAGACTATACGTCATGCCCCTGAAGTAATATGCAGGGTGAAGATATAGTCCTTCGTAATAAAGGAAACGAAGAGCGAAATTCCTTGTCGGGTGAGTTCCGACCCGCACGAATGGCATAACAACATGGAGACTGTCTCAACAAGGTACTCGGCGAAATTTCTAGATGAGTGAAGACGCTCATTTCCCGCAGCAGGACGAAAAGACCCCGTGAAGCTTTACTACAACTTGATATTGGGCTAAAGATACGCATGTTCAGCATAGGTGGGAGCCTTCGGGCACCAGTGAGATACCACCCTTGCGTGTTTTTAGTTCTAATCCCACCCCGTGAATCCGGGGAGGAAACAGTATCTGGTGGGTAGTTTGACTGGGGCGGTGGCCTCCTAAAAAGTAACGGAGGCGTTTACAAAGGTTGGCTAGGTTCCGATGGAAACGGAATCGATAGTGCAAACGCATAAGCCAGCTTTACTGCAAGACCCGCAAGTCGAGCAGTTGCGAAAGCATAAGTTAGTGATCCGACCGTACGAAATAGGACGGCGGAAGCTCAACGGATAAAAGCTACTCCGGGGATAACAGGCTAGTCTGGTCCAAGAGTCCACATCGACGACCAGGTTCGGCACCTCGATGTCGGCCCGTCGCATCCTGGGGCTGTAGAAGGTCCCAAGGGTTTGGCTGTTCGCCAATTAAAGCGGCACGCGAGCTGGGTTCAGAACGTAAACTACATTGCGTTCTATCACGGAAACGTGATATAATAAAGCTGACTCATAACGGTGAAACCTTACTTAAATTCCGAACATTTGAAAAGGTAATACCGTGGGAAGATCAGTTTATGTCAATAATTTCATCTACGGTGAAATCTTATATTGCCGGGTTTTTAGACGGCGATGGTTGTATAATGTTCCAATTGATACGAAGACAAGACTATAAATATGGATTCCAAATAAGAGCAAGCATTGTTTTTTATCAAAAAACGAAAAATAAGAGCCATTTGGAATGGGTAAAAAGCATATTTAATGTCGGATACCTTCGAGATCGTGGTGATGACATGACAGAATACACAATCGTCGGGTTAAAACCTGTTATAGAGATTTTGAAATTATTGGAGCCTTACATACGATTAAAGCGGCAACATGTGTTTTTGGCAAAACAGATAAATTCGATATTATCTGGAAAATTTAATTTAGATAAACTTTTAAAAGCATCTGAATTGGTTGATCAATTTGCGCAACTAAATTATTCCAAAAAGCGAATAAACACATCCGAGAGCTTAAAATTATATTTGAGGCGACATAAACTGCATCCCCGTAACGACTGATTCCCTTGTTTTATTAAGGGATGAGATAGTGGGTACCCGATATTCGGGAAATTAAACCATTATCAAACGTCAGCCCCTCCCCTGTGCTGTACAGGAAGGGTGAAGGTATAGTCTGTGCCATTAGAAATAATGGAATAACATGCGTGAGACAGTTCGGTCTCCTATCCGCTGTGGGCGTTGGAAATTTGAGAGGTCTCTTCCCTAGTACGAGAGGACCGGGAAGAACGAACCTCTGGTGTACCAGTTGTTCTACCAAGGGCATCGCTGGGTAGCCACGTTCGGTTTGGATAAGTGCTGAAAGCATCTAAGCACGAAGCCGTCCTCAAGATTAGATTTCCTTATAGACTCCTCGTAGACGACGAGGTTGATAGGCAGCAGGTGTAAGTATCGCGAGATATTTAGCCGAGCTGTACTAATCAGTCAAATGCATAACCACTATATTGAGAAAATTTCCGTCATGGATCATGTAACATGGATCATGAATCATTAATAATTTTTGATTTGATCCATGATACGTGATCCATGATTTACGATAAAGGGGCACATAGTCCTGGTGATCCAAGCAGAGGGGCCACACCTGTTCCCATTCCGAACACAGCAGTTAAGCCCTCCAGCGCCGATGATACTCACTTTGGGGAAAGTAGGTCATCGCCAGGACCATGTGCCTCTTTTTTTATTGACAAAAAAATCATTGTGTTTTAATATACGTTAAACGCTAATCGGTGCGTCATCGCACTTTTACATAAGAAATGCGGCAATACGAGGCAACCCCGTTTTTGGGAGCGAGCCAATGACTACCGAAAAGAACGTGGTGACGGTGGAACTTTGGAGTTTCGCCGCATCAAGGGTGATGGATGGATCAGCCATGTCGGTTGAAAACCCATGCCCGATTCCCATCGATTTGGCCATGTCTTTCGAATTGATTGTCAACCTGCGGCATCTAAAATCGGCCAGAGCCATCGCCGAGCTTGAATCTAGGGATGGTCGCGATATTGAAGTCAAACGATTCTTCAGCGGCAATGAACGATTCTCCGCTGAATTGATTGAATGGACCAGCTTGGTCAGCAAGATTTTGCTTGGCCGCCGCCGGCAGGGCATTGATCGGGAGAAAACCAAATTTCGTTTTGGGTTCTGCAGTCAGGACGGCCGCCAGCGCTCAGTGACTTTCGTGACGCTGCTGGCCAAAAATTTGATGGGTTTATTGGAAAAGGACACGTATTTGTTGGTGATTATTCACGATGCTTTAGGGGAAAAAATGGTTTTGCCGGTATCGGAGCGGCAAAAAAATTCTGAAGCCCAAAGTAATGGCGGGAATTCAACCGCGGCAAAACGCGGTGATCCGCTGGACATGCGGACATGATGACCTGAAAATAACATTTTCACATCTATCGAGGCGAATATTTTCGCCTTTTTTGTTTATTTGCTAAAATACATTTGACAATTATATGAAAATAATCGCGGATTTGCATTTACATTCAAAATACTCGCGGGCGACATCAAAAGAGATGGATATTCCGAATTTAAGCCGCTGGGCGAAAATCAAAGGCATCGATATTCTGGCCACCGGTGATTTTTGTCACCCTCAATATTTGCGAGAGTTAAAAAGAGATTTAGTGCCGAACGGACAAGGGTTGTATACATATAAAAATGACAGTGCGGAAAATCCGACTCGTTTTTTTCTGTCCAATGAAGTATCATGCATTTATAAAAAAAATGATAAGACCCGCAGGCTGCATATCTGCCTTTTTGCTCCCTCGCTGGAATCGGTGGAAAAGCTAAGCCAGACGCTTGATAGAAGAGGATATAACATAAAATCCGACGGTCGGCCGATCTTGGGGATTGACGCGAAAGAGCTGGCCAAAATTGTTTTGGATATTGACGAGAAAATGATGGTGGTGCCGGCGCATATCTGGACTCCCTGGTTCGCGCTATTCGGCTCGAAATCAGGATTTGATACCATTGAAGAATGCTTCGAGGAGCTCACTCCTTATATCTATGCCGTGGAAACAGGTCTATCTTCTGATCCTGAAATGAATTGGCGCTTGTCAGCTCTAGATAATTTAACGTTGATTTCCAATGGCGACAGCCACGGACCGAATAATTTGGGGCGCGAAGCAAATGTTTTCGAACTGAGCGAATATAGTTATGATGAGATTTATAATATTTTGAAACAAAAAGATTTGAAAAAATTTTTATATACGGTCGAATTTTATCCGCAGGAAGGAAAATACCACTGGGACGGCCATGCCGACTGCAAAGTGTCTTTCTCTCCCGCGGCAACAAAGAAGCTCGGCGGCATTTGCCCGGTCTGCAAAAAGCCGCTGGTGCTGGGAGTGGATTATCGGGTCGAAGAGCTGGCTGATCGTCCGCTGGGTTTTCGGCCGAAGAACGCCGTGCCATATAAAAGCTTAGTTCCTCTTCGGGAAATCATCGCCGAGTGTTTTCAAGTAAAATCAGCGACAAAAAAAGTAAAAAATTATTATGAGCAGTTGATCAATACATTCGGCAGCGAGTTTAAAATATTATTGGATTTATCCATCGATGAAATAAAAAAAGAAAATGAACTTTTAGCTGCAGCGATCCATCGAGTGAGAAAAGGCAAGCTGCAGGTCATGCCTGGCTATGATGGAGTATTCGGCATTGTAAAAATATTTGACGAAAAAGAAGTAAAAAAGGTTATTCCGCAGCAGGAAAAATTATTATAGCAGAAAAGAAAAGATAAAATAGAAAATAGTAAAGATCAACAAAATATAAAAAAATACTCCTATTTAAAAACAAAACAGCCCTTAATTTCGTAGGAAAAATGGGGCTGTTTTTTATCAGAAAGATTATCTCTTCCTTCGCTTTGCCGCTTTTTTTCTTTTCGGAGCTTTTTTGGCGACTTTCTTTTTCGCCATTTTCTTTTTGGCGACTTTTTTTCTCTTCGGAGCTTTTTTGGCGACTTTCTTTTTCGCCATCTTCTTCATTTTCTTTGGCATAATATTTGTTTTCACCTCCTTTCATCTTCTTGGCGAAGATGATTACAATATTTTCGAAATATATTGTAGGCCATGTTCGCATTGTGAAGAATTTAATTTAATTCGCAAAAATTTTTATTTTTATTTTAAAAACTCCCGCGTATTTAAATTATAAAACATATTTTAAATGTAAACAATGATTTCAATGAAAGGTGTGGATAAAAATATTATCAAAAAAAAATTTCAGTATCAAACATTTTGACAAAAAATTTTTTATATTGAGATAAAGCCTAAATTGACAAATTATAATTTGTTTGATATAATCTTACTCAGCTATTTCAATTTCCGGCTCCAATTTAAATTTAAAACACGGGCCCGTAGCTCAGTTGGCTAGAGCGCCTCGTTTGCACCGAGGAGGTCACAGGTTCAACTCCTGCCGGGTCCACCATTCTTCACTCCGACTATCGTCGGAGCTTCGAATGGCACAGCCAATTTGCGATAGCGAAGAACGACGATGTTACATATCAATATCAAAGTTCTCAATCGCTACGGATGGCACAGCCAAATTATGCGAACAAAAAATCACCAATGTAAGTTGGCGATTTTTTGTTCTCTTGAAATAGTAAATTAGGCAATAGGCGGTACGCAGTAGTTGCCGTTGTCTTCTGCCTAAAACTTACCGACTCAAGGGAATTTAATTTTCAAAGTGCATTATATCCTCAAGCAGAATCAGTTTTATCAAACCAATACTGCTTGAGGGGGCGAAGTCGAGTGCTCGGCTTCGCCCTATGTGTAAACAGCCCTTTCCTCCGTGCAGGAGAACGGCAGGCTGTGAGTGGCCGCCATATTCCCCTATCCGAAGAGGGATTCGCGGATCTGCGGGTTTTCCCGCAGATAATCCCCGTGTTTTTTCGCCTCGGCGAATCCGCCGTAGACGACGTCGAGGATCCCCTCTTCCGCAGCCGCTTCCAGCTGCTCGACAATGGCCTTCGGGGCGCGGATGTTGCCATCCCGCGTCCATCGCCGGCCACCGAATTTGAGGGCCTGGCCGAGCCAGGTGTGGATCACCCGGCCGTCCTCGTCCCTCTCTTCGACCCGTACCCACAGCTGGCCCGGTCCGATTTCCCAACACAGAAACGTGTTTTTCATTTTCTTCTCCTTTTCGACTTTTTTGTCTCATCCGCCCTCAAACAACTTGCTTGAGGGAAAGTGTGACAGGGCGAGACTAAGTTCAGACTCGCCCGTGCGTTCGGTTTTCACGCCCCGGACCGGCGCCACTTTGCTGTCTAAGTGTAGACAAGCCGGGATGTGGTCCCGCGCATTTTTACGGCACGTGATTTTGTGCCAACGCAAATGCGAACGAAGGGTTAGAAGCCTTTTCCCACAGCCCCCTGAGACTGTACGAGGCGTTACGGGAAGAGTTTTACCTCCTCTCCCACGTGCTCTCGTACCCCGCCCCGTAACAGGCGGGGCAGTTTATTTCTCCGGCGCAGCCTGGGTCTGCCATGGATCCGAATCCACGGCAGAAGTCGCACCTCTTGCGTGCGACAAGCCGGAGGGTTACCTCCGACTCAATACCTCCGGAGAGGGTCATCACTCGGACCTCCTCTCCAATCGCGCATGTGTTCATTTTTGCCGCATCAGCCGTCGAAACAGAAAAATCCATTTTTTCCCTCTCTGCGGCCTTTCGCAGGGACGCATTAAATTTTTCGCCGACAAGACTTTCTTGCCGGCTCCCTTGAGTTAATAAGTTAGGCAGTAGGCAAGAGGCAGCCTGCCTGACCGGCAGGCAGGTGGGCAGTAGTTACTATTGCCTTCTGTCTTCTGTCTTCTGCCTAAAACTTACTGACTCAAGGGAATTTAATTTTCAAAGTGCATTATTTCCTCAAGCAGAATCAGTTTTATCAAACCAATACTGCTTGAGGGGGCGAAAAACTAGGTTCAGCTTTCGCCCCAACGTATGTGAACAGCCCTTTTCTCCGTGAAGAAGAACGGCGGGCTGTGATGCGCCGTTGTGGCATATGTCCGCTTGCCAAGCGTCACGGAGCTTCCCCGTGATATTACTGCCCAGTTTTAAGGCATGGGTTGGCCTGGATGATCGCTAGTCCGCGACGACGCACCACTTGTCGTGGTACGCCTTGGACTCGGCGGCCTTCTCGCGGATCTCGTCCGCGGTCCAGCCGAGCGCCTCGCGGTTGCCGCCGGCCAGGTTGTGGACCAGCCGGAGCGGCGAGAGTGGCGCCTTTGGCGCGGCGTCGGCGAGAATCGCGACCAGCACGTGAGTGCAGTCGCTCTTCGCGACCCGCGCCGTCTCGGCCGCGTCGGCCAGCACGTCCGGGTCGGCGAGGTACGCCTCTCGGGTGTAAACCACGAGCGCGCAACTCTTGACCTCGGCCGCCCGCGAGCGTCGCAGGAACAGCTCGACCACGCCGCGATAAAGTCGCGGCACGTAGTCGGCCGGATCCTGCGTGCGCAGGCCGACTCCGGCGGATACGAACGGGATCGCACCCGGGCAATGGATGAATCCCTGCCCGGGCACCCGCTCGGCCGCGAAGTCGTGGCCGGTGATGGCCGCGAGAGCGGCGTTGAGGAACCCTTCACGATCGGTCACTTTCGTGCCGACCGCGGTCTCATCGAACGCCGACACGATGTCGGCATTCAGCAAACGACTGTTCCCCATTTTTCCTTCTCCTTTTTTTGTTAGGAATCCGCTTGAGCCCGCAAAAAAGATTTGTAAGCTCAAGTGGATTTGGGAGCAGATGTGAGTGCTCCCGCGGGTGAGATTGGAGATGTTTTTTATCTCCAGCGGTAGGTGAGGTTTTTTTGGAAGGCCCTTTCGCGCTCGAATCGGTCTCGGAGCGCGGCGGGGTTGAAGAGGAATTCGGAAATGAGCGCTCCTTTGCAATCCGCGGGAACGACACCCCACAGACTGCGGAGCATGCGGACATCCTCCTTTCCCATGAATTTCTTGTAAAGCTTAAAGACCAGAACTCCGAAGAAAGCCGTCGTGATCAGAAAAAACATGTTATTCTCCTTATTGGTTGTTTAGCGGCACCGGTGGGAGTCGAACCCACGCTCATCCCCGACGACCGGTTGACCGGCCGGACTACCCGTCCTTTTTATGTCGGGCGATGCCGTAATTACGAATTTACGAATCTTTACAAATGTTACGAATGGTTACGAATTAATCTTTTTGGGCAATATGTAACAATTTGTAACATTTGTACCGATATGTAATTTGTAACTTCATGAATGAATCCGCTTGAGCTCGCAAAAGATTTGTAAGCTCGAGTGGATTTGGGAGCAGGTGTGAGTGCTCCCAAGGGTGGGGTTGATAGGTGGGAAGAATGTCACAGGACGTCGGAGGCCAAGATCAGGTCACCGACGTGGTACTTGTCGCCGTGGGAGATGGCGACGATGTACCCGGCGCACTTCGGATCGAAGCACGCCACGACCGCGTAGCGGTGGGCCAAGTGGTGCGCGAGCACCATGGCCACCGGCAGGGCGGCGGGCCCGTTGGTCAGCGCCATGGCCCCGCCCATCTCGGACGAAGCCTCCAGCTCCTTGATGCGGGCCTCGGCGTCCCGGACAACGACGTCGGTCGTGGCCGGATCGGCGAATCCGATCTTGAAGAGGGTGGCGGGGGCGGCGCCGACGTTGACGTTCGAGGTCTCGATTCTGTAGGTGGCCATGATAGCCCCCCTTTCTTTTTTCTAAAATTTAGCCGCTGTGTCCGCCGGCGGCATGGCGTCCCGGAGCTTCCCCGAGATATTACAGCCCGGTTTATAACGGCGTGGGTTGGCCGCGATTTACTATTTGAAGCGACAATGTCCGCCTGTCGCTTTAGCGCTCCGGAACCGCCCCGGAGTATTACAGCTCCTTTTTACGACATGAGTTGGTCGGGCAGTACTTTATTCCTCGCAAGTCGCCAGCTTCACGAGGAGCTCGGCCAAAGCCCGAATGGTCGGGCGGCTCGCGATCGGTTCTCCTCGCTCGAGGTGATGAACCGAGCCGCGGGCAATGCCGTCCTCCCCGAGCCGGGGAACGGCATCGTCGCTTCCATGATAGTCACTCCAGATCTCGGCGACGACCTTGATCCGGAGCCGCTCGCAGAAGACGCGCCACTCGGCGAACCGCGAGGTATCGCCGGCGAACAGAATGGCGTGGGTGGCGGAGGCGCAGATCGCCTCGTTCTCGACGCTGGGGATGCCACCGATATCCACCAGCGTCAGCGGGAGTTGACAGTTTTTCACCGAGTCCGCCACCCGCTGGACGAACTCGGGGGTGAACTTGGCCTTATATGCCGCTTTGCAAGCGGCGGCCAAGGTGGGGTCGTGTTCAACAGTTTCCTGGAACCACGCCCCCTCACCGTCCGGGCAACCGGTGATTACGTATGGATACGGAGCGCCCGGAATGCTCCGCACCGTGTCCTTGATTCCCTGCCGCAGGCAGGACTTGCCGCTTCGCGGCGGCCCACAAAGGACGACCTTCATGGTTTTCTCCTTGCCCAGGCAGGGCGAGTTTTTGGGTAAAAGCACCCTTGCTAATTTTCTTACATATCTTATATATAAGAATGCTGGCAGCGGTACTCATAAAAAAAGCGACTGAGAGACACTCCCTAATTGGCGATAATCCGCATTGTCTGCGGTTTCAGCGTCTTAGAGAGATCTCCCAATCGCATTTGACGATCAGTATCCATCGCTTCATGAGGCATCTAAGCAGACCTCAGCTTATAGCCTTATCCAACAACCCATTTAGCAAACCCTTGTTTGCACGGATAGAAGTGATGTGCCATTTTACCGAACGGCTGCGGCTCTCTCCATTTATATTTAATAGGGTATTATATCATATTAACAATGTTTTGTCAATGGGTAATAGCAATTTATTGTCTAAATTTAGATAAAAAATCAGAAAATCGTGTATTTTTACATAAAGCAACATAATACAGTTATAAAATTGACTATATCGACGAAAACATGCTAAATTACGTATGTAATTAATAAAAATTCTACAAAAATATGAAATTCGCCGAAGACAGAAAGCAGTTTCCAGCCAGAGAGGAAGAAATCATGGAGTTTTGGAAAAAAGAAAAAATATTTGAAAAATCGGTCAGCGAGCGGCCTGAAGATAATGCTTATGTCTTTTACGACGGCCCGCCATTTGCCACCGGCCTGCCGCACTACGGTCACATCGTCGCCAGCACGCTCAAAGATATTTTTCCGCGCTACCAGACGATGAGAGGCCACCGCGTCGAGCGGCGCTGGGGCTGGGACTGCCATGGTCTGCCGATTGAAAATTTGGTGGAAAAAGAGCTGAATTTAAATTCCCGAAAAGACATCGAAGAATACGGCATTGACAAATTCAGCGAAGCCTGCCGCTCCAAAGTTTTATTGTACGCCAACGAATGGAAAAAAATAATTCCGCGGCTGGGACGCTGGGTGGAGATGGATGATGATTATAAAACCATGGATCCCCAGTTTATGGAATCGGTTTGGTGGGTATTTAAGAGTTTATACGACAAAAAATTTGTTTACGAAGGCTACAAGAGCATGCATATTTGTCCGAGATGTGAAACAACGCTATCAAATTTTGAGGTGACTCAGGGGTATGTTGATGTTTTTGATATTTCCGTTACTTGTAAATTTGAGCTTTGGGAAAAGATCGATGATCAGACCGCTTACCTTTTGGCTTGGACGACAACACCTTGGACCTTGCCGGGCAACGTGGCGCTGGCAGTCGGATCGCCAATTGATTATGCCATCTGGAAAATGACCTCGTTGAAAAACGGGCAGACAGAGCTGGTGATTTTCGCCAATGCGCTTGAGTCAAAAGTTTTAGGTTTTTTGCCCGGCTATAGCGAAGGGAATAAACAATTTGTTACCGAATTTCCGAAAATAAAAGGAAAATACAAATTTGAATTGATAAGGACGATTAAAGGCGTTGAGCTGGAAGGTAAAAAATACAAGCCCTTGTTTGATTATTTCGTTCATGAAAATTTACCCAACAAGGAAAATCTTTATCAAGTGGTGACCGCTGATTTCGTTTCCACTGAGGAAGGCACTGGCGTGGTGCATATTGCTCCGGCTTTCGGCGAGGATGATTTGAATCTTGGCAATAAAAAAAATCTGTCTTTTATCCAGCATGTCACTCCGGACGGCAAGTTCATCGATTTGGTAAATGATTTCGCCGGAGAAGAGGTCAAGCCCAAGGGCGACCCGTCTTCGACCGATTCGAAAATTATCGGCTTGCTTGATGATCAGGGCAAGGTGTTTCAAACCGCCGAATATGAACACAGCTACCCGCATTGTTGGCGTTGCGACACTCCGCTGTTAAATTACGCCACGTCTTCTTGGTTCGTAAAGGTGACCGATATTAAGGAAAGGATGATTGAACTTAATGAGAATATCAATTGGATGCCGGCGCATTTAAAGCATGGGAGATTCGGAAAATGGCTGGAAAACGCGCGGGACTGGTCCATTTCCAGGACTCGCTATTGGGGCAATCCGATGCCGGTTTGGAAATGCACCTGCGGCGAGGTCAAGGTGCTGGGATCGAAAGCGGAGCTTGAGGAGCTTAGCGGCCAGAAAATCGACGATCTCCATAAACACGTCTTAGATAAAATAATGTTTCCATGTAAAAAATGCGGCGGCGCCATGCAAAGAATCCCCGAGGTTTTCGATTGCTGGATGGAAAGCGGTTCAATGCCTTACGCGCAGGTTCATTACCCTTTTGAAAATAAAGAAAAATTCGAGAAAAATTTTCCGGCTGAATTCATCGCCGAGGGTGTCGATCAGACTCGCGCTTGGTTTTATGTGCTGCATATTTTAAGCTCCATGCTGTTTGACAGCAACTGTTTTAAAAATGTTGTCGTCAACGGCATTGTCCTGGCCGAGGACGGTCAGAAAATGGCCAAGTCAAAGAAAAATTATCCCGATCCGATGGCCGTTGTCGATAAATACGGCAGCGACGCTTTGAGATTTTACCTGATGAGTTCCCCTGTGGTGCGGGCCGAAGATTTACGATTCAGCGAAAAAGGTGTCGATGAGGTTTATAAAAAAGTAATATTACTGGCATTGAATGTTTTGTCTTTTTATAAGATGTACGAGCCGAAAAAAAAGGATCCGGGTTTTTTGAGCGAAGATATTTTGGATATTTGGATTGTCAGCAAATTAAATCAACTGATAAGCGAGGTCACCAAGCAGTTTGACGCCTATGACCTGAACAAGGCGCTTAAGCCAATGGCCGATTTCATCAATGATTTATCAACGTGGTATCTGCGGCGGAGCCGGGAGCGCATCAAAGGAGGAACTCCCGACGATAAAAACGCGGCGCTGCAAACGTTATATCAAGTTTTACTGACTTTTTCCAAGGTGATTGCGCCGGTGATGCCGTTTATGTCCGAGTTGATTTACGACCGAATCGGTGGAGAAAAAAAGTCCGTTCATCTGGAAGATTGGCCGCAGGCGGTTGATCGGTCGATCGACCGATCAGTGTTGCTGTCCATGGACAAAGTTAAGGAAATAGTGGAGATCGGATTGGCTATCAGACAAATGCAAAAAGTGAAGGTGCGCCAAGCGCTGCTTCGATTGCAATTAACATATAAAAAATTGGCCCCGGCCTACTTGGATATAATTAAAGATGAACTAAATGTGAAAAATATTGAAATTGTGGACGATTTAACCTATGGGGATTCCTGGCGAACCATCGAGGATTCTTCCGAACAGGTGGCGCTGGACGTGGCCATCACTCCCGAATTGAAGAAGGAAGGATTAATGCGCGAGATAATACGCTCGATCAATAATTTGCGAAAGAATTCCGGGTTAACCATCAGCGATAAAGTAAACGTATATTTTCAAACAGCTAGCTCGGAATTGTCCGAGGTGCTGCAAGCGGAGGAATATAAAAATGAGATATTGAAAAAAACTATCGCCCAAGACATTATTTCGGGAAAAGGCGGCGCCATCGAAAACTTTTCGGCCGAGTTATCAATCGACGGGCAATTGATTTGGTTCGGGCTGTCGAAAATTTAGAAATTCGCCACATACTGTTCGCGACGAATGTTAGATATTAGAAATTGGTTTTATGTTTTTCCGGTTTTTATTTTCGAGGACCAATGTCGAGCTTCGAAATAAAGACTTTTTACACGTTATTATTCTATGCATGCTACATACGATGTTGCCATCGTCGGAGCCGGACCGGCCGGCCTTTTTGCCGCGTTAAAATTAATCGAAAGCCGATCCGATTTATCGGTGGTTTTAATTGAAAAAGGGAAGAAAGTGATGGATCGTGATCGAAAAAACGTGATGAATGGCGTGGGCGGAGCCGGCACTTTTTCCGACGGTAAAGTTCATTTTACTCCCGTTTTGAGCATGGAAAAGATGCTCAATTTTTATTCGCGGAGCGAGTACCAGGAATTTTTAGATGAAGTTGACCGGGTGCTCACCCGTTTTGGCGTCGACGCTCCTTATTATCCGAAAGATTTGGACGAAGCCAGACAGCTGGTTGACCGCTGCAAAAAAGAAAGCATTCATTTGTTTGTCAGGAAAACAAGGCACATCGGCTCCGACAAGCTGCCCGAGGTGATTAAAAATTTCGAGGATTATCTCTTGAATAAGGGCGTGAAATTTTTAACCGATAGAGAAGTGCTGGAGCTGTTAGTGGAAAACAATGTTTGTCGCGGGGTCAGACTGACCAACGGTGAAACGATTGGCGCCGATCAAGTGATTGTCGCTCCCGGCCGGATCGGCGCCCAGTGGCTTCAAAATATATGTAAAAATTTGGGTTTAAAATACGATTACGATAAAGCGTTGGTCGGGGTACGAGTGGAATTCCCACATGGAATAATCAAAGAACACGCGGAGCTTTTATACGAAACAATTTATCTGATGTATACCAAAACATTTGATGATGCCATCAGAACATATTGCCCATGCTCTCGAGGGAAAGTGGCGGTTGAAAATTATGACGGATTCGTGTGCGTCAACGGCCATTCAAATTCAAATTACGATTCTGAAAATTCCAACTTCGCTTTTCTGTCGGAAATCCGTTTGACCGAGCCGGTTGAGAATACGATTCAATACGCCAAATCAATCGCTCAGCTGGCCAATACCATCGGCGGCGGCAAACCGATTTTGCAGCGTTTGGTCGACCTTCGGTCCGGCCGGAGAAGCACTTGGCAAAGAATTAATAAAAGTTATGTTCGGCCGAGTTTGACCGAGGTAACTCCGGGTGATATCTCCATGGCGCTGCCGGGGAGAATTGTCACCAATATTGTCGAAGGATTGGCAATGCTGGCCAGAGTATTGCCCGGCGTAGATTCCGGGCACACATTATTGTATGCGCCGGAAATAAAGTTGACCTCATCAAAGATCGAAACGGATAAATATTTGGAGACCACCATTAAAAATTTATTCGTCGCCGGCGATGGAGCCGGCGTCTCCGGCAATATCACGGGCGCCGCTTCGACGGGCATAATGGCCGCTTTGGGTATATTAAAAAAAATAAATGATCGCTAGCCGGTGGCTCATTATTGTCAAATGCCGTGAAAATAATATTGCTGCGAATCGATCGCATGTCTTGTTGATACAATTATTCGCCAATACCTACAATAAATCATTCAATTAAAACACACCGGAGGCCAGCAGTGTCAGATAAAGCCGATGGTCGATTTACCATGGATGCTTTTGGGATTTTTGCGCCCAAAGTCATTTTGCCCGTACCTGATTGGAAAAATCGAAGCGGAAGTTACCTTGCAGGTTTCATCCGTTAATATGCGGGCAACCAACGAGGTTGCCGCTCGTCAATCGGCGCAGGATGTCGTGTCGCAGCTGATAAAGGACAAGGCAAAACAAACCCTTTGTCGGTACAAATCGGTTTTTTGTTGAATAAGTTCAGCTTGTATATTTGATTCGCCCCTTGACGAAAACGATAAATTAATATAGAATTTTGTATTGAGACGCTCGGGTCATCGCCGTGATTTACAGGGAAAAAGGAGGAACAGACATGCCGATGACTAAGGAAGGCGATCGATTTGTTCTTGATGCGTTTGCCAAATTTTTCGAGATTGTTATGGTGCCGACAGTCTCGGGCGAAGTTCCGGTAAAGTTCAGCTTCCAGATCACTGCCGCAAGAGTCACCGCCGACAATCAGGCCGCGGCCAAGGAAATTGTGTCTGTGGCGCTGGCTAAGTTGCTCGCGAGCAAGGAACAAAGCTGATTGACCGCTTGTAATACAAAGCGGTTTTTTTTTAAAAAAATTAAATAAATTTGCGGCTGAACAATAAGTCGTTCAATCCACGCGATTATTTGAAAATAAAAAGAGCCGGTAATGACCAGCTCCACTATGTTGTCAGAAACACGCAGTCTTCCGCCATTGCGGAAACATCCTCGATGGAAAACGGCGGATTATAAAAATGAATAATGGCGCCGCTCGGATGCCTGAACGGGGGTCTTTCGGCATTTCGAATTTTTTCAGATAACTTTTGAAAGAGAGAGTCCAGCCCCCCGACGCGGCTGTCGTTGTGAACCAGGTTAATGGCAATGTCAGTTTCATAAGGATTGTCATGGTTTTTATAGCTGATGACGATCAAATGAACCGCCGGCTGATCCGCGTCATCTTCGTAGAAGTTTCGTTTGACATGATGACGCGTTTCATCGTGATTATACGGACAGTTTGGAATGATAATCATGCGCACGCCATGCAGGGTCGTTTGAAATCGAGCGGATTTTTGTTCGCGAAAGTATTGAGCGAATTCATTGGCTTTGATTTCATCTCTCAGCAGGGATTCGATATTTAGCAGATTATGGCGCATCACCGCTTCGTCGTCGCCGGGCAGATTATGAATCACTTTGCTCAGCAGGTCCAAGCCGCCGCGATCGATAATGACCGTCAGCGGCACGTTGATTGTGCCATCGCGAAATGCTTTTCGCAGAACCTCAGCGTTGCCTCTTCTGAGTTTGGCCGTCGATTCATCCTCGGCGCCGATGGCGCTGGCCGAATCGCGGAAGATGGCCAATCTGAGCAGTCGGCGGTAGATTTGGCGATCGGGCGGAATGAACCTTTCGCCGCCCCAAAAATGCTTGACGACCACTTCGGCCGCGCATGAGTAAGTCAGATCCCGATGGTGGTCGAAATGGCCATTCAGCGGATCGGTTTGGCCGCCGGTGTCGACATGAAAAATTTTCAATGTGCCATCAACCAAACCGCGTCGGATTCTTTCTTGTCGTTCCGCGCAACTGTCGGAATCAACATTGTATGCGTCTCCCTTGGGCACAAAAATAAATTCGATTCGCGGATCATTGATTTCCAGACCCAAACCTTTGATCAATAGATAGCAGGAAATGACATTGTCATCATCGAGATTGCGATGTGTGACAATGATAATCGTTAATAAACCTGCTAAGCGGCTGTTTTCCTCGGTCATCTGCTGCTCCTTTTTAGTCAGGGTTGCGTATCAGCATACTATTTTTAACATTGTTTGTCAATATTTGTTCCGTCCGACGCAGATTGGTTGATTTTACGAACGAATTATGCTAAATTTAGTTTAATATGAATGATCAATCAAGAAAACTTGAACTGCTTTCTCCAGCCGGAAATTTGGAAAAATTAAAAACCGCGTTCGCCTTTGGCGCGGACGCGGTTTATTGCGGCGTCCCGGATTTTTCGCTCCGGGTTCGAATCAATGAATTTGATTTGAATAGTCTGAAAGAAGGAATTGAATATGCGCACGGCCTGGGCAAGAAAGTTTATATCACGGTCAATATATTCGCCCACAATTTTCATCTGCCTGAGATTGAAAAATATTTGCTTGAACTTAAAAAGATAAACCCGGATGCCCTGATTGTATCCGATCCCGGAGTCTTGGCTTTGATTAAAGAAACATGGCCGGACGTGGAAATTCATTTGAGCACGCAGGCCAACTGCACCAATTGGCGGGCGGCCAAGTTCTGGTTTGATCATGGAATAAAAAGAATCATCCTTGGGCGCGAAGTTACTTTGGATCAGATCAAACAAATTCACGAAAAGGTTCCCCAAGTTGAATTGGAATGTTTCGTTCACGGAGCCATGTGCGTGTCGTATTCGGGCCGGTGCCTTTTGTCAAAATATTATATGGACAAAAGCGCGAATCTGGGAGACTGCGTGCAGCCGTGCCGCTGGAAATATGAGATAGGCAATAGGCCAGCCTGCGCCGAGGCTTCGGCTGGCAGGCAGGTGGGCAATGGTATTTTTGTTGAAGAAGTCAAGCGGCCCGGAGAATTGCTGGAGATGGATGAAGATGAGCACGGGACATATGTAATGAATTCCAAGGATTTATGTTTGCTTGAATATTTAAAAGAATTGGCTGATGCCGGAGTTTCTGGTTTTAAGATCGAAGGCCGGGCGAAGAGCGTTTATTATGTGGCCAATACTGCAAAAGTATATCGACAAGCAATTGACATGATTGATGATTGGGATGAAATTAAAGTTCAGGAATTAAAGAATGAATTAAAGAAAAATATTAATCGAGGATTCACGACCGGGTTTTTGTTTGGCAGAGATAATGCGGAGCAAAGGTATGAAAGCGGGCATGAGGCTTGCGAGTGGGAGTTCGTTGGAACAATTATAGGCAGTCGGCAAGAGGCGGCCTGCCTGACCGGCAGGCAGGTGGGCAATAGTGTAGCGGTGAGAGTGCACAATTGTTTGAGAGTCGGAGACGAAGTGGAATTGGTGGTGCCGGTTGGGGAAAATTTTACAATGAAGATAAGTGAGATGTTTGATGCCCGGACCGGCGAAGCCTTGAGCGAAGCTCATGGCGGGCAAGATAAAGAAATTTTAATTCTAATTGAAAATCAATTGCCGGAATTTACAGTGTTGAGAAAAAAAGTTACAATCTAATAAACCAATATGTTAAGCTTCATTCGCGGGACAATTAAAAATAAAGGCGAAAACTTCGTGATTTTAGAGAGAAATGACCTCGGTTATAAGATTTTCATCAATAAAAAACTGCTGGCAGACTTGAATTCAGGCGACCCGGCGGAATTTTATCTTTTCGAAAATATCAGAGAAGACGCTGATGATCTTTTCGGATTTTTGACTTTCGAAGAGCTCGGACTTTTTGAAAAATTGATTTCGGTCAATGGCGTGGGCCCGAAAACCGCGCTCAATGTTTTTGCCGCGTACTCAGTGCCGCAAATTTTATCCGCCATTGCCAATGGCCGGGCTGAGGTTTTCGATGAAGTTCCCGGTTTGGGCAAAAAAACCGCTGAGAGGATTGTTTTGGAATTAAAAAATAAAATTGAATATTTGGAAGGAGTGACGCCGGCTGAAGCGGGGCCGATTAATAATGATACTATTGAAGCGCTAATGACTTTGGGATACAGCAAGCAGCAGGCGCGCGAGGCGCTGAGCCAAGTTTCGAAAGACATAAAGGATTCGGGGGAGCAATTAAAGGCGGCGTTGAAGATATTAGGCGGTAGGCAGTAGGGAGGAGGCAGTAGTATTATCGGAAGCTGGAAGTTGGGTTTGGGTGTGGAGGCTGGGTCGCTGGCGAATTTCGATAATAGGATTTTTTTAACTAAAAGCAGTATTATCAAAGAGATTTTTAAATTATCAATTTTATGGTTGTCGCTGAATCAGCTGACATAGTTTCCTGGGAGGGTTTTAACCAGACTCTAAAGTCGGGTTCGCTTTTGCAATCCTGGAATTGGGGCGAATTTCAGAAAGAGAGGCAGCAAAAGATTTGGCGGCTGGAAGTTAAAGACGGCGAAAAGACTTTGGCGCAGATGTTTTTTTGGCAGCATCGGTATCTGATCGGCCAGAATGGGCTTTATTGCCCGCGCGGGCCGGTGGTGACCGATGAGATTTTAAATGATCAAGAAAAATTAGCCGAGGTTTTGAAATTGCTTTTTGATCGCGTCCGCCAAATAGCCAAAGAAAACAAAGCTTTGCTTTTTAGAATCGATCCCAATGTGATAATTGACCTTGGAAATGCGGCTGATAAGGATTTTTGGCGAAAAAATCTGGCAGTGGATGAAGAAAAAATTTGGCCGGATATTTTTGAAAAACAAGGTTTGAAAAAATCAAAGCGCGAAGTCCAGCCCGCGCATACCATCATGCTCGATATTTCAAAGTCGGAAGAAGAATTGCTGGCTGATATGAATCAAAAGACCAGATATAACATCAGGCTGGCTGAGAAAAGGGGAGTCGAGATTATTGAATCAAATGACGCCAAAGCCTTTTTCGAATTGCTCAAGCAAACCACTTCCCGCCAAAAGTTCGGCGCTTATCCGCTCAAGTATTTTGAAGATATTTTAAAATTTGATTTTTCGAAATTGTATTTGGCCAAGTACGCAGGCAAATTCATTGCCGGAATTTTGTGCGTGTATTATGGAAAGGTGGCCACATATCTTTTCGGCGCGTCCTCGGATGAGTATCGAAACGTCATGGCCCCGCATCTTTTGCAGTGGCGCGCGATCCTGGACGCGAAAAAAGCGGGATTTGATATTTATGATTTTTGGGGAGCCGCGCCCGCGGAGTCGAAGGTCAAGCAAGAGCAGTCTTGGCAGGGCATTACCAGATTCAAGCAGGGCTTTAATCCGCTCCAGCCGATATTTCAGTATTTGGGCTGTTATGAGATGGTTTTCCGGCCAGTAATGCTGAGAATTTGGGATTTGGGTTACAAGATGTACAAGATTTTGCGTACGAGATAGTACCAGATAAAAGATGAACTATTTTTGGGTTACAAGATGTACAAGATTTGTCATACGAGATAGTACCAGATAAAAGATGAACTATTTTTGGGTTACAAGATGTACAAGATTTGTCATACGAGATAGTACCAGATATTAATGAATCTACAAGATTAACCAGATCATTGTGCGAGATGATACAAGACATATTTAAGGATTTTGATAATTTATACATCGTATCATCTGTTTCTTGTAAACCTTAGAATAATCAATTCCAATCTCGTAATATCTTGTATAGTAAATCTTGTAATCTTGTAAATTCAATTTATGAAAAATTACTCCCGCAAAACAAATAAAAGACAAACCCGCTACCGCACTCCCAGCCGAGTAAAATCATACAGCTATCAAGATCACCGTAAACGGTGATTTTTTGTCATTGATTTTGATATATTGTTTATTTTATCCCCATTTTTTTTTGACAAAAAATGATTATTCTTGTATTTCGTGGTATAATTTTATTATCAAGAAAATCTTTGTGGATAATTTTTTTATATATCAATTAAGTGAGGAAATGCTGCTAGGTCCAACTATCGAGTGATATTTTTGTTTATAAAACCGACTTTGGATTATGACATTGAATTCGAAGAAATTTAAATTCATTTTTGTAGTTGGGATCTGTTTTTTGGTAATTCTTTTCAATCAGTCGGTTTTTGCCATGCAAAGCAGCAATTACATTATCAATTGGGATTCGATCAATGCCGGCGGCAACGATAATTCCCAATCGGCAAATTACAAAGTTAGAGATACCTTGGGACAGCTCGGTCCGGGAAAAAGTGACAGCGCCAGTTATACGCTGCATGCCGGCTACCGGGTGCCTTTTGATGAGCCGCAAATTCTTTCTTTTTCGGTTAATGCGCAAAACGATAACACCGAGGTTGCTTACAGCGCTTTCAGTTCGGCTAGCTTTACGGCAACCGTGGCCGATGCCAGCGGCTACGCTGCTGGCGATTACATCGCGGTCGTGGAAAATGTCGGGCCGAATCAAATGGTCGCCTCCGGCAGAATAATCGATGTCAGCGGCACCGTGCTGACGGTGGACAAATGGTCCGGTGATCAAGGATCAATGAACGGCAGTCCGAGCGGCGGGGATGATTTCGTTTATAAACTGAATACACGATACATATCGCTGGATAAGCTGACCAGCGCGGCGGTCTCGACCGGCGTGGCCATGGCCGAGGTAACGACCAACGCTGTTAACGGCTATACCGTATACATTAAGGAAAATTACAATTTGCGATTAAACGGCGGACCGCGCGATATTGACGACGTCCTTGATTCCGCGGTGACGGCGGGCAGTGAAGAGTATGGCATCGAAACTACGGGCGATCATGCCCAGGGAGCAAATGATTTTGCCATTACCGGCGTTGAGCAAGCGGTTTCCAGCCATACCGGCCAAGCGGCGCTGGAGCGGGTTAATATAATTTATAAAGCATCAATCAGCGCGACGCAAACCGCAGGCGGCGAGTATAGCCATACCACCAGCTATTACGCTATCGCGAATTTTTGATGGGGGAGGATGTTATTTGGAAATTTGAAAATAGAAATTTGAAACGGAGGAAACTGAAAGATGAAATGAGAAGCTGAAGATTAGAAATTTGGTAATGGAAGATAATCGTCTGCGAAAATTTAATAAAATTAAATGCTATAAATTTCGATGTTATGGATATGCTGATAGATGAGAAAATCGTATCTATCCGCGTGTTCGTAACCAATTTGTTCTTTGTTAAAATAAACAGCTAATTTATTCATAAATTAAAGGTCGAAGCTGTCAAACAAAATTCGGTTTCGAAACCGACTGGTCAGTCCCCGCTTGTCGTGGACTGATAAGTTAGAGAATTAAAAATTATTAATTAAAACTATGTACAGAAAAAGTATAATAATGTTGATTGTGGCATTGATTTTCAGCATGTCATATGTTGTTGTTTCTCCGACTGTAGCCAATGCTTCACACGGCGTGACAATGTATGCTGATCTCGTCGCCGACGGCGGCACCAATAACCCGTCTACCGTCACCACTCGACCGGAAATAGCCGCCAGCGCCACGGATGAAGTGTTCTTTGGTTATGTAGCCGAGGATGAATCAGCCACCAATGAAACTGTGGAATTGACATTCCCGACCGGCTGGACAATCGCCACCAATTGCGCGACTCCGACCACCGATGCTGATGGCGATACCACCGCTGATGGCGCCGGCGTTGTCGCTGGTAACGTGTATACATACACTTTCACCACTTTGACGACAGCCGCTTCCACCACCGGTCTTGAATTCTGCGTCGTGGTTACCGCTCCGGCAACCGCAACTAATGCGCCAGTCTATTTGGACAGCATGGCGACCGGTGAAGCTGAATTTGGCGCCACCCTGCTTTACATTGAGGATGCCAATGACGTCAATGTCACCGCGTCCGTGGAAATCACTTTGGTCTTCGAAATTAGAGAAGGCGATGACACTGGCCTGATCAATTACTGCTCTCTGGGCACATTGACCGGCTCCAGCGTAGCTACCTGCGATTATCGGTTGCACGTTGAAACCACCGCCAGCTCCGGTTATAACATCAGATTTAAAACCGACGGTGATTTGAGAAAATCCGGCTCCGGCGATGTCGCCGATCCGGAGAACATCGACCGCATCACCGACGGCCTTGGTACTATCACCACCGCCAGCGCTGAGTCGTATGGCGTGGCGGTAACCGGCGGCAACTGCACCTATAATTCTGCCGCGGGCACTGAGGCGGGCATCTATACTACTGACGACTCTCCGTTGCCGGCGTTCGCGACAGGTGAAACCGCGCTATTTTCTTGCGGCGGTCCGAATATCCCGACTTATGCTGGTGATACCACCAACACGGTATTGATGGAGCATCGCGCCAAATCTGATGATGGTACCGGTTCCGGCACTTATCAGCAGATTGTCACCTACTACGTTATCGCTAATTTTTAAAGTTAGCTTTGGTCCCGAATCCATTCGGGGCCAGCCGGTAATTTTAAAGATTAAAGATGAATATTGAATATAAAAATGAAGGATTAGACTAACAATTACATATTTGGAGGGAGATTATTATTAATAAAAAATTGTTATGAAAACATTGAAAGTATTTTTGGTAATACTTTTATCGGTAATGTTTATGTCGCCCGGTTTGGGCCAGGCGCTGACCGTCATACCGCCGGTGCTGGACAGCATTGATGCTGAACCCGGAAAAACCTATCAGGGATCTTATGAGTTGTTTAATGAAACGGATGTAGCGCAAACCTATTATTTTAAGGCTCACAATTTCGTGGCCCGAGGCGAAGAGGGGGAATCGGATTTGCTCACGGATGAGGATCAACAAATCGGCTTAGCTTCATGGGTTAAATTAGACGAACCGCAGCTCGTATTGGTCGGGGGAGATAGAAAAAAAGTCAATTTTAAAATAGATGTTCCGGCCGACGCTGAGCCGGGAGGCCATTACGCGGCGATTTTCGCCACCACCCAGCCGCCGTCAGAAGACGTTGGTTTGGGTGAAAATACCGGAGTGCTCTTACTGGTGACCGTCCCCGGCGACATTCGAGAGAACGCGGAGCTGGTTGAATTTTCGTTGGCCAGCGGAAAAAAGGTTTATAACCGGCCGCCGGTCGAGTTTTTAATCAGAATAAAAAATAATGGAAATGTTCATTTCAAGCCGTTAGGCGATATCAGCATCAGCGGCTGGGCCGGGGAAAAGGTTAAAGTTGATGCCAATCCCAAGCGGGGAAACGTCCTGCCAAAGAGCATCCGGGCACTTCATCCCGTATGGGCCGGTCCGGCTGAGCGCGGCGGATTCATGCAGGAATTGAAGAATGAATGGCATAATTTCGCCTTCGGCCGATATAACGCACACCTGGAAATGGAATGGGGCTCTAATAATGAAAAGTTCATCGGCAATGTGGCGTTTTGGGTTTTCCCGTGGCGGGTGATGTTGGTCGGGTTGATTATTTTGGTTTTATTGATTTTATTGATTAGAGGATACAATAAAGCGATTATTAAGAAAGCGCAAAAGCAAAATAAATAGTTGATTGGTTATGGCTGACCGCCAGGGGTGGCGGTCAGCAATAAAAAATTAATTATTAGGAGAATCTAGCTTGAAGAGTAGGCGGATTTCAAAACATTTGATGAATTCCCGAAATTCAAATTTCCACAAAACAAAGAAGACAAGGAACCGAAAGCTTGTTGTGTTTTTAATACTGGCAATGATTTTTAACTTGTCTTATTTTAATATTTCGTCAAAGCCGGCCGAGGCCGCGGCCAGCCAGTTCATCAATTATCAGGGCAAGCTGCTTGATACCAGCGGAATTGAGGTTGATAACGGTCAGTATCATGTTAGATTTAAAATGTACAATGCCGGAACCGGCGGCTCTCTGCTGTGGTCTGAAAGCTGGGATAACACCACTACTACGGCAACGGTCGATGCGGGATTATTCACTTTAAAATTGGGAGAAGTTAATCCTTTTCCGGCGACCTTGGATTTCCAAACAGAAAGCGAATACTGGTTGAGCGTGGAAATCGGCGGCTCCGGAGCGACGCCGACTTGGGATGGAGAGATGACGCCGAGAAAGGAAATTACCGCGGTGGCCTACGCGATGAACGCCGATAAACTTGACGGCAAGAGCGAGGAAGAGTTTGCCGATTTGAGCGAAGACGAAACGATCACCGGGCAATACACGCATGACGTGGATGTATTTGACGGCGCGGCGTTAACGACAATTATCAACGCTTCAGACGATAACAGCGTGGACACTTTTTCTTCTTTGCAAGCCGACGCGGTGCAAAATTCCAATGACGGAGATAATTTATACGGCATATACGTCACGAATTTGCAGGGAACAGCCTCCACCGGCAATGAATACGCGATATATCAAGCCGGCACCGGCTGGGATTACGGGTTGTATGTGGAAGATCAGGCGTATTTGGGACAAAATTTGCGCTTTAGCAGCAATTTCGATGTAAAGAATACTATTATTGCCAGTGTGAATATAATGGATGTGCAGTCCATTGGAACGAACTCAATGGCTTTCCGAGTAATACCGGGCACAGCTCCCGCTTATTCGGCGCTGGGAGAAACGCAAGCTTCATTTTTCGAATTTCATCGAAATTCCAGCGGTACGGACAGAATGCTGCTGACTGCGCCGACCAATGCCACCAATGGCTATCAATTTGTATCCTACGCCGCGCTTCCGGCGACTCCGGGGCCTTTCTCCTTCGGGTTTACCACCAGTTTGGCCGCGCCGCCGACTAAAGTCATGAATATTTTCAACACTGGGTCGGTTGGCATTAATACTTTTGGGCCGGATGCCAAGCTGGATGTGTTGGCCACATCTGGTGAGCAATTACGGCTGACATACACGGATGGTTCGGTTTATACCGGCTTCACCGTCAATTCGGACGGAGATTTGATTGTCGATGCCACCGGCAGTGATATTCGGCTCGCGACCGGAGATAATTTATGGGTCGCTTCATCGGCTGACATTGTGATTGGCAATACTTATCTAGGTGAATCTACCGCTCAGATCGATAGCGGCGCGTATAATGTGGGAGTGTATAACGGCAATTTAACATACTCGACCAATACGAATGTTCAGCAGGTGCTTGAAGATTTGGATACGGCGATTGGTTCCGCCGGCAGCAAATGGACGGATGCGGGAAGTTACACTTATTTAACGGCTACGACCGATAATTTAGTAGTGGGTTCAAACGCGACGGCTGATGCTGAGTTATTTATGGACGTTGCTGATAAACGGTTACACATCGGCAGCGGATATATTGATTTCGATTTTACAGGTTCCGGCAACACGGCTGTCGGAGATGATTCTTTATATTCCATTACTAATGGTACCCATAATTCATCTATTGGTTATCAAGCCATGTACTATTTGACATCTGGCTATGACAATACGGCACTGGGATATCAGGCATTAAGAATAGACAGTTCCGGAACTGGAGGACAATCTTTTGGCAACACAGCCATTGGTAGTTTAGCTTTATCCAGTATTAATACATCCGCGGCTGTGTACAATACCGCTATCGGCGTTTCATCACTCCAGAATAATACGACAGGTTTGGCAAATACTGCTATCGGTGCGTTAGCACTCGATTCAAATGTCATTGGTGCATCCAATGTCGCTTTAGGTTATTCAACACTTCAGGCGAATGTCAGCGGAGATTATAACGTAGCTTTAGGTGCAGAGGCACTAGACTCATTGACCTCTGCAGATGCTAATATTGCCATCGGTTACAAGGCTATGGATTCAACAACGACTGGTCAGTATAACGTGGCATTAGGCCATCAATCTCTGCGAGCTAATATTAGCGCCGACTATTCTACAGCACTGGGCTATCAGGCGCTCTACAGCAATACGGCGTCGAATATCACAGCCGTGGGCGCGCAAGCCATGTACTCAAACGGCACGGGAACAGAAAATGTGGCGATGGGTTATCAATCACTATATTCAAACGACTCAGGCGATCAGCACACAGCAATCGGCTATCAATCATTGTACTCATTATCGGCGAATGTGGATGATAATACAGCTGTTGGATACAGAGCAATGTATTCGAATTTAGCTGGAGGTCAGAGCACAGCTATCGGTTCGCAGGCACTTTATAACGCGTTGGCGCCGGGCTACAGCACGGCAGTGGGCTACCAAGCTTTATACGCGACCACGACCGGAGATTACAATATCGCCGTGGGAAACCAATCGATGGTAGCCAATACGACGGGCAGCGACAACGTCTCTATTGGAGTAAATGCGCTGGATTCAAACACTACGGGAAATTACAATATAGCGATCGGCCGCCAATCGCTGCAGGCAAACATTAGTGCCGACTATTCTACAGCACTGGGCTATCAGGCGCTCTACAGCAATACGGCGTCGAATATCACAGCCGTGGGCGCGCAAGCCATGTACTCAAACGGCACGGGAACAGAAAATGTGGCGATGGGTTATCAATCACTATATTCAAACGACTCAGGCGATCAGCACACAGCAATCGGCTATCAATCATTGTACTCATTATCGGCGAATGTGGATGATAATACAGCTGTTGGATACAGAGCAATGTATTCGAATTTAGCTGGAGGTCAGAGCACAGCTATCGGTTCGCAGGCACTTTATAACGCGTTGGCGCCGGGCTACAGCACGGCAGTGGGCTACCAAGCTTTATACGCGACCACGACCGGAGATTACAATATCGCCGTGGGAAACCAATCGATGGTAGCCAATACGACGGGCAGCGACAACGTCTCTATTGGAGTAAATGCGCTGGATTCAAACACTACGGGAAATTACAATATAGCGATCGGCCGCCAATCGCTGCAGGCAAACATTAGTGCCGACTATTCTACAGCACTGGGCTATCAGGCGCTCTACAGCAATACGGCGTCGAATATCACAGCCGTGGGCGCGCAAGCTTTATACTCTAATACATCTGGTACAGGAAACGCCGCTTTAGGGTACCAGTCTCTATATTCCAATACTTCGGGAAATAACAATTCCGCCTTTGGTTATCAGTCATTGTTCAGTCATGCCTCTGGTAATGATGGTAATACAGCAATGGGATATCGTTCAATGTATTCAATGACCGCGGGAGCGTTAAATACATCAATCGGAACAGAGGCTTTATACAGCGCTTTAAGCACGTCGGGAAATGTGGCAATCGGTTATCGCGCTGGTTATTTTGAAACCGGAAACAATCGTTTATTTATTGATAACAATTCACGATCTGACGAAGCTACCGGAAGGGTAAGATCTTTAATTTATGGCGAATTTGCCTCTGCAACCGCCGATCAATTATTAAGAATAAACGGATTGACTCAAATTCAAGGTCATTTGATACCATACCAAGATAATTTTTATAATATCGGATCCGCAGATTACCGTTGGAATAATTTATATGTGGATGATGCTTATGTGTTAAAAGGAGCGACGAATATCAATTTAGAGTCCAGCGGCACCCCAACAACATCTGGAGCATATGCTATTGGAGCCAATGATGAGTTTACATACTCAGATTCGACTAATGTTCAGGATGTTCTAGATGATTTGGATGCAGCATTGGCTTCCGCCGGCAGCAAATGGACGGATGCGGGAGACTTCACTCACTTAACCTCAACAATCGATGACGTGGTGATCGGCGCGTCAACCACTGAAGACGCGGTGTTCTGGTTTGATGTAACGGATAACGCGGAAAAGTTTTCAATTGACGCGTCATCGGACGCGCATACCACCGCCGCGCTTGATATTGATTTTCGCGGCGATGCCAATAATTTAAAAGTGGTTGATATATATGCCGGATCAGCCAGCGGTCTATCTGCCAATTCATTTCTGTTCGGACAATCAATTACTTTAGGATATAACGCCGGTGACGCGGCGGGCACTTATCGAATCGCCAACAATGTTGACGTGAACGGCACTAACGCTACTTCAGATATAATTGGATACGCTTTTTTCGATAATACTCAAACCGGACAAGATGGGTTATCCGGTGTCGGGTCGGCGACCGGAGCTTATTCGCTGATTTCTCATTCCGGCAGCGGCAGTTTGACCGGTTTTCAAAATTATTTGTGGCACACGGGCAGTGGCAGCGTTACCGGATTCGGCGGATCGACATCTAGTTCCGGCAGCGGCACAGTTTATGCCGCCAACCCGCAGGTTTATGGTTTGTCCGGATTTTCCGGTTCGCTTTACGGCTATCGAACATCCATGACCAACAGCAGCGGTTCTACACAGAACATGCTGGGTTTTGATATAAATGTGACCAATAATGCCGGCGCTTCGGCCGACAGTTTATGGGGAGGCAAAATAACGGTAAAGGCTTCGGGGACGGAAGATACCGCCGCTTACGGATTGCAGGTGGTTTCCGATACTGATTTAATTGATAGTTTGATTAATTTGGCGGTCGTCAACGGCGGCTCGGCCGGTTATGGTTTTGATATGAATGGCGCGACAATCGCGACCGCGGATATCAGATTGTCCAACGGATCAACAATAGATAATCTGACATCAACGGTCGTTGCTTTCAGTGACGGTATCAGAATCGGAAACACTGCGGACACCACGGCCGGAAACATCCGCTGGTCCGGCGCGGATTTTGAGGGCTATAACGGCGCGGGTTGGCAGAGCCTGACATCCGGCGGCGGATCACTCTGGACAGATGCCGGCACATACACTTACCTGACGGCCACGCAGGATGATTTGCTCGTCGGTTCAAGTAATAATGCCAGCCGGCCGCTTTATTTCGATGTCAGCAACATGTCGCTGGAAATCGGATCGGGCGACACGTTAAACGCCCGGCTTTATATGTATTCGCAGGATGGGGATTCCGGATTGATCGAATATGCCGCTTCGGATCGATTTGAATTTTACGATCAGATTTGGGTTCAGGGTTATATTGATTTCGATAACGCTTCCGCCGATACGGCTGTCGGTTACGTGGCTCTGAATTCCAATACCACCGGCACCGATAATTCGGCTTTCGGTTACCAAGCGCTCGTCAGCAATACTACGGGTTCATATAATACCGGCATCGGCGCATCCTCATTGATCAGCAACAACACCGGATTGGCTAATACGGCCTTGGGAGCTTCTTCATTGTTCTCCAATCAAGGAGGGTCGAATAATACCGCCATCGGCGTCAGCGCCTTATATTCGAATGTTTCCGGTGCCAGCAATGTGGCGATCGGTTCCGGTGCTCTAGGTGCGAGCGTCGGAGAAGATTATAATGTGGCCATCGGCGCGGCCGCGCTGGCTAACAGTTCCGGCGGTACCGCCAACTCGGTAATCGGTTTTCAGAGTTTAACCAATAATATAATTGGAGATTATAATTCCGCCTTGGGTTATCGGTCTCTTTATAATGCCACCGGCGATTATAATGTGGCTATCGGTTCTGACTCATTATTTTCGAACATTAACGGAGACAGCAATATCGCCATCGGCTCATACGCCGGATACCATGAAACGGGCAGCAATACTTTATATATAGACTCTATTTATCGCTCTAATGAGGCTGATGGCCAGGTAAAGTCGCTAATCTATGGAGAATTCGCCTCAGCCACAGCCGATCAATTGTTCCGAATTAACGGCAATATGGAGGTTCAGGGAAACCTGTCGCCATTGGCCGATGACGTTTATAATCTGGGCTCAGCCGATTCCAGATGGGCGAATTTATATCTGGGCCCCGCGTCTTTATACATCGGTCAGAATGGTAATGATTATTCCATTTCTTATAACACCGGATCCAGCGCGTTGGTATTCAATGAGTCGGGAGCGGATCGGGACATCAGGATTGAAGGCGACACCGACACCAATCTGTTTTTCGTGAATGCCGGCAGCGACCGAATTGGCATTGGATTAAATAATCCGGCGGAAAAATTGGAAGTCAGCGGCGCGATCAAGCTGGGAACAACTTCAAATACCAATGCCGGCACCATCCGCTGGACCGGCGCGGATTTTGAGGGCTATGACGGCGCGGGCTGGCAGAGCCTGACATCCGGCGGCGGATCCTTATGGACGGATGTTGGAGACTTCACTCACTTAACCTCGACAATCGACGACGTCGTGATCGGATCAGACGCGACCGAAGACGCAGTATTTTGGTTTGATGTTACCGATGGGGCCGAAAAATTGACCATAGACGCTTCAAGCGATGCTCATTCATCCGCTGTCGCGTTCGACGTTAATTTTCGAGGGAGCGCGAACAATTTGAAAGCCGTGGATATTTACGCCGGTTCTTCAGCCGGGTTGACCGGCGCGTATAATAATTTAATGGGACAAAACATCACCGTCGGTATAAATGCCGCGGATCAGGCCGGCACCATGCGCATCGGCAGCAACGTCAATATCGATGGCACCAATGCCACCGCTGATGTTGTCGGCTATACTTTTTGGGATTTCGTTGACACCGGTCAAGGCGGCTTTACTGGCGTTGGATCGGCCACTGGGTTATATCCAATAATGAATCATACCGGTAGCGGCAGTTTGTACGGAGTGAATAATTACTTAAGACATTCGGGATCGGGCAGTCTTTACGTTTCCGCCGCGCAAGCGCTGGGAGCCTCGGGATTCACCGGTTCCTTATACGGAAATTCATTGACCATGGTCAATCAAGCCGGGAGCAACGCGCAAAACATAATGGGGTTTGATCTTAATGTCACCAATTCGTCTTCGGCCACCGCAGACAGCGTTATCGGCGGCAAGATAACGGTCGACGCCTCCGGCGCGGAAGATATCGCGGCTTACGGATTGCAGGTAGTTTCCAAAAACGCGCTGGTAGACAGTTTTATCTATTTGGCGAGCCAAACCGGCGGCTCCGCCGGCTACGGCTTGGATATGAACGGCGCGACAATCGCCACCGCGGATATCAGATTGTCCGGCGGATCGACAATTGATAATTCGACGTCAACGATAATCGCTTTCAGCGACGGCATCAGAATCGGAAACACTGCGGACACCACGGCCGGAAACATCCGCTGGTCCGGCGCGGATTTTGAGGGCTATGACGGCGCGGGCTGGCAGAGCCTGACATCCGGCGGCGGATCCTTATGGACGGATGCCGGAGCGTTTACATATTTAACCGCCACCACCGATGACATGGTGGTCGGCTCGGCCGCCACTTCGGACGCGGAGCTGTGGTTTAATGTCAGCGGCAAGAGATTGACTATCGGATCGGGGTATGTTGATTTCGATTATGGAACCGGCACGGACAACGTGGGCATCGGCAGCAATACTTTAACGGCGATCACTACAGGAAGTTACAATATCGGCATCGGCACCGGCGCCTTGCAGGCGGCGACGGATAATAATGGCCTGACCGCTGTCGGTTATCAGGCGTTATATACGAATTCATCGATCGGAACAAATAATACCGCTGTTGGTTACAGAGCATTATATCTTAATAACGGCGGTGATTTTAACACCGCGCTTGGATACGAAGCGCTTGATGCCAATGTGAGCGGGTCAAATAGTGTGGCGATCGGGTACCGCGCGCTTACCAATAGCACCGGAAGCGGAAATGTGGCGGTCGGTTCCGAGGCGCTGTTATCCGCCGTCGGCTCAACCAATATCGTCGCGATTGGATATGGCGCTGTTCAGGATCTCACATCGAACGGAGAAGTTGTCGGCGTAGGATATAATTCGCTGGCAAACGCGACTGGCGCCGGAAACACGGCAATTGGATACATCGCCGGACAAGGAAACGCCGCGTCGGCTACAGGGACGGCCAACACTGCTGTGGGCAGAGGCACATTATCGTCTTTTTCAACCGGAAATAATAATGTGGCTGTTGGGTATAACGCGTTGGATCAATTGAGTACCGGTACTTATAATATTGCCCTCGGCACCAATGCTTTGGGCGCGGCGGTGACCGGAAGCAATAACATTGCTATCGGCAACAGCTCATCACTCTTAAACACGTCCGGGATTGATAATATCGCTTTAGGATTTTTCGCGTTAAGCACTAATACCGCAGGCCAGGGGAATGTCGGAATCGGACGCAATTCTTTAAGAAACGGCACTGGCAGTTATAATGTTGCGCTGGGCTATGAAGCTGGTTATCGGGAAACTGGCAGCAATACATTATATATAGATAATCAGGACAGAGGCAATGAAGCCTCTGGCGAGGCCGAATCCTTGATTTATGGCGTGTTTGATAATGTCGTGTCCAGTCAATTATTCAGGATAAATGCTCCAACGCAAGTTCAGGGAAACTTAATTCCATATCATGATAATGTTTATAATTTAGGCAGCCCAAGCAACCGCTGGAACAATATTTACACCGACAGAATGATTATGAGTTCCAATGCCGATCTCTATTTTGACGGCACCGATATTTTCTTCAGGAATTTTGAAACCAATGGAGACATCACCTTGGACGCGACCTCAACCGGCACCGGCAATGTCATTGTCGTCGCCGATAACTGGGCGGTCAACAGCAGCGGCAACATGTCCATTAACGGAGACATGACCGTGACCGGCGGAGATTTGAATCTTTCATCGGATATCCGGCTGCATGTCAGCGGCGATGATTTGCAGATTCAAAACGCTGCCACTGGCGGAGATATATATTTGGATCCGACATACAACGGCTCCAGCGGATTCGTTTTTGTCAGCGGTGATTTGATGCCGGTTTACGATGATACTTTTGACATTGGATCCCCGGATCTGCGCTGGCAGGACGGATATTTTTCCGGGCAGGTTTATGTCGGCAATACATTAGAAATTTCAGATGATGGATTTTACGATACTGATAGCGCCATCGGTTTTTTCCCCGATGGACAGCTGACCAGAGGGTTGGCAATTACCGACGATGTGACTGTGGGTTTGGCTATTACCACCAATGCCAGCACAAATTTGACCATTTTGCCAAACAACGCCGATTTGGACGTGCGTCCGACAGCTAATAGCACTGACTTTTTTCAAGTGCAAAATGCCGCCGGCACAGCGATATTTAACGTTGACAGCTCCAATTCACGAGTCGGCATCAATACGGCCGCGCCGGATTACGCGCTGGATGTCGCCGGATCTGTCGGCATGGACGATTATATATATCATAACGGCGACAGCAATACGTATTTGGGATTTTCCGCGGACGATACGCTGGTGGTTTATTCTTATGGGGTGAAGTTGATGGAATATTACAGTTCCTCGGCTTTATCCAATTCCGTCACCGGTAACCCCGATAACAATCGGGTGAACTTCGTTTGGGACGGGGACACCAACGACAGTCTATTCCGCATCGCCGCGCTTCAGGAGCAAATCGGCATTGGCGCCACCGGCGGCGCGGCCAGCATGGACGGCAAGCTGGTCGTTTATCAGACAGCGACCGCTGATATATTTAATTTGTATGATGGGTCGGATAATGTTTTCACGGTGACTGACGGCGGCAATGTCGGCATCAGGCAAACCTCGCCAGCCAGTGATTTTGAAATATTGTCAGACAACAGTACCACGGGCGCGACAATGCAGCTCAGACGAAACGATGGCGCCGTGCTTGATGGAGATGATTTGGGATATTTGTATTTTTCAGGATTGGATAGCGGCGACACACTCAACGCCACTGGCGCGTACATAAAAGCTGAGGCCACAGATACCTGGGGCGACGCATCCGATCCGGATGACGCGCCGACAGCTATGCATTTTTATACCCAAAACGACGGCACTGGCAATAACATGACTTTCCCGATGATGACGATATATGAAGATATCGGCGTTGGCTTATTGCTTAACGGCAATTTGCCGCAGGCGACTTTTCACATGGAAACCAATAAAAACGGCTATGGCATCCGGATGGAAGAGTATCTCGGCGGCGGCGCCGGCGATTACTGGGAATGGGGAGTCAACGCCGCCGGTGATTTGAATTGGAACGACAACGGCACGACCAGAATTTCATATAAAAACGGTGGCGATGTGGGCATCGGCACCAGCGGGCCCGGCGCTAAATTGGAGATTTATGATAATGACGATGTCGGCGTGGCATTGGAAGTCAATAGCGACGAGTCGGATACGGCCGCGCAAAATGTTTTTCAAATCAGAACTGATTATAATGCCGCCGATGATTTGGTGTTTGTGGTCGATGCCGATGGCACGGTCCGAAACGATAATGGCACCTACACTACCGGCGCCGACTACGCGGAATATTTTTGGACAGCTGACATGACTTTGGCCACGGCCGACGTGGTTTGCATCGATCCGACGCACAATAACGCGGTTTCCAAATGTTCCGGCGCCAATGACGCCAATATTTTGGGCGTTGTTTCCACTAACCCGGCCTTCATCGGCAACGCGGGATCAAACTGGATATTTGACGGTGATCCGAATTATGTGATCATCGGTTTGGTCGGTCAAGTGCCGATTCGGGTCAGCAATGAAAACGGCCCGATCAGCGTTGGCGATTATTTAACGTCTTCGTCCACTCCGGGCGTGGCCATGAAAGCCGACCCCGGCAGCCCGACAGTCGGTATCGCCATCGAGCCGCTGACGGCGGGCGCCGGCATCATCAAAGTCGTGATTTCCAGAAATAACGGCAGCAATACTTTCTGGGCTGCCGGCAACAATGGCATTTATCAAAACAATTTGCCAACGATTATCGGTCCGGATGCCGCTTTCAGCTATGTGCAGAGCGCGGCCGCCGGAGATCTGCAGATCGCCGATGATTTTGAAGCCAGAGGCGACGGCTATGTCGGCGCGAATATGATTGTCGGCGCTTCGACATCGGCCGCGGAGACATTGGCTAACGCCGGGTTTGCGATGAACGGCAATGATTTGTTTGTGGCCGGCGATGCGGGCATTGAAGGCAATATTTATACTGACGGCTCGTTTATCGCCGGACCGGGTACCACCACTTACAGCGACGGCTCGATTACTTCGACAAATACGATGACCATCACTTCAAATACCGGAGACCTGACGCTCGACTCTGGTTCCGGCACATTGAAGCTCGGCGCCGGCACGAATGCAATATCAAATTCTGATGCGGGCGCAGATTTAACATTAAATTCGAACGGAGACATCAATTTCTTCAATTCAAATAATTCAATTGATTCCGGCGGCAATTTGAATCTGGCCGGCGATATTAATATCGGCGGATCGCTAGTCGTTAATGATATGAGGCTGGGAGATATCGACATCGCTAACGGCGCAATAGCCAGCACGGGCGATTTGACCATCGCTTCTGGCGCCAGCCAGGATCTGACGCTTGATTCCGATTCGGGAACGCTCAAGCTCGGCGCGGGCACCAATGAAATCTCCAATACTGACGCCAGCGCGGATCTGACCATCAAATCCGAAGGCAACATCAATTTCTTCGACGCCAATACATTCATTGATAAAGACGGGAACCTGACTCTGGCCGGCCAGCTGCAGGCGGCCATGGATGTTATCGCTCAGCAGAACGTGATTATAAAAAATCAGCTTGAGGTGGATCAAATCGCCGCTGATGATCGGCAAGAAATCACCGTCATGGACGAGATGGTTTTTGAGCAGGGATTAAAGGTCTCGGCCAAAACGGACACGACAGTCGCCGGCACGCAAGTCAACGTCGCCGGATTCGGCAATGCCAACAACCAGACATCGCGCGCGGCCGCGGTTTACAACGGCAAGCTTTATGTCGGCACATACAACACTTCAAACGGAGCCGGGCTTTGGGCATACGACGGTTCGAACTGGGCATCGGTTGATACTAACGGCTTTGGCAATGCCAACAATACTTCAATTAATTCAATGATCGCCTATGGCGGCGGTTTAATCGTGGGCACGAGAAATACGAACAAGGCCGAGGTTTGGATATGTGACGATACGGATACTTGCTCGCAGCAAAATTTAGGAGCGACTTTTGACGGTAATAACGACGCGGCGCAGGCAATGACCGTTTATAACGGCAAATTATTCATGGGCACGGACAATGCCATTGATAACAGTGAAATTTGGCAGTTTATCGACACCAATAATTGGTTAATGGCCGATAACACCAACGGGTTTTTAAGCACGTATCAAAATGACGCCTTGACGGCGCTGCTGAGCATTGGCTCACAGCTTAATAATGAAGGATTATTGGCCGGTACCAAAAATAACAGCGGCGCGCAGATTTGGCGAAGAGGATCAAATTTCACCTGGACCAGAATCGATAATAGTTCATTCGGCGATATCAATAACGTGGAGGTGATGGCCATGACCGCATATAACGGTCAGGTGTTCGCCGCCACCAAAAATTCCAGCGGTTGTCGAGTTTATAAACAGCGAGAAGAAAGCACCAGCTGGGACGCGGCCGGCAGCGCGGGATTGATAAATTCGGCCTATACCGAATGTCGTTCCATTGTCGTCTATAATGGCGATTTGTACGCATTATTAGGCAAGACTTCGGGCGCGGGCATGGCCGTGGCCAAATATAACGCTATGGCCAACAGCTGGTCCGCGGTTTATACCAATGCCAGCGACCTGGCCGGTTATTGGTTGCAAACATTCGGCGAAAAGTTGTATTTTGCCGCTGAAAGCTCCGGTCAAGTGAAAGTATTTGAATATAATGAAAATAAGAATCTGTCCCAGTCGATTGAATTCATGGCCAATGGCGAAACGGCCGCCTTATACTTTAAATCCGACGCGGCCGGCGACGCCAATATCGGCCAGCAATCGGCGGGTGCGTTTATCATGACCCATACGTTGATCACCAATTCCGGCGCTTATGACTTGGCCGAAGATTGGCCGACGGAAGACCCGGGGATCGAAGCCGGCGACGTGGTGGCCGTTGACCCGTTCAATAAAGCCCACGTGATCAAGGGTTCGAAAGATAACAGCGCGGTGGGCATAATTTCCACTGAACCGGGCTATATTTTGTCACAAAAAGCCGATGGTCGAATTTACCGTCCGGTGGCTTTGGCCGGCCGGGTACCGGTAAAAATAAGCAATGAAAACGGGCCGGTTAAGGCGGGAGATTTATTGACACCGGCGTCAATACCGGGTTATGCGATGAAATTGATCGGATCCGGGCCGGTGATCGGCAAAGCTTTGGAAGATTACGATTTCAGCGCCGCCGGCGATTCGTACGAGGTATCCCAAGAATTGCAATCCGCGGCTCAGCAATTTGACGAAATCGCGGAAAATACGATGAAGCTGGTTGAAAATACGGAAGAAGTGGTCAGCTCTTTAAATCAGACCAAGCAAGAATTATTGAGCATTGAAAATAATCAGGAATTAACAGCTCAAGAAAAAGACCAGTTGATCAATGAACTATCCGGGGAAATAGAAAATGTGGCGGTCGCTTTGGAAATAGATGATCAGGCCATTACCGACATCAGCGACAGCGCCGATATCGTTGATGTACAAAATCAAATAATTGAAAAGGCCCAGGAATTGGAGAATCAGGCGATGCAGGCGGAAATCGCCAAGAGCCAACTGATTCAGCCCATGGCCAAAGATCCGGGCAAGGGCAGAATTATGGCATTGGTGATGAACAGTTATTATTTTGAATCAACCGACGGCCAGACAGCCGGTCAATTGGCCGCTGGTTCGGCGGCCATCGATCCGCAATCTGTCGCGAGCGTTGACTTCGCTGAAATATTAACTGTTGCCGGCGATGGAGCGATTGAATTGGCCTCGAGCGTCAGAATATACGGCGATTTATATGTTAATGGCAATTTGGTGGTGACCGGCGATATCGATCTGGCGGGTAATTTAAAAATCGGAGATAAAATATATATATCCAATCAAATGTCCGGCACGGCGCTGATCGCCTCCGCGGACGCGACTGCGGTCGAAGTGAAGTTTGATACTCCATACGAAGAAATACCGAGAATCACCGTCACGCCGGAACTGCTGGGATTAACGGCCGATGAAAATATATTTGATGTTTGGGATGGTCGGTACATCATTACCGATAAATCGACTGAGGGATTTACCATTAATATCGCCAACGCGCTTTGCGTGTCCGCCGGCGCGTCAGCTGATGTTGTCGGTTGTCAGCATCATTTAAGGTTTGATTGGGTGGCGTTTGGAGTTGTTTCCGATGAAGAATCGCTGGCGCAGATGGTCGAGATGACCGCCAAACCGGCCAGTACCGATAAAGAGCCGCCATCGATTGACCCTGCGGTCAAAGTAATCATTCGAAACGGCGCCAATTTAGACACCACCGATATCGGCAACAGCTTGATTGGCCTGGGATACGCTGTTTACAAAGGCGCCGACACGATCAGTTATTACTCCACCTCCAGAATATTGGTGCTGAATTCGCAGCTGTCGCCGTCCGTGCTCAACGAAATTAGGTTCTTAATCGGCGGTGAGATAGAGTACGCCTCAGCAGCCGGTGAATATGGCGATAGCGACGTGGTAATTTTCTTGGGAGAGGATTTAACCAAAGATGTGTTCACCTACGATCAGCAGAAATTATTGGATTCAAATATAACCGACGAAATCCCACCGCTGCCCGCACCGATCGCCGAAACGGCGTCGAGCGACGACACGTTGTCCGAACAAGCGAATAACGATCAACCCATTCTCAGTGCGGCTGACGGGGCGGTTGAAGATGAAGAAACGCCGATCAATGTCGACGGTCAAATTTCGGATTCGACAGTATCAGCCGAGTCGCAGCCCGAACCGGAAATAGTTGCTGTCCCCGTCGGTGAATAACTGGTTTGCATGGAAATATTTTATCAGTTAAAATGGTATTACTTAAAAATAAAATATGAATATTATGCCACAAAAAGAAATGGGCTCCATGCCGAAGAAATCAAATTCCAAGGTAATAATGATTTTGATTTTGGTGGTATTGATTATCGCGGCCGGAGCATTGTATTTTTTCGTTTATCGAAAAGGAATCAACAAATCGGACTATCAAGCGATTTTCTTATCGAACGGCCAAGTTTATTTCGGCAAAGTGACCAACAAAAACGCCGGCTATGTCGTGATGAAAGACATTTATTATTTGCAGCTCAAACAGCCATTGCAGGAGCAAACCGAACAGCAGCAGAATTCACCCGATTTGATATTGATTAAGCTGGGCAATGAACTTCACGGACCAATGGATCGCATGGAAATCAATAGGAATCATGTGCTGTTCATTGAAGATTTGAAAGATGATTCAAAAGTGGTAACGGCCATAATGGAATACAAGGCCAGCGAACAGCAATAATCACCGCGCATAAATAAATTCGGGAACCCCTCAAAATAGTATGAGGGGTTTTATTTTAAAACAATTTACCAAAAGCAAAATATTTTATGCGGCGATTACCGCCTTTATTTTCGGTGTCGGTTTAGCCAGTTTGAATGCGCGAATAATATTTTTTTGTTTTTTAGCATTAGTGTCATTATTTTTTATTATTTTCAAACCACGCGTCTTATTTTTAATAATGATATTAGGGCTGGCCGGGGGATATTACTGGCTGAATCATTCTGTCCCCGAAAATATCGCGGAGAATATAAATTTTTATAATGAGCAAAATGTTATTTTCGAAGGGATCATTTCCGAAGAGGTCGACTTAAGGTCTGATCATCAGAAGTTAACTATCGAAGTTCAAAAAGTTGCCAGCCGGGGAGTTAGCGGCAGAGTTTTAGTTAAAATCGAGCTTTTCCCGTCATATGAATACGGGCAAAAGTTGCGTGTTGAATGCTTTTTGCGCCAGCCGGGCAAGATAGAAGATTTTGATTATGGCCGATATCTGTCAAGATATGATATTTATTCCACCTGCTATAATCCTGACATTGAAATTTTGGCAAGCAATCAAGGCAATTTGATCAAAAATTCTTTATTGAAAATAAAAAAATTTTGTTTGGGAAAAATCAATAAAATTTTGCCAGAGCCTCACGCGTCCTTTATGGCCGGCTTATTGCTTGGCGTTAGAAAAGGCATTCCTCCCGATATCATGGAAGCGTTTAACCGAACAGGCGTGACTCACATTATCGCTGTTTCAGGATATAATATTACGATTATCGCTGTCGCTTTGATGAACTTATTAAAATCGCTGTCCAGCAGCAGAAAAAAGTCAGTTTATTTCGCCTGCACTGGAATAATAATTTTTGTATTTTTATGCGGCGCGTCAGCAGCGGTTCTTCGCGCCGCTGTTATGGGCATTGTCGCCTTGCTGGCCAAGCAGGCGGGCAGAAAAACCAATGTGATTTATATTCTGATCCTGACAATATTTATAATGCTGTTGATGAACCCAAGGATATTGATTTTTGACGTTGGATTTCAGCTGTCTTTTTTGGCCACTGCCGGGTTGATTTATCTATCAAAGCCGATTGAGAAGTTTTTAAAATTTTTACCAACTTTTTTCGGCCTGCGCGAGAATTTTTCGACAACCATGGCCGCCATTATTTCAACAACGCCTTTAATAATGTATAATTTTGGTAGGATATCGCTAATCGCGCCTTTGGCAAATATAATGATTTTATCCGTAATTCCGATCGCCATGTTCTGGGGCTTTGCCGGGCTGGTGTTATCTCTAATTTCCGTCACGGCGGCTCAAATTTTCAGCTGGCTGACGTGGCTGATACTGGAGTATATTATTAGAGTGATCGAGGCGCTGTCAAATTTGAGCTGGGCGGCGCTAGATGTTGAATTTGGGTTGGTTTCAGTCGCGGTAACATATTGTGCGGTATTCACAGTTATTTATCTAATCACGAGAAAGGCGCGAGGACGATGCGCCCTTTTGAGTCGAGATCAGTCAGCGCGCGCAAGCTTTTCATCCGGTGCAACCATATGACAGATAAAAAATTATTTAAAATCATATCGAGCATTTTGGCCGCGGTCATCGTGTTAATCGGAATTGTGGTCAATCAAGAATTATCCGGAATAAATTTGGGCCATCAGGCGTCAATCCCCGCGGAGCAAAGATTGGAAATCGATTTTTTAAATATCGGACAAGGTGATTCGATATTGATTAAAACCCCGCATAATCAGAAAATATTGATTGATGGCGGTCCGGACATGTCCATTCTCGATCAGCTTGGTAAAAACATGGTTTTCTTTGATAAAAATATTGACGTGATGATATTAACGCATCCGCATGCCGATCATGTCAGCGGATTGGTTGAAGTTCTCAAACGTTATGATGTGGGCAGAATATATTATACCGGCGTGGCGCATACTTCGCCGGCGTTCTTGGAGTGGCTCGACGCGATCAAGCAAAGCGGCGCACCGCTGCATATTGTCAGCGGGCAAAAGTCGCTGGAATTCGCAGACGGCGTCAATTTGGAATTTATTTATCCCCTTGAAGACATTGCCGAAAAGCAGTTTGACGAGCTGAATAACAGCTCGATCGTCTGCAAAGTCACTTATAAAAATAAAAAGTTTTTATTCGTGGGCGATGCCGAGGCCGCGGTCGAGAAGGCGCTGATCGATTCGGCGGTTGACCTGCGCTCGGACGTGCTTAAGGTCGGGCACCACGGCAGTGCCACCTCGTCGACCGAGGAATTTTTGACAGCGGTGGATCCGGAGTACGCGGTCGTTCAGGTCGGCCAGGACAATGAATTCGGCCATCCTAGTTTAACAGTCATTCGGCGGCTGGAAAGACTGGGCATAGAAATATTCAGCAATGATTTGAATGGTCAGGTTTCGGTGTTTTCGGATGGAGATAATATTGAAATCGTTACGGAAAAATGAGGTGGGATTTCCGGTGTGCCATTTCCCAATGGACGTAGGAACACAAAATTTTGTGTTCCTACGCTCAGGAAATCCCCTGTCATTTACAAAATCATTTTTTTTCGTTATAATATTTATGATTTTATCAATAAATTTGAAATTTTATGACAGAAAGATCCCTAGTATTAATCAAACCTGACGGCGTCGAGCGCGCGTTAATTGGTGAAATATTGTCCAGATTCGAGCGTTGCGGACTTAAAGTCATCGGTTTGAAAATGGTGCGGGCAACCAAAGAGTTGGCCGGAGAACATTATGCCGACGATAAGGACTGGTTAACCAGTGTGGGCGAAAAAGCATTGGCATCCGCGGAAAAAAGGGGAGAAAAATTATCTGAAACTGCGATGGAAATCGGCCAGCGGGTCAGAAATCAATTGATGGATTACATTGTCATGGCTCCGGTGGTCGCGATGTGCATCGAAGGCCACAATGCGGTGGCCAAGATCAGAAAGCTGGTCGGCGGCACCAATCCTCAGGATGACGAGCCGGGCACGATTCGCGGAGATTATTCCATAGATTCTTATGTTTTGTCCGATAATTCCGGAAGGCCGATTCAGAATTTAATTCATGCGTCAGGAGCGGTTGATGAAGCTCAAAGAGAGATTAAGATATGGTTCGCGGAGAAAGAATTGTTTGATTGGCGGCGAGTTGACGAAGATTTGATTTATCGAAATGTCCAATAAATTATAAAAAATGGGAAAATCGAGAAATTCCCGTTTTTTTATTATATAATGATAGTAGGGAGAGGGAATTAGTCCACGGCTTGACACAAGCCTTTATTTGGGCTATAATTCAAGGTTATTTGACAACAACCCCGAATTCAAAAGGAGTGGCCGATGAATATCAATCGCGTGATTTGGTTGTGCGGCCTGCTGATTGGCTGCGGCACAAAGGCTGATGACATTTCACTGGTTTCCCATGATATTGACGCATCCACGGCGGCACCGGATATGCTGGAGACAGCTATTCCCGAAACCGATGCCGCAGCGGGCGATGATTCAAACATTGATGAGGCTTTTGATGATGTTGACTCCGGCGCCTACTCCGACGACGATTCGTCGGGCATCGAATCCGACGGAATTGATATTGAGCCGTCCCTGGACAGTCATGTTGATTTGAGCACCGACTCGTCTGTCGGCGATTATGACATTGACGGTGACGCGCCGATTACCGAAGTCGAGGTCCATGTCAATACGTGGCCGGATGGCGCAGATGTCTTCATCGACGGATCGCCTGCCGGCATGACACCGCTTGACGTTACTCTGTCGTTTGGCCTATATCAGTTTCGCTTTGAAAAGGAGAATTATTTTCCGGTATCCTCGATTTACGAGGTGACACATTCTACGGTTGAGATCGTAGAAATACTGCAAGCGTTGCCCAAAATTCAGGTTACCTTTACCTCGGGCATTCCACAGGAGCCGGAAATCGAGGTGCATATCGACAGCTGGACGAATGAATCGTTTTTTACTCCATTCACTTTCGAATTCGAAGCGAATTCGAACCACATGATTTTTTGCGAAAAAGACGGTTATGGCGATAAAAGCTTTGCGGTCAATGTCGGGGAAGAAGATTTCGACTTCGAGCCGATCGTCTTGGTCCCGCTGAGCTACGAAGATTACTGCGGCTGGATCAGCGGTGAGGCGGAATTCGTCGAAGGTACCGTGCCGCCGACACCGAATGTCAACCTCGAAGTTGATATCTACAATGACCATTGCGATGTCTGGGGGCTGACACCTCCGAGTCCGGCGGGTGTCGCCCTGTACGGTGAATATGAGTCTCAGGTTTTTCAGCAGCTGCGCATCAGCTGCCCGAGTGATCAACTGTGCAAGTTCATCCAGTGCTGGGCCATTCCCGATGTCCGGATTTTGGATTGTACCTATCGGGACGCCGAAAACGTCCAGCAATCCATTGTTTGGCACGTGATCGATCCTTAGTTCAATACTAAGGATTTTTTATTTGCAATTATTCTATTTTTTTGTAATATTGAAATTAGGAGACTTCATCAAGGAGCAAATAAATGAAGACGACCGTTGGCGCTCTAATCGGCTTAATGATTGTGGGGAGCTGTTCGGTGAACAGCAACAAGCGACCGCGGGTCGATGTGGTGTCTGTCAATTCCGAATACGACGCATTTAGCGATTGGGCTCTTGCCAATGCATCTACACCGGCAGCGGCCGATGCTAATACGACATCGGGTGAACACGACAGTTGTACTGAAAATGAGTCCGAATCGGTTGAGATCTTCATTGAATCCGCGCATGAGTACATCGATGTCAGCGTGGATGGCGTTCGGTTCGGAGTTATTGCCGCCGGATCTTCAATCATGGTCAGCTTAGGCGCTCATCAATTCGATTTCAGGCAGGAAATTTGCTATCCGCGGCGTCTGGAGGTTTGCGTCGATACCGCTGGTCAGCGGATATTCGCGGAGCTGGAAAAAATTCCGGAACTGAACGTTCGAGTGCTCAGCCGGCCATCGGGAATCGAGGTTTGCTTCAGCACGGATCAGTGTCAGGAATACACGCCGATCGAAAAGACGATCTGGGCCGGCAATTATGATGTTTTTGCCATTTATAATGGCGAAATCCGCTCGAAAACGCTGGAAATAAACGGTCGTGACGGAGACGAAATAGAATTGTTCATTGATTTTGACGATATGCAAACCTTCAGTCATTGAACTGGGGGTTTTTAAAATCGCCTTGACATCGTCCGATATATTTTTTACAATATGAAAATGCTTTTATCGGAGGGGGGGCATGATCATTCAGCAAGCGTTGTTTGAAGAGATGGCTGTCGATTTTTTGATGATGTTGATGCTTGGCGGGGAATTCGAGAAAATGCGTCCCGAAGAAATCAATGATTTGCTTAACAGAATCAGAAAAGATATCGACCTGCAGCTGGCCGTGTGGATTTCGAGCGACAAACCCTGCGACAAAGCCACTGAACTGAGCTGTGACGCTTCAAAACAAGATTGCGTGGCCGGTCATTGTCCATTTAAAATTTTTGGTGAAGAATACGCGGCCGTTTTCTCCACGAAGCTTAATAGATTGATTCATCGGCTGCGAAAGAAATATTTGTTTGAGTGGAATCTGATTCGAAAAAAGTCGGATGAAACCAAGAATGATAATTGGACCAGCCAGGATTGGTGGTTTGATTTTTTCGAGGATCACAAAAAAGAATTGGCGGTCAAATTGGATCGAAAGGCGGTCACCGGCGTACTTTCGCAGTCTTTCTCTGTCTTTTCCGCCGATCAAGACCGATCGGTTTTTTGGCGGATAAAAACCAGAAAGCGCCGAGACGGCCAAGTGGTCTTTAATGTTTCGTTCACCAATGATTTTTTGCAAAAATGGCCGGCATCGATTCAGGATGAATTGCTGGCGCTGAGTTCTCCGATGCGCCCGGCCGTTGAAATTATTCCCCTGATCCGGCATTGTGCGCACTGGCTGGCAACTGAAATGAAAATTAGGGATCGAGCGATCAAAAAGCGGCTTCGGCAGAAAAAAAAGCGCGAAAAACGGGCTAGTCTGATGAAAAAACTCAAGCCGCGTTCGGTCGCGCGCCGCCAGAGAAAATAATAAAATCCAATACATGATTGGATTTTTTTAATAAAATTTATTTTACCAGGTTCATTGCGCAATTTAGAATAATTATTCTATTTTTTCCCGTAACAAGCGGTGATATTTAATGGCAAACCGATGCGCCTCGTCCCTGATTTTTTGCAGCAGTTTAAGCGCCGGGTCGTTTTTAGGCCAGCGTCGAGGGCTATTTTCGTCTGGTAAATATACTTCTTCGTTTCTTTTGGCCAAAGCGATGATCGGGATTTTCAGCCCCAGATTTTCAAGCTCATCCAGCGCCGCCGATAGCTGAGCCGGTCCGCCGTCAATCAAAATTAAATCCGGTAATGACGATTTTTCTCTTTGCAGCCGATGGTATCGCCGGCCAACAATTTCCGCCATCATGGCGAAATCATCCTGGCCCGCGATCGTTTTGATTTTAAATCTGCGATAATTATTTTTATCCGGTTGGCCGCTGAAAAAATTAACCATGGCGCCAACCGTAAATTTGGGACCGATATTGGAAATATCAAAGCATTCTATTCGATACGGAATTTTATCGAGATTGAGCTTGTCGCGGAGATTGATCAGGGTCTTTTCATTTTCAGACAAGTTTTCCAGCAAATTGGTGTAAACCAAATTAAGCAATTCTTTTTTTGTGCCTTTTTCGGGGACAGTGATAATAACTTTTGTCTTTCTGATTTTAGAAAGATATTCTGCCACCAATTTCTGATCTTCGATTTTGTTCGGAATAATTATTTCCTGAGGAATTTCTTCGTAGAAGTAATACTGTTTGATAAAAGTGCCCGGGCCGCCAATCATATTGGTAAAAGTGAATTGTTTGCGGCCGGAAATGACGCCTTTATTGATATTGAACAGCTGAATCATTATTTGGTTGCCCCGTTCGATATAATTGATAATGTCCTGATTTATTTTTTTGGTAATTTCCACTTTTTGTTTTTCCCGAATCGCCCGCAGAGCGTCGATTTGATCTTTTATAATTTGCGCCCGTTCATATTCCCGCTTATCGGACAGAAAATTCATTTCCTTATTCAATTTTTCGATCAACGGCTTGGTTTTTCCCTTGAGCAGCATTTTTACATTTTGGACTTTTTTTTCATACTCTGTTTTTGAAATCAAGCCTTCGCACGGGCCGTCGCAGGTGCCGATGTGATATGACAGACAAACTTTTTTCGGCAGCTTTTTGCAGGTGCGCAGCTGGAACAGGCGATTGGCGATAGACATCAGATTTCTTCTGACCGCAGCGTCTGTGTATGGCCCGAAATATTGTCCTTCTTTTGTTTTTAATCGCGTGGACACCAATCGGGGAAATTCGTCCTCAGTGATTTTAATATAAGCATAGCGCAGTGATTCTTTAAGATCGATGTTGAATTTTGGTTGATGCGTTCGAATGAGCTTGGCTTCGAGCAGCAGCGCTTCGACCTCGGTGTCGGTAATTATAAAATCAATATCAGCGATATTTTTAACTAAAAGCTTGGTTTTATAATCCAGCTGCTTTTTGGCAAAATAAGAGGCCACCCGTTTTCGAATATTTTTGGCTTTACCGATGTAAATAATATTTCCGGATTTATTTTTCATTAAATAGCAGCCTGGATTGGTTGGCAATTTTTTTGTTGGTGTTATGTTTGACATATTGATTGAATTGACATACAATAACGAAACTCATTGATAAAGGGGGGAAGAGATGGCGCAGAGAATTCTATTTTTCAAGGATATTGACGCCGACACGATCTCTGATTTAATCGCACAGATCGAATCGAGAGAATCGGATGACGTGGAAATGCTGCTGGACAGTTGCGGTGGGAGTGTGACTCCGGCGCTTTCCTTCCATTCATATGTCAGGCAATCGGGAATCAGATTGAATATTTCAGTGATCGGTTGGTGTTATTCGGCAGCGTTGATGATGTTTTGCGCCGGATCTGTCCGGAGGGCCAGCAGAACGGCAAGCTTTCTTTTACATCCCGTTCGTAAGCTGTTCGAAGGCACATTCACCGCCGAGCAACTGCAAAAAGAAGTTGAGGAATTGAGACGGCTTGATATTATCATGCGTGAAATTTTCACCGACACAGTTAAAAGAAAGAGGGGAGAGATCACCAGCTATTTCAAACAAACGACGATTTTGGATGCAGTCACCGCATATCGCATGGGATTGCTTACCGAAAAACCATTTTGATCCCAGTCAATGCCCGCTCTATCCCGGCGGGATTAATTGGACGTCCGGAGCTTGTCATATTTTTTCAGCGGTTGTATATTATTCTTCGGCGGGTGCGGCTTGGCTGGCACGCCCGATCGCGGCCCGTGCTAGGCCAAAGTCAAGCACGGGCCGCATTTTGAAAGACCACGGCCAATGCCTTTTACACAGACCTAACTGTCATAGCAGTGGGTCTTTTTTTTAATTCGAATGGCTTTATACTGGTCGGTCGCTACGGAGCTACTGATATTCTACGGATATTACTGATATTTATTCATGCCCGCAATTTATAATCCGGATACGGGATTCAGAATCCAGGATTTAGGATTTCGAGCTTCGACACCGCAGCCGCAAACTTTGGAATTGTTTCATGTTTTATGAGCCAGGATGCAAAATTTTATTCAAATATTTTCCCGTATAACTCTTGGCGTGCCGCGCAATTTTTTCCGGCGTGCCCTTGGCGATTACCAGGCCGCCGCGCTCGCCGCCTTCCGGACCGAGATCGATGATGTAATCCGCGGTTTTAATAACATCGAGATTGTGTTCGATGACGACCACGGTATTGCCCTTCTCCACCAGTCGATTTAAAACTGCCAGTAATTTATTGATATCGTCAAAATGCAGGCCGGTGGTCGGCTCGTCTAAGATATAAAGAGTGTCTCCCGTGGCTCGCTTGGACAATTCTTTGGTTAATTTAATCCTCTGCGCTTCGCCGCCGGATAAAGTGGTCGCGCTCTGACCCAAAGTAATATAGCCCAAGCCGACATCCTGCAAAGTCTGCAGCTTGTTTTTTATGCGGGGGATGTGTTTGAAAAATTCCAAGGCCTGATTGACGGTCATGGCCAGCACGTCGGCGATGTTTTTGCCTTTATAAAATATTTCCAGCGTTTCGGAATTGAACCTGGTGCCGCGGCATTTTTCGCATTCGACGAAGACGTCGGGCAGAAAATGCATTTCGATTTTAATCAGGCCGCCGCCTTCGCAGTTTTCGCACCGGCCGCCGGGTACGTTAAAGCTGAATCGGCCCGGTCGGTAGCCGCGCGCTTTGGCTTCGGGCGTGGCCGCGAAAAGATCGCGAATGGCATTGTAAACTTCAATATAGGTTGCCGGGTTTGAGCGCGGGGTGCGGCCGATCGGCGACTGATCGATATTGACGACTTTATTGATGTTTTCCAGGCCGGTTATTTTTTTGTGCCTGCCCGCCTTTGCCGCTGCCCGGTAGAATTTTTGCGCCAGGGCGCGATACAGGGTCTGATCAATGAGTGAGCTTTTGCCGCTGCCCGACACGCCGGTGACGCAAACAAGAATTCCGGTCGGAATATCAACATCGATATTTTTTAAGTTATTTTCACTGGCCCCTTCAATGGTCAAAAAACCCGTCGGCACCCGTCTTTCGGTCGGTACTGGTATTTTCTTTTTCCCATTAAGATAATCGGCGGTCAAGCTGTCCGGGCATTTTAACAATTCTTTAAATGTGCCGCTGCAGACCACTTTGCCGCCGAGCACGCCGGCGCCCGGTCCGAGATCGACCACCCAATCGGCGTGGCGCATGGTTTCTTCATCGTGTTCGACCACGATTAATGTATTGCCCACGTCGCGCAGGTCGCGCAGAGTTTTTATCAGTTTTTGATTGTCACGCTGGTGCAGTCCGATCGAAGGTTCGTCCAAAATGTACATAACGCCGCGCAGCTCTGAGCCGATTTGGGTGGCCAGCCTGATTCGCTGGCCTTCGCCGCCGGATAGCGTGGCGGCGCTGCGGTCCAATGTCAAATAATCAAGCCCGACATTGACTAAAAATTGCAGCCGATTTTTTATCTCCTTTAATATCGGCTGGGCGATGCTTTCTTTTGATTTTGATAATTTCAATTTTTGAACCAAGGTAATTGAATCGGAAATCGATTGAGCGGAAAATTCAATGATATTTTTGCCCTCGATCGTGACCGCCAAGCTTTCCGGCCGCAATCTTTTGCCGCCGCAGACCGGGCAATCGCCGGCTCGCATGTATTTCATTATTTCCTCGCGCCGGCTTTCAGATTCGGTTTCCTGCAGGTTGCGTTCGAGTTGATTAATGACGCCTTCGAATCGTCCGGTGTATTCATACATCGCGTCAGACGATTTTGATTGATAGGAAAAATCAATGTCTTCGTCTGTTCCGTTGAGCAAAATATCGATAAACCATTTCGGCAGTTGTTTAACCGGTTTTTTAGTGCTCAAACCAAAGTGCTTAACCACGCTTTTTAAGCTTTGGGCGCGCCAGCCTTCATAAGTCGATCGCCATGGCGCGATGGCGCCTTCATCGATAGACAAATCTTTATTGGGAATAATCAAATCCGGGTCAAAGCTTTGCGATGCGCCCAGGCCATGGCATTCGGGACAAGCGCCGAAAGGCGAGTTAAACGAAAACATCCGCGGCTGAAGCTCCTCGAAGCTGATGCCGCAGTCTGTGCAGGCGTTTTTTTGCGAAAATATTTTTTCAGTTTTGTCCGGCATGATAACTAAAATAGAGCCGTCGCTTTCCTCAGAGGCTTTTTCCGCCGCATCGTATATTCTGGTTTTCGCCTCGGGCTTGATGACTATTCGATCGATTATCAGTTCAACGCTGTGATTTTGATATTTTTTCAGCTTGATCTTGTTTTTATCGGCCAGCTCATATTCTCGGCCGTCCACCCGGACGCGGGCATAGCCTTTTTTAAAAAGTTTATCGAAAAGCTTTTCAAAGGTTCCTTTTTGGCCGCGAATGATCGGCGACAAAATTTGGATTTTGCTGTTTGGCTTAAGCGCGAGCAGCTGATTGGTGATATCTTCGATCGACTGGGAGGAAATGAGATTACCGCATTTGGGGCAGTGAGGCACGCCGATTCGGGCGTAAAGCAAGCGAAGATAATCATATATTTCAGTGATCGTGCCCACTGTGGACCGCGGATTTTTGGAAACGGTTTTTTGTTCGATGGAAATGGCCGGTGACAGGCCTTTGATCGAGTCGACGTCCGGCTTGGACATCACGCCTAAAAACTGCCGGGCATAAGCTGACAGGCTTTCGACATAGCGTCTTTGGCCTTCGGCATAGATGGTGTCAAAGGCGAGAGATGATTTGCCCGAGCCGGATAGGCCGGTGATGACAATGAATTTATCCAATGGCAAATCAAGGTCAATGTTTTTGAGGTTATGTTCGCGCGCGCCGCGGATGATTAATTTGTCTGGATTGTTATTCATAGATGTTATAATGATGATATATGAAAAATTTTAAGCCTTTTCCAAAAAGATATTATACCGAATACGGAATTTATTTCAATACGGCCAATGTTGACGGCAGGTTTCCTTTTTTTAAGGAAGAAATTTTTTGCGAATTAATGATTGAGGAGTTGAAATTGGTTAAAGAAATATATCAATGCAAAATATTCGGTTTTCTGATCAATTATGACCATAATCATTTTTTGATCCAGCATGCGGATGTGGGGGAGAGGAATATATCTAAAGTAATGAAGAGTTTGAAGAGGAATTTTTCGCAGAATTCAAATAAAATTATGGGATTTACGCCTTTGTTACCCATCGGAGAAACGACTCATACCTTTCAGGTAAAAATGAATACCCCACCGATAACGTCAGACGTCCCACTGGTAACGCCGAATTCGAATTCGGCGTTACCAGTGGGGGAACCGGCGGATTCGAATTCGGCGTTACCAGTGGGGGAACCGGCGGATGGCCAGGAGGAGCGATCGGCGGGGAATCAAGAGAGAAGCTGCTCTCCATTACCGGATTGATTGCGAAAAAGAAAAAAAGAGCTGGATACTTTTATTCTTAATAAACGCCAGGAATTCATCAATAAATACGGCAAAGACCAAATCATCTTTCCCAAATTCAAATGGCAACACCGCTTTCACGACCACCGCGTCCGCGATGAAAACGATTTGGCGGATAAAATGGAATACATTGATATTAATCCTAGCAAGCATGGAATTGTTAAACCAGGCGAAAGGTACAAATATTGCTCAACGCATTATAAATATGATTTTATTGACGAATTGCCTTTTTAGAAATATGTCAGTTTATTAAATTATATCACATTTTTAAAGTAAAAACCGCTCAACGTGGTTGGCGGATATTAATAATTAGTTTGAAGCGTAAAAGAAAATCCTAATTTGTTTTCTTCACAGTCGGCAATGAAATTTTCAAGTCTTTCATGTTTGAGGTTAATATAAACAGCCCTATACCTGTGACAGCAGCTTGGGCTGGCTATCGGACCATTAAAACCCTTGGATGTACTGCTTTCAGGGTAAAATCCAAATGCAAATTGTGGACAAAATACTCCGTCCCACAGAATCCTGGGCAATCTGAAAAACCAGATTGAAACATTTTTTTGCTGATCGCGCGGAATTTGCCTTAGTATTTCATCAGGTTCTGCTTGAAGCAGCGTGCCGAAATTAAAGTCTAGGCCCACACTTCGCTGGTAATAATCTTCTGCGCTGACAAAACCATATTTTGAAAAGTTCTCCCAATTCAACGAAATAGTTCTATCAAGAACCGTATTTTCGAAGACCACACTTTTCCTAATAATTTTTTCTGTCAGCCGGGTTTTTTTGTACAGTTCAACCAGCTTCCTGATACGCATTTCCAAATCCATCTCCAAAAATTCATAATCACCGGGGAAAAATTCCTTCAAATCCTCAGCGCTGATTGCTGAGCGTAAGAATTTGATCATTGCCAAAGCGCGCGGGAAGTCATGGATCATCAGAGTGAAAGGCAAGCTTTGATCCAGCGGGACTGTCTCGCCATTGAAAAAGAAAGTAGGCTCAGTCAGAGCCCTTTGCAATTCGGTATATGCCGACCAATATCCTTTCTTTCGAAGTTTTGCAAGCAAATTTCCCATTACCAGCAGATCAGTCGATCGCTGCTGCCACTGGGAATTGAAATTTGTCGGAGAATTGGCATCAGTAACCATTTTGAAAAAAGATGCTGGATCCAGCAGCTCCTTTAATTTTCCTCTCAGACGATGAAAGGCTCGGTTACCGGTCAGTTTTTGTCTGAGGAAAGCGGCTTGCTCTCCCTGGCTTTGCACACTGGCTTCGGGCACTTGGTCGGTCATGTTAGACCTCCTCATCCGAAGACGCTCCCTTGCGGGATGCGCGATGCGACTTTCAGATCAGACTGCCTGACCTGAGAGCTGCCTCTTGCGAGGCGATTCGCTTTGTTAAGGTGCGTCGGATTATATTATCAGTGTTTGATTTGTTTGTCAATTACATGATTTTTTTACTTAATTTATCAATTTTATCTCGATACTCTATTGCTTTCTCAAAATCCAGATTCTCAGCGGCCAGACGCATCTTCTGCTCGAGCTCGACCAATTTATTTTTCATATCTTCTTCTTCCATTAAATCAACTTCGGCTTCCTCTTGTTCAGTAACGATTTCTTCATTTAATGATTTGAAAACGGTTTGGGGTTTGATTTTATGCTTTTGATTATATTCGAACTGGATCTGCCGCCGTCTTTCAGTCTCGTCGATCGCTTCTTTTATGCTGTCGGTTCGCCGGTCGGCAAACATGATCACTTTGGAATTGACATTTCTTGACGCCCGGCCGATCGTTTGAATTAAGCTTCTGGCATTTCTTAAAAATCCTTCTGAATCCGCATCCATTATGGCCACCAGGCTGACTTCGGGAATATCGAGGCCTTCGCGCAGCAGATTAATGCCCACTAAAACATCATATTTTCTTTTTCTTAAATCCAAAATAATTTTCGATCGCTTAAAAGTATCGATTTCGCTGTGCAGATAAACGGTTTTATACCCGCGCTCTTTCAGATACTTGGCCAGATTTTCAGACATTCTCTTGGTTAGCGTGGTGATTAAAACTCTTTCTCCTCTCCGAATGACCTTATCGATTTCTTTTTTCAAAACATCGATTTGATTTTCAGTCGGATGGATTTCAATATTAGGATCGAGCAGGCCGGTGGGCCTGATGATTTGCTCGACGACTTTTTTGCCGTTTAAAAATTCATAATCGCCTGGAGTGGCAGACACGAATACCGCGTGCTTTAAATATTTTTCAAATTCATCGAAGCTCAGCGGCCGGTTATCATAGGCGCTTTGCATCCGGAAGCCATGCTCGATCAGATTTTTTTTCCTTGACCGGTCGCCCGCGCGCATGGCGCGAACTTGTGGCAGTGAAAGATGGCTTTCGTCAATGAAAAAGAGCCAGTCGTCTTTATGCGCGTAATTGAAAAAGTCGAGCAGGCAAAAAGGCGGCTCGCCTGATTGGCGGTTATCAAAATATAAAGAATAATTTTCAATGCCATTGCAGTAGCCGAGCTCGCGGATCATTTCCAAATCATACTCGGTTCTTTGCTTGAGGCGATGGGCTTCGATCGGCCCGAGGCTTGGCAATGTCTGCCGCAGTTCTTTTTCAATGCCTTTGAGCGCTTCTTTCATGTAGTCTTCATAAATCAAGTATGGCGTGGCCGGGAAAATGGAAATTTTTTCAAACTCTTTGAGCTTCTTTCCGGAAATCGGATTATATAATGACAATTTTTCGATCTCATCGCCCGAAAATTCAATGCGGTACACATTTTCCGACAGGCCTTGCATCACATCCATGACGTCCCCCTTGATTCGGAATCGGCCGTTCTTGAGCTCGGTGTCATTTCTTTCAAATTGAATTTTTACCAGCAGCTTGGCCGCTTCTGGCGGAGAAATTTTTTGTTTCAATTTTAATTCCAAAGCGCTCTGCGCGAAAAGCTCCGGCCGGCCGAAGCCATAGATGCAAGAAACCGAAGCGACCACGATCACATCTTTTCTGGTGAGGACCGATGCGGCCGCCTGCAGGCGCAGCTGGTCGATTCGTTCATTGACCTTGGAATCTTTTTCAATATAGGTATCGGTTTGAGGGATATAGCTTTCCGGCTGATAGTAGTCATAGTAGGAGACGAAGTAATTGACTGAATTTTCAGGAAAGAATGATTGAAATTCATTGTAAAGCTGTGCGGCCAGAGTCTTATTCGGCGCCAATACCAAAGTCGGCTTTTGCAGATTTTGGATCACCTGAGCCATGGTAAAAGTTTTGCCGGAGCCGGTGACCCCGAGCAAAGTCTGGTTGGGATATTTTTTATAGCCCTTGACCAGCTTTTCAATGGCCTGCGGCTGGTCGCCTTTGGGCTGAAATTTTGATTTTATTTGAAAATCCATATCATTTGCCCTTTATTGTATCAAAAAAAGCGTTATCATTCAATTATTGGCAATGATTTGCTGGGAAAATCATAAAATGCTATAATAAAGTAGCTTCACCGATAGACTGGTATAAATTTCGGGACAACTTTATTTCTAGGGAGGCTCATATCGCCCTGCTCCGTGGAGTAGTGGCTGCGGCCACCCACCTGGCGTAGAGCCGGAATTTCGCCAGTTGAAGGTGGAGTTTTGTTTGGATTAAACAATAATATATTTTTAAACTATTATTTTATGGCAAATAATGATTCTCTCCTCGATAACCGCAAAGTTTTTTTGTATGTGTTGATTTCAATTTTAGTACTATTGGTTATCACCAATTGTGTTACGCTTTATTTTTTTATCACCAAAAGAGGTTCGCAGCCGGTGTTTGAGAAAAAGTCGCCAATGGCGATCGATCAAGTCTCGCCCACAGCGGACGTAGATTCAATGGCCACGCCGGATGCGAGCGAGTCGGTGTTAAACAATGAAGTGGTATCCGACGGCATGACCACCACCGAGAATGTGGATGTGGCGTGGTATGACGTCAGTTCTCTAAAAAATATCGGTGCGAAAGGTTTTTTTGGAGATAATTATGATGCGGTATTAAAAAAAGTCACCTCGAATTCAAAAATTGAAACGGCTTATAATAAAGACGCCATTGATAACTCGGAGTATTTTAAAATCGGGAAGATTATCAGCGGCTCCTATAAAGATAAAGAGCTGTATTTGATATCGCCAATGATCGAAATGGCTCCCACTCAGTTTTTTCGGGTAATTAAGAATGGCGATCAATATGTGGTATTATCCAAATATTCCGCGGAACTTTTCGGATTATATCTTTCCGTTTATACGGTTAATGACATGATCACCATCCGCAATCTGGAAACGCCTAATACGATCGGAATTCCAAACTCCTCCGTAAATTTGATCAAAGCCAATGCCGAGCGGTATTTGATGTTCCAAACCATTGAATCTTCGTCTTTAACCAAACTTTTCGAATATGCTCGTGGTCAGTATGTTTATAAGTATCATGTCTCTGAATTTGAAGTCTGCTTTTTAGCCATCGCTTCGGATGGAACCGTAAGAGAATATGAATTCGATATTTTAGGCGGAAGAAAATTAGGAGCCGAAGCTGCTCAGCTGCCCATTGTTTGGTCAAGTGGCGCTTCAAACAAATATGAATTTTATAAGGGCAGCATCGGCGGTTGCGGTGTCGGGCGTTGTTATAACTACCCGGACAGTCTGACTGCAAACGATTTGGTCAAATCCGGAGTGCTTTCCGGAAAATATGATGTTTTTGAATTAAGGGAAGGCGCCTTGCTGAGCGACGGTGTATCTTATTTGCGCAGAATGTACGATGATTATTACCCCGGATATGATTCGGCGACCGACACAGCTTTGGAAAAAATACCTTACGAAACATTTATCAAGGAGCACCCGGTTATTTTCTGGAAAGATCCTTTCGGTGGTTATGCTGAATTTAGAAACATGAGTTTCATTCCCGCAGTCGAATGCGGTAAGCCGGTGATCTACCTGTATCCCGAAAAAGAAATGGATGTGACTGTAAAAGTTAATCCTAATGGCGGATTCTCAGTCACTGAACCTGCGTATAATGGCGGCTGGCTGGTAAAAGCCACGCCAGAAGGAAATCTGTTCAATTATGCCGATAAAAAATATTATCCGTATCTGTTCTGGGAAGGCAAAGGCATGTTTTATCAGCGGCCGCAGCAAGGTTTTGTAGTGGCGAAAAAGGATGTTGAAAAATTTCTTTGGGATAAATTGGCCCTGCTTGGATTAAATGAGAATGAATCAGCTGAATTCATCGAATTCTGGCTGCCGAGAATGCAAAATCGAAATTATTATTTCATCACTTTTGTGCCCCAGTCTCAGTTTGACCGGCTGGCGCCGCTTAGCGTCAGTCCGAAGCCGGATACGGTGATTCGCGTATTTATGGATTATGAAGGATTGGATCACCCGGTCAAAGTAGCTGCCCAAAAGATTGCCACTCCGGAGAGAAACGGCTTTACCGTGGTCGAATGGGGCGGTGCGCTGCATCAATAAATGAAACCAAATTTTTTCAAAATAATTTTAGTGCCGGTGATCCTGCTTGTTTTAATTCAAGCAGGATTGCTGTTAATTTTAATATGCAAAGATCGGGAAGCTGTTGATTATGATACGGTGCACTTTTCGTTTATCAATGATAAAAAATTTTTCGATCAAGCTTACGAGCAGGCTGCCGATCAGGTCAGCAATCCGCCAGGCCGCATATATGCGGGAATCGTTCCGCATCATTTGATAGTCAAAGATAAGATTGCCGCGTTTTTTATCGGGCTGGAAAAGTTTGATTATGATACGGTCATTTTAATCGGTCCGAATCATTATAATGCTGGCAATGCCAGAAGAATAGCTTCCGGCGCTGCTTGGAGTACCCCGTACGGCGTACTGGAGCCGGATTTGGAATTGATTGAAAAAATTACCGGCGTCACCAGGGTCGCTATTGACGAATCCCCATTTGATGATGAGCACAGCATCTCAGGAATTGTGCCGTTTATTAAAAAAAGCTTGCCCGATGCCAAAGTCGTGCCGATTATCGTTAAGGATACTGTCAGCGCCAGCGAAGCCGAGTCATTGGCTGAAGTGATTTTTAATTTTGTCGATCCGGAAAAAACTTTAATCTTGGTCAGCATTGATTTTTCGCATGATAAAACAGCTGAACCGGCTGACATCGATGATGAGATTAGCAATGAAGCGATTTTAAATGCGGATTTTGAGAAAATATACAGTCTGGAGCTCGACTCTCGACCATCGGTTTATTTTATGGTAAGCTATTTACGGCTATTGGGAAAGAGCGAGGCAGAGCGAATTTTCCATACCAATTCCGGCAAAATGCTCGGCAAGCCGAGTGAGCCGACCACCAGCCATCAAGTCTTTTACTTTTATTAAGTTCATCAAATCCCTAGTTTCCTGTTTCTATATCCCAATTTCAATTTCACGGGGCGTAGCGCAGTTGGTAGCGCGCAGCGTTCGGGACGCTGAGGCCGCTGGTTCAAGTCCAGTCGCCCCGACCATTCTTCGCTCGATAGAGCGAAGAATGTCCTTCGACTTGTCCTCCGAAGCTCAAAAGAGCGAAGGAGGAAGCTTCAGCGAAGAAGGACCGGTAGACTAGTTTATGCTGCTTTTATCGGAGCGAGCTTCGAATGGCGCGGCCATATAAAAGAGGAAGCTATTGCGAAGAACGACAAGATTATCATGGAACACGTAACACATAGCACATAACACATAACATGGCAGAAATACGATAAACGAAAAACGAGATTAGGCAGCAGGCAGTAGCTTGTCGCGTTAATATTGCCTATTGCCTTTCGTATCTCGCCTGCCAACCGTAGCCGTAGCGAAGGCTGGTGTTTCGTCTTTCAACTGTAAACTTGTTTCTGAATCGTCCGTCATTTGACAGCGTTTTTTTGTCGATTAAAATACGATATTGGCAATTACCAGAAAGGAGATGGTAGATGAAGATAGTCGCCATTGTTATGGGCTATGGTTGTCATCTGAGCGCTGGCCTGAAAGCCTATTTGGACGTGGTGGTGAATTTTGCCAAATATAACCAGCTGGTCGCGATCATTTGCAGTGGCGGCTTTACGAATCAAAAAAGCGCTCCCGGCATCAGCGAGGCGAGCGTGCTGGCCGGCTATTTACGGCATTGCGGGGTTTTCCAGCCCATATACCTCGACGAATCAGCCAGAACTACGTCTGAGAATCTTTACGGCGCCCGAAGGGTCATGGCGGAAAAGAGTCTGAGGCCGGACAGGATCGTCATATTCTGCGATACGGCCCGGGCCATGAAAGTCAGGATTCTGGCCAGGCTGATTTTGGGAAATTGGCCATTGATCATTACCTATGATTTGAGTAAAAGAAAAGTTGAGTGGTTGAAGCAAACGATGATCGCGACCCCGCTTGACGTGGCCGGCATGGCCATTCCGGAGATTAGGCGGGCGATGTTGCGGCGAAGGCAAAAATTTATGGCGAAAAGCTAAAGGCTTACGATAAAATCACGGGCCTTTTATTATATGGTTATAACCACAAACATTATGTCCAATAAAATCATTGAAAAATATTTCAGCCAGGCGAATTTTGCTGACAGGGAAGAAGAAGTTCTGCGTCAAGTGCTTACGGAAACGGGTTTTAAGATTGAAAAAGAAATTTTCCGCGGTGTCATTTACAAAAAAGAAAAAGTGGGCAGCTTGATTTATAAAGGTGAATATCAGGGGCGGCCGGCTGTGTTAAAGCTTCAGGGATTAAAACCAGAAGTCGAAGAAGCGGAAATTTTAAAAAGGTTTCTCGATCAAAACGGCAGCGCCAAAGTTCGGGTGCCGGCTCTTTACGCTTCTCAAGGATGGGATGAAGCTACGGGGTATTGTTATTTGATCACTGAATATATTGACGCCCCGAAGATTTTTGAAATGCCTTTCGCCAGCAATGAGGAGACGAGAGACTTTGCCGATTTTTATCAGGAATACAGAACTTCCGTTTTGACCAAACCATGGCTCGAGTCGGAGAGTTTGGACGCGGTTAAGTTTTCAATGGATAGGGTGGAAAATTGGCAAAAAATTTCAGAATCAGTCAGCCGATTAAAGAAGGAAGACTATGAGCCATATTTAGAGAAGTATAAAGAATTAGCGGCAAAGCATTTCGCGTCAGTGCCCATGGTTTTTTCTCACGGCCATCTGACGGCCGATGACATTTATAAAATGCCCAATGGGCAATATGTCATTTTGTCGAATTTGTTTTGGTCATATCGGCCCGAGTGGTATGATTTGGCGTTTAATATTTGGGCGTGTTTGCTTAAAATCAGAGACGTTAATTACAGTTTTGAAGAAATGATTGAATACGTGAATAAATGGCTCGATGTTTATAGACAGATTCCTGTTGTTAAACTAGATCCTGATTTTGAAAGGAAAATGCGCGTTTTGCTTTTGGAAAGAACCATGGGCTCAATTTTAGTTGATTTGGGCGCTGGAGATTTTTATGGCGAAGAGAAAAACAAAAAATACTTTGATCATTTATTAAAACTTCATCAGCGGTTTTTTAATTATTTAGCCGAAAAGCTTTAAAAAAATAACACCGCCGAACAAGTAGATTGTCCGGCGGTTTTTTTTGATTAATGTTGAGGATGGAGGTGGAAGTGGGTTAGTCGTCGGTGGGATCGAAGTCCTTCATGTCCTTTCTGGCTGCCAGCCAGAGAATGGCCAGGGAGAGGAAGGCTGTGATGGCGAAGGGGATGGCGAGGTTGAGGAGGGCCAGGCCGGCGCCGTAGATGTTCGGCATGGTATTGGTTCCCATGCCCAACGCCGGGGCCAGCCAATGGATCCATCCGATGCAGAAGCCCACGAAAAGGGCGGGGAAGAAGCCGATCGACAGCCATGCCGCCAGCTTGACCGGCAGCATTTTCTTGAAAGCCTCGAGCATTTTTTCCAGGCCACAGGTCAGCATCTCGTTCAGATATTTCATTGTGTCCATCCTTGTCGAAGTTGAATGATGCCGAGTAGCCACCTGCTCTCGTTTTTAGCTGATTTTATTGCTAAAAAACAGATAAAAACCAAAGCAGATTTTTAAATCATATAACATTATATCATTAAAATTTATTTTGTCAATGAAATAAATTATTTTTTCGCTAAAATTAGTTATTTAATATATTGCGCTAAATTTTATAAAATAGTATAATATGGCTATAATAAATAAGATTTTTTATGCAAATTCAATCTCCGTCCTTTTCTCAAGACCGGCCCATTCCGTCAAAATTCACTTGCGACGGTGAAAACATTAACCCTGAATTATTAATTGCTGATGTCCCTGAAAATGCCCTGAGTTTGGCATTGATCTTCGATGACCCGGATTCGCCCAGCGGCACTTGGACTCACTGGACAGTGTGGAACATTGATCCGAAGATTTCAAGTATTGCGGAAAACTCGATTCCAGGAATAGAAGGCGTAACGAGTTTCGGCGATGTCAAATACGGCGGCCCTTGCCCGGGATCCGGCGAGCATCGCTATGTATTTAAGCTTTATGCCTTGGATGCCAAGCTTGAACTGGAATCAGGCGCTGATGTTAATGCTCTTTTAAAATCAATGGAAGGGCATATCTTGGAGCAGGCAGAGGTGATGGGAGTGTACGCACGGTAAATTCTAAATCCGAATCCCTCGACTACGCTCAAGACAAATATCGAAATTCAAAACAATATTTAAATTCCAAATAGGGTTTTTGAAGAATTGAGATTTCGATATTAGGATTTGTTTAGAATTTAGGGTTTAGATATTAGATTTTTATGAAACGAGGCATCGCCACCTTTACTTTAGACACCGGCAAGTGCCCGAAATGGCTTTTCGAGCGCATGGTTAAGCTTGGCCGGGAAATGTCCGAAGTGCTGGTGGCTGAATACGGGCCTGATGAATTTATAAAAAGAATGGCTGATCCGGTTTGGTTTCAATCTTTGGGAACTGTTTTAGCTTTTGATTGGAACGCCAGCGGCCTGACGACCATTTTAACGGCCGCGCTCAAAGAAGCGATTCGCGGCCAGGAAGAGCAGCTGGGTGTTTTTATTTGCGGCGGCAAAGGCAAGACGTCGAGAAAAACTCCGGAACAAATTACGAATTGGGGCTGGCGGCTGAGATTGCCCAAGCAGCATACGGAAAATCTGGTTTACAATTCGCGCATGAGCGCCAAAGTGGACAGCTCTTTGATTCAGGACGGCTATCAAATTTACCATCACACTTTCTTTTTTTCAAAAAATGGCGCCTGGACAGTGGTTCAGCAAGGCATGAATCAGGAAACTCAGTCCGCCCGGCGCTACCACTGGCATTCGGATAATGTTAAAGACTTGATCGTCGAACCGCACACCGGCATCGCTTCGCAGCTTTTTGATACAACGGATAAGACATTGAATATGACCGCGCAAAAGTCTGACCAGAGCCGCAATCTTTCCATTGAAATGGTCAATTCCAGCTTTCAAACAGTGATGAAAGATATTCAGCTGCTCAGGAAGCATTCTTCAAGCCTGTCTCAGATGTTGGGTTTAAAAAAAGGCCAGCAGGAATTCACTTTTTTGAATTTGGAAGACAGAGAGTTTCGATCTCATCCGGTAATTTTTGAAGATTTTTCAAAGAGCAAATATCTGGAAAAAATTTTATGGCAGGTGTGCGACCAGAAGCCGGAAAGTTACGAGAAATTTTTGGCCATGGAAGGTGTCGGTCCGAAAACGGTCAGAGCCTTGGCTTTGGTGGGCGAGGTGATTTACGGAGCAGATCCTTCGTATGAAGATCCGGCGCGCTACAGCTTCGCCCATGGCGGCAAAGACAGCACGCCATATCCGGTTGATTGCGATACTTTTGACCAGAGCATTGAAATTTTGCGCCGCGCCGTGCAAAAGACCAAGCTTGACGCTTCAGAAAAAAATAAAGCGGTTAAAAGATTGATTAATGCGAAATAAAAAAACCGCGAAAAGTGTTTCGCGGACAATTAAAATATTTCTTTGGGCTTTCCCGGCACTTGCGTGTGCTCTTCGATTTCGCGAAGCCGCTCAGCCAGGGCCAGGCATCTTGAATTTCTGCATGTTTTGAGATGATTGATGATTTCCTCATGAGAAACAGTATCTCCGCCAAGCGGAATGCGTTTAAATGCATTGGCTTTTATCAGATTTTGAAATTGTTCGATAACTGTGCAGGATACCATGTGTCCTCCTTGTGCCTCGCTTATTATTTGCATATAATATTATATAAGTAACGGATAAATGTCAAAGGTTATCAAGTAGCATGTGAATTTAGCTTGTAGGTGGTAGCTTGTAGGATATGGTAGGGATACGTTAACGAAATTCGTTATGTCGAAATTCGATTCTCATGTTTCATTTCTCGTTCTCAACAATCAGCAATTAACAATTAACAATTAACCTCGTAACGTCGTAACCTCATAACATCTTAACCATTTTTCCTTCTAACGCCTTTAATGTATTTAACGTATTTAATCTTTAACGCATTTAACGCACACCATATGAAAATTATTTTTGCCACTCACAACCAAGGCAAAGTCAAAGAAATGAAAGAGATTTTAAATGATTCAAAGATCTTTTTTGAAATAATTACCTTAGACGAGGCCGGCATTAAAGATGAAATTGTTGAAGACGGCAAAACAATTGAAGATAATGCCTTGAAAAAGGCCAGAGAAATTTCCAAAAAGACAGGCGAGTGGGCGATCGGAGAAGACTCCGGTATTTTTATTACCGCGCTCGACGGTCTGCCCGGAGTGAAGACCGCGCGCTGGGGAGATGAAGACGGAATTAACCATGAACGTTTATATGAGTATTGCCTTGATCAAATGATCAATGTCCCCGCCGGAAAAAGGCAGGCATCTTTTGAAACAGCGTTGGCTTTGGTGTCTCCCGACGGGAATGAATGGATGTTTAAAGGTCAAATTGACGGGGTGATCGCCGAGCAGCCAAAGGGCGAGCCGCGGTCGGGTCTGCCTTATGACATGGTATTTATTCCCGAAGGATATGAAACCACCTTCGCGGAGATGACTGACGAAGAAAAAAACGCCTTGAGCCACCGGGGAAAAGCATTCAGGGACTTTGCTAAATTTTTAAAGATAAAAGGTTCTTTATTAAAATAATATGAAAATCAAAATCAATTATTTTTTAATCCCGCTTATCGTGCTGGCTGTTTCTGTTATCGGCAGCTTTTTAACCAGTTCGGGAATGGATTGGTATGATACGATAAATCTGCCGTCATTCACGCCGCCGGGTTCAGTAATCGGCGCTGTCTGGACAGTGATTTTTATTCTCAGCGCCATCTCAGCCTTGATCGTTTGGAACAAAACAAAGCATGATAATATTTTTCGAGTTATTGTCGTTGTGTTTTTAATCAATGCTTTTTTAAATGTATTATGGAGCGCGCTATATTTTAATCAGCAGATGATTTTTGAATCGTTAATAGAAATTTTTGTATTGAATGTTACGAACTTGGCTCTGATAATATTGATTTGGTTCAGATCAAAGGCGGCAGCTATTTTGTTAATGCCTTATTTTGGCTGGGTAAGTTTCGCCTCATATTTGTTATTCAACATTTGGCAGCTTAACCGATAACTGTTATAATAATAAAAAGCAATATAAATAATTAATCGGAAATTATGAAAAAGATGAACGCTTTGGATTGGATTGCTCTGATTTTAACCGTCGTCGGCGGTTTGAATTGGGGTTTGGTCGGCGTTTTCAAGTTTGACTTGGTGGCGACGATTTTTGGGGGGGCGGAAGCGCTTCTTGCCAGAATCGTTTACACTCTTGTCGGCATCGCGGCCATTTATTTGATCATTGCCGCTGCGGCCAAATCTGGCAAGCAGCAGATGTAATCCATTCAATCCCGGGGAAGCGGCACTTTTGCCGCTTCTTTTATTTTAAAAGTTGAAGTAAAATATCAGTATATGATGGAAAAAAGAGTCAGACAATTAAATAAAAATGACTATCGAAAAGGCCCGATAGTTTATTGGATGTCCAGAGATCAAAGAGCGGCTGACAATTGGGCGATTTTATTCTCACAAAAATTGGCTAAAGAAAAAAATGTACCAATGGCCGTTGTTTTTTGTTTAGTGCCGGCATATTTAGGCGCGACCATCCGGCAATACGGTTTTATGCTCAAAGGCTTAAAAGAAGTTGAGTTGAATTTGAAAAAGAAAAAAATCCCATTTTATCTTTTAGAGGGAGATCCTGTGATTGAAATTTCGAAATTTGTGAAAAATTATAAAATTGGAGCGCTGGTATCTGATTTTGATCCTCTTAAGATTAAGTTAAAATGGAAAAATGATGTTAAAAAACGAATTGATGTGCCTTTTTTTGAAGTTGACGCGCACAATATCGTGCCCGTCTGGGAAGCATCGCCCAAACAGGAGTTCGGTGCATATACTATTCGACCGAAAATAAAAAAGTTGCTACCGGTTTTTTTGCATCAATTTCCGGCGGTTAAAAAGCAGACGATCAATTGGCCGCATCCGGTTAAAAAAATTGTTTGGAATCGATTAAAGTTGAATATTGACCATGAAATGAAAGAAGCTGACTGGATTGAGCCGGGCGAAGCGGCCGCGAAGAGATCATTGAATCATTTTATAAAAAATAAACTCAGCGATTATTCCGCTGCTCGAAACGACCCGACCCGAGACGGCCAGTCAAATTTATCGCCCTACCTTCATTTCGGACAGCTGTCAGCACAGCGGGTGGCGATGGAAGTGGCAAAGGCAAAGGTTGCAAGTGAAAAGTTTAAAGCGGAATTTTTAGAAGAGCTGATTGTCAGAAGGGAATTGGCGGATAATTTTTGTTTTTACAATGGAAAATATGATCGGTTTGAAGGTTTTCCTGCTTGGGCGAAAAAGACGCTGAATTTGCACCGAAGAGACAAAAGGCAATTTGTATATTCGAGGGGCATTTTTGAAAAAGCCAAAACTCATGATGATCTGTGGAACGCAGCGCAAATGGAAATGGTCAAGCGAGGCAAAATGCACGGTTATCTGCGGATGTACTGGGCGAAAAAGATTCTGGAGTGGTCGAAAACTCCGGAACAGGCGCTGCGACTCGCCGTATATTTGAATGACAAATACGAGCTTGATGGCCGCGATCCCAATGGCTATACCGGAATCGCCTGGTCGATCGGCGGCGTGCATGATCGGGCTTGGGGCGAGCGGCCGATATTTGGCAAAATCCGATTTATGAGCTATAATGGGGCGAAGTCGAAGTTTGATGTAAAAAAGTATATTGGAATGGTTGAAAAAAATATTGATGGCTGATTGTTAATCGTTGATTCAAGTTACCTGTTGCGTGCCAGGTGATCCAAGGCGCATGCTTCATGACTAAGGGCTGATAGCTCAGTTGGTAGAGCGCTGCGTTCGCATCGCAGAGGTCAGGGGTTCGACTCCCCTTCAGTCCACCAGCCTTCGCCCTGAGCGAGTCGAAGGGCAATGGCCTGTCCGCCGAAGCGACTGCGTAGGCGGGCTGGCAGGCCAGCGCATTTTTAAGCCCATTAAAATTATAAATTGTTTCATGATCCATGCTACATGTTATATGAAAAGGCCGGAGTGGTGAAATTGGTATACACGCAGCGTTCAGGTCGCTGTGAGCGCAAGCTCATGGAGGTTCGAGTCCTCTCTCCGGCACCAGCCTTCGCGCCAGCGAAGCCTGTCGTTCGTAGCTTTAGGGAAGAACGACCGAATTAAAAAAAGACTCATTTGAGTTTTGTTTTTTTTTGGGAACAAATTCAATACTTTTATCAAATAACTTTGCGGTGGCCACTCACTTGATTTGTCTGGGGAATTGTGATAAAAATGAAAGTCGGAAAATGAAGGAAAAAGGAGGCTGACATGGGAGACATGGGACGGAGCGCTGGCAAGCAAAATTTACGTTCGAGAAAGTTCAAGAAAAGCCAGCGCAGGATAAGGCTGGAATTGCTTCAGCGGCACTTCATGAACATGAGGTTTACTGCTAGAGAGCTTTTTGAAGTTGCTGAAGGCGAATTTAAAGCGCTGCCTAACGTTGGTCAATTCCTGGCAGAGGAACTCGTCAAGGGCACGGTCAGGCAACCTGAGGCAGGGCTGTTTGTGCTCGTGTCTGCCGCCGCCGAGTTCGAAGCCATGGATGCTTCGGCTAATGGCGGGCGGCATTATCAGGATCCCGGTGTCCGCCGGGTCATTGACGAAGAAGATTCCAGGAACGCGTTGAAAGAGTTTTTCCTGCTTCTTTCATCCGCAGAAAGAGCTTTTACGATCAGAGAGCTGCAGGCAAGTGGCCAATTTTTTCGGCAGTACACCGTCTCAGCCATTGGTGACTGGCTGGTTAAGCGTAATGAAATCGAAAGACTGGGCAACGGATCTTACCGGCTGACTCGGAGCGGTCGCAAAGCCTGGGCAAAGTACATCACCAAAATCAATGCCGAGCCCGCAGGAACTGCTATCGGAGAGCCGGCGGCAATGCCGGAGACAGTCGCCATCACTGTGGCACAGCCGGAGACGCGGCCAGCAGCCTCGCCAGAAACGGTCGAACTTCCGGCGGTCACTTCTTTGCCTATTTTGACCGGTCCCAGAAAGCTTGTCTGGACAGACAGACCGGAAAATCAGGACAAGATACTTTTAGCCATGGCTAGAGTGGCCGAGAAAAGGCAAAGCTATATTCAGCTCGGAATCCCCGCGCCGAATCTGAGCGGCAGCGCGGGCTGGCGATGCCTGTTTGATTTTTTGTCAGCGCCGGATCGTCCCAGTTATAAGGCTGTTTGCATCGGCTATCGAAAGCTCGAGGCTCGGGGAATGCTTGAATATATTGATAAAAACACCCTGAAGCGTTGGCTGATCACCGAAGCTGGCTGGAAGCTGATTAAATCCTTCCGTGAAAAAGCAGAGCCTGAGCCGGTTGAAACAAAAGCTACTGAAGTGCAGACAGAGCCGGTCACTGAAAAAGAAGTTGAAGCCGAGCCGGCCGCTCCAGAGCCGCCCGTCTCGAGAGATTTCGACATTTCGCTGCCGCCCACTTCTGCAGTGGTCTCGGCTAGCATCAAGTCGCTGCAAAAGCATCGCGACGCAGCGCTTGAATCGCTCCGGGCCGCGCAAGAAAATCTGGATGCCGCACTGCTGGCCGAAGGAGCTCATTGCGCGACAAGCATTGTGGACTCTTTGAAAAAGATTGGCTTTCACAGAAATATGCGCCTGTTGTCTCTTCTTCTGGCGCTGGAAATTGACAAAGACCGAAACGCTGAGTAATATCTCGGTGTTTTTTTAATGTTGTGCCCGCGATTCATTGAAAAAATATGTCGATTATAGTTTTTTACTTGACATTATCCGTTAATAAGATAAAATAAAGCGTTCCGGCAACCAGGAAGGGGTAACGAGATGGAACCAGACATGATGATAGTCAGCAATGAAAACGATTCCTCGGTCAAAGCGATTATTAAAGCCCGGCGGTTGATCGATCGACACGCCCGGGCGATTTTGCGGAACAATCCTTCTTGGGAAGATTTAAAATTCGTGATCGAGTACGCCGGACAATATCAAGTCAAGGCCGCAAGAATTGCCATGAAAAAATTTCCGGATAATTACGAAGTGCTTCGGTTTATTATTCTGCGGGTACCGGAGCTGAAAGATCGCTGCGGCCGCATATTGCTTGCTTGGCCGTCGCTTTGCACTATCGGACACAAATTGATTTTAAAACACGTGCCCAACCTGCGAAAGCAGGCCGCACGCGGATTAAGACAATTTCAGCTGACCGGTCTGGATCGGCAGGCGGTTGATCGCTACGATATTTAATTTGAAAAAGCACTGAAAAATTCAGTGCTTATTTTATTGTGTTCATTGGAATTCAAATTACGCTTTGTTCATTCGGCTCAAGCATTTGGTGCAAATTTTTATGCGCTTGCCGCCGATTTTTTTGGTTTGAAGATTCGGCAGCTGCCTGGTTTTGGTAATTTGCATCGAATGGCTTCTTTTTATCATCACTTTCGGCCCTTTGCCGCATATTTCGCAGGATTTCATATATTATGATATGGTTAGTAGTTAAACATCGGTCATTGGGGAATAGATTTTTCCCAATTATTATGGAATAATGATACGTGACTTTGTAAATAAATTATGGAAAAATTTTAGCACATATGATAAAATAAAGCAAGTATGATGTTATCATTATTATTCCAACAACCAATATTATTCATTGCCTGGGCCGCGGCCATCATTATCGGCATTACCATCCACGAATTCAGCCATGCTCTAGCCGGAGTCTGGCAGGGAGATCCAACGGCCAAAGTCAGCGGTCGGCTAACTTTAAATCCGTTGGCCCATTTGAGCGGCGTCGGTTTTATCATGCTGCTGTTAGTGGGGTTTGGTTGGGGAAAGCCGGTTCCATTTAATCCGTATAATTTGAAAAGCAAGCGCTGGGGGCCGTCAATCATCTCCCTGGCCGGTCCGGCTTCAAATTTAATCATGGCGGTGTCGGCCGGCGGCATATTGAAGACGCTGGTGACATACACCGATTTGCCATCAGAAAATTTATTATTGCAATTCTTAAATTTATTGGTAATAATAAGCTTGGTATTGATGATATTCAATTTGATTCCGATCCCGCCGCTTGACGGCTCAAAGGTCTTGTTTTCCGTTCTCGATGCGCCCAAATACAGCCACTTTAAAACATGGCTGTCGGTTAAAGGGCCGTTAGTGCTGGTTTCCGTCATATTTTTAGACTATTTGTTCAATGTCAACTTGTTCGGTGGCCTTTTTCAGCTGATTATCAACAGTGTCTATAAATTCATTTATTAATAAAATTATGGTGGAAAAATTTGAAAGTGAAAACATCGATTTAGCGGCTCTGCTTGACGCTTACATCGCCCGGTATGTAAAAGGGGAAGTCAGTCAGGAAAGATTAGCCGAGCTGAAAGCCAAATGGCAGGAAGCGGCCAAACTGACTTTGGCTGAACTTGAAGCGAAAAAAGTGATCGACTTGGAGCTGGTCAAAATGGTTAAATTCATCAATCAGTCAGACAGACCATCCGCGCCCAGGCCGGCTGGTGCCGCCGCGCTCGAGGTGCCGGGAGAATTTTCGGTATCACCAAAGAAAAAAGCTGCCTAGGTTTAGGTAGCTTTATCAACACTCACTGACTTTGGCCATGTTTAGGCATTGAGTGATGCCTAAAGTGGTATGCTCGAGCACCGTCAGTTTGATTTGGTTGTTGTCGAGCTGGAGCAGCTGGTATGTAAAGAATCCCAGCCGCCACTCCCAGGACCGAAAGTACAAATGAAGCGGATATTCCGCGGTATGGTAAATGATCAGCTCGGCTAGGCGCCGGTCGTTAATGTCCGTCAATTTTTCAAGTAAATATTCAAATTGGCGCTCTGCGGACAGCCGATTGAGTCGATGTAGCCGGGCAATCAGCTGTCGTTTTTTTTCCTGATCCATGCCTCCCCCTGTCCAGCAGCTGTTTTAGGGATTATGCAAGTTTAAGCATAAATGAAATTTTTGTCAAGGTTTGGGGACAATTTACCAAAGCATGCTTGACGTTGAAGAATAATAATGCTAAAGTCTGGTTAGATATTTTATTTAGTAATGGAGTAATTGTTACTCTGTTTTTTATACAACTCGATGCAAATATGCTCCTGGGCATTGCTCCGGGCAGGTATATTAACATCGACATATTCGTATGGCGAGAATTAGTCAATTAGTAAAAAAGAAAAAAAGGCTGACCAAAGCAAAAAAGTCGAAGACCCCGGCGCTGCAGACAGTCTTTAATACGTTGCGACGAAAGAGAACCATCTTATCGGAGGGATCTCCTTTTAAGCGTGGCGTATGCTTGAAAGTAACCACCATGACGCCGAAAAAGCCAAACTCGGCTCTGCGAAAAATCGCTCGTGTCCGTTTATCCAACGGCAACGAAGTAACCGCGTATATTCCGGGCGAGGGGCATAATCTTCAGGAGCACTCGATCGTCCTGTTGCGCGGCGGCAGAGTTAAAGATCTGCCGGGTGTTCGCTATCACGTCGTTCGCGGAGTTTACGATACGGTCGGCGTGGACGGTCGCAAGCAAAGCCGTTCGAAATATGGAGCTAAAGTAGGAAAATAATATATCCCTTAATTTCTCCGCCAAGGGCGGATCCGCCTCCGGCGGATAATTTCCAATTCCCATTTTCCCAATTTATATGAGAGGCAAAAAAGCACCAAAGAGAAAACTTAAACCAGATGCCAAACACGGCAATATTCACGTGGCTAAATTTATCAATTATATCATGAAAGCCGGCAAGAAATCAGTGGCCGAATCCGTTGTCTACGGCAGTTTTGAAATTATTGATCAATCTATAAAAAAGGGGCAGGTCGGTAAAGAATTCAAAACCTCGCTTGATGTTTTTGAGACGGCCATAAAGAATATCATGCCGCAGATAGAAGTTAGAGGAAAAAGAATCGGCGGCGGCAATTATCAAATTCCGTATCCCGTGCGCGGCGATCGTAAATATTCGCTGGCTTTTCGCTGGATAATCGAAGCGGCGAAAAATAAAAAAGGCAAATCGATGGCTGAAAAATTAGCCAATGAATATATCGCCGCCATTAAAAACGAAGGCGACGCCATCAAAAAGAAAAATGACGTGCAGAAAATGGCCGAGGCCAATCGAGCTTTTGCACATTTCGCCCGTTAACGCGGACTGCCGCGGATTTGTTGCGGTCGTCCTCGCCCGTTTCATTGTTTGCCTGTTTGAAATTTACCTCTCCACCAATTTATTGATCCGGAAAAATTTCCGCTATTAATTAAATTTTTCCTTTTTTATTTTATTTTTACTCTTTTATGCCCAGAGAATATTCTTTAGAAAAAACCAAAAATATCGGAATTATCGCTCACATTGATGCCGGAAAAACCACGGTCACCGAGCGAATTTTATTTTACACCGGAAAAAAACATAAAATCGGTGAAGTTCATGAGGGGGAAGCGGAAATGGATTGGATGGATCAGGAAAGAGAGCGCGGTATCACCATCACTTCCGCGGCCACCACATGTTTTTGGAAGAATGTCAGAATCAACATCATCGACACTCCTGGACACGTTGATTTTACCGCCGAAGTCGAACGCTCGCTCCGCGTTTTGGATGGCGGCGTTGTCGTTTTCGATGGCGTGGCCGGCGTGGAGCCGCAATCGGAAACCGTATGGCATCAAGCTGATAAATATAAGGTGCCACGATTGGCGTTCATCAATAAAATGGATCGCATGGGCGCGGATTTTGATGCTGACGTCCGATCCATTCATGAAAGATTGACAAAAAGCGCTTTCCCGATTCAGCTGCCGATCGGCGCGGCCGAAACTTTTAAAGGCATCATCGATTTATTCGATAGAAAAGCATATATTTATAATGATGACCTGGGAGTCAATATTGAGCAGACGGAAGTTCCCGAAGACATGAAGACGAAAGTTGAAGAAGCGCGCAACGCTTTGATTGAGGCGATTGTCGAGCATGATGAAAAACTGATGGATAAATATTTGGCCGGAGAAGAAATTCCGGTGGCTGATTTGAAAAAAACATTGCATAAAGCGGTGGTGGAAAACAAGATCGTTCCGATTTTGGCCGGCAGCGCTTTAAAAAATAAAGGAGTCCAGCTGTTGCTCGATGCGGTTGTGGAATATTTGCCAAATCCGCTCGAAGTGCCGCCAATCATCGGCAAGGACGCCAAAGATACGGAAAAAGACATTAATGTCACTTCATCGGACGCTGAACCTTTTGCCGCGCTGGCTTTTAAAATCGCCACTGATCCGTATGTCGGCAAGCTGGCTTTCATCAGAGTTTATTCCGGAGTGCTCAAGAGCGGGTCTTATGTGCTCAATACCACCACCGGCGAGAGAGAGAGAATCGGTCGATTGGTTCGAATGCACGCCAACCATCGTGAGGAAGTGGAGGAAGTTTACGCTGGAGAAATTGCGGCGGCGATCGGATTAAAAAATACTTTTACCGGCCATACCTTGTGTGATGATTCTCGTCCGGTAGTTTTGGAGCAGATTACTTTCCCAGAGCCCGTAATTTCCGTGGCGATCGAACCGAAAACGAAAGCCGATCAAGAAAAAATGGGTATTGCTTTACAAAAATTGGCGGAAGAAGATCCGACATTCAAAGTGCATACCGATGAAGAAACCATGCAGACCATCATCGGCGGCATGGGAGAGCTTCATTTGGAGGTTTTGGTGGAAAGAATGAGAAGAGAATTCCAAGTGGATGCCAATACCGGCAAACCGCAAGTCGCTTACAAGGAAACTATTAAAAAGACGGCGGAAGCTGAAGGCAAATATGTCAGGCAATCCGGAGGCAGAGGTCAATATGGCCATTGCTGGCTTCGAGTTGAGCCGCAAGAGCGCGGTCAAGGTTTTGAATTTAAAGATGAGATCAAAGGCGGCGTCGTTCCAAGGGAATATTTGCCGGCCATTCAAAAAGGCGTTAAAGAGGCGCTCGATCGGGGAGTGTTGGCTGGATATCCGGTCATCGACGTTAAGGTTGCCTGCTATGACGGTTCCTATCATGAAGTCGATTCGTCCGAAGCCGCTTTTAAGATCGCTGGGTCAATGGCGTTGCAGGCCGCGGCCAAAAAAGCGGATTTGGTTTTGCTGGAACCGATCATGAAAGTCGAGGTGGTAACTCCGGAACAATTCATGGGCGACGTGGTGGGAGATTTAAATTCCAAGAGAGCCCAAATCAACGAAATGAAAGATCGTGGTAATACCAAGGTGATCGATGCTCAGGTGCCGCTATCGGAGATGTTTGGTTATGCCACTCAGCTGAGGTCCATCACGCAGGGTCGGGCCAGCTACTCGATGGAATTCTTGAAATACGCCGATGTGCCCAATAATGTTTTAGCCAAAATCATTGGCGAGAAAAAATAATAATGATATGTCTGATAAATTCGAGAAAATACTAAAATTAATTGGACAGACGCACGACAAATGTATTTTCTTTGATGATCGCACTGAGAATTGTTTTGTGATCATGCCCATAGACGAGTATGAAAAAATGTCTCTGGAGAAACAAAGTGATGTTTCGGATTTGACACAGGGAGAATTATTAGATAAAATTAATCAGGATATTGCAATTTGGAAAGAAAGTCGGATGGAAAATGATTTCGATTGGACGGGTGAAGATAAAGAAGAATTTAGTGACAGCTCACAGGAAAACGATGAGCGATATTATCTCGAACCGGTCGAATAGCAAAAACTTGCAATATTTTATTTTTTAAGGTATAATTTCAATAATTTATTAATTTAAGTAAATTAAGCCAAAGCAGCTGGATTACAAAACCTATTTTCTAGGTGCTGCTCAAAGGAGATAAACAACATGGCAGAAACATTTGATAGATCAAAACCACACGTCAATGTGGGCACTATCGGTCACGTCGACCACGGTAAAACTACTTTAACAGCGGCTATTTTAAAAGTATTGGCCGCTCGAGGACTTGGCGCTCAGGAAATGAGCGTTGATGAAATCGATAAAGCGCCGGAAGAGAAAGAAAGGGGCATTACCATTTCCACCTCTCACGTCGAATATGAAACGGAAAAGAGGCACTATGCTCACGTCGACTGCCCGGGACATGCGGACTATGTTAAAAACATGATTACGGGCGCGGCTCAAATGGACGGAGCGATTTTGGTCGTTTCGGCCACTGATGGCCCGATGCCTCAGACTCGAGAGCACATTTTGCTGGCCAGACAGGTTGGCGTGCCTTACATTGTCGTCTTTTTGAACAAAGTTGACATGGTTCAAGAAAAGGAATTAATCGATTTGGTTGAGGAAGAAGTCAGAGATTTATTGAAAAAATATGAATTTCCAGGCGATGAGACTCCGATCATCCGCGGGTCAGCGTTAAAAGCGCTCGAGAATCCGGCAGATGAGGAAGCTTCCAAGCCGATCATGGAATTATTGAATGCTTTGGATACATACGTTCCGGTTCCTCAAAGAGATGTCGATAAACCGTTTTTGATGCCGATCGAAGATATTTTTACCATTGAAGGACGAGGCACGGTAGTGACCGGCAGAATCGAACGAGGCATGGTGAAAGTCAATGATGAAGTGGAAATTATCGGCTTAAAAGATACTCAAAAAACAGTTGTCACCGGCGTGGAAATGTTTAAGAAAACATTAAACGAGGGTCAGGCCGGCGATAATGCGGGTATCTTACTTCGAGGCTTAAAAAAGGAAGATGTGGAAAGAGGCCAAGTATTGGCCAAGCCGGGCAGTGTTACTCCTCATACCGAATTTTCCGCGGAAGTGTATGTTTTGACCAAAGATGAAGGTGGACGACACAAACCGTTTTTTAAAGGTTATAAACCACAGTTTTATATCAGAACCACGGATGTGACCGGAGAAGTGACTTTACCGGAAGGAACCGAAATGGTAATGCCGGGCGACACCGTCACTTTCCAGGTTAAATTGATTGTACCGGTTGCCCTTGAAGAGCAGCAGCGATTGGCCATTCGAGAAGGCGGCAAAACTATTGGCGCCGGAGTGGTAACGAAAATCATAAAGTAAGATTATGGTAGAAAAGAAAGACAAAGATACAAAAGGGGGCGTCCAAAAGATTCGCATCAAGATAAAAGCGTACGATCATAAAATTATCGATCAATCCACTAAAACTATAATCGAAGCTGGCGAGCGGACAGGGGCTGCTATTCGCGGTCCTGTCCCGCTGCCGGTCGAAAAGAAAAAGTATACGGTTAACCGATCGACATTCGTTCATAAAAACGCTCGAGATCAGTATGAGATGAGAGTTCATAAAAGATTGATTGATATTTTAAGTCCCACGCCACAAACGATTGATGCTCTGATGAGTTTGAATTTGCCCGCGGGCGTGGATGTCGAGATCAAAATGTAAATTCGCCTTTCCCTAAAGGTAACCGCCTGTTGGCGAAGTGTCTTATGGGAATGATGAATTTTACGGGAGAATTAAAAATTGATTTAATTTCAAAAATAATTATAGCTAAAAGTCAGTACTGAAAAACCGGACCTTTAGTTCGGTTGTTTTATTCCCAAATATGAAATTTATTCTAGGACAAAAAAAGGAAATGACTCAGATTTACGATGATAGCGGAAACCTGGTGCCGGTAACCAAATTAGCTGCCGGTCCTTGCTTTGTGTCCCAGATAAAAACCATTGAAAAAGATGGTTATCAGGCGGTTCAAGTAGCTTTTTTGCCAAAGAAAAAGGGAACCAACAGCCAAAAAGGCCATTTTAAAAATATCGAAGGAGATTTTTATCAATTTGTCAGAGAATTTCGGGTGCCGGAAAAATCCGAACTGGAAAAAATGACACTTGGCCAAAAGATAACCGCCATTGAATTCGATAAGGGAGAAATCGTTAACGTAGCGGGGGTTTCTAAAGGAAAAGGATTTCAAGGCGTGGTAAAAAGACACGGTTTTGGTGGATCATTAGCTACTCACGGCCATAAAGATCAAAAAAGAATGCCCGGCTCGATCGCCGCTGGCGGTCCGGCGCGAGTTTTTAAAGGTACGCGGATGGGGGGGAGAACGGGAATGGATAATGTTACTGTAAAAAACGCTCAAGTTGTTGATATCGATGAAGCCAACGGTTATATTTATGTTAAAGGGGCTTTGCCGGGCGCTCGAAACGGTTTGATTATAATCACCAATAATTCGGAATTTAAGGTATTAACAGAGGAAAAGTCAGCTCCCGCGGCCAAAGCAGAAAAATCAGAACCAGAAAAAGTTGAGGCCACGGCCGAGCCTAAAGTCGGAGCGCAAGCTGAAGCTAACAAACAGGCGGCCGAAGACAAAAAATAATGTATGTTAAAAGGAAAAGTATACAATCAAAGTGGTAAGGAGTTGCGGACCATTGACCTGCCGGAATTTATATTTGGAGTGGAGACGAATATCGCCGTAATTCATCAGGCGGTCGCAGCGCAACTCGGCAACAGTCGACAGGTTTTAGCTCACGCCAAAACTCGAGCCGAAGTCCGAGGCGGCGGTCGCAAGCCATGGCGCCAGAAAGGCACGGGTCGCGCCAGACATGGTTCGACCAGATCCCCGATCTGGATCGGCGGCGGTATTACTTTCGGTCCGACTAAGGAAAGAAATTTTTCTAAAAGGATCAATAAGAAAATGCGCCGAAAAGCGATTTTTATGGTATTATCCGATCGCTTGGCCGCTGGTGATCTGAAATTTGTCGATAAAATTGATTTTCCTCAAATAAAAACGAAAAAAGCGGCGGATTTATTGAATGATTTGAGAATCAATAAGGCTTTATTCATTATAGATGAACATAACCGAAATTTTATCAAGTCATGCGCTAATTTGCCGAAAGCGGCAGTGATTGACGCTGATAGTTTAAATGTTATTGATTTGTTAAATCATAAAGACGTTATCATGACGGAAAATTCGGTTGATAAAATTGTGAGCACTTATAAAATGTCTTCAAAAGATGACCAGCCAAAGGCAAGCGAAAAGGCGGAACCGAAAGTCAAGAAGACTGTTAAAAGCAAAAAGTAAGATATGGCCAGTCTATTAAAAAAATTAAAAGGTTCAAAGAAAGAGAGCGGTCAGCGGGCTGAATCCAAGCCGGCTATGGTAGAAAAAAAAGATGTTAAGAAAGCATTAAAGAAAAAGGACAGTACCGCCTATAAAATAGTTTTTAAACCATTGATTACGGAAAAAGCTACGGATTTAGGATATGCGCATCAATATTCATTTATTGTTTCCAAATATGCCAGCAAAGCGCAGATTGCCGATACGGTAAGAAATATCTATGGCGTGAGGCCGGTAAAAGTTAGAACGATTAATTTTTCCGGCAAAAACGTTCGCTATGGTCGTTTCGCGGGCAAACGGCGCGCTTGGAAAAAAGCGATCATTTCGCTGCGCCCGGAAGATAAAATCGAAGTTTACGAAGGAGTTTAATAACTATGGGAATAAGAAGAGTAAAACCAACAACCCCGGGTCGACGTCAGTTTTCAATTGACGATTTTTCCGATATCACCAAAGCGCATCCGGAAAAGACTTTAATTGCCATTAAGAAAAGTAAAGCCGGGCGGGGCATGTACGGTAATATCACCGTCCGTCATCAAGGCGGCGGCGCTAAAAATTATTATCGTTTGATTGATTTTAAAAGAGACAAATTCGATATTCCCGGCAAAGTCGTGGCGATCGAATACGATCCCAATCGAAACGCCAGAATCGCTTTGGTTCATTACCCTGATGGCGATAAACGCTATGTCATCGCCCCGAAAGAGATGAAGGTTTCAGATCAAATTATTTCATCCAAATCAATGGTTGAGGTTCGATCGGGAAACGCTACTCTATTAAAGAATATTCCGATTGGCATGCCGGTGTTCAATATCGAGCTGACGCCCGGCCGCGGCGGCGCCATGGTTCGTTCTGCTGGGCAGAGCGCCAAATTGATGGCGGTTGAAGGCGAGTACGCTCATCTTCGATTGCCTTCTGGAGAGGTCCGGCTGGTTCCGGACATCTGCATGGCCACGATTGGCGAGGTCAGCAACGCCGATTTTATGCATAAAAAAATCGGTAAGGCCGGAAGAGTTAGACATATGGGAATAAAACCCACGGTCAGAGGAAAAGTTATGAATCCGGTTGATCATCCTCATGGCGGTGGTGAAGGATCAAATCCGATTGGCTTGAAGCATCCAAAGACCCCATGGGGTAAGCCGGCATTGGGAGTGAAAACAAGAAAGTTAAAAAAATATTCTGATAAATTAATCATAACTCGCAGAAAGAAGAAGAGACGTTAAAAAAATATGGCCAGAAGTCTGAAAAAAGGACCTTATATCGATGAAAAGCTCATGAAGAAAATTTCCAAGCTGAAGCCGACCGATAAAACGGTCATCAAAACATGGGCTCGATATGCGACCATCACGCCGGAAATGGTTGGTTTTACTTTTGGCGTCCATAACGGCAAAGATCATATAGAGGTATTGGTCGAGGAGAATATGGTCGGTCATAAGCTGGGCGAGTTCGCATTTTCGAAAAAGTTTAACAGACACGGCGGCCGGATGCAAAAAGAAATAGAAAAAGGCCAAGAAAGTAAATAAATTTTGTTAAATATTTATGGAAGTCAGAGCAATAGCCAAACACATAAGAATCGCCCCGAGAAAGATCAGGCAAGTAGCCGACCTGATTCGAGGTTTAGATATCTCCAAGGCATACTCTCAGCTGGGCATCATTAATAAAGCGGCGGTGCGTCCGATTAGAAAACTGCTTGATTCTGCGTTGGCGAACGCTCATCACAATTTTGAAATTGAACCGGATAATTTATATATTAAACAGATTTTTGTTGACGAAGGCACACCGTATAAGCGCTGGACGCCAAAAGCGCACGGACGAGCCACACAGATTTTAAAGAGAACCAGCCATATCTCGGTAATTTTGGAAGAAAAGGTCCCTGGCGCCGGGAAAAAGGAAAGAAAATCTAAAAAGGTTGATAAATTGTCTCGAATGAATCCGGATCAGGTTAAAGGCGGCGTTGCCAATCCTTCGGTCAGTCAAAAAGTTCCATCGCCAAAGCAATCGGAAGAGTCGAAGGAGATATTTGATGTCCGCGGTCGAGGTAAGCACCGAGAAGGATTAAGATTCGATAAAAAAGGCGGATTGAAGCAAAAAGGATTTTTAAAGAAAATATTTAACAGGAAATCAAGCACGTAATATGGGTAAAAAGATAAATCCAATCATTCACCGAATAAAGGGTGTCAGAAGCTGGAGCTCCCGTTGGTTTGCCAAGCCCGCGGATTACCGTAAATTTTTAAAGCAAGACACTCAAGTGAAAAAATATTTGAAGAAAAAATTAAAGGATGCGTTTTTGGCGGAAATTGAAATTGAGCGATCGTCCAAAGAGATAAACATTTTTCTGTATTCAGCCAGACCGGGAGTGATTATCGGCAAAGGCGGCATGGGCATTGACGAGTTGAAAAAAGAGATTACTGGCCGTTTCTTTGAAAAAACCGACAAAGTCAATATCAACATCAAAGAAGTGACTCAGCCCAATCTTAACGCTAGCTTGATCGCTCAGGGTATTGTGGCCGATATCGAACGTCGCGTGCCTTTCCGCCGGGCAATGAAGCAGGCGATCGCCAAAGTGGAGCGCGCCGGAGCTAAGGGCATTAAGGTTGTCGTTTCCGGAAGGCTAAACGGCGCGGAAATCGCGCGAACGGAAAAGTTGGTTTCTGGCAGCTTGCCGCTGCAAACAATCAGAGCCGATATTGATTACGCGTTGGAAGAAGCCCAAACCACTTATGGAGTGATCGGCGTCAAGGTTTGGATTTTTAAAGGAGAAAAGTTTGATCGAGATAATAAGACAAGTGAATCAAAGTCTAAATAATTAATATGCTGCTACCTAAAAAAGTAAAACATCGAAAATGGCATAAGGGACGAGGTCGAAACAGAGAGTTAAAGGCGAACCGTTTGACCGAAGTTTCTTTTGGCGATTATGGATTAAAGGCAACTTCAGCGGCCTGGATAGATTCACGGCAGATTGAAGCGGCCCGAAGAGCGATTACCCATCACATTAAAAGAGGTGGCAAAATTTGGATTCGCATATTTCCCGATAAACCGATAACTGCCAAAGGATCGCAATCGACCATGGGCGGCGGCAAGGGCGCTCCGGAAAAATTCGTCACTATCGTGAAACCAGGAGCGGTGCTTTTTGAGCTTTCCGGCATCGCCAAAGAAATTGCCCAGGAAGCGCTCAGATTAGCCGCGCATAAATTGCCGGTAACCACTAAATTTGTCATTAAAAAGTAATAGTTTTGATATGAAGTTAATAGAATTAAGAGCCAAATCAGACGATGAATTAAAGGAATTGTATAATGACCTGGCAGAAACTCGACGTGAGTTGTCATTTAGATTGGCCAATAACCAGTTAAAGAATGTCAGAGAATTCAGAAAAGTTAAACAAACCATGGCTCAGATTCTAACTCTGATGACAGAGCGAAAGCAATCGATCGTCGAGAAAAATAACAAATAATTTATGGATAAGCAGGGAAAATTAATTCGAAAATTCACCGGTAAGGTGATTAGCAATAAAATGGCCAAGACCGTTACTGTTTTGGTGGTAAGGTCAAAGATGCATCCGCGTTATCATAAGCTTTTTAAGGTGAGCAATAAATACAAAGCCCATGATGAAAAGAATGAATGTCAGATCGGGGACCTGGTGATTATCGAACAGTGCCGGCCGATAAGCAAAGATAAAAAATGGCGAGTGGTAAAAATAGTGAAATAACTCCTAGCGTTTTAATTATATATGATTCAACACAGAACAATGTTAACTTCAGCCGATAATACTGGTGCCAAAAAGCTTCAGTGTATTAAAGTCCGCGGTGGATATAAAAAAAGATACGCTAGGCTGGGGGATATTATCGCCGTTTCCGTTAAAGAAGCAAAGCCGCATTCCTCGGTTAAAAAGGGGGAAGTGCTGCACGCGGTGGTTGTCAGAACCAGAAAAGAAACGCGCCGACCCGATGGCTCTTATATACGATTTGACGATAACGCGGTGATAATTATTGATAAGGACAGCAAAGAGCCAAAAGGCTCTCGTGTCTTTGGTCCAGTGGCCAGAGAACTGCGAAAGCAGGGTTTTGCCAAAATAGTATCGTTGGCTCCGGAAGTGTTATAATTTTGCGAATAAATTGTAAAATATGAAACCTAATATTAAAAAAGGCGACAAAGTGCAGATCATCGCCGGCAAAGACAGAGTGAAGAAGACAAAGAAAGGCGAAAAGACTTACAAAGCGAATCAAGGCAAGGTTTTGCAGGTTTTGCCGTCTCGGGGTAAAGTCGTGGTCGAAGGCCTGAATATTAGAATTAAGCATGTCAAACCGAAGAGAGCCGGTGAAAAGGGACAAAAAATCGAAGTGCCGGCGCCAATTCAAATATCAAACGTAATGTTGCTTTGTCCGCGTTGCAGCAAATTAACGCGCGTTGGTTATAAGGTTTCTAAAAATGAAAAAGGCAAAGTAAAAAAAGTTCGATACTGTAAAAAATGTAAAGAATCCATTGATTAATTTGTATGAAAAGACTTTTTGAACAATATAAAGAAAAAGTAATACCTGCGCTTAAAGAAAAATTCGGTTATAAAAATGAAATGCAGGTTCCCAAATTGGCTAAAGTATCCATTAATGTTGGCATTGGCCGGGGATTAAAGGATAATGATTATTTGGAATCCGTGAAGAAATCGCTTCAGCGAATTACGGGCCAGCAGCCGGTGGAAACAAAAGCGAAAACATCCATTTCCAATTTTAAAATCAGGGAAGGCATGGTGGTGGGCGTTCGGGTAACTTTACGAGGTTGGCGCATGTATGATTTTATTGAAAAATTGGTTAATATCACTTTGCCGAGAGTACGCGATTTCCGCGGGCTTGATCCGGATAATTTCGATGGGCATGGTAATTACTCGATCGGATTTAAGGAGCATATTGCCTTTCCGGAAATCAGATCCGATGAATTGGAAAATATTCACGGCCTGGAAGTCAATATCACCACTACCGCTGATACGGATGAAGAAGGTTACGAGTTATTGAAGTTAATGGGCTTCCCATTTAAAGAAAAAGATAATAAATAATATATATGGCAACCAAAGCACAAGTTAATAAATCGAACAGAAAACCTAAATATTCTACACGCGTGGTCAGACGATGTTGGCGTTGCGGCCGGCCGAAAGGCTACATGCGAGATTTTGATTTGTGCCGAATTTGTTTTAGAGAATTAGCGGAAAAAGGCGAGCTGCCTGGAATCACCAGAAGCAGCTGGTAAGAATTTATCAGAAAATAATTTACATAATTTATGCTTACAGATACAATAGCAGACATGTTAACCAGAATTAGAAACGCTTCGGCGGTTAAGAAAGCTGAGGTCACTATGCCTTATTCCAAGCTTAAGTTTGCTATCGCCCAGATTTTGAAGCAAGAAGGATACATTAAGGATGTCCAGAAAAAAGAAGAAAAATTCGGAGAAATATCTATCGCGCTCAAATATACGAATGGTCAACCGGCCATTAGAAATATTAAAAGAGTATCGAAAACCGGAAGACGGATTTATGTGGGCAAAGACCATATGCCTCGGGTGCTTAACAATTTGGGCATCGCCATTGTGTCTACTTCAAAAGGTATAATGACGAATAAACAAGCCCGAAAAGCAGGCGTGGGTGGAGAAGTAATTTGTGAAATATACTAATATGTCAAGAATCGGAAAAAAACCAATTAATATTCCAGCGGGTGTTTCCGCCACTATCGATGGCCATACCGTGAAGATCAAAGGTCCAAAAGGGGAATTGAATCAGACAATTCATCCCAGCATTAAAGTTGAACAAAAAGACGGTCAATTGGTTTTTGAAATCTCACAGTTAGATAACAAAAAAGCCAATGCTTTTTGGGGATTATTCAGAAGCTTGGTGAATAACATGATCATTGGCGTGACTGAAGGTTTTGAAAAAAAATTGGAAATCAACGGCGTCGGTTACAAAGCCAATGCCGGCGGCAAGAAGATCACTTTGAATGTCGGCTATTCTCATCCGGTTGAATTTGAATTGCCGGACGGAATTACGGCCGCGGTTGATGCGAATGTTATCACTATCAGCGGTATTGATAAACAGTTGGTCGGAGAAGTGGCCGCCAATATTCGAAAAATCAGAAAACCAGAACCGTATAAAGGCAAAGGTATTAAATATGCGGATGAAGTGATTATTCGAAAAGCGGGTAAGACAGTTAAATCAGCCGAATAATATTGATTATAATAATTATGACAAATAGGATGAAAATTAAAGATCAGAAAAGACAGCTGCGCAAACGCCGTGTCAGGGCGAAAGTTTTTGGTACGGCGAAAAGGCCGAGAATGAGCGTTTATAAAAGTTTGAATAATTGCTATATTCAATTGATTGATGATGGAGCGAAAAAGACTTTGCTGGCGATGGATGATCGCCAATATAAGGGAGCCAAAGCCAAAAGAGCCGAACAGCTTGGTGATGCGCTGGCGAAAGCGGCGATTAAGGCCGGCATTGAAGTGGTTGTTTTTGACCGCGGCGGATTTAGGTATCATGGGAGAATAAAAGCGCTTGCCGAAGCGGCTAGAGCGGCTGGATTAAAATTTTAACTTTTTATAAATTTTAAGATATGTTTAAAAATAGGAAAAATAGATTTGCCGAAAAGGAATATAACCAGCAGCTGATTCATTTAGCGAGAGTAACGCGAGTTATGGCCGGCGGTAAAAGGATGCGTTTCCGCGCGACAGTGGCGATCGGTGACGGCAATGGTCGGGTGGGATTCGCGGTGGCTAAAGGAGCCGACGTGACATTAGCGATCAATAAGGCGGTCAGAAAAGCGAAGAAAAATTTGATAGTCGTGCCGATTATCAATAAAACCATACCGCATGAGGTTCGCGTCAAATACAAATCAGGCAAGCTGCTGCTTAAACCGGCGCCGATCGGCACGGGTATTAAGGCGGGCAGCGTCGTCAGGCAAATTTTGGAACTGGGTGGAGTTCCGAATGTTATTGGTAAGATACTGGGAACCCGTAATAAATTGATAAACGCTCAAGCGGTGATCATTGCGTTGTCCAGCTTTAAAACGGACGGTCTTAAGCTTGATAAAACTCAGCCGAAAAAAGCGGCTGACGAAAGATTTGGCAAATCATTCGCGAAACCCGCAAGAGCTAGGAAAGCGTCGGATCGACGGGGCAAAAAAATTGATGATAAATCAACAGATAAGAAATAATTATGCCACTACATTTGCATACAATTAAAACAGCCAATAAAAAGCCGCGGAAACGGGTTGGCCGAGGCAGCGGTTCTGGGCGCGGCACCTATGCCGGCCGAGGACTCAAGGGTCAAAGAGCCAGATCCGGCGGAAAAAAAGGGCTGAAGATCAAGGGATTCAAATCCAATTTGCTTAGGATTCCCAAACTTCGCGGTTTTAACAGTCCAAAGCCCAAAAAGCAAATAGTAAAACTGTCAATACTAAATAAATACTTCAATGACGGCGATTCCGTTAATCCTAGGGAATTAGCGGCTAAGGATTTAATCAAAGACGTGAAAATCGGCGTGAAGGTTTTATTGGATGCGAAAACATCCAAAAAATTGAATTTTCAGAATTGTTGGTTTTCAAAATCAGCTGAAAATGTTATCATTAAATCCGGAGGAAAAATTCAAAGGGAAGATTCACCGGCTACGGCCAAAGAGCAGCGCGAAAAAAAATAATTTTGTCTCTGCCCATCCTTCTTTTTTCCCTCTGCTTACCCCAATATCAATATGTGGCAAAAACTTGTCCAAATCTGGAAAATAAAAGATCTACGAAACAGCATAGTTTTTGTTTTAGCCATGTTGGCGGTTTTCCGATTGGCGGCGCACATTCCCATTCCCGGAATAAATATTGAAAATTTAAGAGAATTTTTTTCATCAAATGACATTTTGGGTTTGATGAATATATTTTCCGGCGGCGGCATGCAAAATTTTTCCATTGTGATGATGGGAGTGGCTCCATATATTACCGCTTCCATTATTTTTCAGCTGCTGGCGATGATCATTCCCAAATTGGAAGAAATGAATAAAGAAGAAGCTGGTCGTCAAAAAATAAACCAATATACGCGCATCGCCACTATCCCGATGGCGCTGCTTCAGGCTTATGGCATGATTCGTATTCTTTCAACGTCTCCCCAGCCGATCATTGAGGATTTGAATCCTTTTCGATTTGTCGCCATGTTGATTACCATTACCGCCGGCACCATGTTTTTGGTCTGGATCGGAGAATTGATATCGGAGAAAAAAATCGGTAATGGCATTTCACTTTTAATATTTGCCGGCATTATCGCCAGCATTCCGACAGCGCTTCAGCAGGTGGTGATAAACTTTGACCGTTCTCAATTGATCACGTTAGTCGTATTTGTGGCGATCGCCGTTGTGACGATTGTCGGTGTGGTAATTATCACCGAGGGGCAGCGAAAAATTCCGGTTTCTTACGCCCGAAGAGTGCGCGGCATGAAAATGTACGGCGGCACCAGCACTCATTTACCCCTCAGAGTTAACCAGGCCGGTGTTATTCCCATTATTTTCGCCATTTCCATTATTTTATTTCCACCCATGGTCGCTCAGTTTTTCGTGAACGCCCAAACCGCATTTATAGCCAGATTGGCGCAGTTTGTGATTGACGTTTTCCAGAATCAATGGTTTTACGGCATTATGTATTTTGTCTTGGTTTTCGGTTTCACATATTTTTACACGGCGGTTATCTTCCATCCGGGACAGATTGCCGAAAATTTACAAAAACAAGGCGGATTTATTCCCGGCATCAGGCCCGGCCAGCATACCGAACAATACTTGAATAACACGATCAAACGAATCACTTTTTTGGGAGCGCTATTTCTGGGAGTGATCGCCATACTGCCATTGGTGATGCAGCAAGCGACCGGCATGACATCTTTGGTCATCGGCGGCACCAGTTTGCTGATCGTCGTTAGCGTGGTCATCGAAACGGTCAAACAAATTGAAGCGCAGATGGTCATGCGAGATTACGACGGTTTTTAATTATAAATCAGTTACTGAATTAAATTATAAATTGATCCCGCACATTCTCGCGGGATTTTTAATAGACTTTTTGACCGGCTTACGTTACAATAAAATTGAATATTATGAAAAACATTATTTTTATCGGCCCGCCCGGATCCGGCAAAGGCACTCAAACTCGGCAATTGGCCGCCGCGAGGCAGCTACCGCTAATATCAACCGGTGCGCTGCTGAGAAAAGAAGTTCAGCAAGAGACCCCGATCGGCCGAGATATAAAAAATGACCTGTATTCCGGGGAATTAGCGCCGGATGATATTGTCAATAAAATGATATTGCACATCTTAGACGATACGGGGCCAAATTTCATATTGGATGGTTATCCGAGAAACATTAATCAGGCCAGGACAATTGTTGGTTTTTTAAAAGAGAAAAAGTGGTCGATGATCATATTTGAATTGAAACTGCCTGATCGCATCGCCATCGAGCGCATCAGCGGCAGACGGACGTGCGGTTGCGGGCGCGTTTATCATTTGGTTTATGATCCACCCAAAAATGACGAGATTTGCGATGTCTGCGGCCGAAAATTGGCGATCCGTGATGATCAGCGGCCGTCGGTAGTTAAAAACAGATTGGACCTTTACCACGACATTACCGAGCCGATGATAAAATATTTGCAAAGTCAGCATGATATTGACATTGAATATCACCAGATAGATTCAACTCGAGATATCAATGATGTATTTAAAGACATCACTTCTAAAATATGATTATCATCAAAACTCCTCTGGAAATCGATACCATGAGAACCGGCGGTAAAATATTGGCTTCGGTTTTGTTTGAGGTCGAGAAAAATTTGGCGCCCGGAGTTAGCGCTCAGCAGCTTGATGAGTTAGCGGAAAAATTAATCAGGGCCAATGGCGGCCGGCCGTCGTTTAAAGGATATGGCTCAAAAAATAATCCGTATCCGGCGACTTTATGCGTGTCGGTCAATGATGAAGTTGTCCATGGCATACCCACCGGTGATAAAATATTTAAGACAGGCGATATTGTCAGTTTGGACATCGGCATGCAATACCCGGCCAAAGGCGGCACGTACACGGACATGGCGGTCACCGTCGGCGTGGGCAAAATAAGCAAGCCAGCCAAGCTTTTAATAAAAACTACCAAAAAAGCTTTGGAAAATGGCATAACTCAATGTCGCGGAGGCAATTTATTGTCGCAAGTATCGGCGGCAATATACCAAACGGCAAAAAAACAAGGTTTTTCAGTGGTCAGATCATTGGTCGGTCATGGCGTCGGGAAGCAGGTTCATGAAGATCCGCAGATTCCCAATTTCGTGTCTGACGATCGAGATATAATTTTAAAGCCGGGCATGACTTTGGCTTTGGAACCGATGGTGAATTTGGGGGATTATCAGGTGGAGCTGCTCAATGATGGTTGGACATTCTCCACAGCCGATGGCAAGCTTTCCGCTCATTTTGAGCATACGGTGCTGGTGACAGACGGTGAACCAGAAGTGCTGACGCGTTTATCGTAGCCAAAAACGATGAGTGAAAAAAGTAAAACGACTATTATACCAATACGCGATTTTTTCTTTCTCATTTTTAATTTTATTTTTAATTGTATGCAGTTACTCGGCATTGATTACGGTAAAAGCAAAGTTGGATTGGCGCTGGGCGATGATATCACCAAGCTGGCTTTTGCATTGAAGACCATTAAAAACGAAGGCAACGATCGATTGGTTAAAAATATAAAAGAATTAGTCAAAGAAGAAGCCGTTGAGTTAATAGTCATCGGTAAACCCATCAATCTGCAAGGTCAGTCCGAGGTTTCCAAGGATTTGCAGGAATTTTTCGATGAGCTCGCAGCCGAATATTCGGTTGTTTGGCAAAACGAGCAGCTGACGACCAAACAAGCGGAAAGTCTGGCGAAAACAATTCCGGGCAAACCGGTGGTGCTTAAAAAAGTTGATGATAAAATAGCGGCCATGATTATTTTACAGTCATATCTTGATACAGTTTAAGCACCAAACAACAAATTACAAAAAAAGTGACCAAATTTCAATTTTAAAATTTCAAATATTTAGTAGTTGGAGCTTGGATATTGGATATTGTGATTTATCCGTCGACTCTGCTCGGGACAGGTTTGTAGTTTGGTGCTTGTGATTTGTTATTTCGCTTTTTTATGTATTCAAAAGACTTCGCCATAACATTAGCCAAAAGGAGCGCGGATGACGCCTCCAATTTTTATATACTTTACAGCCAAAAAAATGGAATGCAGACCGTTAAAGTTCGCGGCGCGAAAAGATCGCTGAGCAAAATGGCCGGCCATCTAGAACCGCCGGCTTTGGTCGAAGTGTTTGTTGCCAGCGGCAGGAAAATAAATTATCTGGCCGGCGCCAATTTGATTAAAAGGTTTAATCTTAATTCACTGGAAAAATACCGCCAGCAATTTTGGCTGGTCAAAGTGATTATGGAATTATTCAAGGAAAATAGCGGCGATCTGACCATGTGGCTGCTGCTTAATGAATATTATCAGCAGCTGGATGTGATTCGCACCGATAAAGAGGCGGAGCTGCTAAAAAATATTTTTATCTGGCGGCTGGGCGCTGTCTTGGGCTTAAAACCGGATTTGATAAACTGCCATGACTGCGGCCGTCAGGCGAGCGGATTTTATTTAAACATGAATAAAGGATCGCTGGTGTGCGAAAATTGTCACAGCGGAGGCGGATATTTGCTGTCCGGCCGGATATTGGAGTCGTTGGGGCATATTTACGCTGTGGGTTTGGGTAGTATTTTTAATGAATTGGTCGGCAGCGATGAACTGTTCGCTTTTCACAATTTTACAATAAAATATTGGCAGCATCGGCTGGAAACAAAACTGTAAATCGCCGCGCTTGACTAAAAAAAAAATTCGTGATAAATTGAACCATCAATCTTGAAAGGAGGATTCCATGACCCATCAGAACAACGCGACACCAACTCAGATTGATTGGCGACAGTTGCCCGAATGCGGAATATTTGACACGAAATGTCCGTGGTGCGGCAATGAGGACGGTAATTTTTTTAAAAAGGCCGAAACAACGGCTGGAGAAAAAGATGTCTGGATTTGCAATAAGTGTTGTCGATTATTCAAACTGGGCAATATGATCAGCTGGTAGATCGATCTTAAAAAGGTCGATTTTTACGTAAAAAACGGGAAAAGATAGCTGTTTACAAAAATGAAATATTTTGATAAGATGGGGCAAATTGAAGGTTGTTGATCTTTGGAAAAAAGGAGAACAGGAGGTGATGCCCGATGGCCAAGTCAGGAAAGTCAAGAAGCGAGCGCAAACATATTCGTTTGGTGAAATCCACTGATCGGCGATTGAAATTGGCGACCGTTTCTTTGAATGTCGAAGACTTGTCTTTTGGCAAAGGAGCGGATAATGCTTGTCCGTATTGCTACAATGCCAGAGGCAATCAAACAAAAACGATTGGATATGACGGCCGCGTGTATTACATCACCAGCTGCAATCGGTGCGGTAGAGATTATCGAAGACTGTAAACGTCAATCATTGATTGGCGTTTTTAAGTTTGACGGCGGCAAACCAAAAATTCATGCGGCGCATGAATTTTTGGTGGTGGGTGTATCTGGACTCGAACCAGAGACCTTTACGATGTCAACGTAACGCTCTAACCAGCTGAGCTATACACCCGCCTTCGCCCTTCGATAAACTCAGGGCTTCAACGGGCAGGCCCGGTAATTTGGCCTGCCAGCCGAAGCTCCGACGAGCAACGAGAGGAGGAGCGAAGGCTGGTGGGTGCGGATGGACTTGAACCATCGACCCCAACGTTATAAGCGTTGTGCTCTAACCAACTGAGCTACGCACCCATCGGTATTGGAAATTGGTTATTGGTTTGGGGCAATGGGGATTGAAAGTTAGGATTCCAATGTTCATCTTTTCAATTTTTACGGTGGCTTCATTCCCCTGATTCATGCTCCATGATAAAAAACGGTTCTTGCGATATTTTATCACAATTGAAATATTTTGTAAATAGCAATTATCACAAAAGCCTTCGAAACGAAGGCTTTTTATGTTGCGGCTGGAATTATTGTGTAAGCAGTAAATCTTGGCTGATATCGATCGCTTTTAAGGTTGCCAATGCCGGATTAAAATCATCTTTCGAGGTTATCGGATCTCCCAGGTTATAGTTAAAGAAATAAGAATCGGGCATGTCATCGACGAGTTTCGCCCAGTCGTTTCCGTACAGCGCTTGCGCCACTTCTTCTGTCTCGATCCATCTGAGAACGCCGTGAGAATCAACGGCATAAACATTGGGGATGGAAATGATTTTTACCATTCTGACCCCCGGCCTGTAGGTCACATTGCCGTCAAGTCTGATAGTGGCGAGGAGCGAGTCGCCGATTGTTTTGACATTGGAAAAATCGGGATACCAGGTCATGTACGTATTTCGACTCGGAAAAACATGTCTTTTCTGATCTTCTCCGTAATAATAAACGGTATCTAAAGATCCTTTAAAAATGTCTCCGGGATTAAGATTCACATCAGTGGCGCACATTTCCGGATAATCGGCAATATATAAAGTTTTGATTTGTTTAAGAGCGGTTTGGGAATCGGACCATAATAAAATGTCTTCTTTTTTTATGCCGCCATAAAGCAGGCCCACTTTAATTTGGTGGTGCCATCCGGCGTCGAGTTTGACAACAGAAAAGTTTATGCTGGAGCAACCATATTTTTCGACTTTAATCCAAACATCATCGTGATCCATGTCATTACCCTTGTCTTCAAATTGATAAGTCATGGATCCGTCGGCGGAAGATTCCGTCAGCGCGTAAGGCGTGTTTATATGTCGCTCTGTCCCATCCGGGTTTACAATGTATAAGTCATATGACAACAAATCGCAGTCAATAACGCAAGGTATTACCGGAATGTTGGTTTCGCATACTGATGAATAATTGGTTAAGGTGACCGTTTTCGATTGTTCAACCGCCAATTGTGAGTTTTCCCAGAGAGATATGGTTTCCTTAGCCATGCCCTGGTACAGTAATTTTACTTTTATTTGATGGGTCCAGCGGCCATTGACTTTAAATACGGTGAATTTGATGTTTTGGCAATCGTTTTGTTCGGCGATTATCCAGATGTCGTCAAAATCCATGTCCGCGCCTTTGTCTTCGAATTTATAAAGATAGGTGTTTTCATCAAGCGTCTCTTTGCGCACAAAGCTGGAATTTGAATGTCTTTCAGTGCCGTCCGGATTGATAATGTATAGATCGTACGAAATTTTTTCACAGTTTAGTGTGCATTCGGCCGGAGGGATGTTTTTATCGACGTAATTGATGGTGTCGCTGATGGCGCCGGAAGTGGCGCCGCTGGAATTTTTGAATTTGGCATACACGATTTTTGTTCCGAAATTTTCGGTCAACGTCCAACTTTTGCCAGATTGATAAGCTTCCCACTGGGCGCCTGTAAAGCTCTGATCATTGGAGATCATCATTTGGTTGACATTACTGGCAATTAAGCTGAGACTGACCGTTCGGCTGTTTGTCTCGGCGGCATTGTTATTGATAACGATGGCGGTGTTGTATGGATATTGCGGAGTAAATACACCGCCGCCGCCACCACCACCGCCACCGCATCCCGGATTTATTGAAGTTACTTCCAGCCGTAAAACAACTGTCGCCCCGGTGCCGTTCATGGTTACGGAATTGGTAATGCAAGCCGGGCTGGTAGTGTAAGCGTTTGATCCGGATTGTTTGGTTATTTTAAGATATTGAGACGAACTGCTGGTACTGAAAGCGATGCTGGATCCGGCATCGAGAGTAATATCAATATAATTGGACTGAATGTCAATGTTTGTGGCCAGGCTGCCATTTTGGGCGATAACCGTCGCGAGGGTGGGCGAAGCGTCAATGGTATTGACCTCTAAATTGGTGTTTGAACTGAATGATATGTCATTGATGCCAAAAACAGCAAACGGGTAGCCCAAAAGCAATGTAAATAAAAGAATCACCAACGTGTTTATCAAATTAAATTTATTTGATTTATTCATAATTATTGTTCAGACAAAGTCACGTATCCGCCATACACGCTATCGGCATTGCCGGTATTGACATAGATTGTCAAATAATTGGTGGTGCTGGAAGCGGTGTCGGTTATATTGATTTCAGTGCCGACAACTCCTGCCCCTAAATTCGTGGCGGTGGTGTTATTGGTGATGTCGTTGGCGTAAACGGTAACGGTGTTTGTTGTGTCCGAACCGTATACCATGGCCGCGGTCGCCTGAAATCCGGTGGGGATGGCAATGGTTGCCGCCATTTGCGTGGTACCGCTGCTGGCGGTGACCGACGTGCCATCAGTGGCGATGGTGGCGTTATCGTCATTGTCATCGGAAATGAAATCCGCTGGTAATAATTTGAGCCGAGTGGTCGAGCCGAACCAGCCGTTTCGTACCCAGCTGAGATTACCATTGCCGTCAGTTTGCAAAAATTGTCCGGAATTGCCGTCATTCGCCGGCATGGTATATGTGGTATTTTGAGTCATGGCCGCCGGCGGCTGGAAAATGATTTCATAATCGGTCGGACCTTGCTCGGAATATATTCTTAATTGCCCGTCAGTGCCGTTGCGCCCTGTCCTGATGGCGCCGGTGGTATCTATTGCGTAGGCAGGAGCGTTGGTGCCGACGCCCAATCGCTTATTGGTATTATCCCAGAAAAAGTTGGTATTATCTTGTGTTATCAAGCCTGACGTTCCCGTGAATACGACTGAGCCGGCAGTCAAATCAGAAATAGTTAATGTTTCTCCCGCATTCAGCAAGATATCGTCTCCGGCGGTTGCCGGTGATAAATTGGTGCCGGTTCTGGACCAGTAGTTGGTGCCGGCCGAGCTAACACAATCAGTCCAGGCGCCGGATTGATAGCATCTGAATTTATTGGTATTGGTATTGTAATAAATCGCACCGTTAGTGCCGGCCGGATCACCGGCATCGCTTTTTTTATCCAAAATCAAAAGATCGGGAGTGGTTGAACCGGCGCCGCCGGCGCCGATTTGAACATAAGCTGTAGTGCCGGTGCCGGCCGGTTGCAGCGTGATATTTCCGGTAGTGGTGGAAAAGCTGGAGGCGGCGCCGCCTTGCATGGCCAGCGCTGAAGCCGATGTTAAATTAAGGTTGCCCGATGAAGTTGACCAGGTTGAGGTGGCGCCGGCGGTGAGTGTCAGCGCGCCGGAAGAAGTAAATTGCGAGGCGGATGTCGGGGTGAGATTGACCGCCCCTGATCCAGTGGCGTTGAAGTTTCCCGATGTCAGATTAAAAACTATCGGTATGCCCGCGGCGGTGGTGATTGACGCGCCGTTATCGTACGCGGTTTGCAAGGTGGCGGAAGCCCCGGTGGTATCGCAGTCTTTCCAGGCGCCGCTTTCATAGCAGCGGAATTTATTGGTGGTTGAGTTATAATAGGTGAGCCCGTTTGAACCGGCCGGATCAGCGCCAATTGAGCCAAGCAATAATTCGCCGGTTATCGTGGTCCTGTCAGTGCTGCCATTGCCCAAATTTGAATTGCCTTGAACACCAAGATCGCCGGTTAGCGTTAATCCGGTAAATTGGGGGCTGTCCGCTGTGCCCAATCCGAGAGATGTTCTGGCGGTGTTGCCGGATTCTGCGACCCAAGTGGTGCCATTGCCGACTATAAAGTCGCTATCAGCGGATGATAATCCAGCAATGGCGGCCAAGGCGCCACTGAGAGAAAAATTAATTGTGTCTGTGCCCGCGTTTCCGGTGACGTACATCCCTGTTCCCGCGGTTAAAGCTAAAGTGTCTGTCGACGCGTCCGCTACCGGGTTTGTTCCCAGCGGAGTGGAAATCGTTTCAAAAAGATTTTGAGCAGCGGCAGAAACAGTGGCCCACTGAGGGTCTGCCCCGGCGCCCTGAGTTTGCAGGACTTGGCCGCTGGTTCCCGGAGACAGAGTCACCCAATCAGATCCGTCAAAGTAAAGGACTTCGCCCTGAGCGGCGGTAATTGAGGCGATATCATCGAGGTAAGAATCCCAAGCCTGAACATTGGAGCCGATAGCTAATCCCAAGTTTGATCGAGCGGTGGTGGCGTCGGTGGCGCCAGTGCCGCCTTTGGCGATGCTCAGAGTGCCGCCCAAATTGTCCAATGTTAAATTAGCTTCAGTGATATCAATATCGATTTCATTATTGATGGCGTCGTTCGAAACGTTGACTTTGCTTGATCCGGCATTGATATTCTTAAATTCCAAGTCAGCGCCGGTTTTTTGTAAAAATGGTCCGACCCCGCCAACACCTTGATTCGAGGCGGTATTAGTTTCTCCGCCGCCGCCTGCCGCCCACTGCGGATTGGCGCCGGCGCCTTGCGTTTGCAAAAATTGTCCGGAGGTGCCGGCGGCGAGCCTGACCCAGTTGGTGCCGTTAAAGTAAAGGACATCGCCCTGAGCTTCGCCGGATATCGTTAAATCGGTTACGGTGGTTGAACTATAAGATCCGGAAACGTCCCCGCTGAAAGAAGTGGCAGTGGTCAAGTCATCAGTGCTGACCTTGTCCCAATTGGCAGTGCTTGTCTGCTGCCAGTTGGCGCCGTCGCCGATAATAATGTTGTTGTTTGTCGGAGTTAAACCGGCGATGTCATCGAGCTGGACATCCCAAGCCTGAACGCTAGTACCAATGTTCGCATCGAGAAGCAAAGTTCCGGTTGCAGCAGGAATAGTGACAGTAACATCGGCGCCGGGATCGGCAGCGGTTAACTGAACTTCATTGCCGTCAGCGGAAGTGCCTTCAAACCAGAGAGAATTGCCGTCGTTTCCCGCGGTAGCGGTAAATGCCGCTCCTGAAGCGACATCGCCAACATCTGTAACATCACCTGAGCCTGCGGCAGCCGCCCACTGCGGATTGGCGCCGGCGCCTTGCGTTTGCAAAAATTGTCCGGAGGTGCCGGCGGCGAGCCTGACCCAGTTGGTGCCGTTAAAGTAAAGGACATCGCCCTGAGCTTCGCCGGATATCGTTAAATCGGTTACGGTGGTTGAACTATAAGATCCGGAAACGTCCCCGCTGAAAACGGTGCTGGTCGTTAAATCGTCAGCATTGTTTTTATCCCAGGCGGCGGCGTTTAGCCAGGTGGCATTGCCGAGGGCATCGGATTGAAGAATAAAACCGGCTCCGGCCCCGTTTGAAAACAATAAATTACCCTGAACGCTGAGATTTCCGCCGGTGGTGATGTTATTGCCAATAGTGGTGGCTGCCAAAGTGGATGGGCAAATCACTAAATTTAATAAAAGGATTATTCCAAAGGCCTTTAATTTTTTTTTGATGTTCATAAATAAAAATTTGATTTATTCAAGAAATATAAATAAATTTATTTCATTTGGTTGAATAAATTATACCATAAATAGCAGTTTAAGAAAATGTGGACAATTATACTTTCCGTGTGGTAGCAATATAAAAGCGATATGGCGCTGCGATTTGACAAATTTGTATCCGAAGTTTAATATATTGTGTTGTTCGTTCTTTTTAAAAAGATAGGAGGTGCAATGAGAGATTTCATCCATCTGGTTACGCCGCCGGATTTGCTGCTGCGCTATGCCATGGATAAAGAAAAGATAGCTCGAGAATACCCCAAAGGGTTTGAACATGCTCAAAGCATGGATCGTTTATTTCGAGCCATTGCCTCGCAGGAAGTATCCGATGCCAGGATGGCGATATCAGGCTGGCTTGAACAAACGGTCGGCGATGCGTTCCCTGCCGATATTTTATACGACATATTCACTGAAGCGATTCAGGAGGCCAAGGGGTTTCGCGAGGAATTGCTCAGAGAATTCGTGCCGGAGAAGGTGCGGTTTGTTTTCACGTCAGAAGGAATTTGCCGACCGACGAACGATCCCATCAATTTGCTTCGAATCATGCATGATCCCCCGGGAAATTCAATATATAGAAGGATCAGATCATTTGAGGCGAATTTGTTTTTCAGCTTGGGGATGAGGTATTTGATTATGTTGATGAAAAATAAAAGTCGGGAAGCTTTTCTTTCTGATCTGACAGAAATATTGGAAAGTGATTTTTTCTCCCGCGATTGCCACGGCGAATTCAGAAGAATTCTGGAAATCGTATATGATAAAAACAACTATCACCGATTCGTGAAATTTTTGGAAGCGGGCGAAAGCGCCAAACACATTTTTCGCTGGCCGTTATGGTTTAGAAAAATCAGTGTTTACGGCCGTGATATGTATGTTTTATATGATAGCCGCGATAAGCGTATGCAGGACGTTTTTAGAAAAACATTGCTTGATTCAACCGCCGCCAATCCGATTGCCGCCGATGTAAACGCAATTACTTTCGTGTTCCTATCGGAGGAAGACCTAAAACAAGCTTTTGAATTGTTGACATCCAAAATATTCACTAATTTTGTCGGTGTAGTCAAGTATCGCATCGATGGAGATGGCGATACCAATGGATACTCGGCGCGGACAAACGCTCCCAACAGACATTTTAAGGTCTGGCACCGGGGGAGATTGGTCGAGGTTCAAATGTTTTTATTCGGAAATTATTTTAATCGAAAATTTTCCATTGACGAGTCCAACCATCATCTTTATCGATTGCGCCAGGTTTGCGATGTCCTGCCGATGCTGGCGCCCCAAGACGTTTATAATGTCGATTGGAAAGATGAGGAGCTTCTGCGCCAAATGCATCAATTGCAGATCTATCGTTCTTTGGCCAATTTTAATTAAAAACCGCTTTTCATAAAAGCGGGTTTTTTTATACAAGTAAAGATAATACATCCGGAAAATAGAAATAAAAGAAGTTAAATAATAGATTTTGTTTAGCGACCTCATTTTCGAAATTTGAAATTGGTCGGGGTAGTGAGACTTGAACTCACGACCTCATGCACCCCATGCATGCGCGCTACCAACTGCGCTATACCCCGACATCATGGATCATGGATCATGGATCATGGATCATGGATCATGGATCATGGATCATGGATCATGGATCATGGATCATGGATCATGAATCATGGATCAATGAAACCTGGAATACGAATTGATTTTAACAAAAAAATTCGTTTTTGTAAACGCTATTTTAGATTAAATTTTTTAAGTATTCCAGCACCTGTTCTTTGGCTGAAGCGAAATTGGCAGTGTCAATCTTGACCCGAATTAAGTCAGCGGCGCCGGTCGGATTGAATTCCGAAAAATTTTTAAGAAGATCGATGTCTTTTTCCGTTTTAATGATGCAGTGAGTGGCACTAGCATCGGTTTGAAAAAAAATGGCGGTGTGCTGAATCGAGGGTATGCTGCTGATCAGCTCATCGATAACTTCCACCAAATCTTTGCTGGAGCTGTTGTTGGACTTGAAATCTTCGGCGGTTACGCGTGACCAGGCGATTTTTTGATCGGGATCCGTCTCCAGATGGCTGAGTACCGTGCCCCAGAGTTTAAGTGTGCCGACAGATTTTGTTTGATAAAGGTTTTTAATAATTAAATCGCGCTGAGCACCGCTGGCGATCAGCTGGGAGGCGATGTTTAGCGAACGCGGAGTGACTTTTTTATGTCGAAAGCTTTTGGTCTTGTCGATCATGCCGGTCAATAGATAGGTGGCGATGGTTTCATCGATCAGGCTGTCATCGATCGAAGTGAACAGTTCGTATAAAATTTCAGCAACGGAAACGGCGGTGACATTAACCATGTTGGTGTGGCCGAAATGTTCATTCTCCGGCAGATTGCAAATGTTAATGATCGGTGTGTTATAAAAAAAATCAGGATTGTTTTCGTAGATTTTGTCGAGCGATTCGAGATCCGGCGTGTTGAGAGTGAAAATTAAATCATGACGGTATTCTGAATTGGAGCAGCTGACGCGATCTTTGGTGAGCTCGCCATTTTTGGGAGTGATAAATATTTTGAGACGATCATCAATGACTTTATAGCTGAATTTATCAACTTGAGAATTTTGCAGATCAAGATCGATAACCAATTTTCGGAGATTAGTCAAGTCTGGTTTGATGGTATCGGTTCGCGGTAAAAAACTGATATTGGTGGGGATTTTAAAATTAGGGCAGACAATATCTCCCTGTTTATCGAGCTTTTTCAGCCAGAAAGCCAGCGCCAAGCTGGAAGCGATCACGTCGGTGCCGTTATTGTTTCTGAAGGTTATCAGCGGGCTCCGACTTCTTTTGACTGATTCGTAAATTTGTTGCGTGACATTAAGAGCCATAAACAATGGTTGAAGTTTTAGTTTATTGTTTTTTTTATCGAAAGTCAAGGTTTGAGTTTTTGTGTTTGTTTTGATAAAATACAATCATAATTTATAAATACAAGCGATGCTAATATACCTGCCTGCCGCCTGCCTGACGGCAGTCAGGGCAGGCAGGTATATTAGCATCGATGTTTATGGAAAAGGCATACGAACCCCAAAAATTCGAGGATGAAATTTATAAAAAATGGGAAGTAAAAGAATTATTCAATCCCGATAAAGTAAAAGAGCTCCGTGCTGTCGGCAGGGATTCTTTTTCGATCGTGCTGCCGCCGCCGAATGTCACCGGCACGCTTCATTTGGGCCACGCGGCCATGCTGGCGATCGAAGACCTGATGATCCGCTATCACCGCATGAAAGGATTTGATACGGTTTGGATCCCGGGAACTGATCACGCGGCCATTGCCACGCAAAATGTTGTGGAAAAGAAAATTTTGAAAGAAACCGGAAAAACCAGGCATGACCTGGGCCGGGAAAGATTTTTGGCGGAAGTTGAAAAATTTGTCATTCAGTCAAAGGATACCATTCATAAGCAAGTCCGCAAAATGGGCTCGAGCCTGGATTGGTCGAGAGAGGGTTATACCCTGGACGAGACGCGAAGCCGGGCAGTGCGCAAAGTTTTTAAAATGATGTATGATGACGGTTTGATTTACCGCGGCTACAGAATTGTGAATTGGTGCCCGCGCTGCCAGTCCACTCTGGCTGACGATGAAGTTGAATATAAAGATGAGTCGACTAAGCTTTATTATTTCAAATACGATAAGAATTTTCCGATCACCATTGCCACCACCAGACCGGAAACCAAGCTGGGTGACACGGCAGTGGCGGTCAATCCCGACGATGAGCGATATAAAAAATATGTCGGCCAGACTTTTGACGTTGATTTTGTCGGCGTGCCTTTGAAAATAAAAGTCATTGCCGATAAAGCAGTCGATCCGGCCTTCGGCACCGGAGCGCTCGGCGTGACGCCGGCTCACAGCATGGTTGATTATGAAATGGCGCAAAAAAATAATTTGCCAATCATCAAGGTAATTGATGAAGAGGGCAAAATGACAGACAAAGTCGGAGATTTTTCCGGCATGACCGCGATTGAAGCCAGAGAAGCGGTGGTTAAGGCCTTAGAAAAAGCCGGACTGCAGGAAAAAGTCGAGGACGCGGAGCACAAACTGTCCAGCTGCTACCGCTGCGGCACCGCGGTCGAGCCTCTGCCTTCAGAGCAATGGTTTGTCAGCGTGGATAAAAAAGTCAAGCGGATCGGCGGCCAGAGCTTAAAGGAAAAAGCGATTGAAGTGATTAAAAATAAAAAAATTGAAATCATTCCGGAAAGATTTGAAAAAGTATATTTAAACTGGATGGAAAATCTGCATGATTGGTGCATTTCGCGTCAGATTTGGTTCGGCCATCGTATTCCTGTTTGGTATAAAGGCGAGGCAAGAGGCAAGAGGCAAGAGGCAGAAGTGTATGTGGGTGAAGAAGCGCCGGAGGGAGCAGGATGGGTTCAGGATGAAGATACGCTGGACACTTGGTTTTCTTCAGGTTTATGGACATTCACCACTTTGCTGAAAAAAGATTTTAAGGATTTTGAAAAAAAACATAATTCTGACCTAAAAAGATTTCATCCGATTTCGGTGATGGAAACAGCTTATGATATTTTGTTTTTCTGGGTGGCGCGAATGATTTTGATGACAAATTATGTAATGGAAGAAATTCCATTTGAAAAAGTATATTTTCACGGCCTTGTCCGCGACAAGGAAGGCAAGAAGATGTCAAAATCCAGGCCGGAAACAGCCATTGACCCGATAATCGTCGGCGATAAATACGGCTATGACGCGGTGCGCCTGAGCTTTTTGATCGGCGCCACCCCGGGAAACGATGTCAGATTGTATGAAGAGAAAATCGAAGGTTTTCGAAACTTCGTCAATAAGCTTTGGAATATTTCTCGATTTATCATTTCTCAAACACAAGGAAAGACAGAAGTTAAGAAAGTGAAGCCAAAGACCTTGGCGGATAAATGGATTTTGTCGCGACTTAATACGGTTATCAAAGAAGTTACCGAGTCCTTAGATAGTTATCAGTTTTCCGCGGCCGGCGAAAAGCTGAGAGATTTCACGTATAATGAATTGGCTGACTGGTATCTGGAAGTCGCTAAAGTGGAAAAAGGCAAAGACGAAATCTTGGCGCATATTTTGGATAGCGTTCTGCGGCTCTGGCATCCGTTCGTGCCGTTTGTGACCGAAGCTATTTTCAGCGAGACAAGCAAGACAAGTATTATGATTCAGGATTGGCCGAAAGTAAGTAAGAGACTGATTGATGATCAGGCGGAAAAAGAATTTGTCAAAATAAAAGAAGTGATTACGGCCATCAGAAATTTGCGAGCTGAAAACAATGTCGAACCGGCCAAAAAAATCAAAGCGCAATTTGTTTGCCAGAAAAAGCTTAAAGAAGACGAAGCAATAATTAAAGCTTTGGCTCGATTAGATTCTATTGAGTATGTTGATGTGGCTGAAAAGCCCGCTGCTTCTGGCGTGGTTGAAGATATTGAAATTTATCTGCCGCTAAAGGGACTGATTGATATTGAAAAAGAAAAATCCAGACTTGAAAAGGAAATTGAAAATGTAAAAAAGTACGTTGATTCACAGGAAAAGAAATTGGGTAATGATGAATTTGTCAAAAACGCGCCGGCAAATGTTGTGGAGGGCGAGAAAGCGAAGCTGGCGGAGGCAAAGGAAAAATTAGAAAAATTAAATAATCAATTAGAAGGATTAAAATAAATTTCTACCCGACTTTGGCCGGCTCATTTCGAGCCCACTAAAAGTGGGGTGGAATTTGACAATATGCCTATCGATACCAACGAACAACTTATCGAAGAATTACTTTCCCGCGGCGTGGAGAATATTTATCCGTCCAGAGAATTTTTGGAAGAAAAATTAAAAAGCGGCCAGAAGCTGACTCTGTATTTGGGAATCGATCCCACCGGACCGACCTTGCATCTGGGGCACGCCATCCCATTACTTAAATTAAGGCAATTCCAGCAGCTCGGACATCAGGTTATCATGCTGATCGGCGACTTCACCGGCATGATCGGCGACCCGACTGATAAAAGCGCCACCCGCGTCCGCCTGACCCGCGAGCAAGTTTTGGCAAATTGCAAAAATTATAAAAAGCAGGCGTCAAAAATTTTGGATTTCACAGGCAAAAATAAAGTCGAAGTGAAATATAATTCCAAATGGCTGGCGAAAATGAGCTTTGCGGACATCGTTGAGCTTTCCGCTCATTTTACAGTGCAGCGGCTGCTCGAACGCGACATGTTTGAAAAAAGAATGAAGGAAGGGAAGCCTATTTATCTCCATGAATTCATGTATCCGCTGATGCAGGGGTATGATTCGGTGGCCATGAATGTGGACGGCGAGGTCGGCGGCAATGACCAGACTTATAATATGTTAGCCGGTAGAGATTTGATGAAATCTTTAACCGACAAAGATAAATTTGTGATCACCATGAAGCTTTTGGCCGATCCGACCGGAAAGAAAATGGGCAAGACCGAAGGCAATATGGTCGCTTTAAGCGACTCGGCTGAAGAAATGTTCGGTAAAGTGATGGCTTGGCCCGATGAACTGATTATTCCGGGTCTGGCGCTGGTCACCAGAGCGCCGCTTGAAAAAATCGAGGAAGTGGCGGCCCGGCTCGATGCCGGTGAAAATCCCAGAAATTTCAAATTGGAATTGGCCAAGGAAGTGGTCAGGACTTTTGTCGGTACTGAGGAAGCGGAATCGGCTGAGCAAAATTTCGTCAAAGTCTTTTCGAAAAAAGAAAAGCCGGAAGAAATCAGTGAGGTGCCTGTCAGCTCTTACAATATTATTGACGCGCTGCTTGAAACGAAATCGGTGCCTTCCCGGTCAGAAGCGAAAAGGGCGATTGATCAAAAAGGCGTAAAGGTTAATGATACAATAGTTGAAGGCTATGATTTTGAATTGAAGTCCGGGGATTTGATTCAGAAGGGGAAGCGGTTTTTTGTGAAGATAAAATAGAGTTTACGGATTATTACGGATATTACGGAAAAAAAATTAGTATAATTAGTATTCATTCGTATATTAGCATCGATACATATGTATCAAAGCATTCTCAAAAAAATAATCCTAAAATTAATTGACACGGGTCCGGTTTTTAAAAACGTAAAGCCGGAAAATTTTACTTTTCCGCCAATGGTTGAACTGGGGGACCTGAGCTTGCCGGTTTTTGATTTGGCCGACGGCAATCCGGCTGAGTTTGCCGCGAGCCTGGCCGAAAAGCTCGGCTCAAATGAAGTTTGGGAAAAGGTTGAAGCTAAGGGGCCGTATCTGAATTTCTACTTTAAAGCAGAAGTTTGGGCGAAAGATTTCATTGAGGCAGCAGGTAAAAGGCAGCAGGCAGCTGGTCAGAAAGTGATGATTGAATATTCACAGCCCAATACGCATAAGGAATTTCATGTCGGGCATCTTAGAAACGCCTGTTTGGGCGCGGCCATTGTCAATTTGTATCGGTTCGCCGGCAATAAAGTGATTGCCGCCACCTATGTCAATGATGTCGGCCTGCATGTGGCCAAATGCCTGTGGGCGTATTTGAAATTTCATCAAGGCGAAGAGCCGGCCAGCGAGCAGACTAGGTTCCTCGGCAAAATTTATACTGAAGCGGTACAAAAAATGGAAAAGGACGAGACTATTAAAAGCGAGGTTGATGAAATTTTAAAAAAGCTTGAGCGAAAAGACAAAGACATAATGAAATCATGGAAAAAAACTCAGAAGTGGAGCGTTGAAGATTTTAAGAGAATTTATAAACTGCTGGGAGTGAAATTCGACGAATGGTATTTTGAGAGCGATATTTTAGAAAACGGCAGAAAGATAGTCGGTGACCTTTTGAAAAAAGGCATTGCCAAAAAAGACCAGGGCGCGGTTATTGTTGATTTGAAAAAATACAATCTTGACGTGCTGTTGATACTAAAGTCTGACGGCACGACCTTGTACTCGACCAGTGACCTGGCCTTGGCCTACAAAAAAGCGAAAAAGAAAGTTGATGTCAGCATCTATGTTGTTGACAACCGGCAGACATTGTATTTAAAACAAATATTCAAAACTTTAGCGCTGGCCGGATTTGAAGAAAAGATGGTTCATATCCCTTATGATTTTGTGAATTTGCCCGCAGGCGCGCTATCGTCTCGAAAGGGAAATATTGTTTCTTTTGACGAGCTTTTTAATAAGATGATGGAAAAAAGCATGGCCGAGACCCAGAAGAGACACAGCGATTGGCATGGCAAAAAGATAAAAGAAGTTGCTGAAAAGATTTCCTTAGCTGCCATAAAAATCGGAATGTTAAAGTATGGCAATAATAAAGTCATTACTTTTGACATGGATGAAGCGCTCAGCTTTGACGGCAAGACCGGCCCTTATCTTTTATATACATCCGCTCGAATCAATTCGATAAAGGAAAAATTGAAAACCGTCGGCGCTGCGGATTACAGTTTGCTTGAGAAAACCGAGGAAAGAGAGCTGCTTAAATTACTGGCGAATAATGAAAATGAGATTGAAAGAGCATGCAGGGAAAATGATCCGTCGGTTCTGTGCAATTATTTATTTGATCTGGCCCAGGCTTTCAATGATTTTTACCAAAAGCATTCGATCATTCGCGCTGAGGATAAAAAACTGCGGGCAGCCAGATTTAATCTGGCGCAGGCGGTGGGGAAAAAACTTCGTCAGGGATTGGGCCTGCTTAATGTGGAGTGGTTGGCGAAGATGTAGAGTTTTTCACTGCTGTTTAGAGTGGATTCCCGCTTGCGCGGGAATGACAGCCGGGGCAGTGGAATAAAGCTCAGATTAAAAACTTGTTAATAAAAAAATAGCCAGCCGGCTGTTTTTTTTGTATAATAAAAAAAGAAACTGGAAATTGTCCGCCAGAGGCGGATACGCCTTCGGCGGAGAAACCGGAAATTTGAAATTAGGGATTGGAATGTTTCCAAATCGTTACGAATTGATATTAATCTCACTAAGTTTATGAAGCTTAGAATTTTTGTATATTTTATTGTATTATTTTTACTGCCGGGCTCGGCGCTGGCCGTGGGCATGAGCGGCACGAATTACGAAATACCTTTCGACTCAATCAATATCGGCGGCAGTGATTTTTCCGGCTCTGCCAATTATTTGATGTTTGATACCATGGGCGAAGCCGGGACCGATTTTTCCAGCTCCGCAAATTATCAAATGAACGTGGCCGGTTATCGCCAAAAGGATTTGGTGACGACTTTAAGTTTATCGCTGAACACCAGCAATTTGAATTTGGGTCAAATTAAGCCGTCTGAAAACGCCAGCGGATCGATCACCGCCACGGTGACCACCAATGCGGCCAACGGCTATGACCTTTATATTAAAAAAAATCAATTACTGACTTCGGCCGGGCACAGCATATCGGATTTCAGCGGCACGATCGCCGCGCCGATCGCTTGGAGCGGCGTTGGTTTCGGCTTCACGCTGATCAGCGGCACCGGTCTGGACATCAAATGGGGCAGCGGCGCCAATTTCGCCGCCGTTCCCGGAGCTTCAACTTTGACTCACACCAAACCGGCCCTGTCTTTGATCCCCGATGACACGCAATTCGGATTTAAGGTCGAACTTGATTCAAATCAATCGTCGGGCATATATTCAAACACCATTACTTTTACCGCCTTGCCGAAATTATGATGCGCGTTTCCAAAAAGATATTATTAATCAGCTTGATGCTATCGATATTAACGCCGCTATCGAGTATCGCCCAAACGCAAATTTCATTGGCAGTGACGCCGCTCAAGCACGTTTTCAGCATCGAGCCCGGGCAAAGTCAGCAGGGAGAAATTTTTTTAAAGAATAATTCGACAGTCGCGTTAAAGGTCGTTCCCCGAGTGGTGGCTTTTCGGACGATCGACGATCAAGGCACTTTGGAGATCATCGAAGGCGATTTCACCGACTATGTTTCCTTGCCGGTGAGCGTGTTTGAGCTGATCCCCGGGGAAAGAAGACAAATAAATTTTAACGTTTTCGCTCCCGCCAATGAGAGTGGCGGACGTTATTTCGCCATATTATTCGCCGCCGATACTGTCGATCAGACAGCGGGGGCGTCTTTTTCGGGCGAGGTCGGCAGTTTGGTTTTTATGGAGATCCTTGGAGATATTTGGCATCAGACCGAAATAAAGGATGTTCGATCAAAAAAAATTTACTGGAGTCAGCCGGAATTGTCGATCACTTTGGAAAATAAAGGCAATACGCACAGCGCGCCGTTTGGAGAAATAAAATTTTTTAATCTATTCGGTCAGAAAAAAGAAACCGTCACCGCATTTTGGCCCCAGATATTGCCGGGCGGCGAACGGCAGCTGCATATTTCTCCGCGTGGAAATTTTTTCGGGTACTATAAAGCCCAAATCGGGCTAGTTGATAGCGAATGGAATTATTTAACCGAGGAAATCGATTTTTGGGTCTTGCCGAAAATTTATATTTTTGAAATTTTAATATTGCTGGCGGCGGCAATTTTTACAGCCGCGTTCATCAAGAAAAAATCCCATGCTTAAAGGAGGAAAATTAATCTTTGGCTTGATTCTGTGCGCCGCGTCATTGCTTGGCGGTGCGGTTTTTGGTTTGGCGGCTTCTTCGGATTCGACCGTTCAGGTCGAGGTGCTGCCGACGGGCGGCAATATCACGCCGCCGCCGGATCAAGACCGAACCGCGCCGATTATTTCCAACATTCAAGTTATAAATATCACTGGCGATTCGGCCACCATCACTTGGGACACGAGCGAGCCGGCGTCGTCGCTTATTTATTTCGGTGAAACCGCGGCCTACGGCCAATCCGTTGTTGACGGCAATTTATTAACCAGCCATTCTTTAAATATTTTCGGTTTGAACCCGGCAACGCTTTATCATTTTAACATCGTGGCCACCGACGCGGCGGCCAATTCAGCACAGTCCGGAGATTATACGTTCACGACCGCCTCAGCCGCCGGGTTATACGCGCCCGGTCCGCCGATTTTGGATGCCTGGTCCGCTTCGGTGATAAATTTGACAATCGATACCAACGGTAATGCCGGCGACGTGCTTTACGCGATCAACGAAACGACCACCGGCCGCTATCTGTCGCCGAGCGGCGCTCTGGTCGTGTCTCCGACTTGGCAAACATTCACCAGCTGGGGCAGCGCGTTTGGCAAAAACGTCATTGGTTTATCGGAAAACACCAGATATACTTTTCGCGTTAGAGCCAAAAACGATGCCGGCGAATCAGCTTGGTCGGAATCATCATCGGCCTACACTTTAATCAATAAACCGACCAGTTTGATGTTGATCGATGCCGGTTTATATAATTTAATAATCCGCGCGCAGGGCACATTGCCCAATATTGGGGCCGGGTCAACGGCTTTGCGGTTTGAAAATGTTTCGACCGGGCAGGTTTCCGGCTGGATCCCCAATTTAAGCTGGAATAACCTCGGTCTTAATCCCGGTAGTCCTTATTCTTTCCGGGTGAAAGCCAGAAACGGCGATGGGCGAGAGACCGATTATACCGAATTGTTCGTGTTCTCGACTCATTCCCAGCTGCCGCAGTGTAGCGACGGCCGCGACAATGATAACGATAATTTTATCGATTATCCGGCCGACTCGGGTTGTGACAGCCCCAATGACAACAATGAAGAAAATTTGGTTGAAATTCCCCGCCAATGCTCGGATGGTATTGATAATGACAGTGATGGATTTACGGATTATCCTACAGATCAGGGTTGTGTTAGCCCGGAGGATGATAATGAGCAAGATGAAGAAATAATCGAACCCTTGCCCCAGTGCGCTGATGGCATTGATAATGATAACGACGGCTTTGTCGATTATCCGGCCGACCTGGGCTGCGTCAGCGCGACAGACGACAGCGAGCTTGAGCCGCCGGTGGTTTTACCGGCCTGCGCCGACGGCATTGATAATGACGGCGACGGTTTAATCGATTATCCGGCTGACCCGGGTTGCGCTTCCCAGCTTGACAATGACGAAGTTGACGTGATTTATGAAGAAGCGATCACGCCGTCCGTTTCCGAGCGCGTCTCGGAAAATATTGGGCAAGCGCTCGAGGTCATTAAGCGCAACGCGGCCGTGGCTTTCATGCTCGATAATTTTTTTAACGATCCGGCAGTGGAAGCCGTGACGGAAAAAGTCGGGTTTCCGGCGATCGCCGCCGTAACCGCCCTAAACATCATCTCTATTTTTTCATTGGCGGGAATATTGCCATACCTGCTGTTCGTTTTCAGTGAACCGATTTTGATTTTATTCAAGAAAAAACGAAAGAAATTCGGGGTGGTTTATGATTCAATTACCAAAAAACCTGTTGATTTAGCGATTTTAAGACTTTATGAACAAAACACCAATAAACTGATTCAAACTCGAGTATCGGATAAAGACGGGCGATTCGCTTTCATCGTTGATCCGGGAACATATTATATCAAAGCGTTTAAAAAGGAATATCTTTTCCCGACAGTGGTTTTGCAAAATCAAAAAGAGGATGTTTTTTACATTGATTTGTATCACGGAGAAAATATCAGCGTCACAGAAAAAGTGACGATTACTCCAAATATTCCGCTTGATCCGGAAAAAGCGACTGAGCCGGCGAAAAAAGTTTTGGTGGTTCACGCGCTACGTAAATTTCAGAAAGTCCTGGCGCTGCTTGGGCCGCTGGCCACGCTGGTTATTTTAATGATAAAGCCGAGCTGGATTTGGGTGTTGCTTTTGGCGTTGCACATTTTACTGTATATCATATTTCGGCGGCTGGCCATGCCCGGCAAACCAAAAAGTTGGGGCATTGTCGCGGATAATATCGATAAAAAGCCGTTGAACCGCGCCGTTGTGCGATTGTACGACAGTAAGTATAATAAATTGTTGGAAACCCAAGTGACTGATAATCAAGGCAGATACGGTTTTATCGCAGGAAAAAACATTTATTACATCACCGCGGAGCGCCGCGGCTATCAGCCGGAAAAAACCAATAACATCGAACAAAATAAGATTGAGGGAGAGGCGGTTACCAGAAATTTATTTATGCAGCCGGCGGGAAAAACGGTCACGACGCAAACCGCGACCGCGCCGGCCGCGCCGGTGTCTCCGTCGCCGGCAATTCAGTCGCGCCCCGCGGTTAGAAATTTACCGCATCAGTGGCGCGGTGAGGAATCAGCACAGGAAATTAAAGAAGAAACAGCCGGTGAAGATTTTGAATTCAAGGAAAGGGCCAAGGATATAAATATTCCTTGGAGCCAGCAATGAGCGGATTGGTAAATCAGGAGGCGAGTATGGACAGACTGCTGCCGCCTCGTTTCCATTTTCCAGTTTTCAATTCCTCGTTTGTGAATAACTTTTTAATTTAATCATATAATTTGTGGTAAAATATAAATCAGTAAATAATTTATCGTTTGTGAACGCTGGTAAAAAGAAAAGCTGGGTATTTTCAATTTTATTATTAGTGGCGCTGATTGCGGTTTCCGCCAATGTTTTTGTTTTTGAATCTAAGGCGGCAGTTACCAAGTATATCAACTATCAGGGGAAATTGACGGACAATTTGGGAAATCCGGTAGTCGACGGACCTTATACCATTCGTTTTCGAATATATAATCACGCGACCAACGACGCTGCCAATCCCTGCAATCCGGGAGTAAACTCATGCTTGTGGGAGGAAACTAAGGTGGTGACCACCACGAGCGGTTTGTTCACCAGCTATCTTGGCGATTCGACTGGGTTTGTCGATACCAATTTGTTAAATTATAACGGCGCTTCATATTACCTCGGGGTATTGGTAACCGGCGATACGGAAATGACTCCCAGAAAAAGAATATCGGGCGCTTTGTACGCTTTGAACTCCGATCGTTTGGGCGGCAAGCAGGAATCGGCATTTGCCGATTTAGGCGAAGCGGAGTCAATCAGCGGACACTGGACTTTTGCCAACGCATCCACTGACATTCAAAATACTTTATATACCGATCAAGTTTTTGTGGACGTGGGCGGCACCAATGTTGATTTGGAGTCAACGGCCACGCCCACGACATCCGGCGCTTTTGCGATTGGCGTCAATGATGAATTCACCCATTCAAATAGCCTAAACGTTCAAGATGTGCTGGATGATTTGGACGCGGCCATTCCGGCCGGCGGAGTGGCGCCCGCAAACGCGACATATTTGGTGAATAGCGCGGATCCGACTTTAACCAATGAAGTGGTGGTTTCGGCTTTAACGGCGAATTTGGCCATTCAGGGCGATGATGCCGCGTCCAGAACCATCACCTTGGGTCAGACCGGTGCTTTTAATGACTTGGTTGTCATTGATGCCGGCAATTGGTCGGTGGACGCGGCGGGCAATTCGTCATTTTCCGGCAATTTGACCACGACAGCGGGTGATTTGATAGTCGGCACGACCGGTTTAAGCGAGACTACCGCGCCAAATGACAGCGGAGCTTATTTGGTGGGAGCATTCGATGAATTTACTTATTCCGCTTCGACTAACGTTCAGGCGGTGCTTAATGACTTGGACGCGGCGCTTGGCGCGATCGATTTGTTTACCGACGGCGGCGCCACGACTTATCGGACCGACACGGCAGACAATTTCGCGATTGGCGCGGCGAGCTTAGCAGCGCCGTTTAGCGTCAATGTGGGTCAAAATACGGTCCGGCTGGGATCCGGTGCGGGTACAAATTCTCATTTAATCATGTATGATAACGCCGGCGCATCCGGAGACATGGCTTATGGATCTGACGCGTGGACTTACAGCGGCGGATCGATAAATTATTTGTTCGGCGCCACTCAGCGATTAAATATTGACGCGTCCAGCACCACTCATACCGATACTCAAGGAGTGATCAATATCGATCTGACTTCAGATACTTCATTTGTATCCGCGATTGACGTTAAGACCAAGTCAAGCGCGGGTTTGTCGGCCGGCGCCTATCCGTTCGGATTTAAATCTCACTTGGTGCCCAACAGCGGCGACAGCGGATCGGCGGCCAGAATCGGATTTTATTCCGACGTGGCCAGCGACGAAGCTTTGGTGGCCGGAGATTTTAAGTCTCAATTGATCGGCTACATGTTCTTGGCGGATCCGGCGTTCAGCAATCAAATTTTGGGCACTTCACCGGTGATCGGCTATTTATCCCAGATCAATTCAGCGTCCACGGGGCTGGCGACCGGCTTTAGCGCGCAAATGTCGAAATCAAACGTGGGCAATGTTTTTGGAATCGATAATTCGGTCAATACTTCGGCTCTCGGCAGCGGGACCGGCATAAACAATAATATCTATCATACCGGCACCGGCAATGCTTTTGGCATCAATTCTTCCGTTCAAAGCGCATCGACGGTCGGTTCCCTGTACGGTGAAGATTATTCGGTAACGGCTAATGCGGGATTTGGCGGTACAATTTTTGGCTCCAGCACCACAATGGTCAATAATTCAGCGGCCGCGGCCGGCGACCTGACCGGGTCATATATCAGCATCACCAATTCCGGCGGCAGTTCAATCAATGATATTTACGGCGCTCATATTGTCATTGACGATTCAGGCACCTCGGCATTGTCTTACGGAGTCAGTATTGGCAATGTCGGAGCCAATTATTTGGATTATTTGATGTATTTGGGGGGAAATGCTCATATTGGCGTCGAATTGATATCCAATATCGGCATTGGCATTGATTTGGACAATGCCACGATCGCCACTGCCGATGTCCGGTTAAGTCAGGGCACGCAATTGATTGATCTGGGCGCGAGCACGCTGTCTTTTAACTCCCGCTTGGTTCCAGCCACTCCTAACACCTATGATATCGGCGCCAGTCCGGATAAATGGCGAAACGGATATTTTTCCGGCACGGTTTACGCGGGCAGCACCTTGCAGCTCTCGGATAGCGGCATTACCGACACCAACAGCAATTTGATTTTAACGGCGTCCGGATCCAATTACGTGGATATTCAAGACACATTATATGTTGACGGCTTGCAATCCGACGGTGATGCGCTGATTAACGGTGATTTGACAGGCACCGGCGACCTCGGGACAGCGGTTTCACCATGGCCCGCAGCCTACGTGACGACGCTCAACAGCGCTAATGGCATCAATTCCACCGGTGACACGACTTTTGTGCTGGGAGCGACCGATAAAGTTTTAATCGATGCCAGCTCTGATTTGCATGCCGCCGCTGGTTCCGGAGCGCTGCAGATAAATTACCGAAGTAATACTTCCAGCGGCGACGCCTTGCTAGTTAACGTGGACACGGCCGGAACTTCGGGACAGCTGGTTCATGGCGTCAGCACTAATATTAATACTCGAACAGGCGATAATACTCAGGTCAGGGGATATGAACTTCAGTTTACCGATAATGCGGCCACTTCCGATTTGATCGGTATGATACTTTTGGGAAATAAAACCAATAGCGGCCCGTTTTATGGAGTACAATCGAACGTCACACATTCCGGATCTGGAGATTTAGCCGGATCGAATCAAACTTTAACTCATTCCGGCACCGGAGATATTTATGGAGAGGATTTTTCGATCAATCAATCGGGTACCGGGTTACTTTACGGATCGCTCAGAGATTTGAATTCAGGCGCGTCATCAGTCAATGATTCATTTGATCAATACGTGACGATGACTCATTCCGGTTCCTTTGCCGATTTTACCGGTTACTATTTGGATATGACTCACGATACCACCGCCGCCGGCACTGGCACCGTCAGCGGTTTGGATATTACCATTAGAAATCAAGCTACGGTGCAGGATGCTTTTGGAATAAATTTGACCATGAATAACTCCAGCAATCCGACCGGCGATGAAATCGGCATGAAAATAACGGCCTCTTCGGCCATAGACAGCTTTATCGCTTTGAGCAATGCCGCCCAGTTTGGCATTGATATGGATAATGCCAGTTTTTCCAGCTATGATATTCGCTTATCCGACGGAGAATATATAAAAAATGACGCCAACGACACGATTGAACTTGGCGGCCGGGTAAATATCCCTGCTTACACCGCCAATCCATTGTATGAATTGAAAATAAATCATACCAACAGTTCAAACGGTGTCGGCGGCATTCAAGTTGATTTAACCAATACCACCGGCGTTACTTACGGCATTTATTCTGAAAGTGATTCCGCCGATACAGGATCCGCAGCCGGATTATTTAACGCCACCAGTTCGGGCCGAGGCTTAATGGCCACCAGTTCCAGCGGCTGGGCCGCGTATTTCAGCGGTGGCGAGGGCGTGTATGTGAGCAAGCTTAGCGTCGGCGATACGGCTTCGCCGGATTATAACACTATCGGCACGGGCGCCGCTTCGCACACCGCGGCCGGTGAAATTGAGGATACCTCAGATTTGTTCATCGCCGACGACCTTGAGGTCAACGGTTACGCTTGGCTTGATGGCGGTTATACTGATGTCGCTGAATACATTATTGTCACTGAAAACGGGGTTGATCGCCATGTGCAGCACGTGCAGGACGGATCAATTCGGAAAACCGATTTGGCTGGCGCCATCATTATTGCTGATTCCACTCATCCGGATAAAGCGACATTGTCATCAACTCCTTACGATAAAAGAATAATCGGCATTATCGCCACCAATCCGAGCTTGATTATCAGCGGCGGCATTGATGACGATTATGGATACCCGTTGGTTTTAGCCGGCAGAATTCATACCAATGTTTGCGGAGAAAACGGTGACATCGAAATCGGTGATTTTATCACCACTTCGTCAAAGCCCGGATTCGGCATGAAGGCCACGGAGCCGGGTATGGTTGTCGGCCAGGCGTTGGAATCGTTTAGCGGCGCGCCCGGCGATTGCGCACAGATTTTGGTATTTCAAAATATCGGCTGGTACCATAACGCGGCCGGCTTCGTTTCCAATAGTGTTACTTTTGGTTTGGAAAGCGTTAGCGAAGGTGATTTCTCGGCAACGCCGGTTTATGGCGGCGGCGATTTGCGCTTGTCCGGATCGTTATACGGTCCTAATAATAAATGGATGATTGATGAAGACGGCGCGTTTACGGTCAAGCAGGCTTTGCCCGGCGGCGCCATCATGGATTTGTATGCTCTAATGTCGCCTCAGCAGGAAATGATGTTCAGCGGCCAGGGCCGATTAATCGACGGCCGTTCGTCAGTTAATTTCGATCAAAACATCAGTCAGATAATTGAGGATGGTTATAAAGTGGTGGTTACCCCCACCAATGAGTGCGAAGGGTTGATGGTGCTGGAAAAGTCGGTCGACGGATTTTTGGTCAAAGAATTGAATCAGGGCACTTCCAGCGCGACTTTTGATTGGCTGGTGATGGCGTCACGATCGTCGTCCGTCGCGCCGTTAATCGAACCGGAAGAATTGGATCTGATCCAGCCCGACCATGATGAACCGGCCAGCGACGATGCTGATCCGTCTGAATTATCAGAACCCGAAGCTGAACCGGATATGCCCGATGACCAGGCGATCGCCAGCGGCGATTGGCAACCGCTTGTCGAACCAATCATTGAAGACGAAAATCCGGCCAGCGACGACGAGTCCATGGTGGCCAGCGACGATGCCAATCCGATATAGCGTCCACTGATCAAATTTGATATAATAAAAGCAGTTTAAACGAATATAAACTGCTTTTTATTTTATGAAATTCAAGGAAGTTTTAATCGATTTTTTCAGCAATTTCATTTTTATTTTTATTTTGCTGACAGCGCTTTCCGTATTGTTTTTTTTACCCCCAAATCTGTTCATTATATTGAGCAAACAGCATTTAACATTGGTCTTATCCGCGCTGCTGTCATTGTTTTATATAGCGTTTGTATTATTGACCAAAAAGCATGATTTTGTCGGCAATAAAATGATTTACATCGCTCCGTTGGCTTTTTTTATGGGCGGGCTGATATCAGCGATTTTTTCGACATACCGCTACGCCAGCTTTTGGGGGGTGGAAACATGGGGTCTGAGTTTATGCAGTATCGGCGCTATTCTGGCCATATTTTTCATTGTCATCAATTATTTGAATAGAAAAAGATACGACTGGCTGCTATTTTCTTTTCTCGCGGTGTTGGCCGTGGCGCAAGTGATATTCATCATGACAGTGGCCGGGGCGCTGAATGTTAATTGGTTGCCGGCGAATTTGGCCGGTCAGAATCAAGGATTGGCTCAGCTATCATTGATCAGTACTTTGATTATTGGCGGGTTACTGAGCACGGATTTGAATAAAAAGAAGCTGGTAAAAATAACGGCGCTAGTCGGTCTAGCATTGTTAAACCTGATGTCATTGATGATAATCAACTCATTGGCCGCATGGTTGGTATTGATGGTCGGCTTGATCGTTTTCGGCGGATTAAATTACTGGCAGCGCCGGGATAAATTCCCCAAAGCGGCCATCACGGCGGTGGCGCTGATTGCGGCAACGGCCGCTGCTTGGCTGCTCAGCAGCGCATCGGCTATCCCCAAAGTGCCGCTGGAAATTTTGCCCAACGCCAAAACATCTTATCATATCGCCTGGCAGGCCGTTAAAGAGCGGCCGCTGCCGGGCGTTGGCCTGAATAATTATCAGCGGGCTTATAATTTGTATCGGCCGGCGGCCATCAATCAAACAGCATTTTGGTCGGAAACTTTTTATTATTCATATTCAAAATTCTCCGATATTTTGACTGGCGGCGGGCTGGTGGCCACAGCCGGGTTTTTGTTTTTTATCGGATATTTTTCATATTTTTCCCTGCGGCGGTCGCTCAAGCGCCGGCCGGACATTTATGTGTTGGGCTTGACAACCGCCTGGCTGGCTTGGGTGGTCGGAGCTTTTCTTTTTATTCCCAATTTGGCGGTTGATCTGATGGCCATGATTGTTTTGGCGGGTATTGTCGTTTCTTCCAGCGCAGGAGCCCGTCCTAAAAGAATCAAGAATAATATTCGCGTCATATTAATTTTCAGTCTGATCGCGCTTTTTATCGCTTCAGCGACATTCCTTCTTTTCGCCGTAAAAAGATTTGTGGCGGCGCAGGCTTTTTTTCAGGGCATTAAATTTTACAATGAAGAGGCCAGGCAAGAACAGGTGGAAAAGTGGTTGGTTTTGGCGGCCGATTGGGATAAAAATAATGATCTTTATCAGCGGCAACTAGCACACTTTTACGCGGCCAAATTGCAGAACCGGATATTGAAAATCGATCAAAACGATTTAAACTCCGAAGCCGGCTTATCGGAAATTACGGCCATCAGCCAGCAAGCCAATGAATTTGCCACCGCCGCTGTTTCCGTTAATAATGACAATTATTTAAATCATTTGGCTCTTTATAATTTTTATGAGGTTTCCGGCCGGCTGGCGGCGAATGCCGGGCAGTGGCAAGAAAAAAGTTTGCTTAACGCTTTGGCCACTTACCCGACCAATGTATATATTCTTCACCAACTGGCCAAGACAGAATTGTCTCAGGCAGATTTGCTCGTTGGCTTAATCGCTCAAGGCGGGCAGGACGAAGCGGTCTTGGGTGATTTGAAACTGCAAGCCACGAAAAAGGTTGGTCTGGCCAAGGAATATTCCCAGCGGGCTATCGGTTTAAAGCCGGATTATTTGCCCGCATACTTTTCACTGGGTGTCGCTCAGTGGCTCGGTGGCGAATTTGAACCGGCTCGGGAGTTAATGTTGCTGCTTGATCAGCAGAACCCGAATGATATTGGGGTAAAATATTATTTGGCATTGATTATGGAAGCAAACAAAGATACGGCGGCGGCTGTAGAATATTTACAGCAAGCCATTGATTTGGCGCCGACATTTTCCGAAGGGCGGTTAATTTTAGCCAGATTATATCTGAAACAGAAACAAACCAAGCTCGCTAGACAAACGCTGGAAAAAATTTTAGAATATGATCCGCAAAATGAGCAAGTATTACAAATTCTAAGTAATTTTTCAGAAAGTAATATTGCCACGCCATTATCTTTACCGAGCAATATTGATTAATATTTTATTTCGTTTGACGGCTGGCCGAGCATATATTAAGATATAGATACTTTAAAAAGGAGGTAAAATTATTAAAGAAAAACCTATGTTTAAAGATCATGATGATGAAAATTTTTCTCACCAAGAAGGCGACACGGTCATCGGCCATTCGATTAAAATCGAAGGTGACTTAACCAGCCAAGGAAACATTGTCGTCGAAGGGCAGGTTGTTGGCTCGGTAAAAACTGATAAGCACCTGAGCGTCGGCCAGCAGGCGAAAGTGGACGCCCAAGTTTCCGCCGGGGAAGCGACCGTTTCAGGCGAGGTCAACGGAAATATTACCGTTACCGGCAAGCTGGAATTGGCCGGCTCCGCCCGAGTCAACGGGGATATCACAGTGAAAGTATTAAAGGTGGAAGAAGGGGCGTCGATTAACGGCAAGGTGGAAATGGAAGGCGGACGCGTGCCTGTTTCTCAGCTTGAGAATAGCAAAGAAAAAAATCAAAAAAAGGAAGACGAGGAAGTGGATTTCTAGCATTCATTTATTGAGCGCATGTATTATTATTTATACGATTCGTTTTTGAGTGATTCAAAATACGAAAAGACAATAGACAAAATACGTACGCGATTTTTGGATTTGGAAATCCAGGGCCGGCCCGGACATCTATCCCTGCTCAAAAGCGCCCGCGAGTTAATCGAGGATGAGATTCGAAACGGCGTCAATACCGTGATTGTCGTGGGCAACGACAATACATTTCTTAAGGTGATTAATGTCATCGCCAAACATGATTTGACATTGGGTATAATTCCCATCGGCGATAATAATAAAATCGCCGAGAGCTTGGGGATTCCGCCGGAGGAATTGGCCTGCGACACGCTGGCCGCTCGCAAAGTGGAAAAAGTCGATTTGGGCGTAGCCAATGACGTGTATTTTTTTTCCGATTTGAAAATAGAGAAGGATCTTGGCCGCATTTCTCTGAAAAGAGACGGATTTAAAATCGTGCCGCAGCGCAGCTGCCAATCGGTTCAAATTTACAATTTTTGTTATGAACAGGAACACATCGTCAATAATCGCGTGCTCAAAAAGATTAATCCGGCCGACGGCCTGCTTGATTTGGTAGTTGTGGAAAAGAGCATATTGCCTTCGGGTATTTTTCGTAAAAAAAACGGGTCGCAAAAATTCAGCAATACCATTATGCCGGCCAAACATTTTGAGATAGCCAGCTTCGAATACCTTCCCGTTAAATTGGATAAATATTATGTTTTAAAGACGCCGGTTAAAGTATCGGTCGCTGAAAAAAAACTTAAAATCATCGTTGGCAAAAACAGAAAGTTTTAATTGATTAAATAAAAAAATTATGATGCCCAAAGTTGATCAGGAAAAATGCATCGGCTGCGGCTTTTGCTCGGGCGTGGCGTCTGAAGTTTTTCGCCTGAATGAAGAGGGAAAGTCGGAAGTGATTTCAGGCGTTGATTTTAGCCAGCATGAAGAAAAAATAAAAACAGCTGCCCAAGGCTGCCCTGTTGCCGCGATAACGATTGAATAGCTCGATTTTTTGGAAGGCAGGTAAAATAACGGATTGACATTTCGGTATTTTTGTTATATTATTATTTAATCCGCGGTATTTGTTATGTGCGGCAGATTCGTTCACTACATTAAAAATTGCCAGTTGTCTGTTGTAAAATTGGTTATCTTTTGACTTTGATTTTTAACTGTAACTTTAACGTATTTTCGGCCGGGGTGGTGAAATTTGGTATACACGCTACCTTGAGGTGGTAGTGGGCGCAAGCCCGTGCAGGTTCAAATCCTGTCCCCGGCACCAGCCTTCGCGCCAGCGAAGGCTGTCGTCCGAAGCTTTATGCGAAGGACGACATCTTGATTAGCAGTAAACGTAATAATTGGCTGGCGCTTCGGCTGGCAGGCCATTCTTCTCTCGCTTGAGCGAAGAATGTCCTCCGGAGCTGTCCTTCATTAAAATTTCGGACAGCGAAGGAGGGCAGGTAGATACGCTCATACCGTTTTTATTGACGCGAGCTTCGAACGGCACAGCCGGTTTCCAGCGTCCATTCCCATATTTTTATTCCCAGCGTGCGGCGCGGCCATATAGATTAGAAAGTAATCATCGCGAAAAATGGGGAGTCAATAACAATCAAGTCTTCAAAATGCCGATGTCCGTTGGGACATTTTTTTTGTTTACAAGCGATTGTTTATAAAATTTTGCTCGAAAGTTGAGTTTTTGATATAATTAAAATCAAATAGATTCATATATGATAGGCAGAGTTATCATTGGTATTTTAATTTCCGTGTCCGGTTTTTTAATAGTTTGGAAAACGGAATTCGTTTACCGCGCCGTGGGACGGATTCCGACCGGAGAAAAGCTTTTCGGCAGCGGTGGTACCAGATTTTTTCTAAAGCTGCTGGGTATTATTATTATTTTCGTTGGTTTTTTCGTGATCACCAATTATCATGAAAAAATATTAAACGCGATTTTTGGCAAGATTTTTTAATCTCGATGTTTGAGATTATTAAGTTAAAATCGCAATATTAAAGATTTTAAATTTTCCCTCCATATTTTCCTTTGTGTCTATTTATTTTTATGGCTTACAGTTTTCTTACCAATCATCATTTCTACGATTTCAACCAGTTGCTTGATCACCTTGAGGTCAGACCGGGGCATGCTGTTTTGGATTTGGGGTGTGGTCACCACGGCTACTGGACTTTTCCGATGGCCAAAATGGTGGGACGTTCCGGACAAGTGCACGCGCTCGATATCATGCCCAGCGCGGTTGACATGATTAAGAGAAAAAGCGCGGAATTGAAGCTCCCTCAAATCAATCCGATTTGGGCGGATATGGAAAATTTAAAAAAATTCAAGCTGCCCACCGCTGACTTGGCGCTGATCGTGAATGTGATGCATCAGATCAAGAATCAAAAGAAATTATTGACTGAATTAAAAGGTTTGCTTCGGCCGAAGGCGAAGTTGTTGATCATCGACTGGCGTCAAGCGGGTAACCAATACGGCCCGCCGCTGGAACAGCGAGTGGCCGAACAAGAGTTGATCGGTTGGGGAAAAAAAGCCCGGCTGGACCTGGCGAAGGAATTTTATCTCGATAATGATCATTTCGCCAAAATTTTCATCAATAATTAACTATGTCGGATCGAGCTTTAACCGGCAAAAAGGGAGAGGCGGCAGCTGTTGAATTTTTGGAAAAGAAAGGTTATAAAATCATTTGCCGGAATTTTAAGCGGTTCGGCGGTGAAATTGATTTGATTGCCGAGGTCGGCCAAAGCTTGGTTTTGTGTGAGGTGAAAAGCAAACGGCACGGATCATTTTTTTCGCCGCAAGAAAACATCAGCAATAAAAAAATCGAAAAAATGCTCAAAGTCTTAGATCGGTTTTTATCGGAGTATCCGGAATTTGAAAAATTTAATCCGCAAATCGATTTGGTCTTCGTGGAATTAAACGACTCGTTCCCGCCAATTATAGAACATTTTGAAAATATCATGATTGAATAAATTACAAATGATTACAAAATTTATCTATTCGTAATTTGAAATTTATGGAAACACACAATCCCAACCAATCTCAAGCGTCTTCTTCAAACGCCCCCAAGGACAAAGACATCGAAGAGAACAAAACCGTAGCCATGCTCAGCTACATCTGGATTTTATTTTTAATTCCGCTGTTTTCCAAAAAGGACAGTAAATTCTGCCAGTTCCATGCCAAGCAAGGATTGGTGCTGTTTATCGCTTCTTTGGTAATTAGTTTGATCGGCATTATTCCCATCCTCGGCTGGATAACCGGTTTTATTTTGGGAATTTTATTGCTGATATTGGCCATCATGGGCATTGTTAAAGCTCTTCAGGGAGAATACTGGGAAATGCCGGTTTTGGGGCAGTACGCGAAAAAGTTTAATTTATAGGTTACAAGATTATTAGATTCATATACGAGATTATACAGATCGCTTAAGGCGTGAGATATAATGATCTTGTAATATCTGTATATAATCTGTAATCTCGTAGATTCAATCCTTGTAACCAAAATATGCGCAGAACCAAAATTGTCTGCACGCTCGGTCCGGCGTCAGAGAAAATAGAAATAATACAACAAATGGTCGATTCAGGCATGAATGTGGCCAGGCTTAATTTTTCTCATGGTACGCACGCCTACCACAAAAAGTTGATGAGCGCGGTCAGAAAGATTTCCAAAAAAGAAAACATCGCCGTGGGCATATTGCAAGATTTGCAAGGGCCGAAAATCAGGGTGGGCAATATGCCCGAGAAGGGAATCAATATTACGAGCGGTTCAGAAATTATTGTGACCACGAAAAAAATCAGAACAGGCAGCGAAGAAATGATTTCTATTGACTACCCTCATTTGCATGAGGATGTGAAAACCGGCGATCATATTTTGATTGATGACGGACTGTTGGATTTGGAGGTGAAAAAGACCGAAGGTAATAATATTCATTGCCAAGCGATTAACGGAGGTTTGTTGACCTCGCATAAAGGAGTTAATTTGCCCGGAGTCAAGCTGAGCGTTTCCGCCCTGACCGCCAAGGATAAAAAAGATTTATTATTCGGAGTTAAAAACGGCGTGGATTTCGTGGCCTTGTCTTTTGTCAGTTCGGCTAAGGACATTTTCGATTTACGATATCTGATCAAGGAATATGAAAAGAAATTAAAGCTGAAAAATAATCAGCCGATCAGAATAGTGGCAAAAATCGAACGCCGCGAAGCGATCGGCAATATCGATGAAATCATTGACGCCGCCGACGCGATCATGGTGGCCAGAGGCGATCTGGGAGTGGAGCTGCCCGCAGAGGACGTACCATTGCGCCAGAAAGAAATTATTGATAAATGCCTGGAAGCGGCCAAGCCGGTAATCGTAGCCACGCAAATGCTCGATTCGATGATTAGAAATCCGCGGCCGACCAGAGCCGAGGTTAGCGATGTGGCCAATGCGGTCATTGATCATACCGATGCGGTCATGCTTTCCGGAGAGACTGCTTCCGGAAAATATCCGGTCAAATCCGTAGAAACCATGGCCAAGATTGTTACTAAAACCGAGGATTCGACCTATGATGACCTAGTGCTGCAGGAAAAGGTCAGGCAAATCGAAGCCACTGACAGGGCGATCGCCAGAGTGGCGAAAATGTTGGTGGAGCATGTGGACGCCAAGGCGATTTTGGTGGCGTCATTATCAGGGTACACGGCCAGAGTGGTGTCCCGCTACCGGCCGGAATTACCGATATTAGCGTCCTGCGACAATGATCGGGTGATGAGGCAAATGATACTGTCTTGGGGAGTGATCCCTTTTGTCATCGCCACTTCAAGGAGCGTGGAAGAATTAATCGACCGCTCGCTGTCATACGGCAAAAAAGCCAAGCAGCTGAAAATAGACGATAAAATTATTCTGGTCGCCGGTGAGCCCGTAGGTAAAAGCGGACATGTTAATTTCGTGGAGATTAAAGAAGTGAATTAAAGTTGACCCCGATGCTAATATACGAATTGATACTAATGATACTAATGATACTAATATCGCTTTATTCGTATAATTCGCATGCATTCGTATATTCGCATCGCTTGCTATGTGCGCCGGATTTGCAATCTATTATGAAAAATTAAAAAAAGCTCAGGTGAAAAAGTGCTTTACTGACACCGAGCTTGAGAAATTCAAAAAGGGCGATGAGCTCGAATTTTATTTTTGGCAGAAAAAGCCCTGCGTGCCGATCGAGGAAAACGGCAAAGTTAATCTATATGAATGGGGCAATAGAAACAATAAAGAATTGAAAATGCCAAAGACCGGCTGGTGCCGCGCCGAGAGCTTGGCTTCCGGAAAGTGGGATTGGCTCAAGCCAAAAATTGTGCATGTGCCGGCCACGCGCGGATTTGAAAAGAAAAAGTGGTTCAGGACGCCCAAAGGAATCGAGGCGGTCCTGGCCCGGCAGGGCAAAGAGAAAAAAGTATATATTTTGACTGAGCCGTCATCCGGTTTTTATTCAAAGTTGACTGGGCATGATAGAATGCCGGTTGGTGATATTAAAGAGATTATAGAGTGAAAAATATACGTCAAGCGTTTTATTTAATAAAGCTCGGCCCAAGGCCGAGTTGTTCTTTTTGTAACCAAAAAGAACCAAAAAGTTTTGGGGGGCCTCGAATGCGTGGCGACGTTTGAGTTTATATATCGCGCCTTGGGCAACGATGCCCCCCAACCCCTCGGTGCTTGTGGATTTTTTGTAGCGATGATGTTATACCGCACGATCGGATGCCGGTGGGCGAGGCTGAGTGTTATAGGCAGTAGGCAATAGGCAGTAGCCTGTTGCGTTACTTTTGCCTTGTGCCCGCTGCCTCAGAATGAGTTGAATTTTCAGCTTTTTTTTAGTTTGACAAAAGTTAATTTTAAGGGTAAACTCCAATATCCGCAACAACAATGGCAAGGAGGGCGTTGTTATGGATGCTCCGCTTCCGTTGAAGATTTTAGCCGCGGCATTGCTTATATCGCTTTTTATTGGGTTCATGCTGCTTTCCATTAAGGAACAAAGAAAAAAGGATGCCCAGGCAGTTGAACAGAGTTCTGATGCTGGTCGGGCAGACGTTGTCAGCCAAGGCCCTGCCGATAATCCGATCGATTACGGCATGACGTATCCGCGGCCAACAGAGGAAAACATCAAAGCTGCCGAGGCCAGGGCTCGTCGTGTAGCGGCCGCGATCGAATACACGCGCCAGCACGGGGGAGAGGTTCCTCGCGGTGTAAACGACAACGACTATAGCCCATTGGCGGCCTATCCAATACCGCCTGACGTCAGCTCTATGGATCCGGAAGTCAGTTATGGCACGAATCTGGCCGGCAAGGTGATCCATGGTCCAAGAGAGTTCGATGGAAGTTTGCTCGGTCTGCGCTATCTTGTAGTGCAGCGACTGGATAATCAGGAAAAGGTAGCGGTTCTCTGCGATGATTCGTACAAAGTTCCCTACAACAACCTGCTGGAATTCCAGGTGATTTTCATCAGCAACCGTCAGGCCACGATCTACATCGTCATCAACGATGACCCGAGTCTGCCGACCGAGGCGTTGGCCGGGCCCGGGCAGATTCTGCGGCCGCCTCCGCCGGACATTCAGTATCCGACCGAGGCCATGCCCGACGTCGTACAACCCAAAGACGTACAAAGCGCGGAATAAAGTTCTTGCGCTTGCCGTCCGTAGTTTTATAAAAAAGGACGGCTTTTTTTATTTTTCAAAAAAGGAAAAATATGGTAAAATAATATTTAAGAAGGCTTAAGGAGGCGTAAGAGGTAAAGAAGGCAAATGGGGCAGAGAAGGCTTTCTTATAATATTTTTTTTATGGCGAAGAAATTGAAATTTTTGAATCTCGTTATTGACTTACTTTGACAGCGAAGTTAACATATGTTAACATTAAATTAGTGAGTTAACGGAAAATATGCCTCCAAAAACAATAATAACCAAGGATTTTTATTCTGTCAGTGAGTTGGCTGATTTATTGGGAATCAGTCGGATTGCCGTATTTAAAAAAATTCAAAAAGGCCAAATTAAAGCATTTAAAATTGGCAGAAATTATGTAATTCCCAAAAAGGAATTAGGAGCGGTGCTTGGAGTTGTTCTTAGTGAGAAGGATAAGGCAATGATCGATAAAGCAATAATGAAGACCATTAAAGAATATGGAGAAACTCTAAAATTATTGGGGGCTGAATAAATGATTCATATGAGAAAGATTACCATCGCTGAAGTTAAATACCTATCGTTTAAATTGGCAAAAGAGTCAATGAGCTTTAATGAACCGATCCCTGATTTTTCAACCCGTTTTCCGGAAGTTCTTGAAAGTTGTTTGATTACTCCGTTTCAGACTTTTCAAAAAAAATCGATGTATCGAGGGCAAATTAAAAAGGCCGCCGTTTTATTTTACCTAATGGTTAAAAATCATCCGTTCCAGAACGGAAACAAAAGAATAGCGACAACAACCTTGCTTGTTTTTTTGTATATGAATAATAAATGGTTAAAAGTTGACAGCAGAGAGTTGTATAATTTTGCCGTTTGGGTGGCCGAAAGCCCGGCTTCATTAAAAGACGAGGTTGTGTTAGCGGTAGAGAAATTCGTTAAAAAAAATATTGTTGTTATGAAAAAATAAATATGAAATTCAAATTCGTTAAATTTTTTAATGAAATTACAAAAAAGCACCAGCCACTCGTCGGCGGCAAGAACGCCATGCTGGGTGATATGTACAATAAATTAAAAAGCGCGGGCATTCCCGTGCCTGACGGCTTTGTTTTCACTGCCAAGGGTTATCAGGAATTTTTGAAATTTAATAAGCTTGAAAATAAAATCAAAAAAACTTTGCGCGGGCTTGACGTTGAAAACGCGCAGGATCTCGAGACTCGGGGAAAAGCCGTTCGCGAGCTGATCGAAGGCGGAAATTTTTCCGAAAAAATAAAAGAAGAGATAAAAGTCGCTTATCAGAAGCTGAGCAAGCATTATCAGCAAACGGCAACCGATGTGGCGGTTCGATCTTCGGCGACCGCGGAAGATTTGCCGACCGCTTCTTTTGCCGGCCAGCTCGAATCATATTTAAACGTTCGAGGAATTGAAAATCTTTTGTGGACAATAAAAAAATGCATGGCTTCTTTATATACTGACCGCGCGATTTCATACAGGAAAGACAAAGGCTTTCCCATGGCCGGCATTTCAATTTCAGTCGGGATACAGAAGATGGTCAGAAGCGACAAAGCCGCATCAGGAGTAATGTTTACCCTGGAAACGGAAAGCGGATTTAGAAATTTGGTAACGATCAATGCCGGGCTAGGGCTGGGTGAGAACGTGGTTAAGGGCAGGATCGATCCGGATGAATATTATATTTTCAAATCAACTTTGGAAAAAGGATTCAGGCCCATTATCAAAAAGAAGCTGGGATTAAAGCAGCTGAAGCTGGTTTATAAAGGAGATCGCACCGTTAATCTTAGGACGCCGGCCAATGAGAAAAATCAGCTGGCCCTGAGCGACGCGGAAATTTTGAAATTGGCCAGATGGGGAATGATTATTGAAAAGCAGTATAAAATGCCCATGGACATGGAATGGGCCAAAGACGGCATTCAAAATAAGCTTTATATTGTCCAGGCCAGGCCGGAAACAGTGCATTCGGCTGAGAATAGAAATGTTTTATATCAATATCGCCTGAAAGCGATTCCGGCCAAGCAGTTGCTTTACGGCATTGCCATTGGCAATAATATCGGCCAGGGACCGGTTAAAGTGATTGAAAACGTCAGCCAGCTCAAAAAGTTGAAGCAAGGCGATGTACTGGTGACTAAAATGACAGATCCAGCCTGGGAGCCGGCCATGAAAATAGCATCGGCCATCGTCACTGACAGCGGCGGCCGCACCTGCCATGCGGCGATCGTAGCTCGCGAGCTGGGGATCCCGGCATTGGTTGGTACAAAAAATTCAACAAAAGTTTTAAATACAGGCAGAAAAGTTACGGTTGATTGCTCGCAAGGAGTTGAGGGCTTTGTTTATCAGGGATTATTGCCTTATAAAAAGATAAAAGTCAGTTTGGAAAAGACGAAAATGCCAAGAACTCAGGTAATGATGAACGTTGGCAATCCGGATATTGTTTTTGCTTCTTCTTTTATTCCCAATCAAGGCGTTGGCCTCGCGCGTGAGGAGTTTATTATCAGCGATTATATAAAGATCCATCCGCTGGCGTTGATTAATTTTGGAAAGCTCGAACCGGACTTGAAAAATAAAATCGAGAAATTAACTCCGCATTATTCGAATAAAAAACAATTTTATGTTGACAAGCTGGCAGAGGGGATCGGCCAGATAGCGGCGGCTTTCTATCCGAAAGAAGTCATTGTCCGTTTCTCAGACTTCAAGACAAATGAATACCGGTCGCTGGTCGGCGGAGAGCGATATGAGCCGCATGAGGCGAATCCAATGCTCGGCTGGCGCGGCGCGGCGCGATACTATGATCCTAAATTCAAGCCGGCGTTTATTCTGGAATGCCGGGCGATAAAAAAGGTAATTAAAGAATTTGGTTTGAATAATATTAAAGTAATGGTCCCATTTTGCCGGACAGCAGGGGAGGGGCGAAAAGTTTTACAAATAATTAAAGAACAGGGCTTGAAAAAATTGCGAGTCGAAGTTTATGTCATGGTGGAAATTCCGAGCAATGTTTTAGAAGCCGCTGAATTCGCCAAAATTTTTGACGGCTTCAGCATCGGCTCGAATGATTTGACGCAATTGATTTTGGGCGTTGACCGCGATTCAGAGTTTGTTCAGCATGTTTATAATGAAAAAGATCCCGCGGTTTTAAAAATGATCGGCGAGGTGATTAAAGTCGCCAAGTCGAAAAAGAAGAAAATCGGCATTTGCGGCCAAGCGCCGAGCGATTTTCCGGATTTCGCCCGCTGGCTGGTGAAAAATAAAATTGACAGCATGTCTTTGAATCCGGATTCGGTGACGAAGACAATCGAAAGGTTGAAATAACAAAATAAGATCCGAATAACAAATAGCAAAAATTTGGAATTTATGAAAATAAATAACCTTGTAATTCTTTTAAGTATTATATTGTGTGCCTTTTTTTTAGTTTTAATTAAGCCTAGCTCAGCGTTTTCATTGATAGAGCATGTTAAAGGTAAAATTTTACTTCAAGTTCAAAGCAAAGGCGAAGCTTGGTATGTTTATCCCGACGAATTGAAAAGATATTATCTGGGGAGACCAGATGATGCGTTTAATATAATGAGAAATTTGGGGCTGGGAATAACAAATGCGGATCTCAAAAAGATCCCAATAGGATACATCCCATCGACAGGGATTGATAGCGATGGAGATGGACTGTCAGATGCATTTGAATATGCCTATGGGAGCGATATTAATAATGCGGATTCTGATGGAGACGGATATGATGATAAAACAGAGGTAATAAATGATTATTCTCCGCTTAATCCAAGTCCTCAAAAATTAAATTTTGATTCAATATTGCGAAATAGATTATCAGGCAAGATTTTATTGCAGGTGGAAAGTAAAGGGGAAGCTTGGTATGTTTCACCTGATAATTTGAGGCGTTACTATTTGGGGCGGCCACACGACGCTTTTAATATAATGAGAGAATTGGGATTAGGAATTACAGAATCGGATTTAAATCAAATCGCAATATCTCCGAGTTCAGCGTCTGTTTCTTCTGCTCCTACTCCTACTCCTACTCAAACCAATCAGCCCAATCAGTCGCAACAGCCCGAGATTCCAGTTTTACAGGCTCCAAGCAGCCAAAGCATTGAAGACACCGGATCGGGAAATTCTCTTCGTATAAATTGGGTAAATTCTACTGCAAGTAATTTCTCTCATGTAAATATTTATCGCTCATTAATCAACGGACAGCTCGGTCAATTGATTTCAAGCACTCAGAGTAGTCCTTACCTTGATACTGGATTAACAAATTACGCGGTTTATTACTATACCATTCGTTCCGTTGATTCTTTTGGGAAGGAATCGACAAATATAGAACAGCTCAGTGAGATGCCAACTAAAAATTACGGGACGCCTCCAGCAGTCAATTTGGATTATGATTATAAGCACAATGGTGTTTTGGATGTTGATATAATTGTAGATGATGATTCTGGATATAATATAAACAGTGGAGAAATAGCAACGTTTTTTACGATTGCTAGAAATGAATTATATAAAAGGACAGGCCGGGTTATGGAAAAAAGAAATATTGATTTTCTTCCATTGGGCAACGGTACGGAATCCGACATGGTAAGAGAACATCTAAGTAAGCAATTGATGATCCCTGAAGCTATTATCATTTTTACGTTTGGGAATGGTAATTCCGCTAAAATATTTGGCGGCTATTCCGCGCATTATTTTCTGGATACACAATTTTGTTCCGAATTTAGAGGCACTTCAAATGTTATTCCGCTTATAATCACGGATTGGCATCATTGGTACGCTAGATGCGGGTATGATGATAATTTAAATAGAATCAGTGACGTTTCCATTGAGGGAGAATGTGGCAATATCCGGGGCACGACCTGTGTCCTGCGAGACGATAAAGAATATTACATGTGTGAAAATTACATGAATGATTTGTATTCTAATCTGAATTTTGAAACCGCGGCTTTAGTGATTCATGAATTATTGCATCAATATCAAGCGGGGGGAGTTTCAATGCACTATGGTACAGCCGAATGCATTGAAACTCTTAATTCAAATTTATTACAAGATCCAAATTTTCGTATAAACTCTCAGAAAAATTACGGGATGTGCCCAACTTCATATGAATTTTTACGAAATTCCTTTATAGCATGCCCCTAATTCGTCTGGTGTTTATTAAATAAATATGAAAACAAAAATAAATTATCCTTACTGGCAAGCGGTGGCCGTTTTGGTCGGCACCATTGTCGGCGCCGGCATTTTGGGAATCCCATACGCGATTTCCAGATTTGGGTTTTGGCCGGGATTGGCGATGCTTGTAATATTGGGCTTGGCCGTGATGCTGATAAATTTGATGATGGGCGAAATAATTTTAAGAACCAAATTGCGGCACCAGCTGATGGGCTATGCCCGAAAATATTTGGGCCGATGGGCGGGTCGCGTGGAAGGATTTGCCATGCTCTTTGCCAATTTCGGCGCGCTGGTGGCGTATATTATCGGCATCAGCATCTCCAGCAGCGCGATTTTCGGCGGATCGGCGTTGTGGTACGGTTTGGGAGCGGCGTTCATCGGATCGTTGTTTATCTGGGTGGGTTTGGCGTTGGTAAAAAAAGTTGAGTTGGTCATGACATTGTTTTTATTTCTGGCGGTCATGATCATCGCGGCCATAATCTGGCCGGGTATCGAATATTCGAATTTGAATTACCTTGATTTAAGCAAATTCTTCGTGCCCTATGGCGTGCTTTTGTTTGCTTACGGAGGAATATATTCGATTTATTCGGTTCGAAAAATATTGGAGAGAAAAGAAAGGCAAATAAAAAGCGCGATTATCGCCGCCTGCATCATTCCGATAATTTTATACGGTTTATTTGCTTTTTTAGTGATAGGGTTAAGCGGTATTGATTCAACTGAAGTGGCTACGGTCGGTTTGGGCGAGGCGCTTGGCCCGAAAATACTTTTATTGGCCAATATTTTTGCGATCATTTCCATGTTTACCAGTTTTTTAACTATCGGAGTTTCGCTCTGGCAGCTGTTTCATTTTGACTTCAAATGGAACAAATTTTATTCATGGCTAACCGTCAGCGCCATTCCGATCTCCGTTTTTTTATTAGGAAATCGATTTTTTATCAAGACATTGGCAATCGTTGGCAGCGTGGCTGTCGGATTAACCGGACTGATAATTATTTTGACATATTGGCGGGCAAAATATTCCCGGGAGCGCAAACCCGAATACACATTGCCCAAATTTAAAATATTGGGCTGGGGCTTGATTTTAATGTTTGTTTTGGGTATAATAATTACCTTGGTGGAAGAATTGGTATAGTCCTAAGGCGGCAGGCGGGTACATCAGCATCGCTTGCTTCATGCTTCAGCAATAAGTATTCCAGCTGACATATAATTTCATGGCCCATAATCCTCCAAAAACCAAATATTATCGCTTTCTGGAAATGATTCCGGGAACTTTGATTTGGGCCACTTTTATCGGCGCTATCGTTTTATCGTTTTTTAAGCCCATTTGGGCCATTTATTTTATCATCGCGTTTGATTTGTATTGGGTTTTTCGGGTTTCATATTTCATTTTTTATGTCGCGCTGGCCTGGCGACGGTATAAAAAGGATGTCAATCATGATTGGGTGGCGGACATTAAGAAAATCAATGATTGGGAACGAATTTATCATTTGGTTTTTTTGCCGACGTACAATGAACCTTATGAGGTTTTAGATACCACTTTTAAAAATTTGACTCAGTCCACCTACCCGCTCGATAAAATGATCGTGGTACTGGCCGGAGAAGAGCGGGCCAAGGAGCATTTTGAAAAAGTTTCGAGGCAAGTCAAGGAAAAGTACGGCCATAAATTTTTTAAATTCGTAATCACTCTGCATCCGGACAATGTTGAAGGCGAAATGAAAGCCAAAGGCGCCAACGCCGCTTACGCGGGCAGGGAAGTAAAAAAACTGATAGATAATGAATGGAAAATTCCTTATCAAGATATAATCGTTTCTTATTTCGATTGCGACACGGTCGTCCATCCTAAATATTTCGCCTGCTTGGCTTACAAATATTTAACCAGCCCGAATCCGACGCGCACGTCTTACCAGCCGGCGGTTTTGTACAATAATAATATTTGGGACGCACCGATCATTACCCGGGTGACTGCGTTCGGCACCATATTCTGGCTGATGACCGATTTGCTCAGGCCGGAGCGGCTGTTCACCTTTTCTTCGCACAGCATGAGCTGGCAGGCTTTGGTTGACGTTGACTTCTGGCAGTCGGATATTGTCACTGACGATTCGAGAATTTTTTTGCAGTGTTTTATGCGTTATGACGGCGATTATTCGGTTACGCCGATTTATGTGCCGGTGTCCATGGATGCGGTGTTGGCCGACAATTATTGGGATAATTTTAAAAATTTATACAAGCAGCAGCGGCGCTGGGGCTATGGCGTGGAGCATTTCCCATACATGGTTTGGAATTTTAAACATAAAAAGGATAAAATTACTTTTGGGAAAAGATTTAAGTATCTATTCAATATCACTGAGGGCATGTATTCCTGGGTGACAGCTCCGATTTTGATTTTTATTTTAGGTCGTTTGCCGTTGTGGTGGGTTCAGTTTGGAGCGGAATCGACCAACGTACTGGTACAAAACGCGCCATTCGTTTTAGAAAAATTAATGGCGGTGGCCATGTCCGGAATTTTTATTTCTGCCATCTTGAGCATTTTATTATTACCGCCTAGACCAAAAACACATAGCCCGTTAAAATATTTGGCCATGTTTCTTCAATGGCTGCTGCTGCCGATAACCTTGATCGTTTTCGGATCGATTCCGGCCGCCGAAGCGCAGACAAGGCTGATGTTGGGGAAATACTTGGGTTTCTTTGTTACCCCAAAGGTGCGGAAGTAAACATATAGGAAATTTTAAATCCGAATATCTAAATTTTAAACAAATGCAAATATCAAAATTCCAAATTCCCAACTTCGAATACTAATAATTTAAGACATTGGGGCATTTGAATTTAGATATTGTTTAGGATTTAGAAATTATTGCTTAGAATTTTAAATTATGGCAAAAGTTTCCGTCAACTTAGTCACCTGGAACGGCTCCAAATATATTTTGGATTGCTTGAAATATTTATTCAATCAGAGTTTTCGTGATTTCAGCTTATTAATTATCGATAATGGCTCGACCGACGACACGCTGAGTTTAATCAAAGAAAAATATCCGCATTTAAAAATCGTCACCCACAGCGATAATCAAGGTTTCGCCAAAGCGCACAATCAAGCCATCCACTGGACAAAAAGCGATTACGTGCTGACGCTTAACCAGGATATTGTTTTGGAACCTGATTTTTTGGAAAGACTGGTGGATTTTATGGAGAATCATCCGGAATCGGGTTCGGTCACCGGCAAGCTTCGACGCTGGCAGGCGAATCAGAAAACCAAATATATAGATTCCATCGGATTCCAAATATATAAAAATCATCGGGTGGTGGATTTGGGCAGCGGCGAGCTGGACGAAGGGCAATATGATGACGTGTCGGAGATTTTTGGCGTTTCGGGCGCGGCGCCGCTGTATCGTCGGTCGGCGCTTGAAGAAGTGATGGAAAACAGTCAGTTTTTTGATGAAGATTTTTTTAGCTATAAGGAGGATGTTGATTTGGCCTATCGTTTGCAATGGCAAGGCTGGAAATCTTATAAAGTGCCTCAAGCCGTCGCCTACCATGATCGCTCCGTATCCGGACCGGTAAATCAAATGTCTAAGGGTCAGATCGCCAAAAATCGAAGATTGAAGTCTAAATTCGCCAATTATCATTCGTACAGAAATCATCTGTATATGTTGACGAAAAACGCTCCGCGGCTGACAGGCAGAATATTTTTTTATGAATTGATTAAGATTTTATACATCTCGTTTGCCGAACCGGGCACGCTTAAAGCGTTCGGAGAATATTGGCGCAATCGTAAAAGATTTTTGGAAAAGCGGCGGGTGATTATGGCCGGAAAAAAGGTTGAATTTACCGAAGTTCAAAAGTGGCTGGTCTAAAATTATGCGTTGCCGCTTGTTGTCGCATAATAATTGGGGGAGATTGAATATATGGAATTGTCAATAATAATTTTAACTTATAAAAGCAAAAATCTGGTTCGATTCGCGCTTAAGGATCTGTTCGAGAGCGATTTACCGAGTGAGACTGAAGTTATTGTTGTTGATAATGATTCCCAGGACGGTATTGAAGAAATGGTTAAAAATGAATATCCGCAAGTACGATTCATTCAGTCGGGCTCCAATCTGGGATTTGCCGGCGGAAACAATGTCGGCATTCGTGCGGCGCGGGGTAAATATGTTTTGATAATGAATCCGGATATATTCGTGCAAGACAATACCATTCGAAAATTGTATAATTATATTAAAGACAGGGAAAATGATTGTATCGGTTTGGTCGCGCCCAGACTGAATAATCCGGATGGCTCGCTCCAGAATACGGCTTATCGATTTCATAAGTGGTTCACTCCGATTTATCGGCGCACCTTTTTAGGCAAAATAAAAAGAGGAAAAAAGCATCTTGATGATTTTTTGATGTCGGACTGGGGGCACGACACGGTTAAAGAAGTGGATTGGGTTCAAGGCTCATGCTTTATCTCCCCGAAAAAATTGATTGAGGACATAAATTTTTTTGATGAGCGCTACTTCATGTATATGGAAGATATGGATCTTTGCCGAAAAATTAAAATGGCCGGAGAGAAAGTAATTTATTATCCGGAAAGTCAGGCTGTTCATCTGCACCGGAAAGAATCAGCCGAAGGCCGCTGGCATCAGATTTTCACCAATAAAATGACGCGCACCCACATCCAAAGCTGGTTGAAGTATATGTGGAAGTTTAGAAAAATGAAACTGTAAATTATCCGCCGGAGCCGAATTCGCCCTTGGCGGAGAAATCGGGGATTGGAAAATGGAAATTAATCTGAATTTAATTTTATAAAATCGTTCCCTAATTTCCATTTTCTTATTTCCAATCTCTAATTTCCCAAACCCCATGCTTGTCGACCAATTGAAAAATTTAAATTCGGAGCCTGATGGCAAGAAAAAAATCGCCACCGCGCTCGGACGAGCGGTTATTGGTTTTATTCGAGTTTTGCCAACTTTTTTTGTCGTACTAGCCATCTCGTTGGTAATGGCGATCGTGACCGTGGCTGTTTTATTATTGCCTTATTTTTCCAGCATAAAATCAATATACACGGACACGCACGCGGCCGTGGAAAATTTAAAATTGGCTCAGATTGAATTATTGAATCGCGACTTCACCGAGGCCAAGGCTCCGCTAGAGCAGGCTAAGTCCAGATTTGAAAGAGCGCAAAAAACTTTGGCGCCGCTTAAAAACAGTTATTATTCCAGAATTTACTATATTGATCAGCAGCTTTTGGGAATTGACGATTTGCTGGAGATCGGAATTCAAATATCAGATTCATTGATCGCCGCCAATCAGCTTGGTTTGGAATTTACCGATATTATTGAAAATCAAAATTTAAAATTTTCTCAGCTGTCACGGGCGGATAAACATGAAATTTTGGGCGCGCTCTATGATGCCGGACCGCAGCTGGAAAAAATACAGAGTAATTTGAATATCGCCACGACCCGGTTAAAAGATTTTAATGACCGGCCCATGTTTGCTCTAATTAAAAACGCGGCTCAACCGATTGAAGAAAATTTGCCCAAATTCCAGCCGATTTTTGAAAATATCGCCGTATACGGCAAGGCGTTGCCTGAGCTGGCCGGTTATCAAAAACAAATGAACTATTTGTTTTTGCTTCAAAACAATGATGAATTGCGACCGGGTGGCGGATTTATCGGTACGTATGGCGTGATTCAAGTAAAAGACGCGGATTTTGTGGATTTTTTCACAGATAATATTTATAAACTTGACCGACTGGCAGAAGGCGTTTTGAAGGTCGAACCGCCAAAGCCCGTAAAAGAAGAGCTTAAGCAAAATTATTGGTATATGCGCGATGCCAATTGGTGGCATGATTTTCCAAGGTCAGCGGCCAATGTCGAGTGGTTCTACCAGGCTGAAAACGGACCGATTAAGCAAATTGACGGAGTGATCGCCATCACTCAGACTTTCATCGAAAGTTTGATTTCCGTCACCGGCCCGATAACGGTTGACGGCATAACATTTACCAGAGAAAATTTTACCGATCAGCTTCAATTTGAAGTGGAAAAAGGGTATGAGCTGGCCGGAATCGAGGAAGAACAAAGAAAAGAAATAATCAGACCGTTGGCTGAACAGATCATTTCGAAAATTATGTCTCTGCCGAGGTCAGAGTGGTTAAAATTGTTTGATTTGATCGATCAAAATATTGATGAAAAGCAAGTATTGTTTTACGCGAAAGATAAAAATTTGCAATCGGAGTTATCCAATATCGGCTGGACCGGGGAAGCGTACATGGGCGATGACGATTATTTGGCTGTAGTCGATGCCAATCTAGCGGCCTTGAAGACTGATTCGGTGATGGTCAGAGATTATGAATATCGGCTCGAAGAAAAAAATGACGGGCTTTATGCCAATGTCCATCTGACATATGAGAATCTCGGACTGTTCACCTGGAAAACGACACGCTATCGCACCTATAATCGAATATATGTTCCGGCCGGCAGCCAGCTGATCAGCTATCGACAAGGTGGACGATTATTGGATATCAATAAAATTGAGGTTTTCGAAGAGCTGGGTAAACAAGTTTTTGGGCATTTTTTCATGATTGAGCCCAAGGCGACGGAAACGATTGATGTCGCTTATAAGCTGCCGGATAAGGTGGCCCAGCAGCTCCGAGAGGATGAATATCAATTGGTAATTCAAAAGCAACCGGGTTTGGATCATGCCGGCTTGAAAGTGGAAATGATTTTTATCAAGCCGATATCAGCGGTCAATGAAAATTTGGAAAAATTCGGCCAGACAGTGAAGTCTGCCGGCGAGCTGAGAGAAGATATGGAGTTTAAAGTGGAATTTTAGTCGAATGAAAAAGAAATGATGAAATAAACAGGATAATGATCAAAATATGCGTCCCCGTCAGGGGACGTTTTTTATGCCGGCCATGGGCGCGCGGTGCGCGCGTAGGGGCAGGTCGCGACCGGCCCCTACCATCCGCCGCGGCGGATGCGCCATGGCCGGCAATTTGTGAATTGCACGGGAATTTGATAAAATCTTTTTGTATGAAGTTCACCCACCTCCACGTCCACAGCCACTACAGCCTGCTCGACGGATTGGCGAAAATCGACGATCTGATCGAAAAGGCGAAAAATGACGGCATGACCGCCCTGGCTTTGACAGATCACGGCGTCATGTACGGCGCCATTGAATTTTATCAAAAGTGCTCGGCCGCTGGCATTAAACCCATTATCGGTGTTGAGGCTTATATCGCTTCCAATGGTCGAAAAGATAAAAATTCCGTTAGCGGCAATCAGCGTTACCATGTGATATTGCTGGCGCAAAATGAGGCCGGTTACAAAAATCTCATTAAATTGACAACCATGGCCCATCTTGAGGGCTTTTACTATAAACCCAGAATCGACTGGGAAATTTTGGAAAAATATTCCGCAGGGTTGATTTGCTTGTCCGCCTGTCTTCAGGGTGAATTGCCGGTGGCCATATTGAACAGCCGTTCTGATTTGGTCGAGCAGGTGATAAACAAATATAAAAAGACTTTTGGCGATCGTTATTTCATGGAGGTTCAGCACAATCCGAATATCCCCGCCCAAAAAAAAGTCAATGAAGCGATTTTCGCACTCGGAAAAAAGCACGGCGTGCCGATAGTAGCCACCAATGACGTGCATTATTTGAATACGGAGGATGCGGAAGCGCACGATATTTTAATTTGTCTGCAAACGAAAAAAAAGATTGCCGACACCGATCGCATGTCCATGCTGGGAGAAGATTTTTCCTTTTTCACCTCAGCGCAGATGGCCGATTTTTTTCGCGCCAGCCCCGAAGTAATCGAAAACACCAATAAAGTGGCGGATATGTGCGAGCTGGAAATCAAGCTTGGACAGACTTTACTGCCCACTTATGAATTGCCCGCAGGCCAGACAGCGGCAGCGGCGCTGCGCGCGGTTTGCGAACATAATTTTAAGGCCAAATACGGTTTCAATGTCAATGCCGCTCAGACAGATGAGCAAAAGGAAATTATGGCCAGGCTGAATTATGAATTGACGACAGTCGAAAAGATGGGATTTTCCTCCTATTTTTTAATTGTTCAGGATTTTATCAATTGGGCGAAAAATCAAGGAATTGCCGTTGGGCCGGGCAGGGGATCGGCCGCCGGCAGCATTGTGGCGTATTTGACCAATATTACCGATTTAGATCCGCTGACCTATGATCTGCTGTTCGAGAGATTTTTAAATCCGGATAGAATATCCATGCCCGATATTGATACCGATTTCGCCGATACGCGGCGCGATGAAGTTTTAAAATACGTGGAAAAAAAATACGGCCAGGACCATGTGGCGCAGATAATAACTTTCGGGACAATGGCCGCCAGAGCCGCAGTTCGCGATGTGGGCAGAGTTTTAGACATGCCGTATTCTTTCTGTGACCAGATTTCCAAGCTGCTCCCGATGAACATGGGGCTGGACGAGGCGATTGAAAAAGTGGCTGAGGTTCGGGAAATGTATAATTCCAACGCCGATGCCAAGCGACTGATGGATTTCGCCAAGAAGCTCGAGGGCGTGGCGCGGCACGCTTCCACGCATGCTTGCGGCGTGGTCATCGCGCCCGATCCGCTCGAAGAATTCGTGCCGTGTCAGTTTTCCACCAGCGGCGAGGATGATGCTATCGTCACCCAATATTCGCTTCATCCGATCGAGGATATGGGCCTTCTTAAAATGGATTTTCTAGGTTTAAAAAATTTAACGATTATCGAGCAGGCGATCGAAATCATCGAAGCGGTGCATAAAATCGAGCTGCCGGTTGAAAAAATAGGCCTTGATGATAAAAAAACATATGATCTTTTCCAAAAAGGCGCGACGACCGGCGTGTTTCAGTTTGAGTCCGGCGGCATGAAAAGGTATTTGCGGCAGCTGAAGCCCACAACTTTTGAAGACATCATCGCCATGGTCGCTTTATATCGGCCCGGTCCGATGCAGTTTATCGATTCATTCATAAAAAGGAAGCATGGACGGGAAAAAATTGAATATCTGCATCCGTCAATGGAAAAAGCCCTAGCCAGCACTTATGGTGTCACCGTTTATCAAGAGCAGGTGATGGCCTTGTCCAAAGATATGGCCGGATTCACCGGCGGCCAGGCAGACACCTTGCGCAAAGCGATCGGTAAAAAGAAAGCGGATCTGATGGCGAAAATGAAAGACGAGTTTGTGAGCGGCTGCGTGAAAAATGGAATTTCAAAGAACACTGCGTTGGAAGTTTGGAAGACCTGGGAAGCGTTCGCTCAATATTGTTTCAATAAAAGCCATGCGGCTTGTTATGCTTTAATCGCTTACCGGACCGCTTTTCTTAAGGCAAATTATCCGGTCGAGTTTATGGCTTCGCTGTTGACTTCGGATCTGGATAACATGGATCGGATTGCGATTGAAATCGATGAATGCAATCAAATGGGCATTAAAATACTGCCGCCGGACATCAATGAAAGTTTTGGTCGGTTCGCGGTCGTCAAAGAAAGCCTCAAAGCCGCTCATCCTCAGATCAGATTTGGCTTGTCGGCTATTCGAAATGTCGGTGACAACGTGTCTAAAGCGATTATTGCCGAAAGAAAAGCCAACGGGCATTATCAAAGTTTGGAAGATTTTTTGAAAAGATGCACCAATCGGGTTTTAAATAAGAAATCGATTGAAGGTCTGATTAAAAGCGGCGCTCTGGATCGTTTCGGTGATAGGAATTACTTGAACGAAAATATTGATAAAATGATTTTTTATTTGAAGGAGTTGGAAAAAGATCAAAGCAACTCCCAGGCGGCGCTGTTTGCCGGCGCCGGGCCGGCGCTGAATCTGCGGACGGTCGGCGAGGAAGTCGGCAAGCCTCAGATTTTATCTTGGGAGCGTGAATTTTTGGGTTTGTATGTGTCCGAGCATCCCTATAAAATGTTTGAAAAAGAAATTTCTCAGATCGCCACCAGTTTAATCGACGCCAAGAAGCTTACCGCGGAGGGCCTGCCCTTGCGCATTGCCGGCGTGGTGACCAGCATAAAAAAGATTTTGACTAAAAAAGGCGATCCCATGCTTTTCGTTAAAATCGAAGACGCTCTTACCGGCATCGAGCTGTTGGTATTTCCCAAAATTTTGCAAGAATCAACGGCCCTTTGGCAGGAAGAAAAGCTGCTGATCGTTGAGGGCAAATTTTCGATTAAAGACGGCGAACCAAAAGTGCTGGTCAATCAAGCTTATGAATTGACCGAACAAAATCGTGAAGCCGCTCTTCAGCATTTTAACGGGAAACCGATCGCGCAGGACAATTATTCCAAATATTCAAATAAAAACGAATCCCGAAAACAATCAACCGCCAAGACGGTAATTATCGATTATCCCAAAGGAGCGACCAAAGAGCAAGCCGAAGCGGTGAAAAAAATTTTTTTAGCCCATCCCGGAGACGAGCAGGTGATTTTGCGCATCGGTGATAAGATGATCAGAACAAATTTTCAGATTAAAAAGAGCGACGACTTTGATAAAGAGATGGAGCGCGTTGTTCATTTATATGCAATTTCCGGCGATTGAAACCGTCGGTGAAATCAGAGCAATTTTAATTTAAAAATTCGCTTAATTTATCCACTTGACGAGAATTTTCGTTTCCGCTATGATTAATTTTGTTTTTCACTCAAGCTTATGCCTTGATGTCTGATACCCAAACCAGACATCAGGACAGAAGTCTTTGCCTTCGGGCAATGATTTTTTGGTCCTGAGCGGACCTGAGCCGAGTTGCCTTGCCAATGGCAAACTTCGGGTAACCGGAGGACGCAAAGCTGCGGATCCCAGATATCCTGGGATAGCCGCGTACCGGGGGCAACACTCTTCAGGAAAGGGAAGAGACTGAACATGACCCAGACTCAGCAGAATCAGTTCGAGATCAAGACCTTCGAGATCAACGCCGGCCTCGCCACGAAACTCAAGGGGATCAACCCCGGCGAGGTCGGCAGTGTCGGCATCGACCCGAAGACCAACCGGCTCGAGGTCACCTTCGTCAACCCGGAGGTCCTCGAGCAGGCCAAGCAGGCCAAGACCACCGTCCGCACCAAGTTCAACGGGGGGTGGGCCTATCTCCGGGGCATCGTTCGCGATGGCGGGATGACCCTGACGGGCATTCCCAAGGGCTTCTACGCCAAGAATCCGGAGGCCGTCCAGCAGGTCATCGGCGCGCTGTCCGAAGCTTTCGGCGCCAACTTCCACGAACTCTACCTGGCCTTCCCCAAGCAGCAGTACGAGTTCTGCCTGGGCAACGGTGTCAACTGGAGGACGTTCGATGCCCGGACCGCCACGCTGACCGATCGGACCATCCTGGCCGCTCTCGACGGCAATCTCTGCGCCCTCAATTCCGAGAACGTGGAGACCTTCTTCCAGACGGGCAAGCCCAACTGGAAGAACGTTCAGGGCATTCAGGAAGAGGTCAACTACATCGGCGGTTCGGCGCGTCCGGTGCTGACCTTCGCGAGCGGCCGCATCCAGCCGATCACGCTGCTCAACCAGATGCACGACGGGCGTCTCGAAGCCACGGCGATGACCCCCTACGGCGTCGCGGGCATCAGCCAGATGTTCGGCACCATCTACGGCCGGCACGACCTGGCCGCGGCCGTCACGAACCATACCGAGGAATACGCCGACGTCTCGGTGTTCCCGACGTCCATGCTCTAGTTCCAACGGCTCAAGTCCGCAATCCCGCACTCTGATCCTCCACGAGGAGCAGAGCTGAACCCGGATGACGCAAGTCAGACGGGTTTTTTGTTCTAAGAAAAATACCCGGCCCATGGTGCGATAAACATAAAAAGCGTCATAAATCACAATATGCGGCGCGTACAGCGCGCCAGATGGAACCCATCAGCAATGCTTTCGATTTTCATTGGCGAATTGATTTAGCGATGAATTGATGATATTGTAAAGATGTCAATTAAATAATTTGAATAATTATGCCCAATGAAATCGATTCGATTCAAACCGCCGGCCAGCCGCGACCGGCTCAGGCCATGAATGTGCCGCGCAAATATCGCGTCGCGGCAGTATTATGGTTGATTTTGCCCGGAGCTCTTTTAATGCTGGTGATTATCAGTTATTTGGCCGCGGCGATATTTAGCCAAAGCGCCGACTCATCTCCGGTGCTGTCTTTATTAAAAACCTCGCTCGGCTTGCTCGGCGTGCTCAGTATCATTGCCATTTTTATCAGCATCCCGATGGCCGCGTATATTGGCAGCCTTCGAAAAGAGCCGGTCGCTCAATTTGATCAGCGCTCCGGCCGCGGCGACCGATCTGATTTCCCTCCGGAATTGAAAAAATGGAATTGGGGCGCAGCCGGATTGTCAATGATTTGGGGAGTGTATCATGGCGTTTGGTGGTGCTTTTTCAGCATGATTCCGTATGTTAATTGGATTTGGTGGATAGTAATGGGCCTCGAAGGCAATAAATGGGCGTGGGGCAAGCGGTACTGGGCCAGCGTCGAGGAATTCAAAGCCGCGCAAAACAAATGGAAAATTTGGGGCATGGTGTTTTTGTTTTTGCCGTTGGCGTTGTCCGTTTTTTTGGTGCTCCTGAGTTTCGCAGTCAATTTGAGTCATTGACAAATTTTTAATAATTTACTATACTGATATCGGAAAAAACGTCTTAAATTGGCGTTTTTTGCTACTTTTTTAGGGCTTTTTTCAGCACCGAGCATGGCTGAAACAAGCCAAAAAAGGAAATTAAAGGTCGGCTGCTCATTTTTACAATTAAGTTGACTACGCTTATGATGTTATTTTTTATCGGATTAGTAGAAATGCTAATCATCTCGGCCTGGACAAAAACTGTCACCGAAGCCAAAGTGTTAGTCAGCGGAATAGTGACCATCATCAACGTGTTCATTTGGTACTTTGTGCTCCAGCAAGTAATGGAAGATATCGATAATTGGCAAATCGTTTTGGCTTACGCCGTCGGTTGCGCCATCGGCACCATGCTGAGCACCTTGGTATTCAAGATGATGGAAAATAAAAAACGGCATAAAGATCTGCTGAAAAAGCAATCCGCCGTTATTGAGAACTAATATATATGTCTCAACTTTCCGTGAACTCAGACGATTATTCGTCTAGTTAACTGCCCCGTTTTTTCGTCGTGTTAAAGCGGGGCGGTTTATTTTAAAATTATCCAGAGTTGATTTTTATCTTGGTCAATAAAATGCTATAATAATTTTGAACGAATAATAGCGCTGAATATCCAATATGCCTTTATATAAAGTTAAACTTTCCAGCTTTTACAAAAAATTTTTAATCATATTTTTGGTGGCCTGCATCGGTTTGGGTATTTTTATCATTTACGTGGTGTTCAATCAGGCAACGGTCAAAATAAAGCCGGCCCAGCAATCGTTATCCGTTAATTTCCCCGTCAATATTATCGCCGGTGCCAATGAAGAATCAGCCATGTCCATTTCCGGAGTGGTCAATGACGTCATTATTGATAAAGAAAAAGAATTCACCGCCACCGGTTTGCGTGCGGCCGAGGGCGACGTGCTGGGCACAGTCACCATTTATAACAACTATTCGCAGGATCAGCCGTTAGTGGCGACGACGCGGCTGCTGACGCCGGATAATATTTTACTCAGGCTGAAAGATCGGGTGAATGTGCCGGCCGGCGGTTCGGTTAAGGCCGACGTGTATGCTGATGATCCGGGTGCTTTTAAGGAAATTAAACCGACCAAGCTCAAGATTCCGGGTTTATGGGAGGGATTGCAGGATTTGATTTACGCGGAAAGCACCACGGTGATTGCCAATCAATCCGGGGAAATAAAGTTTGTTCAGGCAAAGGATATTGAGCGCGCCAAGGACGAGCTGAAGACCGAAATCTATAAACAAGTGGCCGATGATTTCAAGGATGACGATTCTCAGGGCGTATTGGCCATCGGCAGTGAAATAATCGAAGAGCAGATCAGCGCCGAACCAGAAGACATCGCTGACAGTTTTACCGTAAAAATGAAGGTTAAGGTTCATGTGGTAATGTTTGACAAAGAAAAATTATATCCGATCGCCGGCGAGCGTCTGACCGCCCAAATGAAGCCCGGTTTTAAACTTGAAAATATTGATTTGGACAATTTTTCTTATACCGTAAAAAGTTTTGACAGTCAGAAGCAGACTGTCAGTGTTGATGTTCACGCCGAAGGCAATATTAAACTTGATGAAAACGGACCGATACTGGATAAGCAAAAGCTGATGGGTTTAAATGAAAAAGGGGCGGAACTCTATTTGTCCAGTTTGCCGGAAATCGAATGGGCGGATGTTGAGCTGTCGCCTTTTTGGGTGACGAAAATTCCCGGATTTGAGGATCACATCGTGATTGAGATTGTTGAATAATCCGCCTGCCTGCCGAAGCCATTTGCCCGGGGCCGGGAGGTTGAGTCGACTGTTGATTGATATAGACGTTATCCGAATAAATAGGCGAGAGCCTGTTTTTATTTGCATAAATTTTAATGATTTAGTATAATAAAATCACTATCAAAAGCGATTGGATTGATTACCAATTAATCTTCCTTTACGGAATCAGGTGTCTGCAAAGCCCTGACTAAGCTGGGGTAGTGAGACAAAGCGCCGGCCTTCGCGTCCGATCGGGGAAACGCAGTTTCTCCTCTTCTCCTCGGCGAAAGCGCTCAGGCCGGAATTTGGGTGGAACCGCCCGGCAGGGCCCCAAGGATTTTTTTAATCTTGGGGTTTTTTAAATTAATTAATGGTTGAAAGGCAAAGTTGAAAGCTAGGATCGCTAATTTTCAACGCACTGACAACTTTATATTCATATGAAAGATGCTAAATTGGAATCAATGCGTCATTCTCTTTCGCACATAATGGCGCAGGCTGTGCTCGATCTTTATCCGGAAACAAAATTGGCTATCGGACCGTCGATCGATAACGGTTTTTATTATGATTTTGACAGCAAGCATAATTTTACCCCGGAAGACCTGCCGAAAATAGAAAATAAAATGAAAGAAATCATCAAGCAAGACCAAAAATTTGAGCAGTTTGAAAAAGGGGTCGAAGAGGCAATCGCCGAATTTAAAAGTCGGGAAGATTTATATAAATTGGAGTTGGCGGAAGAGTTGAAGGCATCAGGAGAAAAAAAATTAAGTTTTTATAAAAATATCGATAAAGACGGTCAGGTAAAATTCGTGGACATGTGCAGCGGCCCACATTTAAAATCCACTGGTAAGGCCGGCGCTTTTAAACTGGATAAAGTTGCCGGCGCCTACTGGCGAGGCGATGAAAAAAATAAAATGCTCCAGCGCATTTACGCCTTAGCGTTTGCCAAACAAAAAGAGCTTGACGATTATTTGGCAATGCGAGCGGAAGCGGAAAAAAGAGATCATAAAAAGCTCGGCCGCGAATTGAATTTGTTCAGCTTTCATGAAGCAGGACCGGGATTTGCTTTTTGGCATCCGAAAGGTATGATTTTGTGGCATACGCTGCTTGATTATTGGTATGCGGTGCATCGGAAATGGCAGTATGAAGAAATCAAGACCCCGATCATCTTGAAAGAAAAGCTTTGGCATCAATCAGGACACTGGGAGCATTATAAAGAAAACATGTATTTCACTGAAATTGATAAGGAAAAGTACGCGATTAAGCCGATGAACTGTCCGGGTGGGATATTGGTTTACAATTCAAATATGCATTCATATCGTGAGTTGCCGCTGCGTTACGCGGAGGTCGGTTTGGTGCACCGACATGAATTATCGGGTGTATTGAATGGGTTGTTTCGGGTGAGATCATTTCATCAAGACGACGCTCATATTTATTGCCGGCCGGAGCAAATCAAAGACGAGATAAAAGGCGTAATGAATTTGATTGATGAAATTTATAAAACTTTCGGATTCAAATATCGGCTGGAGTTCTCAACCAGACCGAAAAAGTCTGTCGGGTCCGATGAGACCTGGGAGAATAGTCAGCGAATCATCAAGGAAGTGCTGGAAGAAACCGGCATGGATTATCAATTAAATGAAGGTGATGGCGCTTTCTATGGACCTAAAATCGATTATCACCTGACTGATTCGCTTGGGCGCACCTGGCAGTGCGGCACCATCCAGCTGGATTTCTCCATGCCCGAGCTGTTTGACATCACGTATGTGGAAAAAGACGGCGCCAAACACCGGCCGACGATGATTCACCGCACCGCGTACGGTTCGCTGGAGCGATTCATCGGTATATTAGTGGAGCATTACGCGGGCGCGTTCCCGGTTTGGCTGGCTCCGGTTCAGGTAAAAGTGATGGCGGTGGGCGAGAGCCATGCCGAAGCGGTAAAAGAGTTAGTTGCCAAATTCAGCGAAGCCGGCCTGAGAGCTGAAGCTGATATTTCCGATGAAACTGTCGGAAATAAAATCAGAAAAGCGGAAATGGAAAAAGTTCCGTTCATGCTGGTGTTTGGTGACAAGGAAAAGGAAAGTGGTAAACTCAGCGTTCGTCAGCGCGGAGAAAAAAAGACTTTTGAGCAGGGAGTCGATGAATTCATCCAGACGGTGAAAAAAGAGATTGACGGCAGATTATCTGATTTTTGAACAATGTTCGCCGGTATTTTAAGAAAACGATCGTGGTAGCGACACCTCGCATTAAGTGAACAGATAATTTAAATTAATAAAGCATCCTAATCGTTAGGATGCTCTTTTTTAGGGGGCAAGAATTTTGGGAATCGGCACTTGGCCCTCAAAGCATCGAAAATGTGCTTCGCGGGCGCGGTCTTCTTTTCTGGCTCTTGTGCCGCCATGACCGCTGGCATTTCCCGCGTGATCGCCGGCGATTTTTTTTGTTCCATTTGCACATCGGGATTCCCCTGTCGCGCCACAGCCATTGCTTGGTTTTTTTGCGCCAAGGTACTTAGCACAATCCGATAGGCATCAACGGCGCTTTGCGCCACTTGCCGGGCGTCATTTTCATCAAGTCCGCCCTCTGTCAGAGCGGTTTGATAAGCCGTCTGATATCTTTTCTGCAGCAGAATATTGATCAGATTGGCCACTGTGCTCATTTGTCGCTCCTGGTGTTTATTCATGACTTATTAATTTTACATATATCATTAAATTTGTCAAGTCAAATCGAAAAAGATAACAATATTAGGAGTTTTTTTGTAAATATTGTATAATTAATGTGTATTACAAATAAAAATAAATTATGAAAAAATCGCTGGTATTTGGGATAATTTTAATGTTGATAGCTGTTCCGGTCGCTTATTTGAAAGCCTATGATCCACTGGTTGATGAGCAGTGGTATTTGGATAGAATTGACGCTCAAGGAGCCTGGACCATTACTGCCGGTGATCGCGACGTCATTGTTGCCGTACTGGACACGGGTGTCGATATTACTCATCCGGATTTAGCGGGCAATATCTGGGTTAATGCCGATGAATGGGGGGGCGACGGTGTCGATAACGATAAAAACGGATACATTGATGATATCAATGGTTATGATTTTTATTATGATTATTTTCAACCAACGCCCGAATTGTCGTTTGGCTATGATGAATTTGTCCATCATGGCACCATCGTCGCGGGCATCATTGCCGCCGTTCAAAACGGGCAAGGGATGCAGGGCGTGGCCAGTCACATTCGCATCATGCCGATCAAGGTGCTCGATGAATTCGGTTATGGCGATACTTATGCTTTAGCGCAAGCGATCGATTACGCTGTGGCCAACGGCGCGGATATCATTAATTTAAGTCTGGAAAGCTATGATGATCCGGTGGTTGTTTTCGAAGCGTTAAATCGCGCCGCCGAGAAAAATGTCATCACCGTCGCCGCCTCGGGCAATGGCTGGTTCGGTGAAGGCGTTGATCTTGATGCGGATCCGGTTTATCCCATCTGCTACGACAGCCAATCGCCCAATGTTTTGGTGGTCGGAGTCGGTGCCACCGATTTTGACAATAACCCATCGGTGTTCAGCAATTTCGGGGGCGATTGCGTTGATGTTTCCGCTCCGGGAGAAGGAATTTTAGGCACTAAAATACATTCCATCGCCGAATCGATCGACGATTATTACGGAGCCGATAATGACGGCACTTCTTTCAGCGCGGCCATTGTCAGCGGGGTGATCGCTTTGATGAAATCGTTGAACAGGAGCTTGACCAACGAGCAGATTTTATCGGCGCTGACGGAAACAGCGGATTTTGTGCCGATTTCCTATTACATGACCGACGGCGACATGGGCAAAGGAATCATAAACGCTCATAGCGCACTCAAATACATTTTGCAAAAATATGGCGCCAGTGATTCGCGATGGCCTTGGAACATATTGGTTTCTGCCCAATCCGGCGGCAACGGCGAGCTAATGATTTTGGATAAATCTTTGGCGGTTTCTAAAACGATCAAGCCGTACGGTAATGATTTTAAAAATGGTTTCGCGGTTGAATTGTTCGATGTCAACGGCGACGGCAATAATGAATATGTCGTCGGCCCGGCCGCCGGCCAGCCGCCGATTCTGCGGGCGCTGTCGTTGAGCGAAAATATTTTAGCCAGCAAGCTGATTTTTGAGCCGGATTTTTTTGGCGGCATTAATCTGGGAAAAATCAAAAATCAATTTGGTGAAAATAACATCGTCGTCTGCAGCGGACCGGGCAGAAGAACCGAAGTGCTGATCGCCAATGACAACGCCGAAAAATTATATTCATTTTTTCCGTTTGACGATAATGCCGGCTGCATGGCCGATGCCGGAGATTTGGACGGCGATGGCGTTGATGAAATTGTCGTATCAAGCTTGCAAAACAATACCATTAAAATATATGATCAAGAACCGCGGTTGCTAAACAAGTTTGTCGCTTACGATTCAGCGTATCGGGGTGTTAATATCAGTGTCGCCGATTTAAATCAAGACGGCCAATCAGAAATTTTGGCCGGACCGGTTTCCGGTTTGCCGCTCGTGCGGGTATTCAATCAAGACGGGCAAAGCACGATCAGCTTCATGGCCAGCGGCTTTATCGGCGGAGTCAAGGTGAAGGCCACCAATTATAACGAATCTGAAGACCTGGAGCTGGCGGTGTCGCCACAGCCGGGCCAGCCTGGCAGTTTGCGTATTTTCGATTTATTGGGTAAATTGAAGGCGGAAGTCGATGTTTTTGGTCACGAATTCTCCGGCGGATTGAACATTTCGACAGGCTATTAAAGATTGCTTTCGGGCATGTTATGTTTGGCAAATTATTGAATTCTAAAATATTGGTCCAATTCCTAAAGTTTTGCGCGGTTGGCGTTACTGGAACGGCGATTGATTTCGGCGTGTTGAATCTGGGCGTGGCCGTGATTAAATTAAATGTTTATGTGGCCGCGGCGCTGGCCTTTATTTTAGCCGCCACCAACAATTTTTTATTGAATAAACGCTGGACTTTTTCGCAAAAATCAACCGGGCAGCGCATGATCGGTCAATACGCGCAATACTTGGCGGTTAGCGCCGGCGGTTTGATTCTGAATCTGAGTATAATGTACGCGCTGATCGAAGCGGCCGATTGGTGGTATAATTGGGCGAAAGTGCTGGCGACCGCGTTGGTTATTGTTTGGAATTTTTCAATGAATAAATATTGGACTTTTCGTCCATCGCGTGTTAAGGTGGATATTGATAAAATTGAAATTAGCAACTAGCAATTGGCAATTGGGGAGAGACAATTAAACCCCGATTTCAACTTTTACGTTTTCCATTTTTTATCATATGATTCAAGATGTTGAGATAAAAAAATTAACCCGATTTTCAGACGACCGGGGATTTTTATCCGAAGTCATCAAGGCGGGCGAGCCGACTTTTCACGAGGTTAAACAAACGACCTACACGGAAACCTATCCCGGAGTGATCAAAGCATTTCATTGGCATAAAAAACAGTGGGACGTTTGGTTTGTTGTCAAAGGCAACGCTCAGGTGGTTTTACATGATCTGCGGGACGATTCGTCAACCAAAGGCGAAACGCAGTCGATTTGTTGCGGCGAGGAGAACCCGATGCTCGTTGCCATTCCGCCGGGCGTGGCTCATGGTTATAGAGTATTGGGCAATAAAAAAGTCGGATTGATTTACCATACCAGCGAGGCTTATGATCCGGCTAATCCGGATGAGGAAAGGATCGATTTTAACGACCCGGCGATCGGGTTTGATTGGAAAACAAAAAACAGATAATTATCCAAGCATTGATCAGGGCACAGGAATCCGTTCGGAATCGTGATCCATGATCCATGACACCTATATGTGCGTATTTTGTAAAATTGTAAATAATGAGATTCCCGGTCAAAAAGTATACGAAAATGATTTTGTGGCCGCGTTTTTGGACATCAATCCCGTTAACCCCGGCCATGTTTTGGTCGTTCCCAAAAATCATATTGAATCTCTGCTGGCAGCTTCCAATGAGGAGTTGTCACATTTGATCATTGCCGTTAAAACGGTGGCCAAAGCCGTATTGGCGGCGCTGAATTATGAAGCATTTAATTTGGAATTAAATAACGGCGCCATCGCCGGCCAAGTAGTTAATCACCTTCATTTTCATATTGTGCCCAGAAAAGAAGGCGACGGCCTGACTCATTGGCCGGGCCAGCAGTATCGCGAAGGCGAAATGGAGGCAGTGGCTGAAAAAATAAGAAATTCTTTAAAGGTTGCCGGGCAGATCAATAATATCAGATAACATCGATTGAGCAGCGTGTTCTTTGCTCCGCCTCCGGGCGGGGTTTATTTTTCCAAATGGCGAAGGGATAAAGAAAGCGGCGAGAGGCAACACTTGATCGTCATCCTTATTTTACAATATCTTTACAAACAGAAATAAAAATGATAAAAAGGCATTGCTAAAACAACCAGCTATTTCTTATGAAGTTATTCGTAACCGGCGGCGCCGGGTTTATCGGCTCGAATTTCATTCTCTACATGCTTGACAAATATCCGCATTATGAGATTGTTAATTATGATAAACTGACCTATGCCGGGAATTTGGAAAATTTAAAAACAGTGGAAAATAATCCGAACTATAAATTTGTGCGCGGAGATATTTTAAATTATGAATTGCTTGACCTGCTCTTAAAGGATGTCGATGTGATCGTTCATTTTGCCGCCGAGTCGCACGTCGATAAGTCCATTCTGGGCGCGGAGGAGTTTGTTCGAACCAATGTGCTGGGCACTTATACTTTGCTGGAGGCCGCGAAAAACAATAAAGTGAAAAGATTTCACCATGTGTCGACAGACGAGGTTTTCGGTTCCCTGACGCTTGATTCCAAAAATAAATTTTTCGAAGACACTCCTTATAATCCGCGCAGTCCCTACGCTTCATCCAAGGCCGCTGCCGATCACTTGGCCCGCGCTTATTATGAAACATACCGTTTGCCGGCCACCATCAGCAATTGCTCTAATAATTACGGCCGCTATCAATTTCCTGAAAAATTGATTCCACTGTTCGTGACGAATCTGATTGAAGATAAAAAAGTGCCGCTTTACGGCGATGGTCAAAATATCAGAGATTGGATTCATGTTAAAGATCATTGCTCAGCCATTGACGCCATTTTGCACAAAGGGAAAATTGGTGAAACATACTGTGTCGGCGGCAACAATGAAATATCCAACATTTCTCTAACAAAAAAAATTCTGGAGCACATGGGGCAGGCAGAGGACATGGTCGAGTATGTCGCCGACCGGCCCGGGCATGATCGCCGGTATGCGATTCGATCATACAAGGCGATGGCCGAGCTCAATTGGCGTCCCGAATACGGCTTTGATGAGGGTTTGCGTCAGACCATCGATTGGTATATGGAAAACGAAGATTGGTGGCGGCGGGTAAAAAGCGGTGAGTATCAAAAATATTACGATGAATGGTACGGGCACAAGCTGGCTATTTAAAAAAACGTGCATGGCACGTTTTTAAGCGTTGAGATGAATGATTCGTTTTTCCTTGGTAATTGGGTCAAGAAAGTGAAGCTTCACCCTGGGAATATCTATTCTGAATTCTTCGTTGTTTAATCTCGATGGATAGATTTGAGGTTTAAAGATCAGGACATATTTATTATCGGAGGTGCAGCCGAAAAATTTTAAGGTAATTCCCAGCCAGAGTACTCCGACCAGCTGAACGGTGATCAAACCGGCAAAGTCTTGCTCGCGCAGTCTATCAGCGGTTTGAAGAACCAAATAAATGTACTTATTGTCTCGAGGCAATTCATCTATGACCGCATCGCCCCAGCTGAGCATTAGCGCTTTCGCACCATCAAGCCTATGATTATTCGAAGAGGAGAGGCGACGTTTTGTTAGGGTAAGAATTTCTCCCATGCTTATTTCCTCCCATCCATGACTGAAAATCTTAAATCAAGAGTTTTTTTTTGTCAAGCTTTTTATGTTTGATAAAAAATGCTATATTAAAGTTAAGATAAATTTGTTCAATTTATGGTTAATTGGGAGGTATCAAAAAATCACGACATTCAAGATAACGATCAAACCAGCATCGATCCGATGCCAAATTTCGAAGATATTGGTGAACGAACCGCGGCTCATGAGCGGCCGGAAACAATGGCCAGAAGACGCGGGCAAACAGTGCGTGCAGAGTCAGAGACCACGGAAAATCAAGAAAAAGCGCGAAAAGATGCCATATATAAAAGGATAGCGGAAAGAATGCTCCAATTGCCTGGTAAAGAAGAGGCGGATTTTAGACTTTGGTTTGAAGAACAGTTGGGGCATGGCGCGGAACCGGAAAAAATTGAAGCGGAATTGGATAAAAGGTTGGAGAAAATTAACAATCAAGCGGATATTGTTTATGAAAAATTAAGCGCCAGTGTGCCGATCAGCAAGCAGGAATTATCATTGATAAGTGAACGTCAGGCCAGTCTCATCTTGGAAGAGTTTATCCGTGATTTAGAAGAAGGAAAAGGAGACATATCAGAGGAAAAAAAATCTAAAATTAGGGATATATTTGAGAAAAGTGAATTTTTTGAACCTGAGGAAGCCAATTATAATGAACGCCAGGCAAGCGATGGGGAACCTATTTTCGCTGAATTTAGTAAAAAAGAAGCCTTAGGTGAGATAATCGATTTGCTTGCCGCTTAATAAATTTTAATAAAAAAAACCGGATTTATTGTCCGGCTTTTTTATTTTGAACAAAATTAATATTCGGCTAAAATATGCTAAAAAACAAGGGAAACCCTTGATTTTTTATTTAAAATATGTTATAATAATTTATTAAAATGGAAAAGTCCATTTTGGCACAATGCTTGTCTTGAGCCATTGTACATAGGGGTTTTTATCATTTGGTTTGGGAGAGGCATGGTGTCATCATTACAGATTAACAAAGATGAGGCGGCGGTAGCTGCCACAGGAGATGACAGATGACGGAAATGAGCGTCAAGTTCTACTGTTTCCTGGTTCTTCTGCTCGGCATTTTCTCCGCCACGGCCGCCCAGGCCAGCCCGCCGGCCGAGTGCGGCCAGGGCTTCCGCCGCGTCGAGACGTCCGACAACGGCGTCAAGCTCGTCAGGTGCGAGCCGAAGCCGGCATACACCTGTATGCTGGTGGAGTTCGCCGGACATTCGGAGCAGCGATGCTACCGAGTGATCGGCAAGGCTCCGGTTCGCGTCAAGGAACCGCCCGCCCCGGCCCCGCGTCAGGCCAAGGCCGCCAGCGTCGAGGAGCTGCTCGAGCAGCTCTCGCCCAAGGCCGGCACCGACCCCGACACCGACCGCGCCATCGAGCTGCTGAACCTCTATCAAGAGGGCCAGAAGCGCTCCGAGGCCGCGCCCCGCGTCTCCCGCCGTTAATCCCACCAATTTTTTCCCACCTCTCAGGCAGTCTGAAACTTCAGGCTGTCTTTTATATTATGTGGGATGTCTGGAGTCGGCCATACGCCAAGATAAACAATCGGCTAACTTCGGCTGGTTTTTTTGATTGTGATTTTGGCACACATCGCCACCCCCTCTTTATTTTTCGCTGATAATATGAGATAATAAGTAGCGATAATGGGTTTATAAGATCGTACAAAATGCCAATCATTTGCTAGAAACAATCTCAATTATTGTCTAATCTGCACAATCTTGTATATAAATCCGGTAATTTTATAAATTCAAATATGTCTAAATTTGTCATTCAAGGAGGCTATAAATTAAACGGAGAAATAAAGGTCAACGGAGCCAAAAACGCGGCGCTGAAAGCGATCGCCGCTTCGCTTTTGACCGATCAGGAAGTCAAAATCGAAAATTGTCCGGATATCGAGGAGATTTCCAGAATTCTGGAATTGGTGGAATCGATCGGCACCAAAGTGAAAAGAAACGGGGGAACGCTGTCGCTGCAAACCAAGCAAATCGACAATTACCGGCTTGATGCGGAACTGGTAAAAAAAATCAGAGTATCGGTGCTGTTGGTCGGGCCGCTGTTGGTTCGATTGGGCAAAGTCAGAATGCCGCATCCGGGCGGCTGCGCCATCGGTATGAGACCGATAGATTTATTTATCGATAATTTTAAAAAATTGGGTGCTGATTTTTCCGAGAGCCAGGGGTATTATCAGTTTCAGGTTAAAGGAAAATTGCAGGGAACGAAAATAGTGCTGCCCAAGATTTCAGTCACGGTCACCGAGGCAATGCTGATGACCGCCGCTTTGGCCGAAGGCACGACCACCATAAAAAACGCGGCCTGTGAACCGGAGATTCAGGCGCTGGCCGATTTTTTAAACAGCTGCGGTGCAAAAATATCAGGCGCCGGAACATCAACTATCGTTATCGAAGGTGTTGAATGTTTGTCCGGCGGTCGGTATCAAGTCATACCTGACAGAATCGAGGCCGGCAGCTTTGCGATTCTCGGCGCTTTGGCCGGTGGCAAAGTCAAGGTCACCAATTGCGTTCCCGATCACTTGGACGCCTTATGGGTATTGTTTGATAAAATGGGGGTTAAATATGAATTAGGCCCTGATTCGGCGACGGTTTGGGGCGATAATAACTTGAAGGCGGTCAACGTCCAGACTCATGAGTACCCCGGGTTCGCCACGGACATTCAGCCACCGTTTACGGTGCTGCTCACTCAGGCCAAGGGTTTGAGCATGGTTCAGGAGATGGTTTTCGAAGGTCGATTGTTTTATACCGATTTATTGAATCAAATGGGCGCCAACATCATCATGTGCGATCCGTACCGCGTATTGGTGAACGGCCCACAACAGCTGTTTGGCCGGCGGCTGGCCAGTCCGGATTTAAGGGCCGGCTTCGCGTTGATCATCGCCGCGTTAATCGCCGAAGGGAAAACTGAAATTGACAATATTTATCAAATCGATCGCGGTTATGAGAAAGTCGAGCAGCGGCTCCGAGCGCTCGGCGCCAGAATTACGCGAACCAAGGATTAGGGCGGGCTGGCTACAAGAGTGAAGATAAAAACAAAAAGCACAAGAATACTGATTAAAATATTAAATATTATAAATTATTTTATCTTTATTCCAATATTCGCTCGGTAATCTAAAAATTTTAATCGAAATCAAAATTCTCGAAATAAAACGGTATATTTTCTTTTTTCATTTATAATTTCAAATTTTATTATGCCAATCACCACTAAAATAAAAAAAACCAAATCAAACAGAGTGGTTAATTTGATCGTTATTTTGATTTTGATCGTCATCAGCGGCGGGGCCGGGTTCGTTATCGGCCGGCAATCAACCGATTCACTCGATTCGCTGGACACTGCCAAGCTGACCGGGCGAGAGTTGCCCAAAGAATTCAATTTTTCGCTGATGCGCGAAGTTTGGAAAATTATCGGACGTGATTATGTCAATAATGAAAATATCGATAATCAGGAGATGTTTTATTCGATGATGCGCGGATTTGTCGCCGGGCTGGACGATCCCTACACTGTGTTTTTTGATCCGAGCGAGACAAAAGAATTTAACGGCGATATTGAGGGTAAGTTTGAAGGTATCGGCGCCGAGATCGCCATCCGCGACGGTAATTTGGTCGTCGTGGCGCCGCTCGCGGATTCGCCAGCGGAGCGCGCCGGAGTTAAGGCGGGCGATATTATTTTTGCGATCGATGATGAAGATACTTCGGAAATGACCCTCAATGAAGCGGTTAAAAAAATTCGCGGCGAGAAGGGAACCGAGGTGCGGCTGCTGCTGTTTCGCAGCGGCCGGGAGCCGTTTGAGGTGAAAATCATTCGAGACGTCATCTACATCGAGAGTGTAAAATATGAAATGAAAGAGGATAACATCGGATACATTCATATCAGGAGTTTCAATACCGATACCGACGAACTGTTTGGCGCGGCGGTCAAAGATTTGAAAGCCAAAGGCGCCAAAGCGGTTATCATCGATATGAGAAACAATCCGGGCGGCCTGCTGGATATGGCCATTAAAGTGTCTTCGGCCTGGCTGGACAGCGGTCAGCTGGTGGTCTCCGAGCAGTTTGGCGACGGTCAGAAAGTTGACTATCAATCGGAAGGCGAACCGATATTAAAAGATATGCCCACCGTGGTTTTGGTCAATAACGGCAGCGCTTCCGGATCAGAAATCGTAGCCGGCGCGCTGCACGATCATCAAAAAGCGACTTTGGTGGGTACGCAGACTTTCGGCAAAGGTTCGGTCCAAAATCTTCAAACATTGTCAGATGGATCGTCAATTAAAATAACCATTGCCAAATGGCTGACTCCAAGCGGCACTTCGATCAGCGATGAGGGAGTGGCGCCGGATGTCGAGGTGGAGTACACCGCCGATGACGCGGCCAAAGACATTGATCCCCAGCTGCAAAAGGCGTTGGAAATTCTAACGATTAATTAATGACGGGGCTTACTTTCTTTAATCAGTAATTTGATTTATCATGATGCTCGAACAAATCGCTCAAGGTTTTTCCATACCGTTTCAAGGAGTGAAATTTTTGTATCAAAACAAAAAGCTAATGACCTGGGTCTGGCTACCTGTTTTGTTGAATCTGATAATTTATGCCGTTTTTTTTATTTTCGCTTTTTGGGCGATCAGTCGTGGGCTGAATTTTTTGGATTTGGATATTTGGTACGAAAAAATTTTGTATTTCGTGATAATCAGCGTCGGCATCGTTTTGGCCGTTTTTTTTATCATATTTACTTTTGTCGCGCTGACTAACGTGATTGGCGCGCCGTTTTACGAGATACTTTCCAGAAAGACTGCCGAGCTTTTGGTAATCGACCAGCTGGAAACGCCTCATGGTGCCGTGGATTCGATAAAGATTTTTGCCGAATCAATCGGCGGCGGCATCAAGCGGCTGGTGATTTTCACCGTTTCTCAGCTCGCGCTGTTATTGATTAGTCTGTTGCCGCTGATCGGAGCGACGGTCATTACGATTTTTAATATTTTTATTACCGCTTGGTTTTTGGCCATGGAATTTCTAGATTTTGAGTTTGATCGGCGCGAGTGGAGCTTCGATAAAAAAATGGCCGTTTTTAAAAAAAATAAATGGTCAATGCTCGGTTTTGGTTTGGCTATTTTCGTTGGATCAATGATACCGGTGTTTAATTTGATATTTTTACCCGGGGCCGTGGTTTCGGCCAGCCTTTATTTTAAGGAATTTTTGCATAAAAAATAAAGTGTGGTAAAATGTAATCCGAATCCACAAATGCATCCGAATACCCCGAATGCCCAGAATATAATCGCGTTTGAAAACATTAATATTCGTGGTATTTCTGCCTGCCCTGACTGCCGTCAGGCAGGCGGCAGGCGGGTCGGAAATTCGGGTCATTCGGATTAATTATATGAAAATAGTATTAATCAAAAATGACAAAAAACTCGGCCATATCGGCGATATCAAGGAAGTATCTGACGGCTTTGCCAGAAATTATCTGATCCCCAATAAAATCGCCAAGCCGGCGACCAGCGGCGAGGTCTCCAGGGCGCAGGCAATGAAAAAAAGAATTGATACGGCCAAACAGCGCTCGAAAATCAGCATGGAAACGCTGGCTGAGCGGCTGCGCGGGGTGCACTTGTCAATCACTTTAAAAGCAGACGAGAGCGGCACTTTTTTCTCAAAAATAACGGCTGACAAAATAGCCGAATTGCTGAGCGAAAAGGGAATTAAAATTAAATCTAAAATCATTAAGCTTGAGCAGCCGATTAAAAAGGCCGGGAATTATAATATTAACGTTCAAGGCGGCGATGATTTGGTTCAAATTGATCTTGAAGCGAAAGCGGAATAATCATGGAACATGAATCATGGATCAAGGAGCAATACGGAATGTGTGATACGTGATCCATGATACCTGATATGTGATAAAAATATGGCAAAGTATATTTTCGTAGTGGGAGGGGTAATGTCAGGCGTGGGCAAGGGGGTGGCCACCGCTTCGATCGGCGCGATACTTAAAGCAAAAGGGTATGAGGTTTCCGCCATAAAAATGGATCCTTATATCAATGTCGACGCCGGCACCATGAATCCGACTGAGCACGGCGAGGTTTTCGTCACTGAAGACGGTGATGAGACAGATCAGGATTTGGGAAATTACGAGCGATTTTTAGATACCAATATTTATTCCACCAATTATATGACGACTGGACGAGTGTACCAGTCGGTTATTAATAAAGAAAGAAATTTGGAATACGGCGGCAAATGCGTGGAAGTGGTGCCGCACATACCATACGAAATCATTGAGCGCATTAAAAGAGCGGCCAAAAAGACTGAAGCGGAAATAATGATAATTGAAGTCGGCGGCACGGTCGGCGAGTATCAAAATATGCTGTTTTTGGAAGCGGCCAGAATGATGAAGCTTAATAATGCCAATGATGTTTGTTTCGTGCTGGTGACTTATTTGCCTATCCCGAGCAAAGTCGGTGAAATGAAAACCAAACCGACCCAATACGCCATCCGCACTTTAAATTCCGCCGGAATTCAACCGGATTTCATTTTATGCCGCGCCGAAGTGCCGCTGGATGAAGTGCGCAAGCGAAAAATCGCCACCAATGGCAGCTTGCCGTTTGATAATATTATCAGCGCGCCGGATATCGATTATATTTATGAAGTGCCGATAAATTTCGAAAAAGAGCATTTAAGCAATAAGATATTAAAAAAATTCGGGCTGGAATCAAAGGAAGAATATCCGGGGCTGGGCCGCTGGGAAGAGCTGCTGACCAGAATAAATAATTCAAAAAAGACGATCAAAATAGGCATCGTCGGCAAATATTTCAATATCGGAGATTTTGTTTTATCGGATTCCTACATCAGTGTCATTGAGGCGATTAAGCACGCCTGCTGGAAGCACGGAGTCAAGCCGGAGATCGATTGGATCGCCTCCGAAGAATTCGAGATCAATCCCGGTCGTTTGGAGGATTTAAGAAAATACGCCGGCATCATTGTGCCCGGAGGATTCGGCACGCGAGGAATCGAAGGAAAAATCAAAGCGATTCAGTTCGTTCGGGAAAATAAAATTCCATATCTGGGATTGTGCTATGGCATGCAGCTGGCGACCATTGAATTCGCCCGTCATGTCTGCGGCTTGACTGAGGCGACCACAGCTGAAATTGATGAGAATGCGGAAACCAAGGTGATTGATTTCATGCCTGAGCAAGTTGAATTGATAAAAAAGAAAAAATACGGCTCGACAATGCGCCTGGGCGCCTGGCCGTGCGTTTTAAATAAAGGTTCTAAAAGTTATACTGCCTACGGCGTGGAAGACATTTCCGAGCGTCACCGGCACCGCTATGAAGTTAATAATGGTTACCGCGGCTTGCTCGAGCAGCATGGGTTATTAGTCGCCGGAGAATCTCCGGACAAGCATTTGGTGGAAATAATCGAAGTGCCTGATCATCCGTTTTTCGTGGGCACGCAGTTTCACCCGGAATTCAAATCGAGGCCGTTTAACGGTCATCCGCTGTTCAATGCTTTTGTGAAAGCGAGCATAGAGAATGCGGAGAAGGGGATGCTGTGAATCTAAATTCCAAAAAACAAATTTCAAATAACAAATAATTTTCAAATTCAAATGATCAAATGACCCTTTGACCCGGCTGAGGGCGGGCTAAAATGGGTTTTGAAAATTGGAATTTCGATCATTGACGCTTATTTGTCATTTGGGGCTTGTAATTTGTTATTTCACTTAAGGGGTCGCTTGCCCCGTTTTTTATTTGGCCGCCAGTTTCAATCAGATCTCTCGACTCCGCTACGCGTAGCCTGCCCCGAGCCTTGGCCTGAGCGTAGTCGAGGGGCTCGAGATGACAGTTTAGGGCGGCCAAAGAATCTAGCAGATTTCTCCATTGCGCTCGTCGCCCTCGGCCTTGCTCGGGCTCCTCGCTGCAGTCGAAATGACAAAAAGGGGGATGGCCGCTTGACGGCATTTATCGCTTATGTTAATCTTTACTGAAGTTCTTTGACATACCCCAAATCGGCAAAGCCGAAAGGAGGCGCGAATGAGCCGAACACTCAAAGTATTTTTGAGTTGTCTAATCGGTTCCGGGATCGGAACATTCATCGCACTGTCAGTGAATTCATGGTTCTGGTGGACCGGCGCCCTGGTCGGCGGCCTGATCGGATACTTGTCCTATGAATTCAAGAAAGTGGTGGCCGCGATTCCAAAGGCTTGGAGAGCGGCGAGTAATTGGACGCCGAATCGATTGTTCTGGAAAACATATCTTGCAGTCGGCGGATACATCTTTCATCTTGCTTTTGCTTCTTTGATGGTTTGTCTTATCATGACGACACCGGGTAGCAATTTACATGTATGGATTACATTATCGGCAGTTGCGGCAATTTTCTTTGGTGTGACATTAGGTGCCGGCGTAGTCGGAGAATGTTCTGATGAGCAGCTTCAGGCAATTCTTAAGCTTAGTAAAAAATTGTATCTCAATTACAATGTGGTTTCCGTGACAGTACTGCTGGCATATCATCTAATCATTTCAATCAGATACGTGCCGAGAGCGGTTTGGGTGGCCATGCGAAGCGTGGGCCGAGCCGGAATGGTTTTGGGACGATTTTTCAAACATCTTTTCCTTTTCATCCATTCGGAAATCCGGCTGCTGTGCGCCATTGACTCGCTGTGCGGCGTGATCAGCGGCTATCTCATTAGCCGCGCATACTCGCTCAGCCTTTTGGCAGGCGTGCTGGTCGGCATGGCAGCGGGCGCATTGCTCGGACTGGTCAATTACCAGCTTGTAAGCGTTCGAGTGCTGAAAGTCGCACCGAAAAGGAACAATTAGGTTTTGAGAATGAGAGGCTGATATGAAGCAGACGAAAACCACCGTTGTCTCCAGGAAGTATATGATTCAATGCGCGCTTGAGTGGTTTGGATTCATTTTGCATGTTTTGTTTATTTCAGCATTATGGATTGGAATAATTGGCGGTGAAGTTTTACTCATGTATTATTTGATAAGTGATTGGTCGAAAATAACCGCTGAGATGATTTTAAGTGGTTGCTGTTTCATGCTGATAGGGCTAAGCGGTGTTGTGATGTTGCTGACATTCTTAAACGATGATGTTTTGCAACATTATGCTGAGTTTAAAATGTGGCTACACTCATTAAAGCCTGAGAAATAAGTAAAATAAATCCGCAAAGCAAGTTTGCGGTTTTTTATTTGGCCGCCAGTTTCAATCAGATCTCTCGACTCCGCTACGCGTAGCCTGCCCCGAGCCTTGGCCTGAGCGTAGTCGAGGGGCTCGAGATGACAGTTTAGGGCGGCCAAAGATTCTGGCGGATTTTTCCATTCCGCCCCTCGATGAACTCGGGGATCCAGTCGAAATGACAAAAGGTGGGATTAGTTTTTTGTGTGATTATTCAAACGCCAATTCAATTAATTTGTCCAAAAATTTCGGATAAGAATAGCCGGCAGCGGCTGCTGCTTTGGGAACCAGCGAGGCATCGGTCATGCCCGGAATAGTATTTATTTCCAAAAAATAAATTTGATTGTCTGCGGTGACGATAAAATCAGATCTGGACAGGCCGCGGCAGCCTAAAGTCTGATGGGCGAGCAGAGCTTGGCGCTGGAGCTCTTTGGCCAGCGCTTCATCGATCGGCGCCGGGCAGATTTCTTCGCAGAATTTGGAATCGTATTTAGCTATATAATCGAAGAATTCGGTTTTCGGCCTGATCTCGATCACGGGCAAGGCTTGCGGATCATTATTGCCCAATATGGCTACTGTTTCTTCCACTCCTTTAATAAATTCCTCGACCAGCACAGCTTGTTTGTATTGCTTTATATTCTTGATGGCGCTTTCAAGCTCATCGTCGGTTTTAACAATGTAAGTCCCTAAGCTTGACCCGCCGGCAACCGGCTTTAGCACCATCGGAGTGTTAAAGCTTTTTTTAATTTGCGCAATGTCGAGTGTTAAATAATCAAAAATTTTTCCTTGAGGCATTTTAATATCTGTTAATTTTTCCAATAAAGACTTGGCCAGTTGCTTGTTAAGCGCAATTGACATCGCTTCAACATCTGAAAAAGTAAACTTTAACCCGAGAGTTTTTAAAAAACCTTGGACAGTCCCGTCTTCTCCGAAAGTGCCGTGAAAAACCGGCATTACTACATCGAATTTTTTATAATCAGACAGAAATTTATCCAGGTCTACAGGAAAATCAAAATATTCCTTGTGATACTTTGACTCATCAAGGTTTTCGAATACTTTTTTTGATGAAATGAGGCTGACTTCACGCTCTGATGAATCTCCTCCTCCGAGAACGGCGATATTTAGCATATATTTGGAAATTAGTTGTTTAGAAATTGGAAAATAGTGTTAGAAAATAGAAGTTTGAAAATGGTAATTAAACTAATTTCAATTTTCCAATTTCCATTACTAATTTCTGTTTTCCAAACAACGATTTTCTATTGAAATAATTTAACTTCCGCTTTCCCGATTGCGTCCATAACCAGTGTATCAATTTCCATATTTTTTTCAAATTTTTCCACATTCTCAAGCTTACCGCGAGTTTGGGGATGCTTGGCCACCAAGTATGAGCAGCAGTCAGCGTAGGGGAGAATGGAAATTTCATAAGTGCCGATTTTTTCGGCCAGATCAACGGTTTCCTGCTTGTTCATGCCGATTATTGGACGCAAAATAAGAGAATCCGACGCTTGGCTGATTAAAATCATGTTTTCCAAAGTCTGCGACGCCACCTGACCTAAGTTATCGCCGGTAACCAAAGCCTTGGCTTTTTCCTTCTTTCTGATTTCTTCTGCCAATCGGTGCATGAATCTTCTGTAGACTATCATTCGATAAGAGCTTTCCGTATTGGCGATTATTTGTTTTTGGATGTCGGCAAAGGGGACGGTATAGAGCTTGATCGGCCTTTGATATTCTGAAAGCTTGGCGGCCAGCTTTTCAATTTTATCTTGGGCTTGTTTGGAGACAATGGTTTTATTTTGCGCGTGAAACAATAGCACCTGAGCGCCGCGCTTCATCATCATATAGGCGGCGACCGGGCTGTCGATGCCGCCGGACATCATGCAGATTACTTTGCCCGAGCTGCCGGTCGGCAGGCCGCCGGGGCTTTGAATCTTATGTCCAAAAACATAAGCCGTGTCTTTGGATATTTCAATGCCGATCAGCAGTTCCGGTTTGGTGGCGTTTACGCCCATTTTCGTCTCGTCTTTGATAAATCCACCGACCCGGCGGTTGATCTCCGTTGAATTGAGCTTAAATGATTTATCCGAGCGGCTGGTTTGTATTTTGAAGGTGGATACCTTATTTGTTCGGCAAATTTGCAGCGCGCAATTTTTGAGTTCAGTCAATTCGCGCTGGCATTGAAAACCAAGCGCCGCGTTGGCAATGCCGGGAATCTTTGACATACGCTCAGTCAATTCCATGGCCTGAGTCTGATTTTTAAAATAAACAACAACCTTGCCTTCTTTGGCCAGAATTGCTATATATTCGGAGCGATTTAATTGATTTTTAATGTTTTCGATTAAGATTTTTATGAAAAATTTCTTATTTTTTCCTTTTAAAATCAATTCTCCGTAATGAAGGATAATCAGCGGTTTCATATTGGATATTTGGTGAATCTAATTTTTATCAATTCCCCGAAAGTTTTAAAGAAGTCAAGCGGCTTGACCTTGGATTCCGGAGAATTGATCCAGGTAACCGGAATTTCCTTGGCTGAGTATAGCTTTTTTTTAGCCAAATATAAAATTTCCATGTCAAAAGCCCAGCGGTTGATTTTTTGCAAGCCAAACAGATCTTTGGCTACTTCGCCTCGGAAAATTTTAAATCCGCATTGAGTATCTTTTAATTTCAATCCCAAAATTATTCTGATCATTTTATTGCCAATATAAGTGATAATATTTCTGTGCCATGGCTGTTTCACTTGAATTTCACTGCCGATAGAGTGTCGCGAGCCGATCAGGATGTCATATTGTTCTTTTTTATGCCAAAATTTATCCAGCTCCTCGATCGGCGTGGAATTGTCAGCATCAGTGAATAAAATATATTTGCCTTGCGCGGCCTCGACGCCGGTCCTAACGGCCGCGCCTTTGCCTTGGTTTTCAGCATGCCGCAGCAGATTGCATTTTTTTATATTTTCAACGATCGGGATTGTTTGATCGGTTGATCCGTCATCGACCACGATTACTTCATAATCAATTTGCCGTTTATTAAGATAATGAAAAATTTTCGGCAGAGTAGAGCCGATTCTTTTTTCTTCATTATAAACGGGAATGATCACTGAGAGTTCGGGCATAAATTTATTGTTTAAAACGCAGCGCTTCTATCGGATCGAGGTCAGCGGCCTTTTTCGCCGGATATAAGCCGAAAATGAGGCCGACGATAAAGGAAAACCCGACTGCCAAAATGATCGATACCACTGACAAGCTGAATGCCCAGCTATAGCCGGCTGATTGCGCTACGACGCTCACCAGATATGACAGGCCGGCGCCGAGGGCAAAGCCGATCGTCCCGCCCAGCAAGGTTATTATCATGGCTTCAAACAGAAATTGCGATAGAATGTCTGATTTTTTCGCGCCGATAGCTTTGCGCAGCCCGATTTCAAAAGTTCTTTCCACCACAGCAACGTACATTACATTCATAATGCCCACCCCGCCGACCAAAAGCGATATGCCGGCGATGGCGATCAACAGCAATGTGACGGCGCTGACGATGGTATTTATTAAATCTTGGGCCTCTTTCATGGTGGTGACCTGAAAATCTTCTTTTTCCGGCGTCGCCGCGTCATGGCGGTCGCGCATTATATATTTAATTTCCTCGGCGGTTTCATCGATGTTCGCGGGATCACTGACTTCGGTGATTATCGCCGAGACATAATTTATTCCGAGCATTTTTTTCTGCATCGTATTGATCGGAATGTATAAAAGATTATCGAAGTCGAAAAACATCACGCCGCCGCGCGGCGCCATTACTCCGATCACCCGATAATTGTCTTTGCCGATTTTTAAATTTTTTCCGATCACTTCATCGTCGCCAAAAAAACGATCTTTAACTTTCGCGCCGATAACCGCCACCTTGCCCGCGCCGCTGTTCGCTTCTTCGTCGAAAAAGCTGCCTTCGGCAATATTACTTTTATCGATCTCGATGTAGCTGGGGGATACGCCGTAAATCAGCAGCTGGGCTCGTTCATTGTCTCGCTTGATCACTTGTTGTCCGATATTGGCGGCGTAAGCGTTTTTGATGTTGGGAATTTTTTGTATTTCTTTCATGTCATCAATCGTCAGTGTGGTGATCGCCACGCCGGTGGCCAGGGCGGTGGCTTGTTCAGTTTGCGATTTGCTGGAAGTGGGTACTTTGACTTCAATATTGATCCAGTTATCTCCAAAGGCGGCGAGTTCTCCCATGATCAGGCCTTTCATGCCTTGGCCGGCGGAAATTACGGTAATGACCGCCGCTATGCCGATGACAATGCCTAAAATGGTCAGCAATGTTCTGGATTTGTTGACCTTAAGGTTGGTGAGGGCAATTTTTAAATTTGAAACAATCATGAAATTGAGTTTACGAGATTACCACGAAGTGGTCACTTGGTGACAAGATCCGACTTACAAGATTATACAGATTACAAGATACGCAAGAGTATGCTAATCGAGGTCTTGATATCTTGTATAGCTGTACAGCGATCTGGTCCCGAAGGGATCCCTCGTAGATTCAAAATTATTCATACCGTAGCGCCTCAATCGGATCGATTTTTGAAGTTTTGAGCGCCGGATAGAGTCCGAATACCAGTCCGATCAGTGATGACACGCCCAATCCCAGCGCTATCGATTGCAGCGATACCACGAAATCCCAGTCGTAATTAAGATAGTTGGCGACCGCGGCCACCGCGCCGGAAAAAGCGGTTCCGATAATAATGCCGATAGCGCCGGCGACTAAAGTTATTACCACGGTCTCCACCAAAAATTGGGTGATCAGGTGAATGTTTCTGGCGCCGACGGCTTTTCTCAGACCAATTTCCCTGATTCTTTCATTGACGGCGATCAACATGATATTCATGATGCCGATGCCACCGACGACCAAGGCTAAGCCGCCGACCGCAGCAAGAAAAAATTTGAGCGCGTCCGTTATGGTAGTGACAATGTCCAGGGCTTGAGCAGAAGATCGGACTGAAAAATCATCGTCGGTCGGGTCATCGATGTTGTGCTGTTCGCGCAATGTTTGTTTAATTTCTTCAATGCTTTGATCGACATACGCGGTATCGTCAATCTTTACTCTGATTAATGTGACATGGTTCACGCCGAGCAACAGTTTTTGCGCCGTTGCCAGCGGAATAAAAATTTTATTGTCCTGATTTTCCAGACCGACCACGCCGCGTTCCTTCATTACTCCGATTACCTTGAAAGCCGACTTTTCGATTTTGATGGTTTCACCGATCGGATCTTGATCGCCGAATAAATCTTCGGCCATTGTCGGCCCCAAAACGACCATTCGGGAAATGCTTCTTTCCTCGGATTCGTCGAAGAATCGGCCTCGGGCGACTTCGGCTTCCTCGACGGTGGTGTAGTTGGCCGTGGTGCCGGTATAAGTTGATTGAGCGCTGACGTCTCGCCAGCTGATGGTGCCTTGGCCGGTAATGTAGGCCGCCGCGGCCAGCGCGTGCTCGACATTTTGTCTTTTTTCCAAGGCGAGCGCGTCTTCGTACTTAAGCGTGGTAATGATAATCCCGAATACCGACGCCGGCGGGCCGGACTCGTCGCTTGATCCCGGCAGGACGCCGATCAGATCAGTGCCGAAATTTTTAATTTGGTTGATAATCAGGCTCTGCGCGCCGGCGCCGACAGACATGATGATAATAATCGCCGTGATGCCGATAACCAGTCCGAGCATTGTTAAAAAAGAACGAACCTTATTCGCTCTTAAATTGTTGAGTGATATTTTTATGGCATCGCGAAATTCCATAAATTGATATTACAAGATGACGAGATTTACTGTACAAGATGGTACGAGATGACTTTTATATCAGGGCGAAATTTATAATCCGAATACCCCGAAATGCGGCTAATGCAGAATTTAAAATTCGAGCTTCGATACCGATAACCATCATTGTTATGTGCTCCATCACGCGTTCGCGAAAGACGTGATCCATGCTCCATGATACGGGATCCAGGATATCATCGCTTTTACTTCACAAACTGTCCGTTTTTGGCGCTGCGGCGTGCGTGATCATGGTTGTCTTGCATGGCGATGCCATCGCGAACCATGATGATTCTTTCCGCGTATTCGGCCGTGTACTTTTCGTGAGTCACCAAAATTATGGTGTGCCCCTCGTCGTATAAATCTTCGATTAATTCCATGATTTTGCCGCCGGTTTTACTGTCCAGATTGCCCGTGGGCTCGTCGGCCAGAATCAATGAAGGCTCATTGACCAGCGCTCGGGCGATGGCCACTCTTTGCTTTTCGCCGCCGGACAATTGGTTTGACAGGTAATTCATACGATGTTCCAAACCGACGGCAACGGCCGCTTTTTTGGCCATTGCCAGTTTGTTGCCCTTCTTCTTGCTATATATAAGAGGCAGTTTGATATTATCAATGACTGTGGTGCGGGGAAGCAGGTTAAAGCTTTGAAAAACAAAACCGATTTCATTGTTTCTCATGTCCGCTAGATCGTCGTCGGATAATTGGCTGACATCTTTGCCTTTGAATTTATATTTTCCAGCAGTTGGCCGATCCAGAAATCCGATGATGTTCATCAGCGTCGATTTTCCCGATCCGGACGGCCCCATAATGGCCACGAATTCGCCTTGGTTGATGGTGATATTGATGCCATGCAAAACTTTAGTAACAATATCTTCATTATGATATTCCTTTGTAATATCAATCATTTCGATGAGTGGTTTTGATTTAGCCATAGATTTTTAGAAGGCTTGAGGGGGCTTAAGAGGGCTTGAGAAGGCTGAGAGGGAAAGAGGGCAAAACCGTATTGTCGATATTCGGAAATCGTAATCGAAGTTGGAAAATCGAAATTCGTTTCAAGCGAGTTTCGAATATCGAATTTCCAAACCAATTTCGAGTTTCGACATAACGAATTTCGTCTATCGTATTTCGTGTCTCGTATTTCGTCTTTCGTGTTTCGTGTTTCGTGTATCACATCTCGCATTTCTTATTCCAACAATCCGTTATTCATTTTTTATAAAGGTAATCACCTCATCGCCTTCACTCAAACCGGAGACTATTTCGGTATTTGAATCGCCTTTTAGCCCGGTTTCGACCTCGACTTCTTCAATGTTGCCGTTCTTTAAGACGCGAACGATTTTTTTACCGTTTTGGGAAATGATGGCGCGGTGCGGCACGGCCAGCACATTTTCTTTTTTATCAGTGGTAATGACAACATTGGCCGTCATGCCCGGCTTGATATCTTTTTCTGATTTTTCGGTGAAGATCAGTTTGATTTTATAATAAATCACCCCGGCGATTTCCGTTTCCGCCGGCTCAATGAATATTACCTTGGCCTGAAAAATCAAGTCGTCTCCATAAGCGTCGAGAGTAACCTCGGCGAGGTCGTCCAGTTCGACTTTGGCGATATCAGTTTCAGATATATCCAAATCGATTTGGGGACTGTCCGTGATGATAGCGGTCATCGGCGCGCCAGCGGCAACATTTTCGCCGATTTGATGCTCCATTTTGGAAACGACGCCATCGACCGGAGCGATTATTTGAGTTTTTCTATAAGATGAACTGGCTGAATTTAAATTCGCCCGCGCGCGGTTGATTTCCGCTCTTAGCCCGGCCAAATCAACTTCTCTTGGGTCGGAGGTCAGCCGGTTGAGATCTGCCTCGGCGGCCAAAAGAGAGCTTTCTTTGGCTTTAACACCCAGCTTGGCCGATGCGATCGCATTTTCAGATTCTACGGTAACGGTTTGCAGGTTTTGCGATGCCGCTTGATAGTCCTGATCGGCGAGATTATAGGAATTTATGGCCGAATTCAGGGCTTGTTTATAGGATTCCAAAGTACTGATACCGCTGCGGACGCTGGTTTTAGCGGTATCAACGTTAGCGACAAGCGCATCCAGCTCTGATTGCTTAAAATCAAAAGCTGTCCCGGCGCTTTCCAGCACCAGCCGCGTGCTGTATAAACATTTATCTATTTGCAAAAAAGCGGAGTCGACCAGATCGATCGCTTGATCGATATCGTTTTGCGGCGAGGTGATTGTCAGTCGCTGATAATAATCATCGGCGTCATCGTAGAGTCGCATTGATTCCGGGCAATCGCGAAACGCATTGTTCCAGACCTGCCGGTCAATCGTTAAATATTTTTCAAAATCATCATTAATACCGGGTTCGTCGAAGCCAATGACCGAGTCGGCGGTCTGTAGGCCATTAAAAATCGTCAGCAAACTGTTGCCGAGCTGGATGAAAATATTATTGTAAGCATCTTTGACTTTTTGGCTCAGCTCAGCCGAGTCGTCAATCAGTTCGAGATTAAGCTTGGCTTTTTCCAAAGATACCTCGGCGTTTTTAATATTTTGTTCCGCTGATTTGGTAACGGACAGCAAGTCATTTTGGGCGGTTTCCAGCGCCACCGATGCGATCGCCACATTTGCTTTGGCGATATCGATATCCTGGTTGGTGGCGCCGGCCAATTTTAAATTAAGCGCCGCTTGGGCAGCGTCCAGGGCGGCCTGAGCCGCGCTGACTGATGCCGCTTGATCTTGCGACTCCAATTCAGCGATAATCGCTTGGGAGCTGACTTTTTGTCCTATCGAATAATTGATTCGGCCGACAATGCCGCTGGTCTGAAATCCCAGCTCAATATCCGGGTCGCTGACCACTTTACCGGTCTCGGAAACGGTCTGAAGCAGGGTTTGGCGTTCGGCCTTGACCGTATTGTATTCTTCTTGTTTCGGCGCCCTGGATTTAGCAATGATAGAAATCACGACGATAATTACGATGATTGCTAAAACAATCCAAAAGCTTTTTCTTTTGAATATTGACATAAAGTAAAATTCTATTATATTCTATCAGTTATTTTGATTTTTGTAAAATAAAATGGGTGTATGAAAACAGCTGGAGTTGACAATTTTTGTGCTTATTATATAATTCTTATCCCTGATCGGTGATGTTCATCTTCCCAGGAAGATGAAATAACCGCCGGTCAAAGGAAGCGTCTCCCAGGAGGCGCGGCTTCAGAGAGCTTCTCAAACCAAAAGGAGGCCGACATGGCAGAGAAGCAAGTGCCTGAAGAACAGCAGTTTGAGTTCCTTAGACAAAAACTCCTCGGCAACGAGGCGTTCGGCCGAGTCCGCGGAACGCTCGGGCTAATCCCGGATGACGAGCTCGGAATTTTGGGAACCGCTCTGGCAGCGTCAGAATCACCGACGAATTTTTGCCAGCGCTGGGACCAGGTCAGTTCTGATCTGCGCGTTTTCGGCAATATGTTGGCATGTTTCAATCGCGACGGCTGGGAAGCTGCTTCGCGTGAATTGACCAGAACTCTTCTGGACAAGACGTATCGACTTCCGGGCGAAACCGTACCGCTGCATGAAACAGAGCCGGTGACAGTGGTGGTGTTCGATTTTTCCAGAACGCTCACCATGATTCGCTGGATTCGTTGCGCGCATTGGGGCGACTTGAATGATTATATTAGAGAGATTAATGATGACAGGGAAAGTGTGGCGGTCAAGGGCGATTGGTTTGAAAGAAATATTCCGCGACAGCTAACCATTCAGCTATATGAAAGTTTTCCGGATTTGTTTAGGTATATCCGCGAGGGATCCGGGGAGTATGACTACTTGGATTTGGTACAATCATACCGTAATCATGCGCTCGGTGATATTGACACGTCACAGTTATCGAAAATCGGATATTTTCTCAGGCTGGCCTGGCAGACATATAATGTGCGTTTTGCGATAGCTGGACTTTGTCTCGGTTACTTTTGCCGCACTGATCAAGCTGAAGTTCTGTCTCGCTTTTCACGGCAGCAGCAAAATAGGATCGCCACCTGGACAGTGCGGCTGCCTAGGGTATTATTAGAGGAGCAGAAAATTTCTTCGTTATGGATCGGATTTCATCCGGAGCAGGTACATGAAGATTGGAAAAATGTCTCTAATGTATATGCCAGCCTCGGCTGTTCAAATGGTTATGGAGTTGTCGTAATGAATGGTAAATATTATGATCCCTTACGGGATCACACGAGCCGCTACCATAAGAAATTCAGCTCCCAAAATGTAACTTTAGACGATATTAATGAGCAGCTGGCGTTCGAGCTGGAGATCGTCAGATAATATTTTTTAGGAAATGAAAATTCATTTCCTTTTTTAATTGAAATAATTCTGACTGCCGCTGATAAAAAAACCGCCTCTTTTGCAAAGAGGCGGTTAGGCGATAATGCGCTATTTTTTCCAGAAATATTTGATGAATTTCCAGCTGTATTTGACAATGACCAGCAATATCAGCAGATACAGAGCGATCTGCACGACGCGAAGGAGCACCGTGACCAGCGTGACCGTGACGCCCTGAGCGACGTCGTTTATATCATTGACGAATTTTTTAATGGCCGCCTTCCAGGCGTCTTTTAGATTTTCACCGTCAATGAATTTATCTTCGATTATGTTGACGTGAAAGTAAGTGTATTCCAGCCGGTCGAGCTGAACGGCCTTTGATCGCGAGATCATGTCGAGCTGGGAATTGACATTGATGCGCTCCTGTGTCAGCCTCTCGATAATGGCGATTTTGCTGTCGATAATTTTGGCCAGCGTCTCGACATCCTGGACGCGCGTGGCCAAGGCGGTGATATTGTCATAAGCGGCCATGGCTTTGTTCAAAGTTTCATCAATCGACTCCAATTTCTTCTCGAGAATATCAATCTCGCTGGTATAGTCTTCGATTATGTTTTTAATGGTGTAGGTGCTCTCGGTAAGCTCTTTGGGATCGGTTGAATTGATGATGTCCAGAATCTGGCTGACGCTGTCTTTTTTTACTTTAAAGATGTAATTGCAGCCTTGATCATACTCATTGGCGCTCTCGAAGATGACGTCCTCTCGGGCTTTGAGATCGGTGATGAGCGCGCAAGTTTTATCCAGCTCGCGGGTTTCGATCATCGCGTAATATTCCGTCACTTCATATTCTTCCGCGTCGCTGCCGGTTGTGGTGCTCGGGACAGGAGCGATATTTCTTTCCGATAATCCGATAGGCTCCATGGCGGGATAGCCGATTCCACTTTTATAATCGTATCCGGTGGAGCTTTGAGGGTAAACATCATAGCCGTAATCTCTGTTTTTCAAGACAGTATTAATTGATGTGCCAATCAGGCGGAAAGCGACCACCAGCAAGAAAATGGCGACAATGGCGACGCCGGCGATTTTGAAAATATTCGCGGCGGTCAGATTGTGTTTTTTGAAGAAGTCCATAAATTTTGTATATATTAAATTTTAGCTGCTGTATACATTATATCAATTGGCAGGGAGGGAGACAATATCGTTTAAAATAAAAAAAGCCCAGAAGGCTTATTGGCTTGCCAGCCGTAGCTTCAGCGAAGGCTGGCTCGGGGGCAGGGATTTCCGCCTACGCCCTCGCTAGCTCGGGCTTCGGCGGACAGGCGAACCGGTTTATCGTCGGGGTTCTCATCCCTGTAAATAAAAAAAGACCCGCAAGGTCGTCTGGCTCGCCACGTCGTTCGCGAACGACGTGGCTCGGGGACAGGGATTCGAACCCCGATAGCCAGGACCAAAACCTGGAGTCCTACCATTAGACGATCCCCGAATGTAAGAAATTGGAAATTGGAAACTAGAAATTATAATTTTAAAAATTTCAAAAACTACAAATATTATACTGGATAAAGAAAGTTTTGTCAAACAATTTTAGCTTTACTTTTCCCTTCGTTTATAGTAAAATTAGACTTGATTATATTGTGATTTGGATTAAATTATTTAAATTTTCAATTGCGTGATGAGAAAAATTAATAAATAAAAATCTCATTGAAACGCTAACAAGAATAGCTAATGTTCTAAATGTTGGCACTGATGATTTAATAAAATAAAAAAACATGGCAGAACTAACCACAATTGAAAAACAGATTCTTGAAAAGCTCTTTCAAATGGGCGGTGGTTACGTTTTAAATTTTTCTGACAGAACAATGGGTGAATTTTTCAGAGACGATGTTGGACTAGATATTTACACTCAGAAATACAATTACGCAAGCGGCTCAAAAGCCAATCGTATGCGTGGTCTATGGTTAAAAGCAGACAATAAAACGGTAGGAAACTCTATATTAAAACTTATTGAATACATTGAAAGTCAAATTTTGATTGATGAACTTTCCCGTGATGATTTTCCCGAAGATAGAATAAAGGCCGCCAAAGAGATAGTTGACAAATTGTTAGGGAAAAAGAGTAAGCCAAAAGATAGTAAATCGAAAGCTACTTTTAAAAATGGCAATATTAACATTACTTTACAAAAAGATATTTTTGATCATGTCCAAAAATTATTGAATAGCGGGCATTATTTCAATGCAGTCGAAGAAGCATACAAAATTGTTAGAAAAAAACTAAAAGATATTACTGGAAAAGAAAAAGCGACGGACGCTTTTAACAGTTCAAATTATGAAAAAATTTTTGGCCATCAGCCTGTAGAGCAAGCTGAGAAAGATTTTTTTGAGGGCGTAAAATTTTTACATATGTCTATTCAATTTTTACGAAATGAGAAAGCGCATACGCCAGCGCGTGATTTGGACAAAAATTTAGCAATTCATTATATATCGCTCGCCAGTTTAGCGTATGATTTAATCACTAGAAAGTGAATTATTATGGCACATAAACACTTACACAAGGCAGGCCGTGCGAAGAATGATGAGTTTTATACCCAGCTCGTTGACATTGAAAAAGAGCTTAAATACTACAAAGAACAATTCCGTGGCAAGGTTGTGTACTGTAATTGCGATGATCCTTTTGAAAGTAATTTTTTCAAGTATTTCGCTGCCAATTTTAATGCATTAGGACTCAAGAAACTCATCACAACGAGTTACAATAAATCACCGATTGCAGGTAGACAGTTGCCCTTGTTTGAAATGGAGGGGTTGAAATCTATAAAGCCTATAGACGCAGAGCCCTACAAAATTGAAATAAATGAAGTATCCGATATTAACAACGATGGCGCGATAAATCTCGAAGACGTTGAACAATTAATAAAGCATGAGAAAAACATCGCAACCCCCTTGCGTGGTAACGGTGATTTCCGCAGTGACGAGTGTATTGAGCTACTCAAGCAAGCCGATATAGTCGTGACTAACCCTCCATTTTCACTATTCCGTGAGTATGTCGCCCAGCTTGTGAAATATAAAAAAAAGTTTTTGATTATAGGTAATACAAATGCCCTAACTTATAAAGAGATTTTTAAATTAATTAAAGAGAATAAATTCCGCACTGGCTATACCAATTTTAATGTAGGTATGTTTTTTGTTGTACCAGACGATTGGGAACATTTTCACCATGTCGATAAAGATGGCAAAAAAATTGCGCGAGTCTCAACATCATGCTGGTTTACAAATCTTGAAGTTGAAAAACACAAGGAAGATATCATTCTTTACAAAAAATATACACCCGAAGAGTATCCAAAATATGACAACTATAATGCAATCAATGTAAATAAATACACAGATATTCCCTATGATTACACTGGGTATATTGGCGTACCAATCACTTTTATCGATAAATATAATCCTGAACAGTTTGAAATAGTGAGATTTCGAAAAGGTAATGATGATAAAGACTTATCAATAAATGGAAAATATACCTATTTTAGAATTATTATAAAAAATAAGAAAGTTAAAAAATAATATGAAAATAGAGCTTCATCAAATTCCAATTGGCAAAGTCATCGCCGGTTACAAGGATAGCGCCGAAGAAGGTGTCGTGGCTTATGACGGTAAGCTTGATATTCGCCCAAAGTATCAGAGAGAATTTGTGTACAATGAAAAACAGCGCAATGCCGTGATTGAAACCGTTAAGCAAAACTTCCCGCTCAACGTAATGTACTGGATGGTTCGCGAAGACGGTGGCTATGAAATGCTGGACGGTCAGCAACGTACCATCAGTATTGGGCAGTATGTGAATGGTGACTTCTCGCTCGAAAATCGTTTTTTCCATAATTTAACACCTGAAGAACAAGATCAGATTTTGGATTATGAATTAATGATTTACTTTTGTGAAGGTACGGATAAGGAAAGATTAGATTGGTTTAAAACAATCAATATAGCCGGTGAAAAATTAACCGACCAAGAAATTCGTAATGCGGTTTACACAGGGCCGTGGCTTTCTGACGCTAAATTGAAGTTTAGCAAAACACAGTGTGCGGCATATCGTTTAGCGACCGACGGCGGAAAGTTAGTCAGCGGTTCTCCAATCCGTCAAGAATATTTAGAAGCCGCGCTTTCATGGATAAACAACGGCGAAGTTGCGGATTACATGGCGAAGCATCAGCACAACAAAAATGCTAATCAGTTGTGGGAATATTTCCAAGATGTCATTGCGTGGGTGCGTAAAACTTTTCCAAATTACCGAAAAGAAATGGCAAGCGTAAATTGGGGCGAATTATACAACAAATTCAAAAAAAAGAAGCTAAACGCCGAAAAACTAGAAGCCGAAATTGCCAAGTTAATGCAGGATGAGGATGTAACAAAAAAATCTGGCATATATCCTTATGTACTCACAGGAGAAGAAAAACACCTTTCTATTCGCGCGTTCACCGACAAAATGAAGCGGGAAGCATACGAGCGGCAAAAAGGTGTTTGCCCTTGGTGCAAAAAAGAGAAGAAAGAAAAACAAAAATGGGAAATTGAAGAAATGGAAGCCGACCATATTAAGCCTTGGCACGAGGGCGGAAAAACAACCGCAGAGAATTGCCAAATGTTATGCAAACAAGATAACCGAACTAAATCGGGGAAGTAAAAATTGGAATAGGGTGTGTATAATTTTCTTTACATGACTCTTGACAAAAAATTCTACATCGCTTACAATGGAGGTGTAAGTATTATTAAATAATTTCCATTAACACTATGGATAGAAAACGAAAAGCAGACCACGAAAAAATAAAGAAAATTTTAGAAAAACGTGGTTATAAAAACGGTGAACCACCACGTGGATATGAGGTGCACCACATCAAACCACTTGCAGAAGGCGGAAAGGATACACCTAAAAATATTCGGGTAATAAAAATAATAAAACACAAACAAATACACGCTAATCGTAAAGAAAGAAGTAAAATTTAATTATGTTTGGAAAATTTATCCAACATCAACGTACCAAGCGAAATATGACACAGGAATATCTTGCGTCAGAGCTTGATATGTCTCGTCCCACTTATTTACAGATTGAACGCGGGGAGCGAGAGCTTACGATTTCCGAAGCAAAAAAGCTGGCGGCTCTTTTTGACATGCCGCTTGAAAATTTTCTTGCTGCCAGAGAACCAAAACGAAGTGTTGCCATTGAAAAAGAATCGGTAAAAAAAACTGAAGACTTGCAGATTCGCGTTACAGAAAAAAACCTTGATAAATTCAAGCAGGTTTTGCTTTATGTTTTGAATAAGGTTGGTGGCAAGCCAAATGTTGGTGAAACAGTTTTGCATAAACTTCTTTATTTTATCGATTTTGACTACTACGAGAAGTTTGAAGAAAACTTAATGGGTGCAACTTATATCAAAAATCATCACGGTCCCACTTCTATCGAGCTCGGCACAATTATAGAGGAAATGCAGACGCAGGGTGAGTTAGAAGCTGTAAAGAGTCAGTATTTTAAGTATTTACAAAAAAAGTATCTGCCGCGAAAACGTCCTAATCTCGATATTCTTTCCGCGCGAGAAATTGAGCACATTGATGATGTACTTGCTCGTCTTTCAGACAAAAATGCTGCGGAAATAGAAAATTATTCACACGAGGACATTCCTTGGAAATCTGCGCAGGACGGCAAGCCGCTTTCTTACGAGAGCGTTTTCTACCGCGACGAGCGATACTCCGTAAGAAACTATGACGATAAACTTTAATGAGCTTCCCGAATTTCAAAAAGAATTCAAGCGGCTTGGCAAAAAATATAAATCTCTCCCCGATGACTTGCAAGAATTCTGCAATGTGGTTTCTGTTGTTCCGCTTGGCAATAGTAAACATTTTAACATCATTACCCAAACTAAACTTTTTTGCATTATAAAAGCTCGCTTGTTCTGTAGATATTTGAAAGGAACCTCGCTCCGCATTATTTATTCTTATTTTGAGCAGAAACAATGTATTGAATTTATTGAATTATATTTTAAAGGTGATAAAGAAACCGAAGATCGTGATAGAATAAAAGAATATTTGAAAAATAATCAGAACTAACCCCACCCACCACCCTATAATTTTGTAGCCCCGCAAAAAAATCAGATCGCTCCCCTGCAGTCTTTTTTCATTTGTAAAAGTAAATCAACAGAAACTTATCTCGGCTTGTCTCGCTTGTTCAGTATGCTATAATCAAATAGCCTAATCATTAACAAAAAATTTATGAAAGGATTCTTCGCAAACATTGAGCGGGACACGATGGAAAATGAAAATTTCCGCAAAGTATTATACACCTCAAAGCACAGCCAGCTGGTTTTGATGGCTTTGCAGCCAAATGAAGAAATCGGCATGGAAGTGCATCCGGACAATGACCAGTTTTTCCGGTTTGAAAAGGGAACTGGCAAAGTCATTATTGACGGCAATGAATATGAAGTCACTGACGGCTCAGCCATCGTGGTGCCGTCCGGCGCTCAGCATAATGTCATAAACACATCAAATGCTGAGCCTCTTAAGCTGTACACCATATATTCACCGGCGCATCATAAGGACCAAATCGTGCGCGCGACCAAAGAAGAAGCCATGGCGCAGGAAGCGGAATTTGACGGGATGACCACTGAATAATATAAAATGAAAAAGCAGCCGAGTGTCGGTTGCTTTTTTAATACTTGGAGAAGTTTGTTCCTTTTGGCAGCGGCGACTGAACTTCGATCGCCATGCCGGTTGGCCGTCCGGCTCGATCAGCTTTGAATTTAGCGCGGAAATATTGGCCGAAGAGGCGTGATTGGGCGGCCAGGCGACGGGAAATATGCCATTTGGCACCGCCGTAATCGGACGATATTGGCTTAAAGTAGAACAACCCATCGTGTTTGATCAATTCCCCGGCCACCCAGCAACAAGCAGGAGCATTGTCTTTTCCCATGGCGATCAAGTCGATCAGCCCAAATATCCGGCTTCTGATTTCCAGCTCATTATCATCGCACAAGTGAGCGGGTTTTCGGGAAAGCTCATAGCCGCGGGCAATGGCAGCTCGGGCATTATGGAAAGATTCTTCTTTTGTGTTGCCTCGGCCCCATGTCCGGTCGCGGATTTTACAGAGCACGATATTCTCCGTATCTTTTTCAAAATCGATTTTGGTCATTTTTGAAAAGTAATATCTCCGGCCGTTTACGCCAATCCGGATTCGGGATATAGATTTCATGAGTGCCTCCGCCTCCGATGTTATCTGAAGATTGTAGCTACTGAGCAATGTTTTGTCAATCGGGAATGACTATTTGGAAAATAGTCTGAAGAGCTTAAACAATTTTTGAAAATTTGTGCTATAATGTTGGAGTATGCTGAATTTCGAACCAGAAAGCCATCGTTATTCAGCAATTTACAATTAATGATTAGCCATCAATTTGTAATAATTTAAAAAATAACATTCGTAATATCGTAATTATGCAGAACCTACAAGAAATTTTTGAAAGAATTCAAAAAGCCAAAGACAAGCAAAAAGAATTGAAAAAAATGTATAAAGAATCGTTGGAACAGACCCCGGGCTATAAAGACGCGGTCGAGGAAGCCAAATCGTCCCGCGATAAAAAAAAGCAGCTGGAAAATCAGGTGCGCCAGGATTTCGCCAAAGAGTTCGAAGAGCTTGAAGACCTGAAGGCGGATATTCAAACTGATATTGAATTGATGTCCGACTTGGCGCTGAACAAGCTAGTGAAAGGGGAGGCGGTCGAGATCACCGATAAAGACAACAATAATTACGAGCCGGTGTTTACGGTCAGATTCAAGAAAATTTAATCAAAAAAACCGCGACTTAAGGCGGTTTTTATTTTTAAAAAATTATTGGCTTTGGTATGTTTTGATGAATTCCAGAGTTTTCTTTTGAGTCTCCATTGCTTGTTGGGCAGACCGCTCATGTGGAGCAATCAGTTCCGACATCGACGATTTATCTGATAAAAAATTCATTTCGTCCAGCGCCCGTCGAGCCGCCGCGACATGAACTAAAATTTCATCGCAAGACGAAATGATCGTCTGCGTCCAAAAAATTTCCTGCAGGGCGGGCAGCTGAGCTTTAATGTTTATCGACCTTTTTGGCACCTTTTCTCTCCATGCAGAGAGCAGAAAGGCGCCGGTCGCGCTGATGTGGCCTTTTTTCAAATCATCTTCCCAATCGTGCGCGTCGTCGTTCAACTGTTTGGCGATGATGTAGTGTTTAAAAAATTCCATCAAATTTCTTATTTCCGGGCTCTCTTTTTCAAATCCTTGCAGCAACAGGATGGCCACCGGCCCGAGCGCGTGGCCGAGCGATCGTTCGGCCAGTTTGGAATAATCTTGAAAATCGGGCAACTGGTCGGGAATATGCAGGGTGGCGTCCACCACCAGCGCGCGGCAGTTTTGGATTTCCCATGAATTGGCATTGTCCAGATTTTTCATAGTTTCATGAAAGATTTCGGCGATCTGCTTATTTTTCTCGGACAGCTTCAGGTAAATGCCGGTAAGCTCGCGCAGGCAGAGTGTGCCGGTGGGCAAGAGCCGCGGATCGCCTTCATCGTCCAAAAAATCATCAAATACGGTGTAAGCGGTCCAGCCGAGCAGATTAGCCACTCCCAGCTTGACGATATCGCTGTCATCGATTTTATTTTTTTCGGATAAACATTGATAAAAATAATAAGGCAGCAGCACCACTTGTTTGTCTTGGTCGGCGCGGATCATCTTTTCCAAAACCGGCAGAGAAATTTTTTCCGTATCGGCGGGGAACATCTTTTTCGTGTCCGCGATGATTTTTTCGTAGATGCCAATTTGTTTTTCATCGACGTGTATCGTTTTTGTTGAATTAGCGGCGGATATAAATTTAAATAGCGCTTCCAGGCAAAAGGCGCCGGTCAAAGCTCTCGCTCCGGAAAAATGGGTCTGGCCGTCTATGGCCGGATCAATGCAGAAAGCCTGTGCCGGCCAGGCTCCGTTTGCCTGAGCGGAAAGTATGAAATCAACGGAATTTCGGTGCGGCTTAAGCGCTTCTCCCAGATTGGCCAGGCTGGAAATCGCCAAGGCGGTGTCTAGGGAGTTCTCGTTCCATGAGCCATTTTCTTTTTTATTTTTTAAAATATAATCGATTAAAGCATTTTTTTTGCGGCCTCGATAAAACCTTGAGATAAAATAAATAATCGGCCAGGGAGTCGGGTAGTATGGGGATGTGAATTTTTTTTGATCAATGGAGTCTTCCGCCATGATCACGATATTGGGAAGTTCGACATCATTTAACGATAGAAAATACGCGACGTTGCTGTTCACTGCCAAATCAATGTCTTGCCAGACCCGATCTTCGGTGGCCGGAACCAGCCAAGTGCGGTAAGGGCCGCCTTCTTTGGATTCGACGGCAGTCAACAGGGCGACGATCATCGCCAATGCTTGCCCGTCAATTATTTCCGGATCATATTTTTGCAGCGCGGCCAAGGCGCAAAATGTGTCGTCCAGGTCATCCGGGTAGGGCAGTAAGCGGGCTTCTTTAGAATCGCGCGCCCAGTAATTAAAAGACCAGTGGTCGCTTTTATTTTTACATAAAAATTCAGCCAGTCCGGATTTTACCGCCTTGAGAGTTGAATTTTCGTCTAGCTCGTTTAAGGCGGATAGAATCAGCGCGCTGGTAAAAATCGGCTGATATGTTTTCGCCCGGGTAAAGTCGTCGGCATCGGCTGTAGAAAAACCAAAAAATGAGCCGTCAGAGTTTTGCTCATTTTTAAGATATTCGATTCCGTTTTTAATGGAGTTATGTATGTTCATATAGATTTTTCGATCGTTCCATGAATAGTGAATATCGAGCCGCGGCCTTTTTCGCTGTTAACCGAGATCGATCCGCTAAAATCGTTTTCGATTATTTTTTTCACGGTGGTCAGTCCGATGCCCGTGCCCTTGCCGATCGGTTTGGTAGTGTAAAGCGGCTCGAATATCTTTTCCAGATTCTCCGGCTCGATACCGCAGGCAAAGTCCTGAATGGATATGGCAAATCTGGCATCTTGTTTAGTCAGCGTGATAATTATTTTTTTGCCGGGCGTGTCGACTCCTTCATAGGCATCAATGGCGTTAGATATCAGGTTGGTGATGATTTGATTGAATTTGAGCGGATTGCCGAAAGTAAAAATTTCTTTTTCGGCATTGAATTCAATGCTGATTTTTTGTTTTCTGGCTTGATATTCCAGGACATCAATCGAATTTTCTATTTCTTCATTTAACGAGAATGTTTCTTTTTGTTCTTGCTGGCTGTATTGCTTTTTAATCGCTTGAATGAATTTTTCCAGTTTTCTGCTGGCGCTGAGCGCTCGTTGCAGGCACGATTTGGTTTCGCTGACATTTTCTTTTTGGTCATCGTTGACCTGGCTGAGATTAAGCGAGATGGCGGTCAGGGGACTGGCCAGATCGTGGAACAGCCCGGATGACAGGCGGCCGAATTCCGCGAAGCGGTCCATTTGGGTCATTTTTTCGATCTGTGCCTGCTTTAATTCTTTGGTGCGCTCGTCAACTCTGATTTCCAGCAGGTCGCGTTCTTTTTTTAATTCCGCTTCTGATTTTCGCGCGCGGCGCAAGGATTTTTCAATTTCTCGGTTAAAGAGCCAAGAGACGATTGAGATGATTATTAATGTCACGACAATTATGATTATGTCTTCTGTTTTAGCAGTCGAGTCGTCAGCCCAATATAAGTCGGGATGAATAATATTTTTATCTTGTAAATAAGCAAGAAAAAATAGTATAGCTGATATTATCAATGTGATCACATAAGCGAATTTGGTATTGATTAATATTCCAGCCATAATTATGACTAGTGCGTATATTAACAGGCCTAATGGTAAATCCACTCCCCATATCACAAGGTTGTATGTTGCGGCTATTAAATATATAATTATTAAAATGTATGATGCCAATCGAGCGTATCCTTTTCTAGATAATAGATAGAGAGAAAAAAAACCAATAAAAATAAAAAATAGAAGGGCTGGAGGCGCGCCATAGTAGTTCGGTCTAAATATTAGATATCCGCGAACCGTAATTAAAAACGCAAGAAAGGATAAAAAGGTTGAGCCGGAAACGATTATGTTTAAAATAAATTCCCGTCTGCTTAGATCTTCATTTTTAGATTTGGGCTGTATTTCAGATAATAAAAAATGGACACACTTCTTTACTAGCAATGAAATGCGTTTTATCGTCTGACCTTTATTATCAGTGGATGTGTCCATTTTTTGTATTATTGGTACCAAGGTTTGGCGGATCCAGCCAAGCTCACGGCCAAAGCGCTTAATACACCCATGTTTCTGGCGCTTTTGCTGGTCAAGAGCTTTTTAATCAAATTTTTCATATTAATCTCCTGCTGCTTTGATGATCAAAGCATATTAGTTTGGCTGAGCCCACGACCTTTTTTGAATAAGCCCAGCAATTGTATCAGATGTTTTATAAAAAATAAAGTTATTTTTGCCGATTGACCACGAATTCGATCGCTTGCTCTATCAGCCGTTTAGCGGATTGATCCGGCAGATTTTTTGAGTATCCGCTGAATAAATCCGATGCCTGTTTGGCATATTGCCGCGCCAGATTTTTCGCGTAATCCATGCTTCCATATTTATGCATTAGCTCAAGCACTTTTTTGATTTCGTCTTCGGTTTTTGATTCTCGGTTTTTTACGAATATTTCAGTGATCGTTTGTTTCTCTTTGGCGTCGGCGCTTCGGAGCAGGTGGCCGAGTATCAGCGTGCGCTTGCCTTCCCAGATGTCGCCGGCGAATTCTTTGCCTTGGTTTTGCGATGTTTCGGTGACATTCATGACGTCATCGAATATTTGAAAGGCCAGTCCGAACGGCAATGTCCATTCTTCGATTTTGTTCATTGTTGAAATTGATCCGTAACCGGCGATGATGGCGGCCAGCTGCGTCGGCGCGGTGGTGGTGTAGGCCGCTGTTTTTTTCGATACCATGTTCAGGTATTCAACTTCGGAGACTTCAACGATTTTATTTTTTATCCAATTAAGCTCCATGAACTGCCCTTCGGTGGTGGTCATCAGCGTTTCATTGAATTTGTCAAAAATTTCAAACCCGGTATCGCCGCGGTGATTTCTTGCAATATCGCCGATCATTTTCCACATTATCAAATGCAGCGCGTCACCGGCGTTAATGGCCGCTTCTTCGCCGTACATCAAATTCAGTGATAGCCGGTGCCGACGTTCCAGCGAGTGGTCTTCCACGTCGTCGTGAATCAGCAGCCAGTCTTCGGAAATCTGCAGCGCCGCCGCAATCGGCAGGGCGTCCTGCTCGCGGCCGCCGTGGAGTCTGGCCGAGAGCATCAGCAGCGCCGGTCGAAAATATTTGCCTTGCCGATGGGGATATTCATTGATCATCCGGTGATACGGATAGTTCGATTCCGCCGGCAAATATTTTTTTACCTGATTCCACACCGCCTTTTTGTTTTCATCCAAAAAATTCAATAATTCATTTTCAGTTGTAGTTTCCATAATTACATTTTACGGAGTTCATTATAAATTTTTAATAAATTTTTTTTAAAAATAAAAATGCCTTAAATAAGGCATTTTTAAATTATATTTTATCTTTTCACGTCCAGCTTGTAGCCTCTGCCCGGTATGGTGTGGATAAGTTTAGGTTTGCTTTTGACATCAATTTTTTTTCTCAGGCTTAAGATGTGAGATTCAATGGTGTTGGAAAACGGATCAGCGTCCACGTCCCAGACATGCTCCATGATCATGGCGCGCGACAGCACCTGCTGTTTATTCTTGAGCAAATATTCGAGAAGCATGAATTCTTTTCTTGTTAAATATATTTCTTTTTGTCCGCGCTTCACCAAATGCTTTTTAGGATCGACTGTCAGATCTTCAAATTCCAAAACTTCGTTTTCAATCACTCTCGGCCGCCGGAGCAGCGCTCTGATTCTGGCCAGCAGCTCTTCTATTGAATACGGCTTGGTTAAGTAATCGTCGGCGCCCATATTGAAAAGCTCGACCTTGGTCGGTATCTCCGTTTGCACCGACAAGACGAGTATCGGAAAATTTTTACCGGCTTCCCTGATATCTCGGCAGACCTCCTGGCCGGATTTATTGGGCATGATCAGATCCAAGATGACCAGATCATAGTCATTGGTTCTGGCCAAAAAAGAGCCTTTTTCGCCATCTTCGGCCGTGTCCACGATAAAGCACTCGGATTCTAGCCCGGCTTTTAAAAATTCTCTGATGTCTTTTTCATCTTCGACTACTAAAATTCTCATATGATTGATGCGGAAAAAAGATTATTGATATTATAATGGAAATTTTTTTATAAAACAAATACAAATGATTTAACATTTTTTTATTTTTTATTTAGGGTCGATTTGGTTTAATTTCTTTATTATTATTTAATTGAATCGATAAAATGATTAGCAGAAAAAAATTAAAATTTTCCATGTCCATATTATGCGTTGTTGGATCGGCCGATATTTTTGAAAATAAGTTTGGCGTGTTTCAGCGAACCGGAAACAGCACGGATATGATAGTTTGCGGCCGCCGCGCCGCCAATCAACTCATTAGCGATATTAACGGCCGTCTGAAAAAGTGCTACAATATCATAATTTTTGATTGCCCGATTGATAATGACATTGCCAAACACGTGATTAAGCGGATCAGAAGCGTCACCGATACTCCGATATTATTCGCGTTGTCAGAAAAAGATCCGAAATTCGCTGCTGAAATCATCGATTGCGGGGCGGACATGGTGATCGGCAAAAAATTCAGCTCTAGCGAATTGATCGCGCGAGTGAATTCATTGATGACGCGGTCAACGCGTTTGAATTTTAAATTTTGCTGGGCGGAAATAGGACGATTGAGAATTGATTTGAGGAATCGAATCGTGGAGGTTGAGGGAAAGACCGTGCATCTGACAAAAGCGGAATATCGATTATTGTCCCATCTGTTGATTAACTGCGGGCGTATCGTTAAGAAATCCGAGCTTATCAAATATCTTAATAAAAGCGATCTGGAGCGGGCTGATCATCTTTTAAACATGCATATATCTAATATTAGAAAAAAACTTGGCGGGATAGTGGAAATTTCATCGATTTCCAAGGAAGGTTTTTATATCAAGGAGACAAAATGAATTTGGGAGGCCCGCGATTCGTGAAATCGCAGGCCGCCGGTCAGCCCGTTCGTTTGAGCAGAATTCGATCGCTTTCATCCCAGCCAAGAACCAAATCCTCCGGATCCAGCCGGCCGATCATTCGGCGGCTGATATGTGGACAACTTTCTTCGGCGGTTTGGCAGAAAGTACAGCGTCCGATGAGAGCTTGTCTTGGACAGGGTGGATTGTTTTCCACCAAGAAACAAGCGTACATGGCCGTTTTCATGCGAACCTCCTGCGTGAAATGGCGATTTACTTACAATATATATCTATTTTATAAATTGAAATATAAGAAAAAAATAAAGTTTTTATCACGAAAAAATTGAATAATATTTCATATTTTTTTTATTTGGCTGATATTACTATTTGATTATAGTGAAATCAGATCATTGACATGCAAAAAAGGAGGGGAGTGGAAATGGCGGGACCAGGCAGAGTCAACGGCGATTTCAATGACATGTTCAAATTTTTGCCTGAAGCGATATTGGTAATCGACCCGCAGGGAAATATTTTGGCCAGCACGTACAATCTCAATGGATTATTCGGCTACGCGTCAACAGCCAGTTTGAGCGGCATGAGCCTGTTTGATTTTGTGGCGCCGATTGAGCGGACGCAGGTGGAAATCGATTTGAATCAGGTGATTGGCGGCGAAGACGGCTGCGATCATTTGTATCTTCATGTCCGAAAAAATCAAACACTGTTTTCCGCGCGCTGGAAGGTGAGCGTCTGTCGGGACGAAACCGATGATCCGAAACTGCTGCTGATATCGATCAGAGAAAAAAGCGTTTATGCGAGTGTCGAGCAAAATAATTTGATTGAAAATGTCATTCGAGCGGTCGCGTATGTCATCGAGATGAGAGATAAATACACGGCCAGACATCAGCGACGAGTGGCGCAGCTGGCCCACCAAGTCGGCCGGATTATGGCTCTGCCGCGAAGCGAGATCGTTTTGATTCACATGGAATCGCTGATTCATGATATCGGTAAAATTTGCGTGCCGGCGGAATATCTAAGCAAGCCGGATCGATTGACCGACGCGGAATTCGGAGTGATCAGAGCTCATCCGTCCGCGGGTCGCGATATTTTGGAAACCCTTGATTGCCCGGCGTCGATGATCGCGGCCGTGTTTGAGCACCATGAACGGCTCGACGGCAGCGGATACCCAAGAGGTATCGCCGGCGAACAAATTTGCGCATCGGCGAAAATATTGGCTGTCTGCGATGTGGTGGAGGCGATTTCGTCTCATCGGCCGTATCGGCCGGCGCTGGGGCTGGATCGAGCGCTCGAAGAAATCACCCAAGGTCGGGGCGTTCTGTACGAAAGCCAATTGGTCGACGCTTGCGTGGAGATATTCACCAAAAATAATTTTAAGTTTTGTCAGTAAGGTTGTCGTGGTTGCCGAACCCGCTACGGTAGTCGATACGGATCTTTCTTTATGCGAGCAGTGCGACCGCGCATTGGTTTGCGCGGTGTGCGGTCGCCGGCTCTGCCACCCAATCGATGCGGTCAACTGTTTCGCCGCCGAACGTTACAGCAGCCTGTTCGAAAGCGAATGCGTCGATTGTTACGAATCGTATCAAGAGGCGCTTAGAAGCTGGACCTGCTTTAGCTTCGGCATTTCTCCTCGGCGGTCCGATCAAAATTTGAAACTTATAAAGCAAGATACATAAATCTTGCTTTTTTAAAATTATTAATTTTTTTGATATACTGATTATAAGAATCTTATGAAAAAAACAAAAATAAAAAAATGGAATTTCATTTACGTTTTGTTTCTTATCATTTTAACTTTGTTTTTGCCGTTATTGGTTTCGATTGATGTCAGCAGCATCTGGCTGATCGCGTTGGGCACTTTTTTGATGTTTATTTTCGTGCTCTGGCACGCATTGCTGAAATTCGGAGTGAAAAATTCCATGATATTTTTAGGGCTGAGCTTGATAATCAGCTTCTTGGCCGAATATTTCGGAGTCAACTGCGGGTATATGTTCGGCGGCGGCTATCATTATGCCGATTATTTGATGCCCAAACTGCTTGGCGTGCCAGTGCTGGTGATCATCATGTGGCTGGCGATCATTTACATTTGCTACCAGCTGGCCGAGCATATTACTGATTTTAGTTTTAAAAAACAGACGCCGCTTGGCCGAAAATTTATTGTCAGCGCCGCGGCTTCTTTGCTGACCGCGCTGGCTGCGGTCGCCTGGGATCTGACCATGGATCCGCTGGCGGTTTCCGCCGGCTGGTGGACTTGGGCAGCGGATCATGCGGGATCGCGATTATTAGGAGTGCCGGTCGGCAATTTCATGGGCTGGGTGATCGTCTCTTTCGCCATCGTTTTAATTTACAAATTATTTATCGAAACAGAGACCAAGGAAAAGGAAAGCCGCTTCGAATTCGCGCCGGCGATCGCTTATGGACTTTTATGGCTGGATACCTTTGTCTGGGCGATTCAATATGATCGAAGCGATTTGGCGATTTTATCGGCCATGGTCATGTGGCCGCTGTTACTGATCACGGTTATAAAATACTTGGTTAATAAATTCAATTTGCCGAAGCAATATAAGCGATGAAATTTTTTAATCCGATATGCCCAAAAAAAACAATCAAGCCTGGGTTGTCGCCGTCACTATGGGTTATGGCCATCAGCGCGCCGCCTACCCGTTGAAGGATATCGCCTGCGACCAAATCATTACCGCCAATGATTATCCCGGTATTCCCAAAAAAGATGAAAAGGTCTGGCGCCGGAGTCGGTCTTTTTATGAATTTGTGTCGCGGCTCAAGCATATTCCCGCTTTGGGCACCAGTATTTTTAATTTTTACGATAAACATTTTCAATCAATCGATCCGTTTTATCCGCGCCGCGACTTATCCGCCGCCTCCTTTCAGCTCAAGCAGATTTATCGATTGATGGCCGGCGGCTGGGGCCGGCATCTTGTCGATTATTTGAATTGCGCCGATATTCCGATGATCACCACGTTTTTCGTGCCCGCTTTTTTTGCCGAGTTCCATCATTTTAGAAATGACATTTACGTGGTGGCCACCGATACCGATGTCTCCAGAACCTGGGCACCGCTCGAGCCGAAAAAAAGTCGGATAAAATATTTCGCGCCGACCAAAAGAGTGGTTGATCGGTTGGTAGAATACGGTATTAAAAAAGAAAATATATTTTTAACCGGTTTTCCGCTGCCCAAAGAAAATATCGATGGCCGGAACATGACCACCCTCAAGCGTTCGCTGGGTCGAAGGATCTGCAATCTTGATCCACAGAACATTTATCGTCATAAATACTCAAATACCATCAATGACAATTTGCCGGCCGGCTGCGTGCCCAAAACCTCGAGCGCGCCCCTGACCATCACTTTCGCGGTCGGCGGCGCCGGCGCTCAGCGTGAAATCGGCGGAGCGATCGTTTGGGCACTGAAAAATAAGATAGCCAAGGGCCTGGTGAAAATAAATTTGGTGGCCGGAGTCAGAAATGAAATTTATAAATATTTTGAAGCGGTTTTAAAAAAACATCAATTGATGAGCGATAAAAGCAAGGCGAATATCATTTATTCGACAGATTTTCAGCAATACATCAAGGAATTCAATCAAGCATTGATCACCACCGATATTTTATGGACCAAGCCCAGTGAATTGTCTTTTTATTGCGGACTCGGCATTCCGATTATCATGGCTCCGCCGGTGGGCGCGCAAGAAACATTTAACCGCATGTGGCTGGCATCGATCGGCGCCGGTATGGATCAGCTCGATCCGCAGTATGCCAATCAATGGCTGTTCGACTGGCTGGATTCAGGCTGGCTGGCCGAAGCGGCCATGGAAGGTTATCTCGATGCCCATAAATTCGGTACTAAAACCATCGAGTCGATCATTTCCGGCAAGATCAAGAAGGCGGAGGAGTTGCCGCAGCTAATGTAGGCAGTAGGCAATAGGCAGTAGGCGATAGAGTTTGTTGTATAAAAAATTTGACCATCAAATTTATGTTGGAAGCGTTTAAAAAAATGACGTTTTTAACTGTTTAAGCCGAGCGCGCGCTCGGTTTTTTTTTGAACTTGATAAAAGGCGCGGTTTTGTGTAAGATACCTTGATTTGGCCAAGACTTCGATTTAATATGGTTAAATTCAGTGTTGGCCAAATCGGCTCGCACCTTGACAATCGATCATGGAGAGGAGTTAGGCCATGAGAAGATTGGTCGCCGGCACAGTGATCCTGCTTTTCATTATTTTGAAGAGTTCCCAGAGTTTGGCCGGTTATGATTTTATCGTTGTTGAACCAGCCGCAGCGGAATATTCTCCCGGAGAAGAAATTACTTTCCATTTCGCATTTTACTTTATCCAAATGGGCATCACTTGCGCCACCATCAGCGGCAGTGTCTATAATGAAAGCGGCGGTCTGATCGACGCGGCCACGCAGGGGATCGCCAGCGATGGCTCGTATCATCTTTACGCGTACGCGAACGCTCCCAGTGGTTACGGAGTGCACATTTTTGAAATGATGTTTCATGTTCAGCTTTGTCCGGGATGGCAATTTTCAGACGGTAGCACCAGTATTTCTTACTCCGAGGACATTTTGATTGAGATCGCTGGTTCAGCAACCAATTCGGACGTCGAGAGCGATATTGATTTGTATGATGAAGATATTTGGGAAGAAATCGGTGACGGAGACGATGTCTTTGAGGTCGGAGAAAGAATTTGTTTTGAAATCGAGCTGGAAAACGACAGCAGTTCCGATTCGTATGACATCGATGCGGTTTACACCTACAGCAGCGGAGCTGACGTGGATTGGAATGATGATGACTGCGGCGTTGATTTCACGTTATCGGAATTGGATGAAGATTGGGTCGATGATGATTTTTGTTTCACTGCCCGGGAGTTGGGCAGAGTCAAGGTGGAGATTTATGTGAAATTGGAAGGTGCCGCCACTTTGTATAACGTTGATTCTTTTCATATTGATATCGTCTGTCAGCCATCCTGGAGCTGCACGAACTGGTCAAGCTGCGCCAATTGCTTTCAGACGCGCGTTTGCACCGATTCGCATAATTGCGGCACGACCAGCGGTAAGCCGGCCGAATCCCAGTCTTGCGGTATTTTTCCCAATCAGTGTGATCCGTTCGGCAGTCTCTGCGACGGCAACGTGGCCTACGACTGCTTGTACGACAGCTACAATTGCTACTATTACAAATCCAATCAGCAGACCTGTCTTTACGGCTGCAGCTTCGGTGAATGCGCGTCCGCGACCGAATGCGCATACACAGATTGTTACTTGGATGATTTGTGGTGCCATAACAGCGCCGGCATTCGAACGTATATCGGGCAGGACTGCGGAGCACTGCAAGAAGTTGAATATGAATTCATCTGCGATGGAATCGAGCGTTGGGCAATCGCGCATGAAACCAACAGAGGTTGTCAATCTGGTCAATGCTATGTCAGTTTGCATGACAGTTCGTATTACTTGGAAACATGTTCCCAGCAATGCGCGAATGGTCAATGCGTAAATCCCGATTGTTTGTACACCGCTTGCCTGAATAATGATTTATGGTGCTACAATTCTGCCAATCAGCCGCAGTATCTGGCTGAAGATTGCGGCAATGCCAGCGGCACGTCCACGATCAGCGCCGTGTACTGCTCGGAGACCGGAGATTTGGTGAAGCTGAAGAGTTACTCCACCCGCTGTTGCGCCAATGGCGCTTGCGGCTGGTGCTTTCAATATAATTACGAGCAGGTGCAGGTGGAATGCCCAGCCGGTTGCGATCCGGACACTGATCAATGTTTGGCCTGCGTGCCGGCATTCGATTGCTATCAGGCGCAGGTTTGTTTGTCGGATGATACTCAGGAGTACCAGTGCGACGACTTGCTTTGCGGCCAGCCGTCTTACACGGAAATCAGGCCATGCCAGTATTGCGATGAAAAGTGCGCGCTGGGAGAAAGCTACTGCGCCGGAAATACGGCGTTCACTTGCGTGTCGGTCGGCGGCTGTGATACTGATTGGCAGTCCGCCTTCTGCGGTTACAGCGAAGAAATTGAGGGAGAGCCGTATTGCAGCGGAAACAATGTAATGAAAGACACTACTGCTACCGATCGCTGGTGCGCTGACGGAGCGTGCCAACAAGAAATTTCGATCAACGCTGAGGCAATCGCTGATTGCGGTGTTGATACCTCTTTTTCAACCATGCCGTATTGCTTGAACGATGACGTTGTATTTGATGACGTCGAAATTTTCAGAGGTTGCTCGAGCGGATCATGCTATGAAGATGAAACCAGCGAATCGCAGATTTTAATGGCATGTGGCGAGGATACGACAATCAGCGGTGTTAAGTCATGCAACAGCGATGGGAACGCAACTTTTGGCGATATTCACATTGTCAGGGGTTGTGAAAACGCTCAATGCCACGAGTACCCGATTCAGGATTATTTTGCGGAATTTGTTTGCCCCTGTGGCTGTGATGACGGCGATTGTCTGCCGTGCGACGGCTGCGACTATTTAGACTGCGGAACCAGCGAGTTCCACTCAACTCTTCCTTACTGCCATCAAGGCAAGGTTGTGTTTGATAATATCAATATCGAGCGCGGCTGCGCTGATTCAGCATGTTTCGCTGTTGACAACAGCCAGTATTATCAATTGCTCGATGATTGCGGCACCGATGAAATCAATACCAATGTCGCTTTTTGCCGCGATGGTAATATCGCGGTGGGAAATTCCGGCTATATTCGAGGCTGCAGCGATGCCCAGTGCTATGAAGAATCGATTGACTATGTGGCTTTTATTATCTTGTGCGAATGCGGATGTTCCGAAGCAGCTTGCCTGCCGTGTTATGAAGCATGCGTCAGTTTGCGTTGCAATCCGGAAGACGGCAATGTCTGGTGCTATGACAGCTGGGGACAGGCGACATCTCTGGAAACAGATTGCGCTCAGAATGAGGTTTGCCTTGGCGGAATTGAATACGATGCCGAGTGCGTTGAACTAATTGCCCCGGTTTGTGATCAGTTTGGCGTTGGTATTGATCAAACAATCTATCGAGCAGCAGACCGTTTTCCTCTGACTCGAACATTAACCTTGGAGCTTAAGGGATTTTTTGTATATGATGTAGATCATTTTGAATGGTTTATTGATGGAGGCTTAATTCCTGACATTACCTTTGTGCCAGATTACGAGTTTACTTTTAATGACTACGGACAATACGTGTATTTTGTGCGCATTGTCCATAAAGAAAATAGTTGCATAACCGAGGGCTTCATCAATATTAATGTTGTTAAGCCTTATGAGTTGTTTGACATTTTTGATCTGGATGTTATTTTTGAAAATCAAGAGCAAGGCAAGCATATTATTTCACTTGAGCTTCCTTCCCATGATTTCGTGGTATTTAAGGTTAACGGCGGGGCAGGACCGTTTACTTTGAGCTGTTTTTACGACATGGGCAATCCTGACCCAATCGAAATTTATGCAGCGAAAGATCTAGGAAATGTCTATTATTTATTCAATCAGGGCACGCACATCCCTTGTTATTCTGGAAACACATTGTATTTAGATGAGGGCATTTGGCATGTCCGGATTGAAACTGGGGAAGTGATAAATAATATCATCACTTTGGAATCAAGCTTTCATCTTGACCATGAGCGTTATGCAACACAAAAATACCGAAAAGGACGGTTTTATTGGGGAGCGCTTTCTGGTGTGTGTGAGAATGATTCCGATGTCTTTTGCACCACTGGAGATATTTTAAATTTGCCAGCGGGTTTTATTCCTGTAGTAGGCGATTCAATTGATGTTTTTCAGGCAATTATAAATATGGGCATTTACGCCCAAAAGGAGCTGGATTTAAATATTATTCGGTTGAATTCTGATTCAGAAAAGCAAGAATTTTTGCAGGCCGGAGCGTTTGCCTCAATTGCCGCGCTGACTCCGTTTATCACTAACAAAATGGTCAGGTTTGTGGCTGATGGCAATTTGTTAAATCTGGTAAAAAATGAAAAAGGTACCAGAGGAGCAATTGACTATATCAGCTATCAGCAAGTGGCTGCCAGAGGAAGCTTGAGAATTGACAATAATGAGTTTCATCAGGATATTTTATCAAGCGAATACAATTCGTTCTCCCTGAAATTAAAAACATTTTCTGACGGAGTTGATCCGCTGTTCAAATTTGATGAAAGCTTAAAAGAAATTATGGATGAAATTGATGAGGCTGTTATTGATGTAAAACAACAAATTAAAAACAGCAATGACTTGCCAAGGATCCAGGAACACATTTTGCAGGAGTTTGGTGAAGAAGTGGACATTGATCATGTTCCAGCCACTGATTTAATCAGATATTATGATACAGATCCTGAACTAACACTTTCAGGAACTTTAAGCGAAGATGTTGCATATATCAGAGAAGGCATTGCCTCGCTTTTTGCCAGGGCAACTGCTAATCAAGCTGACATGATATTAAAGCCAGCTGGAGCTTTTGAGCGGATTGACAATGTTTATGTGCTTTTTCCCTCTAAATCAAATCTTAATCAGGTATTTCCATTGCAGGTAGGCATTAAAACGCCTTATGACCCGGTAATCGTAAGAAAAGAACATGCCGGCAGATACATTGATCTTGAAACAGGATTTGTATATGTGGAAGGCATTAATACCTTTATTACAAAAGAGATTGATTTTGTTGCAGAGATTGAAGGCACGAATGAAATAATTGCTTTTGAATTCAAATGGGGGCGTTCAGATGATAAACAGGCAGCAAGAACTTTTGCGACTTTAAAGAAGTTATTCCCTGATAAAAAGATAAATGTAATAAACAATGCTAATTTAAGAGATCCCACATTAACTGGAAACAGATTATGGGCAGAATCAAATATTGATTCTGATTATGTGATATATACAAATGATCCGAGTTCAATCACTCCCACCGCAGACTTTCAAATAAATACGCCCTTTGAAATTTTCTGCGAGAATGGGCAAAATCTTGTGCCGATTCGGATTACAGCCACCAAACTGATCGACAGCTTGTGGTGCGTTAATCAGGAGAGTCAACAGCGGTACGATCAGTTTTACGAAAAAGAAGGGGAATATGTGTTGGCGGTCGCGCCAGCCGATCCGTACGGGATGGTCGCGTACAGCTGCCAAGCCACCAGCGCCGACGGCGATCAAGCGTCGGACGTGGTCACATTAATCGGATCGAAAATTCATATTCCTGAAGATGAAGACGCCAATCACAGGTTTGTCATGGCGATCGCCCCGCGATTTCCGTTAGCCGGGGAAAAAATCGAGATTGAGATTTACTCGCTCGATAAAAGCTGTTTAACCGATGTCGATTGTCAGATTAGCGGCGCCGCTATCAGCGATAAAAGAATGAAAGTCAGACTTAAAGTGGATGATATCGAATTTCAGCATGATGGCCAGGTCACTTATGACTTCTTGGATTGCCGCGAGTATGATTTCATGTTCAATATGATCAAATCCGGACCGAATATTGTTTCCTGCACCGGCCGGTTCCTGGACGGATATTCGTTGACGCTGGAAGAAGAGGTGAATGTTCCTGTCGATCAAATCCAGCGTGTTCATAAAAGTTCTTGCCAAGTCGGGCAAGGCGTTGGCCAGCCGCTCTGGCTGACCTTGCTGGCGCTGTGGCTTTTGCCCCGGCGCCGAAAGTCCAAAATCTAAAGTAACTTAACCAAGAATCATATTCTTGGTTTTTTATTAAAATTTTTCACCCCCAGTGTCAGGCGAGAGGAGCTAGCTTGTGCATTTTTCCAATTTCGCCTTGCGGCGATCCCGACAGGTCGGGACAAAAGTTTTTTGGGGGGGGGCTTCAAATGCGTGGCGACGATTGCGTTTATGCATCGCGCGTCGGGCAATGAAGCCCACCCAAACCCCCTTTGCTGCCCCCGAGCGTAGCATTCGTCAATATGCAATGTCTTGCAAGATAACAACCGCCGGCATTGCTGGTGGGTTTCATTGTTTTTTTTGTTCCTTTTCCTTATAATAATGGTATATGAAAAAAACACTGCATCAATTGCCTTCCGGCGCGAAATTGATTTTAGTCCCAAATAAAAGCACTCAGGCTGTTTCCGTGATGGTCATCTTCGGCGTCGGCTCTCGGCATGAACACAAAAAAATCAACGGCATTTCCCACTTTATTGAACACTTAATGTTTAAGGGCACCACTAAGCGCCCGACCACGCTGGATATTTCAAAGGCGCTGGATCGAGTCGGCGCCGAATTCAATGCCGGCACGGCGAAAGATTGGACCGCCTATTACATCAAAGTCGATAATCAGCACGTTGAGCTGGCAATGGACGTAATTTCGGACATGATCATGAATTCTAAATTCGACCAAACCGAAATCGATCGGGAGCGGGGAGTGATCATCGAAGAGATCAACATGTACGAAGATAATCCGATGATGTATATCGAGGATTTGCTGGAGCAGGTTGTTTTTGACGGCAATACGCTCGGCTGGCAAATCAGCGGTCCGCGATCGGTAATCAGAAATGTCAGTCGCCAAGATATTTTGGATTATAAGAATTTATTTTATCAGCCAAACAACGCCGTCATCTGCGTGGCCGGTAATTTCCCCGACGATATTTTGGCTAAGGTCCGGGAATATTTCACTTTTCCCAAATCAACCGATAAAATTCCGGATTTTCAGCCGTTCGAGTTTAACCAAAGTGAGCCGCGGCTGAAAATTAAAAACCAAAAAACCGAACAAGCTCAGTTGGCGTTTGGCTTTCCCGGATACGGCTATAAAGATAATCGAGTTCACGCCTTGTATTTATTGGCGGTCATTTTAGGCGGCAACATGAGTTCACGACTTTTCATTAATATCCGCGAGCGACAAGGCTTGTGCTATTTTATAAGAAGCTACATCAATATTTATCAAGATACCGGTTGTCTGGTAATTCAGTCCGGATTGGATACAAAGCGCATTGAACAGTCCATTGAGCTTATTTTGGAGGAACTTAAGAAAGTCAGCGAAGAAGGCGTCAGCCAAACAGAGCTTAGCGAAGCCAAAGATTTTATAAAAGGCAAGGTTATTTTGCATTTGGAAAATTCGTCCGACCTGGCGGAATGGTACGCCAAGCAGGAAATATTGACCGATGAATCGCTCTCACCGGAAGATAAGTTCAAGCTGTTTGACCAAGTGACGGTCGAAGACATCCAAAAGGCGGCCAAGGAAATTTTTCGCACCGAATGTATTAATCTGGCGCTGATCGGGCCGTTTGACGGCGGGGATCAGTTTAAAAAATTATTAGATTTGTAAATTGTCTCGATGCCAATGTACTAATGAATACTAATTATGCGAATTGGCAAAATTAGTATCATTAGCATAATTCGCATATTCTCATCGATACATTCATATATGAAAAAACTATTCATCGCCAACTGGAAAATGAATCTTGGTTTTCGACAAAGCGTGGCTTTGGCTCAAAAATATAAATTATTGGCCGATAAGAAATTTAAATTGGCGATCGCGCCCGGTTTTCCGATGCTCAAAGCCATCAAACAGCTTGGCTTTGATGTGGCCGCTCAAAATTGCTCGGCTTGGGCGTCGGGCGCTCACACCGGTGAAGTATCATGTGATTTGCTAAAGGAACTCGGCTGCCGCTATGTGATCATCGGCCATTCGGAGCGGCGGATTGAACTTGGGGAATCGAACGAATTGATAAATAAAAAAATGGCGCAAGCGGTTTTATCGAAATTAACTCCAGTACTCTGCTTTGGCGAGAAAAAAAATCAGCTGAAAAACAGGGAAAAAGTGATTGTCGAACAGATTAAAACCGCGCTCAATCTGGTCAAACCCACCAAATTGATATTGGCCTATGAACCGGTTTGGGCCATCGGCAGCGGTTATAATTGTTCGGCCGACGAAGTGAATCGGGTATATCAGTTTGTTCGTGATCTGATCGTGAATTTATCCGGCCAAACATTTTTTGATAAAAATGTTGACTTTCTTTACGGCGGCAGCGTCGATTCGAAAAATATTAAGGCATATGCCAATCAAAAATTTTTAGCTGGTTTATTGGTGGGCAAATCCAGTTTGAATATAAAAGAAACGGTGAAAATGGCCAATTGGCTTTGACAAAATTTGGATAAATTGATAGCCTGAAAAGCAAAGGTTAATTAAGATAATATGGTTATCTTTTTTTTATAACATATGCTGCTGACATGGATTTTAATCGGAATCATCGCCGCTTGCCTGGGAGCAATCGTTTTTTTGATCATTCGAAAAATTCCGCAAGTCAAGACGCTTGATATTTCTACCGTTCCCAAGGAAAAGGAGCAGCGGGTGAAAGAAAAAATATTGATTGACCGTTTGAGAAGAAAAACTTCTAAAAGCAAGGAAGTGATGCTTAAAGGCCTGTTACCTTCATTCGCCAAATTTTCGGAAGGTTTGAAGAGCATTTATCGCAAGGCTCAGGACCTGGAAAAAAAATATAAGCGCGAGGAAGTTAAATCCGAAGATGTAAATTCTCCGGAGTTCAAAAAGAAAATTGATAAATTGTTGTCCGATGCCGCCGATGACGCCAAAAGAGAAGAGTTTGAAGAAGCGGAAAAGAAGTTTATAGAAATAGTCAGTATCGCGCCACAAGAAAAGAGAGCCTATAAAGGACTGGGTGACTTGTATTTCAAGAAGAAAGAATATAAGCAGGCACTGGAAACTTATAAATTCGTTTTAAAATTGGATATCAAAGGCAGCGAGGAGGTGGTGCGCGAGGAAAACGGGCAAAAGGTTCAGGTGTTTTCCAACAGCATTGATTTAGCCGATGACCATGTGGATATCGGGGAGGTGTGCCTGGCGCTTGAAAAAATTGATCAGGCCGTTGATTCATTTAAAAAGGCGGTTTCACTCGAGCCGAATAATCCTCGCAATTTGGATTTGTTGATCGATGCCAGCATTAAATCGGGCAATAAAGTTTTGGCGGTGGAAGCGTTGAATGCTTTGAAGAGGATTAATCCTGAAAATCAAAAACTTCGCGAATACGATGATTTGATCGTCGAAATGAAGCTTTCGAAAAAAAACAAGGGCATGAATTATTTGTGGTGATATTGTTTTTTTATAACGGATATTTTATAATTAATACTGCTGGTTTTTTGACGTTATCGCTCCCGCCGACGCTCTGCTAGCCTTGGCGGGCAGGCAATTGGCAGAGTTTCGAAATTTACAAAACATGCCGTTGTAGCTCAGTTGGTAGAGCAACTCCATGGTAAGGAGTAGGTCACCGGTTCAAGTCCGGTCAACGGCTCCATTCAAAAATTGCAAAACCCTAAATGAAAAATGCAAAGAAAGAGTATAAAACTTAAAGATCCCGTGTCCCTGAGGGGACTTTTTAAAACAGCGACAGCTGGCCTTTCTGCGGCGGCATTCTCTATGGTAAGTAAGTACGTCATCGGTTCACCCCGAACCAGAGCCTCGCTATGCTTGGCACGGTTCAGGGGAGTAGTCCGATCGTTGGATTTTAATTAAGAATTACAAGTGAAATTGTTGATTCTCGTTGAAGCGAGACGTTTTTTTTTAAAAAAAACAAATAAAAAAGGCCCAGGCGCAGGACTTTTTATGTATAAAATATTTATCAACAAAGACGCTGCCATAGCGACAGCAATAAATTGAATTTTATGTTATAATAAATACAGTTACTAATGATGAATAATTATTTGAGTTTATCTTCTAAAAAAAGGGAAAATGCTTTCTACAGTTTTTAAAATTAAAATTTTGAAAAAAAGTTTTTATCGATTTAAAAAGATAATATTTGTAATGTTGTCGTCTTTTATCGTTTTTTTTGCGTCTTTTTTGCAATTTGACATTAATTCAGCCATGGCTGCCGATTCCGGATTTCAAAATCCCACGGCCAATGCGGCCGTGACCAGCGGCGCCGGAGACAATAACGGTTATCAGACAAGCCCCACCAATGCTTACGCTGACGGAGGAGGAACGGCCATTGACTCAAACAGCGGCTCGAACACCAATGATACTTGCGCCAGCGCCGGAGCGGACAAGCACATTTGGAGCAATTTTAATTTCAATATACCGCTCGGTTCGAGCATTGACGGCATCGAGCTGCGTCAGGATTTATCGGTGGACAGTCTCAGCGATAGTCCTTTTACATGCGTTGCTCTGTCGTGGGACGGCGGAACAACTTGGACTGCCTATAAAATCGCGTCTTTAAGCACCACCTCCGAAACGACATACACCTTTGGGAATGGAACTGACAATTGGGGCAGATCGTGGAGTGGGGGAGAATTAAGTAACGCCAATTTTAGAGTGATGATCGCCAATGGAGATACCAATAACGCCAGATCCAGACGGGATTTTTCTCTTGATTGGATTGCTCCAAAAATTTATTATACTCCACCGACCCTGAATCAATCTGGCTATCGCCTATTTAATAATGCCGATTCCGCCAATGTGGGCAGTCCGTTGGCCGCGCTTAATTCGGCAGCTCAATTATCTTCGGGAAATGATAATTTCAGGTTGAGGCTGCTGTTGCATGACAGCGGGGTTAATTTGCCTCTGGCCGGTGATAATTTTAAACTGCAATATGTCGATAAAGGCGTGGGTACTTGCGCCGCTCCCAGTGGAGGCACTCCGGCCTCATACACTGATGTCACCGCCGCGACAGCGATTGCTTACAGCAATAACCCGACACCGGCTGACGGCAGCGCTTTAATTGCCAATGCCAATGATCCCAGCCATGGTGCTGACGCGGTTATCAATCAGACATACGAAGAATTGAATAATTTTACAAATTCCCAAGCTCCGGTCGCGGTTGGTCAGGATGGCCTGTGGGATTTTTCTTTAAAGGATAATACCGCGCCGGACGATAAAACATATTGTTTCCGAGTGGTGAAATCAGATGGATCTTTATTAAACGCATATTCGGTTTATCCTGAAATAATGACCGCTGAAGGCCCGCCCGTGTTAATGAGCGTCGTTGCCAGCGATCCGGACAATTGGGACAGCGTTCTCAGCAATTGGGATAGGCTGACTTTGCTTTTTAATAAAAGCACCAATGCTCCGCAGGCCGGAACCAAGACCCAAATTGACGGCTTGATTAATTTTGCCAATCCGCTGGGTGCGAATTATTCAGGCATTTGGCAGACAACTAATTTTATCGATGATACGTTGCGAATCACGGTTATCAGCGCCCTAGGCGGCAGTTTAAATATCGGCAATTTGATTTCAATAATCGCGGACGGCACTGAAGATTTGAAAAATCAATCGGAGACATCTCCCGCTTCAACGACTTCCGGGAATGTCACCGGTAATTGGGGCTTCCAAAAGGCCTATTACGCCTGTGATGCGGTCGATCAGGTATCATACATGGATGTCAATCTCGGAGCTTCTTCAAAGACCTTGTTGGGTAATCTTGGCGCGGCCAACGTTGAAGCCATTGTTTATGATTACAATACGCAGACTTTATACGGCGCCAACGCCGGTCAATTGGGCACAATCAACCAAAGCACCGGTGCTTTTTCCGCCTTGCCGAATCCCATCGGCTCCGGCAACGGCTCTCTCGGGGTTTTGGCTTTCAATGATGTTGACGGTCTGGCATTTGACCCTTGGACCAGCGTTTTATACGGCACGGTCAGGCGTGATCCGGGCAAGGATTTATTGATAAAAATCAATCCGGCTACCGGCGCCAGAATCGCGAATGCATTCGGTACCGGAGTGGATTATGTGGTCATTGATGAAACGGGGGTGTTTGACGATGTGGATGATATTAGCATCAACCCCCTCGACGATAAAATGTACACCATTGGCAATCAAGGTCATTTAACGGAAGACCAGCTTCTAATCATCAATAAATTAACTGGTGCGATCAGTGTTCAGGCGAATTTCGGCATTATTCCCGGTTATGACATTGAAGGCATGGCCTTTTCCAGCGATGGTCGAATGTGGGGGACGCGCGGCGTGCCCAATGAATTAGTGCAGGTTATTTACAACACCAACCCTCCAACTATTACCGGCAATGTCAGTTTGGCTCCGGGTTGCGGCGATCCGGAAGGAATAGACTTCCAGATTACTTCTACCAACACGGTTACCGGAAGGGTCTGGGATGATTTGGACACGGACGGCGTTTTGGACGGCGGGGAACCGGGGTTGGCCAATGTTACCGTACGGTTATACAAAGATTTAAATAGCAATGGACTGGCGGACAGCCTCGATCTTTTAATTCAATCAAAAGTTACCGATGTTAGCGGAAATTATACATTCAAATTTTTGGCTCTTGACGATTTTGTTTTGGAAATCGATGATTCTTCTTTGCCTTCCGGCTACGGGCTGACCACGGATAATTTGGAGGTAGCGGCTTTCACTTCGATGGGGGAGCTTGATGAAAATAATAATTTCGGCGCTGTTGCCGGTTCTGATTGCGACGGCGACGGCATTCCTGATTTTATTCAGGGGGTCGGAATAAACGATTTCGATGGAGACACGGTAATCGACAGCTGTGATTTGGACGTGGATAATGACGGCATATTGAATGCGATGGAAAGTTCCAATGATCGGGATGGTGATTCAATTCCAAATTTTAGAGATGTGGATTCGGATAACGACGGCATCCCTGATGCCAGGGAAGCCAATAGCGGCGTTGCGCCGACCGGTTATAATATCAGTTTGGGATATATGACCGGCACGGATACGGACGGTGACGGTTTACTCGATCAGGTGGACAGCCTGCCGGCCGTTCAGTATGGCGCCAGCGCGTCTACTTTGCCGATACCCAATACCGATTCGGACGCAGTCCGCGATTTTCTTGACGGGGATTCTGATAATGACGGCATTTTAGACATCATCGAAGCCGGCGGCGCTGACAGCGATGGAGACGGCGAGATAGACAGTTTCACCGATGTCAACGGTGATGGGTATCATGACCCGCTGAATACATCACCGTTACCGTTACCCAATACCGATATTTCAGGAAAGCCTAACTATCTTGATTTGGATTCAGACGGGGATGGTCTGCCTGATTTTAGAGAAGGTCAGTCAACGGCCAGTTACCATGTGCCGCTGATAATAAGTGATGCTGATGGCAACGGTATCATTGACGCTTATGACAAATCAGCGGGCGGGAATCCTATCGTGCCGGTGGATACAGACAGCGATGGCATTCCGGATTATCGCGATTTGGACACCGATAATGACAGTCTTACGGATATCAGTATCGGCGAGGGACACGCCAGCGCCACTTTGGTCGGAGCGGATACCGATTCGGATGGTATTGATAACGGTTTTGATACCAATAATTCTCCCTCATATTATTTTTTAAATAATACCGCGGTGACCGATAATCCGCCGCCAAATACTTTCGGCACTTCAGAGTATAACTGGCGCGAGTTTGACGCCGTGCCCTCAGCTGATTTATCTTTGGATAAATTGGTAGACAATAGCGCGCCCAATGTCGGAGACACCATTACCTATACCATCACCGTTTCCAATGCCGGGCCGAATAACGCCACCAATGTATCAGTCGTTGATTTATTGCCGGCCGGAGTGACATATTCGAGCGCGACGCCTTCTCAGGGCAGTTACAATAATATTTCCGGAGTATGGACTGTTGGAACGATTAATAACGGATCGACCGCCAGTTTGCAGATTTCAGCCACGGTGAATGTCGGAACCGGCAATTCAACAATATCAAATTCGGCTCAGGTTTCAGCGTCTGATCAGGCAGATCCCGATTCGACTCCGAATAACAATATGCCGCTCGAAGATGATCAAGACAGTGATGACATCGACGTTCAGGCGGCCGATTTATCTTTGGTTAAGATTGTCGATAATGTCACGCCAAATGTTGGGGATATTGTGAAATACACGATAACCGTTTCCAATGGCGGTCCGGATACGGCCACAAATGCGGTGGTCAAGGATATTTTGCCGGTTGGTGTTACTTATTCCAGTGATAATCCGTCGCAAGGAAGTTATAATTCAGGTACGGGCCTATGGACGATTGGCACAATAAATAATGGTGCTAATGCTGTTTTGGAAATCAATGCGGATGTTGATACCGGAACGGGCGGCACTACTATTGATAATACCGCTGAAGTATATTCCGTTGATCAAGAAGATCCTGATTCGACCCCAGATAATAATGTCCCTGCCGAAGATGACCAGTCGAGCGTTTCAATTACGGTCGAGTCGGCCGATGTCGCCATTACCAAAACGGACGCGGCAGATCCGGTGACCTTGGGCAATAACATTCAATACGATGTGACAGTCACCAATAACGGTCCGTCGGACGCGACCAATGTTGATGTGACCGACACATTGCCGGCGGGGGTGACGTATGTCAGCGCCACGCCAAGTCAGGGAAGTTGTTCGGAATTGGCCGGAACAGTGACGTGTAATTTGAATACCATCAATAATGGCAATAGCGCGACCATCACCATAATCGTCACGCCAACCTCCAGTGGAAGTTTTACCAATAATATTTCAGTGACGGCCACGGAAAGCGATCCGACGCCGGGCAATAATTCAGATAGCGAAGATACGACAGTCGGAGACGTTGCTGATTTGTCTTTGACCAAAACTGTCGATATTTCAAATCCAAACGTGGGGGACATGATTACCTATACTATTACCGTTTCCAATGCCGGCGCGGGAAATGCGACCGGAGTTTCCGTCAAAGATATTTTACCGGCTGGCGTTACGTATTCGAGCGACACTCCTTCTCAGGGTACTTATAATTCGGTTACCGGTGTTTGGACATTGGGCAGTATCGCTAACGGCGCCAGCGCTATCTTGCAGATCAGCGCCATTGTGGATGCAGGCTCTGCCGGAAGCAGCATTGCCAATATTGCTCAAGTATCAGCGTCAGACCAGCCCGATCCTGATTCTACCCCAAATAACAATGCTCCGGCCGAAGATGATCAGGACAGCGCTTCCATTACCGTGCAATCAGCTGATTTGTCTTTAACAAAAACTGTTGATAATGCCGCGCCAAATGAGGGAGATACCATTCAATACACAATTATTCTAAATAATAGTGGACCGGACAATGCGGAAAATGTTTCCGTGAAAGATTTGTTGCCGGTCGGAGTGACATATTCTTTTGATATTCCTTCTCAGGGAACATACGATTCAATCACCGGCATTTGGAACATCGGTAATGTTATTGGTTTAGCCAGCGCCACGCTTCAAATAAGCGCCACAGTCGATATCGGCTCAGCTGGAATTCCCATTGTTAATACAGCGGAAGTGATTGCCAGCGATCAGGAAGATCCTGATTCGACTCCGAATAATGATGTTCCGGCCGAAGACGATCAAGACAGCGTCATTATAAATTCCAGCGGCGCGGATTTGGAATTAACCAAGACAGACAGCATTGATCCGATCTACCTGGGGTCAAATATCCTTTATAATATTGCCGTTCTAAATAATGGACCGGCAGACGCCACCGGCGTGATCGCCACTGACAGCTTACCGGCCGGAGTGACATATGTCAGCGCCACTCCGAGTCAGGGAGCCTGCGCGGAAGCCGCGGGGATGATTACATGCAATTTGAATAATATCAGCAATGGCAGCAGTGCGACGATTGCCATTACGGTTATACCGTTGTCTGACGGGATTTATGCGAATAGCGCTTCAGTGTCAGCTTCGGAATCAGATCCGCTGCCCGCCAATAACAGCGATAATGAAAATACGACGGTCGATCCGGTCAGTGATTTATCATTGACAAAGATCATTGATAATAATAATCCAAGTATTGGAAATTCGATTAAGTATACTTTAACTCTATTAAATTCCGGTCCCAGTCAAGCGACTAATGTGTTTATTAAAGATTTATTGCCGGCGGGCCTGACTTACGTCGGTAATACACCGTCTCAGGGAACATATGATTCACTGACAGGCGAATGGACGGTCGGAGTCGTTAATAGCGGCGCCAGCGCCACTTTGGAAGTGAGCGCGACGGTTAACAGCGGCACGGCCGGGCAAGTGATTAATAATACCGGAGAAGTTATTGCCTGCGATCAACATGATTCTGACTCGACTCCCAATAATAATCTGCCGGCTGAAGATGACCAAGCGAGCGTTAGTTTAACCGTAAAATCCGGTGGCGGCGGCGGTGGCGGTGGCGGTGGCGGATCTGTTCCTCCGGCAGCCTGCGTGGCGATTTCCGGCGCGAATTCATCATTAAAAATCAATAATGGCGCTGAAAAAACGGATAGTTTAAGCGTACTGTTAAACTTGTCTTATTCCACCGCTACTTCGGTGATGTTTAGCGAGAATTCCGATTTTACCGGCGCTTCTTCTCAGCCGGTATCGGGCAGTTTGCCTTTTTCACTCAGTTCGGGAGCGGGAGAAAAAAAGGTTTACGCCAAATTATCGAATCAGTGTTCGAGTGTTACTGTTGCTGATACCATTTTATATGAATTGCCCGAATCCGAGGAATGCATCGTTAATTGTGACCAAATTACTTATAAACTTTATATTGTCAATCCAGACGGTACCGAGAGGCACGCGGGAACCAATTATGTTCAGCAGGAGCAAGTCGCGGACGGCATTGTATTATATAAATTCGAAGACAAAGGCTTGGATTTTGATTATAACGACGTCTTTGTTCAGGTAGACGACCGCAATTGTTCCGGTGTAAAGTTTAGCGTCACCCGAGAGCTGGAAGCAAGCTGGCACCATCAGATAGGAGTCAATATTTTTTACCAAGGGAAGCTGTCAAAACATATTTTACTCTGGTCGGATTCTCACACTTCATTCGGAAATGAAAGGACGTATGATTTTTCAACCGACCAGAGTCTCTGCGAAGAGTCAATCGAGCCGATCGAAGAGCCGGAGATCGAGCCTGAACCGGAAGTGCCAGTCGAGTGCGTCGTTGACTGCGACAAAGTCAAGTTTGATCTATTCATTGTCAATCCCGACGGCACCGAGAGACATTCTGGTACCAGGTTTGTCGAGGAAGAAAAGGTTTCCGACGGTGTGATATTATATAAATTCGAAGATAAAGGCGAAGATTTTGATTACAATGATGTATTCGTGCAGGTGGACCGTCGCGATTGCGCCAATGTGATTTTCAGCGTTACCAAAGAGCTCGAAGCCAGCTGGCATCATCAAATAAAAGTCAGATTATCCGGCAATGGAATAGTCGGCGGCGCCATCACTCTGTGGCCCGATTCCCACATGTCGTTTGGCAATGAGCGGTCGCTCGATGTTTCCGCCGATCAGAGTCTTTGCCAGCAGTGCGTAACTGATTGCCAAAGAGTGACTTACGATTTATACATTGTTAATCCTGACGGTACCGAGAGGCGCATGAACAGCCGTTATGCTCAGATTGAAGATCAGGGCAATGGCGTGATTTTGGTGAAATTTGAAGACAAGGGAAATGACTTCGATTACAATGACGTTTTAATAAAAGTTGACAAGAGCACTTGTGAAATTATCAAAGTGACTTCGCTTCAGCTGGAAGCCGGTTGGCATCATCAGATAAAAATCAAGCTGCTGTATGACGGGATCGAGCGAAATGACGTTTTGCTTTGGGCTGATTCGCATCTGTCAGTGGATCAGTCGAAAGAGGTGAATTTGACCGATTACTCTCGGCTCTGTGAAGTTGATTTGCTGGATAAAGTGGAACAGGCCGCGGTTACAGTTTTTGAGCATATTAATTTTTTGGGCAGGTCTCAGACTTTCGTCGCCGGTCAAAAAGTGCCTGAGCTGACTGTTTTTTCTTTCAATAATTTAATATCATCCGTGAAAATCGTAGGCAATGCGGCGGTAGATTTTTTCACTGAGGCGTTGTACTCTGGCAGATCAGAGCGTTTTAGCCAAGACGACTTTGATTTAAGAAATAATTCTATCGGAAACGATACGGTGACGTCGCTTCAAGTGTCTTTACGCGCTCAAAATATTCCATCCGCATCGGCCGCAGCGCTCCGCTGCGGCGGAAATGTTGTCTTCAGCGAAATGACAGCCGGCGATCAGGGATCGAATGTTGTCTCGCTTCAGGAATTGTTGAAATGTTTGGGATTTTTTCCCCAAGGTCAGCCAGCTACCGGATATTTCGGACCGGTTACGGAGAATGCGCTTAAAAATTTTCAGCTGTCAAATGGGATTGAGCCATCCGGGTATTTGGATCAGGCGACCCTGAGCGCGATCAATGATTTATAAGATTTTAACTGATAAAAAAGAAGTTTTTTTCGCTTCTTTTTATTTTTTTTTGACGCGTGATATAATTAATGATGAACCGGGCATAAAATATGATTTTATTTGACTATAAAAAAAATTGCGGATTAAATTCTAAACGAATTGAAAAGACCGCGGGCGAATTGTCAAGCTACAAAAATGAATTAAAAATGATTTCTAAAAAAAGAGATTATCTCTCGGCGGAATCGTCAATCCGGCTGCCGGCTGATTTATATATTGTAAAGCATGTCAAAGCTTTGGCGAAAAGGTTTGACGGCAGAAGCTTGAAATATATCATGCTGGTCGGCATTGGCGGATCAAATTTGGGCGCCAAGGCGGTTTATGAAGCTCTTTACAGCAAATTCGACTGGCTTGATGAAAAGAGGATGCCTAAAATTATTTTCCTGGATACTGTGTCTTCGGAAAAAATGAAATTGGCATTTACTTTATCGAAATCAATCAAGCGGCCGGATGAATTGCTGATCATTGCCACCAGCAAATCAGGAACGACCGTGGAGACGGTTGCCAATCTGGAGGTAATTGTCAATCATTTTCAAAGAAAATTTAAAAATATCCGTGAGCGAATCGTTTTTATCACTGACCAGGATTCTGCGCTTTGGGATATGGCAATAAAAAAAGACATTCACAAGCTGCCGATTCCCGCGGCAGCGGGCGGACGCTATTCGGTTTTTTCCGCGGCCGGACTTTTCCCGCTTCATCTGGCGGGAATAAATATTGACGAGCTGCGCCAAGGAGCGCGGCAGGCGGTTAAAGACTGCACCTCGGGTTTGTTCGCTAACCCGGCTTTAGTCAGCGCCGCGCTGACCTATTTGCAGTATAAAAGAGGCTGCGTCATTTTCAATAATTTCTTTTTTAATCCCGAATACGAGTCGATCGGCAAATGGCAGCGTCAGCTGATGGCTGAAAGCCTGGGCAAAAAGAAAAATTTAAAAGGAAAAGTCGTCAGAGCCGGCATCACGCCGATGGTTTCCGTCGGATCGACAGACCTTCATTCCATGGCCCAGCTTTATTTCGGCGGACCGAAAAATATTTTTACCAATTTTATTTACAGCAAAAGCCGGGGCGAAATTTATCTGCCCAAAAATTTAAAATTTGCCGGCTTGGCCGAGGGCATTAACGGTAAAAGCCTGGAGAGTTTAATGACCGCGATTTACAGCGGGGTAAAGACAGCTTATCAAAAAAATAAAATGCCTTTCGCGGCCGTTGAGCTCGCCGCGACTGAAAAAAACATCGGCTATTATCTGCAATTTAGAATGATCGAAATGATGTATCTGGCAAAATTAATGGATGTAAACGCCTTTGACCAGCCCGGAGTGGAAGATTATAAAAGAGAAATAACGGAATTGTTGAACAAATAGGCTTTGTTGTTGACATTTTATGCCAATTTGATATAATACTGTCTATTAAATTATGGGTCGGTACCAAAGTGGTCAACTGGGGCAGACTGTAAATCTGCTGGCGCAAGCCTTCGGAGGTTCGAATCCTTCCCGGCCCACCAGCCTTCGCTCCTTCGGAGCTTCGGCTGGCAGGCCAGCTTGCTTTTTAGCTAAGTTGGTAAATTATAAATTCAGCCAAGAGGCTGTTTTTTTTAATAAAAACAAGGACTATTTGATAACGGCAATAAAAGATGAAAATGATTGCCAACAGGTAATTATTATGTTATTATCATGAAGTCCTTTGACATTTAAATACGCTTAGCGGCTGTTGAGACCTTGAAATAAAGGTTTCAGCAAGCTGAGTGTCCGAACCCGAACGGAGCAGGAGCATGGAATGCACGGGTCGTAGTGTCTGCTGGACGCTGATAGTTGCGGTTATCACTTGCGGATGTTCGGTGTCGACCACGAGAGGCGATGCCCAATTGGAAAAAGACCTGTCATATATCGACGATGCTCAAAGCGATACCATTCCCGTTGACGATTTATTGTACAATTATAATGACACTGTCAATGACAGTGATCATGAAATAGTCGAAGACTGTGCCGATCCGGGTGATCAAATTGAATTGAATGATTTTGCAACCATTGAAGCGGTGACAGAAATCGATGGGGTGGAAATTTCACTGGAAACTGAAGTGGAACCGGATAGCTGCCACCCTGCGTGCCAAGGTCGCCAGTGCGGCCCGGACGGTTGTGGCAGTGAATGCGGTATTTGCTCAGATGATCAAATTTGCCTTGACGGCCAGTGCGCTTGCGAGAGTGTTGATTGCGACGACCAATGCTGCGATGCAAAGGAAGTATGCTTCCACGGCCAGTGTTGTCTTGCTGATTGCGCCTTTGCCGAATGCGGCTCGGACGGTTGTGGAGGAATGTGCGGTGATTGCATCGCCGATGAAATTTGTCACCCGACCGATCGCATTTGCGTGGCGGTCACCACCAGCGTTCATATCTCGGGAAATCTCGACAAAAGAGATTTCTTTATGGTCGAAGAGTTCGATCCAGCAAATCCTTATGGCAGTTCGAATTATGCGATGTCATTCAATATTCGCGACGCCTCCAACAAACTTGTTGAGGCGATGATTTTTTTCGGGAAGTACGGAGACAATTTATGGGAATGGAACATCGTGGTTGACGGCCAGACTCAATCATCCGGCATCGCCGGTGAAAACATCGTTTTGGGAAACGGTCAATTGTATTTTGATAATGATGGAGAATTGATTCCGAACATGGAGCTGGATTTTATTACTGTTAACCCGGCCAATGCCTTGCCGACTACCATTTTCATTGATTTTGGCTATGATCAAGTCAGTTTTTTCAGTGTCACTCAGTACTCGAATTTATACACTCTGGATGTTGTAGTGTATCCTGATCTGTAAAGTGCCATGTGCCGCGGGCGAAAGCAGGTCGCTTTCAAACCCGCAATCAACAGCGCCAGGAAAGGTGGAAACCCCATGAGAAAAACGCTGGTTGCGCTGATCGCATTTCTATTTTGTGCCAACGCTTATGCTTATGATGTTCATCCGTATCAGCACATGGAAGATCCGATTTTCGTCAATGTCACGGATCCGGTAAACCTTCCCATTCTCGAAGATACCATCATCATGGCCGATGACAGCATCATTATTGCCGTTGCCGAGAATCGATCCGGCACGGCAAATGACGGTATTTATATTTATCGTTCGATTGATGGCGGGCAGAGTTGGACATATCAATCAAAGGTTGGCGGCGGGCAGTTTCCGTAAAGAAAGCATGTCTCGTTCGCTCGCTATGGAAACACCTTGTATATGCTGCATACCAATGTGAATGATTTAACCAATTGTTCTGAAAATCATCATTATCCTTATTTTTCACGAAGCACCGATTTTGGAGCTACTTGGGTTCACAAAGGCGCAATCACCGCGCTAAGTACCACTGATTGCGATCACAATTTTAAGGGAAAATTACAATTGCTTGTCAGCCCGGTCAGCCATTATTTGGTGGCCGCATATTCTGGCACACAAACAAAGATCAATCAGGGCTCAGTCAAGCCCAGGTACATCATCACACGAACCAGTACCGATGGCGGGGATAATTGGTATCCGGAAAATCAATTTGTCTCTCAGTGGGATTCATCTGCCATTGAGCTACTTGATTTGGAGTTTGCTGATAATGATTATTTGGTATTGGTTCATGGGGCGTTTGACGCAACCAGTGAAACCGCTCATGTTTACGCGGATGTTTCCGCCAACTATGGCGTGTATGATTATGATTATGATTCGGCGATTCTAACCAGCAATTATAGCTCCAACCACCATGCGACATCGGTTACCGGTGGGGACGCTCAATTCTATGTGGATCAATCCGGAAACAAATCCGTCAAAATCGTTTTTTCCACGGAGGACGACTATCGGTACTCGGAATTGAAATATACCACAATCCTCGGCTGGTATTTTGATGACGTGGATGGACATCCAGGTTATACTCCCAATTATGTTCTTGGTTATACGCCATTGGGAGGAGCGGCGTTATATAATTGTGTCAAAGATCCTCACTTGACGGTTGGAACGGAAAACGCTTTGGTTTTGAGTTACAGATATGATACTTATACCGATGATGTTGTCGGTTCGAATATCTATTTTAAGAGAATCGATTTGCCAAGGCTGCTAACCAATCGTCTCAACAATGAATTCGGTTCCCTTGCCTCGTACAATGACCGGCAATTCCGGGTGCTGAGATTCGTCGGAAACAGACTATACGGATTTTACACCGATTATGGATATCGGGACACAGCCAATGATGTCAAGGAATTGCGAATCGGGCTGACTGTCTCTGATCCGAACAAAGAAGACGACATTCCCGGGTATCAGGATAATATCGTCGTTCGATTTTTGGATGATACTGTTTTTTCGGAAACATTGACCGGCGGTGCAGCGGTCGCTTGGCGATACGGCAATTTCTCCAATCCGTTCCCCGGCCGGCCAGTGAAAGTCGACATGTGGTTGGAGTACACCTCTCTCGAGCCGGGCGGCGGTTCGCAAATTTTGGAAAACGTCGCCTGGAACGACGTTTTATTGGACATGTCCAGCCAAGGCAGTATCAGCGTGGAGAAGCTCTATTTCGGCGGTATCCAGGAAGGCACGACCTTGTTGACCGTGCACATCGGCGATGTGGACACTCACACGTCGTGGAGCTCCGACTCCTTTGTGTTCACGCTGGCGTTTTAATTTGATTATTCATTAGGGACGAAACCATGTTTCGTCCTTTTTTAATGTTAAAATCGAGATAATCGGCGCGCTTAGATGCGCGAGCCGGTTTATGCTATAATGTAATCAATCAAACCCCTGATAATAAGAAGATTATGCCAGACAAAAAATTCATTGACGAAAAAATAAAGGCGGGAGTGGAGGAATACGAGGAAGAGAAAAAGGCTAAACAAGAAGAATTGGCCAAAGAGGCGGATGAAGCCATCAGTGCCATGTTTTCGGCAGAGGCTGCGACAAATGATTCTGTTATCGAGCAATTGAAAAAGATCCCAAACAGCAAAAAGGATCAGTATTTTGCCGCTTTACTGAGAGTCCATGAACACGCGTTATTTTTTTTGCAGGCGTTCAGCGGCTTGAGCGCGCGTTCGCAAAAATATTTGGCGGAATTCATTGAGAAACAGGGCTATATCGATACTTCTCAGATCAATAATATTTTCAATGCTTTTAATGAAATAACCGATCGTCAACTCCGAAGATGGATTTTTGAATATGTGCCTCCGCGACAGATATTGAAGTATAAATCAAAACTGCCGGATTTATCTGAGCAGAAATTGCTGTCTTTGGTCGAGGTCCGAAATTTTTCCAGAAAAGATTTGGATTGGCCGGTAATTCTCGAATATATAGAATATTTTCCCTCGATCGACAGAAAAACGGTGATTGATAAAATTATCTCCAGGTATTCGATTGATCAATACATACGCCTATTATTTATAAAAAAGGACGCGCTTGGCATCACTGTCGAGGAATTGCTCGAATTACTATTTTCCAATAAAAATTTTTATTCAATTTGCGACAGCTTAGATTTGATTGATCCCAAATACCATCAGCAAATAGCCGATACCCTGTGTGAAACTGATAGCGGAGCCGCAGTGGCATTGAGAAGCGCGGCACTATTTAAAAATGTTGACGGAGAGAAAATTTTAAGAAAAGTGATTAATGATTATAATGAGGATCAATGGGGGTTGGGCAGAATAATTGATTCTTTTCAATCAGTCGCCAAGGCATGGGGCCGGCAAATTCCGAAAGAGATCGTCGAACAGATATTCGATAAAGATTATCTTGCTTTAGCCGGGAACATCGATGAATTGGGCGATAACGCTGACAAAGAGAAACTTGAAGAAAAATTATGGAATAATCGAGAATTTAAAATACTCATAACAACTTGTCGATCTTATGGAATTGTACCGGACGCAAAATTCGCTGAAAGATTAATTAGCAACGATGGCGCCGTAGAAGTTTTGGACAATATCAAGCATTTCGATTTATTGCCGAGAGCCGTTTATTTGGAATTGGAAGGGATCTCTCCCAAAAGAACATACGCCTCATTGCATCATTTCGAAGGTTTAAATAAGGACGACGTGTTTCGAGCCATGACAGGATCGGTTAATGAGGATATTGTGCACAAGATAATAAAAGATTTCCAAAATTTCGAAGGATTGAATCTCGATTACGAATTCGCCGAGCGTTTGATCGGAACGGGATACATCGGCGTCTTATACAAATATTTGAACCAATTTCAAGAATTAACCCCTCATGTTATAACTGAATTGGCTCTTTCAGACGCGCAGTTGGTAAAATCCGGTGATTCTGATCTGGAGTTTTTTCTCCGTGAACTAAATCAGTTTCAATCTTTAGATGAAAAAGATTATCAATCGATAGCCAATAAAATTTTGCGCAGCCGCCATCCGCGTTTATTGGCGACTTTCGCGAACCGATTCATCGGAAAAATTCCGGATAAAGATTTTCAGCTCATCGTGGAAAAGTTGATTGGGAAAGGAGAGGCGGCATCCGTGTGCTGGAATTGGAATAGCATCGCCCGCGCGAAACTTGATTATTCGAAAATCGCCGGATTATTGATAGATGCCGGAGCTTTCGCGCATGTCGCCGAGCATAGAGAGTTTTATCCAGCGATACAAAAAGACCGCGGGCTCGCGGAAAAAATTTGGGATGGATTTTTAAATTGTAACGAATGGGAGTTATACCAAGTGTCACAAATGGAAGAAATTGACAGCTTATTTAAAACTCCAATCGACAAAAATTTTAGGCGAGCATTTGAAATCGTCGGATACTCCCTGACAAAAGAGATTTATGAAACGATAAAAAAAATAAAAGACGGATCGCTCGAAAAAGATGAAATGGATAATCTGGGCGTCACGGAAATCGGTGATAAAGGCCTGCGGCAGCTCAATGAACGCTTGAATGCTTTTAAAACGGAAATTTTGAAAGACGAATTCGACCCGTCGATTATGGAGAAATCAACGCTGTTGCGGCAATATTTCAAGCAATACGTCAATTTTAAAAATAGTCAGTTTGGCGAGCACGGTGACGAGGAATTCGGAGCAATATTGGATGTTTATGTTTATTCCAGAAGGAGAAGGGATTTCAGGCCGCTTCCTGAATATTTTACACCGAGCGGAAAGGTGATGGTTCTCCAAGCGAACCGGAAGAACCAGGATGCCTTTGAATATTCAAAGCCGTTCAAGGATCGTTATCAATCAATGAAAGCGTCGCTAGCTGAGGCGATTCGCATGCTTGATAATAAAAATTCCGAGATTGAACTGCTGGCAATGATCGAACGCATAAGGATGGAAGTGATAAGTAATTTCCGAGAAAAGTTATCCAAAGCCGCGGATAATCCCCGGGCGATGGGAAATTTACAAAAAAACATCAGCGATTTAGAGACGCTGAATCTAAATGGCATAAGCGAATTCCAAGAAAATTTTGCAGTTTTGTCGCCATATAAAGAATTTCATAACGCGCTCAGACAAATGGCTTTTTATTTGGCGCTTCTTAAATTCGAGAATTTTAAAAATCGGGCCCGATCGATCGCCACTCAAGACGAGCCGGATTTTGATGATATCGGTTGGATGATAAATTTTATCGAAAACATTGTCAACGAAGAAACCTGGGGAGAAATTCTCAATAATAACAAGGCGATCAAGGCATTTCGATCATTGACGAATATTAAAGCATTGGAGGAAGAATTTTCCAGAGCGCAAAATCAGAAGTCCGATAAAAAGACAGCGCTGGAATTCGTGCCGACGCGAGGGATTCTAATGGAATTTTCCGGACATATATCAGATGCTTGCTGGGCTTCAACGTACAGGAGCATTGCCAGCGCCTTTCCTAATTTTATTGCTGTCATAATCAGGCAAAACATGGGAACAAAATTCGAGAGGCTGGCCGGCGCCAGCATGTTGATAGAAACGGAAGCGTCCGACAGAACGCCGCTGCTGGTGATCAGAGGATTAAATCCGATAGAGAATTCAATCAATTCATTGCAAGTTCAGGATTTTTTTAAAAAATTTGTCGAATATGCGAAAGAGTTGGCTAAAAAAGGCGGCCGAAGATTGGGCATCGTCATCGATGATCACTCTGGCGGCTCCGCCACCAATAGGCCAGTTTTATTTGAATATTTGGAGGGATTAGCATCGGAATTAACTCCGATCCGTTTACGCACGAAAAGCGATACGACTTTCAACGGCTACGATATTGTGGACAATACTTTCCTGTTGGACTAGCTTTTTATGAAAAAGCGATTTATCTTTTTGTTTATCATTGCCGCCGCTGCCGCAGCGCTTGTTTATTTTTATCAAAATAAAGTAGTACAGCAAGAAGCGCGGCCGGATAAAATCCCTCAAATAATCGACAGCATGACGCTTGAAGAAAAAGTCGGACAAATGCTGGTGGTCGGTTTTTGGGGAGAGGACGCTTCCTATGCCGCTGACATGATCCAGACGTATAATGTCAGCGGAGTGATTTTAATGAAATATAATATGGGCGATCGCCAGCAATTGATCAAACTGATCAATGACATGCAGAGCATTTCGAAATACCCGTTGTTTATTTCCGCTGATCAGGAAGGAGGCCTCGTTACCAAAGTTCAAGTTGAAGGAGTAAAAGAATTCACTGCCCAGTCAGGAATTAAAAGCGCGGAGCAGGCTTATCAGGTCGCGTTTGACCGGGGCAAAGAACTAAAAGAGCTCGGCTTTAATATAAATTTTTCGCCAATGCTCGATTACATTACCGATAAAAATTCATTTTTATACAGCCGGGCTTTTCGGGGATCGCTTGATGATTTCGGCGAGTTTGGAAAACAAATGGTTTCAGGCTACCAAGACGCGGGTATCAGCGCGACAGTCAAGCATTTTCCCGGCCATGCCAATGATTCAATTGACTCTCATGAAAATTTACCGGCAATTAATTGGACAAAGGTTGAATTCGATGAAAACATTCCTCAATTTAAAAAAGCTCTTGAAGCTGATCCGGATTTGGTCATGGTCGGCCATATCAAGTATCCCAATATCGATCCTGACAATCCGGCCAGTTTGTCGCCGATTATTATTCAGGATATTTTGCGCGGGCAATTAAATTATCAAGGCATAATAATCACTGATGATATGGAGATGGGGGCGCTCATGGAGAATTATTCAGTCAAAGACGCGGCAATCAAAGCGGTTCAGGCCGGCTGCGACCTGCTTTTGTATGTCAGCACCAAGGAAAATCAAGTCAAAGCCTATAAGGTCATCTTGGAAGCGGTCCGGCGAGGTGAGATTGAAGAGTGGAGGATCGATGAGAGCGTGAGGAGAATATTTGAGAGGAAATTTCTGATTTCGAATTGACCTAATTTCTAAATAATGTCCAATTCCCAATTTCCAGTTTCAATTTTTATTCGTAATTATTTGTAATAAAACGATCATGGTCGTTATTCGTAATTTCCCAATTTCCAATTTTTCGTTTCCAATTTCCAAAATAAAAACCGGCCACAAGTTTATGGTCGGTGTTTTTTTGCGAGTTCGATCAGCTCGACTCGAGTGATGTCGAACATATCTTCGAATTGTTTATTTGATAAGAACATGTTCTTTTTCTGAGGTGTGACCCTCTTTGATCGAAGGAAAATCAATCTGCCGCGAAGAAGTTTGGGTGAAAACATTAAATAAGAAGGATTTTCTCTGATATAGAAATTCATTTCTTCAAATAAGCAAAGCAGGGCGATTGTGCGCTCAGCCGTGTAGCCGAGGATTGACGGCAGTTTGACAACCATTTTGATAACATCATCTTTGGCAAAGCCAAATTCAATCAAATTCTGAAGTAAAGAATTGCTGCGCTCAGCCGTGCAGCTGAGGATTGCCGGCATTTTAATAACCATTTTGATAACATCATCTTTGTCAAAGCCAAAGTCAATTAAATTCTGAAGCAAGCCATTGGTGCGCTCAGCCGTGAAGCCGAGGATTGCCGGCAGTTTGATAACCATTTTAATCAAGTCGTCTTTATCAAAGCCAAAGTCTTCCAGGGCTTTCAGATGTTTTACTATGGTTTCGGCCGGAATGATGTATTGTTTATCAATGTCAGCGATATCAATGCCGTATTCAGCTGAAATTGCAGCCTGTTCCGGGTAATCGGTTGCCATCGGTTTTTCTCCGGTTTGTTTGTCAATGAACCTGAAAGATTAACATACGAAGCGGCGGCTGTCAAGGTTGGGAATCTGTTATGTGTTTCATGATCCATGTTCCATGATACGCGCTCCATGATTTTGACTAATTTTTAAGAATATGATATATTTTTGATACATGATTTCATGGCCTATTGATCCCTGCTCCATGATCCATGATTCATGACTAATTCATTAAATCACACATACTTTCCTTGGCTAATTTATGCCAAAAATTAACATTCCTCCCACCATGCGGGCAGTTGATTTGGGAAAGTAGCGGTTAAAAGGAACAAATTTATGGAAATCCCAAGTCTTTTGGACATGCTGAAAGCCGGTGTTCATTTTGGACATCAGTCAGGCAAATGGCACCCGAAAATGAAGCCTTATATTTACGGCCAAAGAAACGGCGTGCACATCATTAATCTGGAAACAACTCAAACCAAGCTTGAAGAAGCTTTTAATTTCGTTAAGGAAACTGTGGCCAATGGTGGCACGGTTCTTTTTTTGGGCACAAAAACCCAGGCCAAGGAAATCGTGCGCGAGGCTGCACGATCTTGCGGCATGCCGTTTATCGTCGAACGCTGGCTGGGCGGCACATTCACCAATTCCGCGACAATTTTGAGGTTAATCAAGAAGTACCAGCGGATGAAAAATGAATTTGAAAGCGGTGATTGGCAAAAATACACGAAAAAAGAAAGATTGGTCAAAGAACGTGAATTAAAGAAGCTCGATGTTTTGATCGGCGGTTTAGCCGGCATGGATAAACTGCCTGACGCCATTTACATAGTGGACATCAGAGAAGAAAAAACCGCGGTACTCGAATCGAGAAAAGTCAAAATTCCAATTGTGGCCATTTGCGATACCAATGTCAATCCCGAATTGACCGCTTATCCGATCCCGGCCAATGACGACGCGGTTAAATCAATAGAGCTGATCACCAATTTGATAGCGCAGGCGGTGAATGAGGGTAAGAAAGAAGTGAAGCCGGCGGAGAAGCCCAAAGCTAAACCTGAAATGGTTAAACAATAAAAAAATAATTTGTGGTTACGACGTTATGACGTTAAAAACGTTACGACGTTAAAACGTTACGATGTTATAATTGAAAACGTGACGATGATGATTTCATAACCTCATAACCTGGTAACTTATATTCATATGGTCGACTTACAACAAGTGGCGAAATTGCGGCAGCAAACCGGCTGCGGCATCAATGATTGCCGAAACGCGCTGGAAGAAGCCGGTGGCGATTCAGAAAAAGCCCAGGAAATTTTAAGAAAAAAAGGCGAGCTGAAAGCGGCGAAAAAATCGGCAGAAAGAGAAACCAAAGAAGGCATTGTCTACGCTTATATTCATCCCAATCAAAAAATCGGCGCGATGATCGAGCTGGACTGTGAAACCGATTTCGTGGCCAGAAACGAAGAATTTCGGGAATTGGCCAAAGATTTGGCCATGCAGATCGCGGCCACCAATCCTTTATATCTGAAACCGGAAGACGTGCCGGAAGAAATGGTAAACAAAGAAAAAGAAATTTATCGCGAACAGCTTTTGGCCGAATCGAAGCCGGACAATATAATCGATAAGATAATGTCAGGCAAACTGGAGAAATGGTACGAAGAGATTTGTCTGATGAAACAGCCGTTCATCAAGGACGAGGATATAACGATTGATAAGCTGATTCAATCGAAAATTGCCAAGATCGGCGAAAAGATCGAGATTGATCATTTTGTTAGGTTTGAAGTTTAAAATGACGAGTGATTATACAAGATTACAAGATATCGAGTACAAGATTATACTGATTACAAGATGTACAAGATAATTTATGGTATCTTGTATATCTCGTACCGTGATCTTGTAATCTTGTAGATTCAATATGAAGAAAGTTGTCGGTATAAAATTCAACAGCTGGGACAAAACATATTATTTCGATCCGGGAGATCTTGAACTGGCCAAGAACGATTACGTCGTGGTGGAGACGCAATTCGGTTTGGATTTGGGTAAATTAGTGGAATTCAAAAACATTGAAGACACCGAGCTTAAGGAATCGGCCGAGATCAAGCCTGTGTTGCGTAAGGCCAACAAGCAAGATTTGGATAAATTGATTGAAATCAAGCAAAAAACGGAGGAAGCGGAAGCATTATGCAAGAAATTGATAAAAAAGCATGATTTGCCCATTAAATTGGTTGATGTTCATGTTCATCTGGATTTCGGCCGCATGACCTTTGCCTTTATCGCCGACGGCCGGGTGGATTTTCGCGAATTACTCAAAGATTTGAATAAAAATTATAAAACCAATATCAGGCTCCAGCAGCTGGGAATTCGAGATGAGTCGAAAATGCTGGCGGATATCGGCTGTTGCGGCCAGAAAGTCTGCTGTCGGACATTTTTAAAGGAATTGGGCAATGTCACTTCCGAATACGCTGAAATGCAGCAGGTTTCGCATCGTGGTTCAGAGCGGCTTTCCGGGCTTTGCGGCCGGCTGAAGTGTTGCCTGGCTTATGAGAAAGATCTGTATGAATCGCTGATGAAAAAATTTCCGGCCATCGGATCCAAAGTAAAAACGAAAATGGGCAAAGGCGAAGTGGTGGGGCAGCATATTCTGAAAGAGACAGTCGATGTCGTTTTAGCTGACTCGGAAAATCACTCTTCTGTGGAAATCAAACTCGAAGACATCGAACCGGCGCCCATGGAGCGCGCCAAGCATTTTATCGGCAAAGGAAATCGCCATTAAAATAAAAAAAATTATTTCGTTTGTTTTATGAAAGAAAAATTAAAAAAATTAAAACAACAAATTAAGTCGGAAATCGACAAAGTGGTCGATTTGGATGAGCTTATTAAAATCGAAAAAAAATATCTTGGCCGAAAAGAAGGCGAGCTGAGCACCGTGCTCAAGCAATTAAAGGATTTTACCAACGAAGAAAGAAAGGATATCGGCCGTTTGGCCAATCAGATAAAGGAAGATCTGTTGGTATTGGTGTCGTCCAGAAAAAAGAAGTTAACTGAAAAATCGGTCGCAAAAAGTCTGGAAAAAGAGTGGATCGACATTTCTTTGCCGACCGAAAAAAAAGAAATCGGCCATATTCATCCGATTTTTTTAGTGGCTTATGAATTGGAGGATTTATTTAAAAGTATGAATTTTATGGTGCTGGATGGCCCGGAACTCGAATCCGATTATTTTAATTTTCAGGCGGTGAACATTCCGGCGGAACACCCCGCTCGGGAAATGCAGGATACTTTTTATATAAAAAACGACAAATCAAAGCTGGTGCTGCGCACCCATACTTCGTCGGTGCAGGTGCGGGCAATGCTGAAATACGGCGCGCCGCTGCGGGCGATTATTCCCGGCAGAGTATTTCGCTACGAAGCGCTGGACGCCTCGCATGAAAACACTTTCGATCAGCTCGAGGGCATGGTGATCGATGAAAATATTTCCATCGCCAATCTGATCGCCACCATGAAAAATTTACTCAAGGGAATTTTTAAAAAAGAAATCACCGTTCGTTTGCGTCCGGGATTTTTTCCGTTTGTCGAACCGGGATTCGAACTGGACATGAAATGCTCCATTTGCGATGGCGCCGGCTGCAGCGTGTGCAAGCATTCGGGCTGGGTGGAGGTTTTACCCTGCGGGCTGATTCATCCGAACGTTCTTAAAGCCGGCGGCTTGGACCCGGAAAAATGGTCCGGTTTCGCGTTCGGCTTGGGTCTGACCAGATTGGTGATGATGCGCTATGGCATCGAGGACATCAGACATTTTAACAGCGGCGATCTAAGATTTTTGAAACAATTTTAATTGATATGAATGAGGCCAGATTTGCTGCGCTTGGACCGAAGCCGTCGGCGTCGAGCTTGGCCAAAGCGCGGGAATTTTACCATTTTAAAGAGCGTGTTGAAAACAAAACTTGGGAGCAAATAATCGATGAAGTTTCCTCGTCCGCCGATGCGATTATCAGTAAAAGAAAAAAAGAATTGCTCCAAAGCATGAATCCAACCGATTTTTTGGCGTCAATGCCCAAAAGCGGTTTTGGTCAATTGCGCGATTATTCGACATTTCGAGGCTGTATATTCGAATCACTTGTCAATCAGGAAATGAATGATGAGGAAGAAAATGGCCTGCTGGGAAATTTTATTTTACATTGTTTGAAAAATCCAAGACTTCTAGGCATAGACGAAAAAATGCTTCAAAATCCCGATCATCTGGGGGTGGTGGTGGATGCCGAGAGAAATATCGCCTATATCAAAGGTATGTATGAGGTGAAGATCGCCACCTTCGGCCCCAGGAGCCGCCGGCAGCTGAGCAGTTTTTATAAAAATTTGGCGGTCATCGCCGAAAAGATAAATGCGGAATTGCGGCGGCTGAAAGAGGAATTTAATTTTGATTTTATTCCCGATGGCGGTGTCGTGTTAAAATCCTTTGAGGAAATCGATAAGTTCGTGGTGGTTCCGTTGGCTGTTTTGGAAAAGAAAAAACACGCGTTGGAGAAAAAAAGGTTTTCGCTCAAAGAACAAGGCTGGGGGCTGCGCCAATCTGTCTTTACCAATAGAAATATCGGTGAATTAACAGCTTTTTTAATGAATTATTACGAGCAGCACAAGGAAGAAATAGATAAAAAAAGAAAATCAAATAAATTAAGTACGTAATATGAATATCTCAATCAATTGGCTGAAAAAATACGTTAATCTCGACGACCTCAGCCCCAAAGAGATCGCCAATAAATTGACGATGTCGACGGTGGAAGTGGAAAGCGTCGAGCCGGTGGCCAAGATGCTCGAAAACGTTTTCGTCGGCAGAATCGAACAAGTGATGGCTCATCCGAATGCCAACAAACTCCGTCTGGCCGATGTCAATTTGGGAAATGAAACGGTCAGAGTCGTTTGTGGCGGCACGAATTTGGAATCGGGCATGCTGGTCGCGTTGGCCAAGCCGGGAGCCAAAATACTGTGGCACGGCGAAGGCGAACCGGTCAGGCTTGAACCGACGGATATCAGAGGAGAAAAGAGTTTCGGCATGATTTGCGCTGCCGACGAGATCGGGTTGGCCGGAATTTACAGCCATCCGTTTGGCCAGATTTTGGATTTGAGCGAAGAAAAATTGACGGTCGGCGATCCGCTGGCCAAAGCTTTGGAATTGGACGATTACGTGGTTGAAATAGACAATAAATCGTTGACCAATCGTCCGGATTTATGGAGCCATTTCGGCATCGCCCGCGAATTGGCCGCAATTTTCGGCCGTCAGCTCAAAGAAATTTCATTTCAAAAAATTAAAGACGGCAAAGGCGTTGATTTGAAAATAAGGGTTGAAAATCCTGAATTATGCCCGGCTTACCACGCCGTGGCGATTGCCAATATCAAAGTCGGCCCTTCTCCCAAATGGTTAAAGCAAGCATTGCAGTCGATCGGTCAGAAATCGATCAATAATATAGTCGACGTCACCAATTACGTCATGTTTGAAATCGGCCAGCCGATTCACGCCTTTGACGCGGCGAAATTGAAAACCCCCGAAGTGATAATCAGACTGGCTCAGAATGGCGAAAAGATAACGACGATCGACGAGCAGACCAGGAAACTGTCTGAGCAAATGCTGGTCATTGCCGACCAGGAAAGCCCCATCGCTTTGGCCGGCATTATGGGTGGACGCGATTCGGAAATTTCCGACGCCACTTCGACGATTATCATTGAGTCCGCCACGTTCGAGCCGACGACCATCAGAAAGACATCGCTGCGCCAAGGCCTCCGAACCGAGGCATCGATGCGATTCGAAAAATCGCTTGATCCCCATATTTCCCGGGCTGGAATTGAAAGAGCGGTTGAACTGATTCAGCAGATTTTACCCGAAGCCTGCATTGCGAGCGACGCGGCTGATTTTGAGAAATTTAAACTCGATCAGGGGCCGATAGTTTTATCTAAGGATTTTTTAGCCAAGCGCATCGGCTATCCCCTGGAAGATAAAACGGTAGAGCGGATTTTGAAAAACCTCGGATTTGAAATGAAAGAAAAAAGAAAAGAGTGGGAAGTGACCGTGCCGACTTACCGCGCCACCGGAGACATTTCGATCAAAGAAGATGTGGTCGAAGAAGTCGCCAGGATTTTGGGGTTTGACAATATCAAGCCGCTCGAGTTTGCCGTAAAAAATCGGGTGCTCGAGCCCAATACCGAGCGGCTATTGGAACGCCGGGTAAAAGAATTTTTAACGCAGGCTTTCGGCTCGACAGAAGTCAGAAATTACTCTTTCATCAGTCCAAAGTTATTAGACAAGCTAAACATGGATTATTCAAATCACTGGCAGCTGCAAAATCCCTGGGATGAAGATCAAAATTTAATGAGGCAGAACCTCTGGCCGCATTTGGTGGTGAATGTCCGCGATAATTTACGATTTAATGACAATGTCAACATATTTGAATTGGGCCGGGTTTTTTTGGCCAAAGACAGCGAGTTGTCCGCCGGTCCGAATGTTGAAGGCCATGTTCCGGCCCAACCGTATTTTTTGGCCGGCGCCTATTGCGATCAAGCTGAGCCGACTCCGTTTTATCGCGCGAAAATGATTGTCGCCGGATTATTGAATCGTTTCCAGGTGGAATTCGCGCTGAATTTGCCAACCGAAAATCGTCCTTATTGGCATCCGAGTCGCTGCGCGGTGATATCTGTCAAAAATAAAGAGATTGGTTGGGTCGCCGAGCTTAATCCGCTGGCCGCTCAAAATTTGGATATTGATGAAAAAGTCGCTCTGTGGCATATTAATTTCAGCGATTTGGCGGAAATTATCGAACCGAAATATGAGTATCGACAAATTTCCAAGTATCCGGCCGCTGTTTACGATTTGTCTTTAATTATCGATGAAAAGACGATGTATAAAGACATTGCTCAGATAATCAGTTCAGCCGATCCCAAATTGATAAAAAAAATTGATTTGATTGACGTATTTAAAAATGGTAAAATTAAAAAAGGCCAGGAAAGCATCACGCTTCGAATTACCTACCAATCGGACGAGCGGACGCTGGAAAAAGAAGAAATCGAAAAGCTTCAAAACAAAATCATTGACCAACTGACCAAGGCCTTGGGAGCTGAGCTTAGGAAGTAGCGCTTCGTCATGGCCGGAAATACGACACACGACATAAGATGAACGAATTCGCGTTTTTAATAAAAATAAAAACAAACAAATATGATCGAAACAAGCAAAGATGTTTTATACATCGTTCTTTCATTTTGCCTTTTATGGCTGACCGCCTTTTTATGCTGGGCGCTTTTTTATTTGACCCGATTGCTGAAGCAGAGCAATGAATTGGTAACCGAACTTCGAGAAAAGGTGGATGATTTTTTCGCCTATCTTGAAGATCTGAAGGAAAAATTGGCTTCCGGATTCAAAGCGGCCGGGCTGGCCGTGGACGCGATGAAAGCGCTGGTCAAACATTTTGGGGGCAGAAAGAAAGACTAGACAAAATAGGTCGGCCGATTACAGCCGCTAGGCAATTTTCAAACAGCGGGCAAGAGCCGGCGATGTCAAGCACAATAAATGCCCGCTGCCCAAACAAAATTTTTACGTTGATTCAATCATGGAACTGACACCGACATTCAATTTCGATTTTTCGGTTGAAAATTTATTGACCGATCCGACAGCGATCGTGATTATTTTGGCATTGGCGGCTATTTGCGGTTTGATCGTGCTGCTATTCATTCTGAGAATGTTTTTTAGAAAGCGCGGTCGCCTATCAACCGCATTTAAAAAAGACATATTGCTGGTGACATTGCCGAAATATACGGAAAAGGAAGAATCCGGCCCGGTCAATGTTCAACAAATACAGGAAAAAATCGGGGTCATGGAAAGCGTTTTCAGCGCCGTCGGTGGCCTAAAAGCTCAAAAAGGTTGGGGCGCTTGGTTTTTCGGCCGAGAAGATCATTTGGCGTTTGAAATGGTGGCCGATGAGGGCAAAATTTCATTTTATCTGGCGGTGCCGGAGTATTTAAAGGCGTTCGTGATTGAACAGGTTCAGGCTCAATTTCCTTCGGCTAACATTGAGGATATCGAAGATTACAATATTTTTACTCCCAAAGCGGTAATCGCCGGGAAAATGTTGACATTTAAGCGTCAAAATTTTTTTCCCATAAAAACATATAAAAAAATGGATAGCGATCCGCTTAACGCATTGGCAAACGCCTTGGCCAAGGTTGATGAAAAAGACGGCGCGGTCATTCAATTCGTGGTCAGATCGGCGCGGGCGTCATGGCGCGATCAAGGCATCGGCGTGGCATCGAGAATGACTCAGGGGAAAAAATTGGATGAAGCGCTGAAGGGTAAAAGCGTAATGAAGCAGATGTTCAAGCGACCGCCGAAAACTACCGATGGCGCGCCCAAGCCCGAAGAGCATTATCAGCTGTCGCCGATGGAACAGGAATTCGTTAAAGGTATCGAAGAAAAGGCGTCCAAAGCGGGCATGGATGTCAACATCCGAGTGCTGGCAGCGTCCGATCAATCCCAGCGCACGGAAATGTATTTAAATGACATCGTCAATTCTTTTTCCCAGTATAACATTTATCAATACGGCAACAGCTTTTCTCTATCTTCGGTGAAGCTGTCCAAATTGATTGACGATTACATATATCGCCACTTTGATGAGAAGCGGGCGATCGTGGTGAACGCCGAAGAGATGGCCAGCTTGTTTCATTTTCCGATTCCATCCATTACCGAAACGCCAAATATCAATTGGTTGGGATCGAAAAAAGCGCCGGCGCCGCTCAATACGCCCCGCGAGGGCACTTTGCTGGGAATTAACGAATACCGCGGCAAGAGAACGGAAATCAGAATAAAAAGGGATGATCGCCGCCGCCACATGTACATCATCGGTATGACGGGCGTCGGTAAATCATGGCTGTCGGAAGGCATTGCCATGCAGGATATCGTCAATGGCGAAGGCGTATGTTTTATCGATCCGCACGGAGACGCCATTAATCATATTTTAGAGAGAATACCAAAAGAACGAGCGGATGACGTGGTGATTTTGGATCCTTCGGACGTGGAGCGACCGATCGGATTGAATCTTTTGGAATTTAAAACCGAACAAGAAAAGACTTTCGCTATCAATGAAATCATGGCCATTTTTGATAAGTTGTATGATTTAAAAGCGACCGGCGGGCCGATGTTTGAACAATATTTTAAAAACGCGGCCGCTCTGATCATGGCCGATCCAAACTCAGGTTCGACTTTGCTTGAAATTTCCAGAGTGTTGGCCGATGAAGATTTTCGCGCGTATAAGCTTTCCAAATGTAAAAATCAAGTTGTCAAAGATTTTTGGGAAAAGGAAGCGCAAAAGGCCGGCGGCGAGGCGTCTTTGGCCAATATGGTCCCTTACATTACCAGTAAAATGGCGCCGTTTATTTCCAATGAATATGTCCGACCGATAATTTCACAGCAGGACAGCACTATTGATTTCGCGAATATCATGAACACCAGAAAAATTTTATTGGTGAAGTTGTCGAAAGGTAAAATCGGCGAAATAAACGCCAATTTATTGGGGATGATTGTCATTGGGAAACTTTTGATGGCCGCATTGGCTCGTGGCGACATGCCCGAAGAAGAGCGCGCTGATTTTTATTTGTATGTTGACGAATTTCAGAATTTTTTAACCGACAGCATGGAAATTATTTTGTCCGAGGCCAGAAAATATCGTTTGTGCCTGACTATCGGCCATCAATATATCGGACAGTTGATAAAACACGGCGATACCAAGTTTAAAGATGCCATTTTCGGCAACGTGGGCACAAAAATCGCTTTTCGTATCGGCGTTGACGACGCTGAGTCGCTGGCCAAAGAATTCGAACCGGTGTTTAATGAGCAGGATTTTTTGAATATTCCCAAATTCAACACTTACGTAAAACTGTTAATCGATAACGCCAATCCACCCGGATTCAATATGGCGACATTGCCTTTTGATGAAATTCCAAGTATTTCTCCGGCCAATCCCCAGCTGGTTAAAATGATAGTCAAGTTATCCAGATTGAAGTATGGAAAAGACCGTGATATAGTGGAAGCAGAGATATTAGAACGCACTAAAGTTTCATATTGAGTTTACAAGATTACCAGCTGTGCGTACCACGAAGTGGTCGCTTGCCCGAAGGCAAGCCTTCGGCGCGTGACAAGATCATACAAGATACAAAATTTAATAATATCTTATCTGGTATGTCTGGCAATCGATACTATCTCGTAATCTCAAATTCAAACAAAAATAAAAAATATGTTTTGGAGGAAAAAAGGTAAAACAGAGCCTTCGCGAGAAGAGCTGATTAAGATAATCGCCGATTTGCAAAAGCAGGTCGACCGACTTAAATTATCAATGTCCGAGGATTCTCGGGCCACTGACGGGCAGTCGGTATTTGACCGAAGCCAAGAAGAACTCAAAAAGCGTCCGGAGCCGGAAAAAAACGGCATGGAAAAAGTGATCGAAGGCGTGTTCAACGGCCAAAGCATGATCGGATCGGACGGCAAAGAATATGACGTGCCGGCCAATTACGCTTCAAAGTCAAAGCTGGTCGAAGGCGATATTTTAAAGCTGAGCGTTTCGCCGACCGGAGCCTTTATTTACAAGCAAATCAAGCCGATTGAGCGTCAGCGAATAATCGGTGAACTGTATTTGGATCCACAATCAAAGCAATATTTCGCCAAGTCCGAAGGTAAAAAGTGGCAGCTGCTAATGGCCAGCGTCACCTATTTTAAAGGTGAACCCGGCGACGAAGTTATTTTTTTGGTCCCGGCGGAGGATGGCTCACGCTGGGCGGCGGTGGAGAACATTATTAAAAAGTGAAAAGTCAAAAGTCTTTCAGTCCCGCTTCGCGGGACGTTTTTTTTATGATAAAATGACTATAGAATTTATTTTATGTATCAGCATCCCTCCGTCCTGCTGGAAAAACCCAGACCCGGCGATATTAAGCGGCTAGAAGACCGGACATTAAAGGAAAAAAAATCGGTGAATTATTTGACTGTTCGCTTCGATGAAGAAGGCCGGCCTGAATTTAATTTGGAAAAATTAAAAGAGCTCCGCGACAGCTTCATTGATTTTTTATCGGCTGAAAAAATGCCGCATGACGAGAAGTTTTTATATCTGGAAGAAGGCATCCGGACCGGCCAAGTCACTGAACAGCAGCTGATGTCCCTGATCGACCGGGCAAATGAAGATGACGGTGAGCTGTGGCTCGAGTTTGACCAAGAATTGCTGGATTACCTGCTCACGGCCTATCCGCAGCCCGAAAAGTTCGCGAATTTTATCCTCAGTCATGAAGGGATTGATGCGGACGAATATCCGGATGTCCAGGAAGTTTTAAAATGTTTTGAAATGGTCGATCGAGAAAACAAAGAAAGTAAAAAAGACGCTTGGTTTTCTAGTTATAATAAACAAACGATGCGCGACGCCTGGATAAAAATAATGAGCAATATGTCAACCGAGCAAAGCGACAAGCTGATGGATTTTATCGCGCGCCTCAGCCAACAAAATTTTGACAAATATCAGGTGCTGATCGATCCACTATTTAAGAATTACGATCTCAGAGAGCGGAAGAAAAAGACCGTCTATAAAAAACGGCAGCGCCGAAAAGAAGAAGTTGAAGGCAATGTGGTCAGGCTAAATGACAATCTTTGGCGCTTGCTGCCGCGCTTTGTCGAACTCAAAGATTTGTACGGTCATGACGAATACATAAAAAAATACATCGAATTGCGAAAACGATTTCACGATGACCACCTAGCTGATGCCGAGGTGATTGATGAGCTGAGAAAGCAGCACCCGAAAGAATCGAAAATCGAAATTCGAAAACGGTTTGTTAATAAACGAAGGGAAATATCGCGCGCGGCCTTTGAAAATATATATGAAGAAATGACGCCGAGGGAAAGGGGACAATATTTCTACAAAATTTTCAGGGAAGAGGTCTGGAGTGAGATTTCCGACACGGTGAGGGAGGGAAAATTCAAGCTTGACGAAATGGAATTTACCGAAAAGGAAAAAGATTTTTTGATCAGAAAATCGCACGACGAACCCGATTTACTGCTCGCCGTTTTCGACTTGATTAAACGCGACAGGGGAGCAAAGTATTTGCAGCAGATCATTTTAAATTACATTCAAAGCGGCAGCGAGCTCGTCAGTCATTTAATCCAGACCGGAAATTTCGATACGTTCGATAAAAAGACCCAGAAAGCTTTATGCGATGCCGAGATTGCCAGCGTCGAATACGTAATTTCAGATAAATTGTTACAGTTTTCCGGCCATTTGGATGTTTTCGATATTAAAAAGTGGTTTGAAAAAATTGCTCGCGACGCTGACATTTCATTGTTGTTAGCCGCTGATAAGGTTTTTAATTTGATTAAGCGGCATCCCGAGAGCGGCTTGACCAAAGAGCAGGTCAATCAGACGCTGCGACAAATAATAATTAATTCGCCGGTGGCGGCGATCAGCAAGCCCGGAGTCCGGCTGATGCGCGAGATTTATCCCGAGAAAGAAGCGCAGCTTAAGCTGTACAGAAAAGTCGCGTCCAGCTCGGCTTACGGTCTGCTTAAATATTTAAGCTATTTGGAGGATGGCGAGGCGCCGGAGCTTGACCGCCGATTTTTACTCGAGCAGGTCAATAAATTGTATTTTGATTTTAGAATGCATGACTGGAATCTAAAAGGGATTAACAAGCTGCTCGGCGGCGTCGCGGGGGTGATGCGGTTTGTCTATGATCACATCAGCGGCATCAATCCGGAAATCGCGGCGTATTTGATTAACGTGCATTACCGGGAGGCCCTGTCGATATGCGGCAAGATTTTGGATTATTATGTGGATAAAAATCCCTCAGCCGTTCTGCAAATTTCCAGTGAATTCATCGGCCGTAAAAAGAACGACAATCGATTCGTTTTAAATCGGATCGAGCAAGTGCTGAAAAGGAATCCGGACATGGTGGCGTCGGAATCAATATTGCGCGGCTTGAATGATTTCATCGACATTCCCGAAGTCGGCGCTTATTTAAAAAAGAACATTAAAGAGATAATATCGCGCAATCCCACGTTCACTTCGCAAAATGCCCGAATTTACTTAAATTATATTTCCGAGGAAGAATTCCTGGAAATAATTCAAAGCCAGGAGGCGGTGTATGCCGGTTATGTGATCGACCGGAAATCTCCTTTGCTGGCCGCTTTTCCGCAATTGAATCGCGTAAAGATATTATCAAAATACCCGCATGTACTCTATGAAAGTGGATTTTATAAATACCGCATCGAAGAGAATTTGCCTGAAGTTTATGAGCAGAATCCGCTGGATTTTTTAATGAATAGCCTAAAAGATAAAGCGTTTTATGGATTTTGGAGACAAAAGCTAGAAAAAGAAGCCCACAGATTACAAAAGAGCGGCGCTGTCAGAATCAGCCCGACGATTGAAAGTTTGGCGGAAAAAGTGTGCGTGTTATCGGGCAGCCGCTATGCCGGCCGGATTGCCGATGAGATTGGCAGTATTTCCGGAGAATCCGACAGGGAAAAATATCTGGATATGGCCTTTAATGTCATTAATTTGGGGCTGGAAAGTAAAATCAATGCTCGGGGGCGCATTTTGACGCAGCTGATTTCTCTTTTACGAGGCGAAGCAGATAATGTCTTTGGCATCAGCGCGGAAAATGTCGATGAGACCAGCGTTATCTTTAAAGAAATGGAGCCGTTTTTGACTCATTTTAGAAATCAGGGGAACATTGTCGAAGTCAGGCAGCTGATGAGGGAAGTCATCGACGCTGAACTAAACGGAGTATTTTACAATTGGCGGTTTTGGGACGCAAAAAAGCCAGCGCTCGGCGAGACGGACAAGGAAGCCGGTCTGAAAAACCTGAAGCAAAAAGGTTTGCTCCCCGACAAATTGACCATGGCGCAATATGAAGAATGGATCGCCGAAGATTCCTCGAGCCTGGCTGAAAGTTTTTCCTATGAAATCAATGAAGTGCGGGAAGAGCTATTCAATATCTTGCGTTACTCTCTGGATAATAGTCACGCGGAATTGTCCATGAGCGAATTTTCCATTGACGAGGCGCAGCTGCGGTTTTTATTGGCGGACGATAATATGCGCAATATCAACGTTGAACTCAGTCAGATCAGAAAAATTATCGCCCAAAATAAGCAGCGGGCAAAAGAAGGCCAAAAGCCGCTCGAATATGACGAGGACAGGCTCGAAGCGCTGACCGAGCAATTCGAGCTGGCCAAGGAGGAGCTGAACCAAAGAAAAATCAGGTCGTTTATTTCAAGGATTATCCATCTTACAGCCCGGGAAGTCCTTGACGGCGGGGTGTATTTAAAAGGCGTGGCGGAAAATAAAGGCGCGGGGCCGTTTGTCCCTTTCGGCAAGGTTTTTGCTTTTTTAAGAAATGCTTATTCGTCCAACCAGGCTTTTCACGACGATCTGGACAGGATGGAGAACGTCATCGCTCAGTACCGGGCGCAAGAAGCGGGAGAAGGCCTTGGTAAGGAGGAGTACACTTTCACTGACACCGCGGACATATTAACCATGATCAAAATCGGAGCGGATCCGGTGGCCTCCTGCCAGAGCTATAAAAGCGAATCCAGCTACGCCACCAGCCTGATGTCTTACGTCGCTGATCCCAATACCAAAGCGTTTATTGTCAAAAAGCCGGACGGATCACTGGTGGCCAGGGCGATCGCCAGATTATTAAGCGATGAGGGGGGTAATCCATTCATTGTGCTTGAACCCATGTACTCGGTGAATACTCATCCGCGGCTGCAGGTTTTATTGGCCAATGTGGTCAAGCAGAAGGCCGCAAAGCTCGGAATCAAAGCCGTTGTCAGCCGCGGCGGCTATCCTGCCGGCGGTGAACCGGCGCCGGTATTATACAGCCGTGGCAGCAGGAATATTAATACTTATGTTGACAATATCGGCTCCAAAGCTTATAAGGGAAAATACCAGATCGCGTATGGAATTGAGCTGTAAAGAGCGCCAAACGAAAAATTAATCAGTCCCGCTTCGCGGGACGCTTTTTTTACTCAATTTACCCCCAAAAGGATTTGATTTTATGGCTGATTTTTGATAAAATACAGGCACTTTATGAAAAAAGTCCTGCATTTAATCACCGGCCTTGAGCCTTATGGAGGAGCTGAAAAAATGCTGCTGAAAACTTTGCCATACCTTAAAAAGACTGAAAACATGGTTTGCTGCGTGACCGGCCACGGCTCCATCGGCTCTGAGCTCGAGCGCAGCGGCGTTCCGGTGCGCTATTTAAATGTCCAAAGCAAATTTGATCCGCGGGTCGTTTGGCGTTATCGGAGCGTGATCAAAGAGTATGCGCCGGATCTGCAGGTCAATTACCTGATTCACGCCGATTTATTCGGCAGAATATTCGCCAAGCTGTTCGGAGTTAAAAAAGTGATCGCCTATATTCGAAACAAGCATTTGGATTTGCCCCTGTTATTGAAGCTGGACAAATTGACTTTGAGAAAAATCGACTTTTTCCTGTTTAATTCAAACGCGGTAAAAAATTTTTACATTGAAAAGCTTGGGATTTCGGCAGATAAAACAAAATGCATTCCCAACGGAATTGATCTTTCGAAGTTTGCAATTGAATTTGACAGGATGGCGAAGAGAAAAGAGCTTGGGCTGGCCGGCGATGATTTTGTGATAATAAACATTGCCCGGCTTTATCCGAGCAAGCGGCAGATTGATATTTTGCGGGCAATGCGAAAAATCGGCAACCCGAAAATAAAATATATTCAAGTGAGCGTCGGCGATGAAGAAGACGTTTTAAAAACATTTGTTGAAGAGAATGGTCTTCAAAATCAGGTGAAATTTTTGGGATATCGAAATGATATTGTCGAACTTTTAAGAACAGCTGACTTGTATATTTCCGCTTCGACTCATGAAGGCATGAGCAACTCATTGCTTGAGGCAATGGCCAGCGGCCTGCCGTGCGTTGTTTCCGATATTCCCGAAAATGCCGAGCTGATTAAAAATAAGCAAAATGGCATTACTTTTAAAGCGGAAGATTCCGATGATCTGGCAATGAAGCTGAAAGAAGCGATTGAAAATTTGGAAAAGATGAAAGAGTTTGGAAAAAAAGCCAGGAGAACGGTTGAGGGAAATTATAATATAAATAAAATTATTACTCTGCTTGATGAGTTTCTGTGCGAATTTTAATTACGAGATGTACGAGATTTGTATACAAGATAGTACAAGAAAACCAAATGAATTGATATTTTTATAAATATGAGGTTTTTAATCATCGCCCCGAGATACCATATTAACCTTCACGACCGGATAAAAGCGCTGCAAAAGGCCGGCCATTCAGTTGATCTGATTGTCCAATACAAGGGAAAGTCAGAAAAATACGACTTGATAGAGCCGCAAGTGATCGGCTACGCGAAATTTTATTTATTTATCGATAAATTTTTAAAAATATTTCAAAAAAGTAATTTAAAAAATTCATGGCAGCTAAAGCTGTCATATCCTCCTTTGAAAACTTTCAGAAATAAAATAAAAGAAATAAATCCTGACGCAATGATCATCAAAGGATTGAAAAGCTTGTTTTCACTATGCGCGCTTCGTTACGCTAAAAAATTTGGCATCAAGTCGATTGTTTTTATTCAGCGGGATCGATTTCGTTGTCAAAGCTTGAAAGAAAAATTTATCTGCTGGCTTTTATTCAAACATTATAAAGTCAAAGCAGTCGCTTCTCCTATTTGTAAAATGGATGGGATTGACAAGCAAAGCCATGAGAAATTTCATTATATTCCTTTTGTTTACGATATTATTGACTTTGAAAAATCATATTTTAAAGACGGTAAAATAAATATTTTAAATATTGGCAAATTTGATAAAATTAAAGATCATTTGACGCTTTTGAAAGCAATTGAGAAATTAAGAAGCTTTTATCCGATAAAAGTTGTATTGGTCGGTGAAAAAGCTGATCCGAGCTATGTTTTGAAATTAATGGATTTTGTCAAAGAAAAAAGAATGGAAGATATTGTAGAGTTTAAGTTTGAAGTGCCGCATAATCAGGTGATTGATTTGTACCGGCAGAGCGATTTGTTTGTTTTAACCAGCTATCAGGACCCGGCATCACTCCAGCCCTTGGAAGCAATGGCCAATAAAGTGCCGGTGATTTCCAGCGATAAAAACGGCACCAAATGTTATATCAAAGAAGCCGAGAATGGCTATATTTTCAAGAGCCAAGATGTCGATGATTTGGCGCGAAAAATTGAAAGCGTGATTGATGACAAGGATGATGTGATTAATATGGGCAAGGCCGGGTTTGAGATGGCTAGGGCAAAGCATTTATTGAATTTATTTGAAGAAAAGATTAAAGAAATAATTACATGAAAGAGATTTGCGGGGATAATTTCGGAGAAAATAAATTAACAATCGGCAATCGAGTAAAATATCTTTTGTTAAATTTTTTCAGAGGCATCAACGGCTACAGAAAGCGATTGAAAAGCAAATATTGGACGCCGATTAAATTCATAGCCAATAGTTCCTCGCCGTCTAGGCAATATATTGATAATTTTTTAATGCATAAATTTCCAGAAATATTTCCGAGAAAGGAAATAAAAGTGCTGGATATCGGCTGCGGATCCGGATATGTGAGGGAAATTTTAAATAAACTCGGTTATGAAGTTGATTATACGGGAGTCGATGTCTATCGGCATGAGCAGTTTGATGATTTCAACCGATTTTGCGTGAAGCCAAGATTTATCCAATCCGAAATAGAAAACCTAGATTTGGATGAAAAATACGATTTAATAATTTCAATCAGCGCGCTGGAGCATATCAAGGATGATAAGCTGGCAGTGGAAAAATCCGAGCGGCTGCTGAATCCCGGCGGCGTGGTGATTCATATAGTGCCGTCGTTTTGGGCTTTATTTCTGTATTTATGGCATGGATATCGGCAGTACACGCCGGCGTTAATTAATAAATTATTCGCGAATAGAGATATTACGGCGTATCGGCTGGGCGGATTCCTTTCATTTGGCGCGCATTGGGCGCTGATAACCATTCCGGAATTTTTTTCTTCCCAAAATATCAGGCAAACCGGCTTTTATAAAAACTATATATATTTTTCGGCGAAATTCGATAAATTTTTGCCGGTTGGATCAACCATTTGGGCTATTGTTTATAAATATGGAAATAACAAAAATATTTAGAAAATATCCGTATAGTGATCGCGAGAGCCGCAATAAATTCATCGCCGCCGAATTCGGTCAATGGCTTGGAGCGAGTGTCTTAAATATCGGCGGCGGGGGGCGGCATCATTTAAAAAAATACCTAGCGGCAGATAAACAATATTTTGAATTGGATATTGACGGCGATCCGGATTTGAAAATTAACTTGGAGACGGATTTGCCGCTGCCGGTTGCGGACCGGCAGTATCAAACAGTCGTTTGCACCGACGTTCTGGAACATCTCGATAATTTGCATCGAGTTTTTGGCGAAATCGTCAGGATCTCCGGAAAATACATCATTTTATCCCTGCCAAACGCTTTTGCCGATTGCCCGTCATATTTTTTAGGGAAACCATATCAAAATGATTCCATCGAGAGAAAAAAACATTTCGGAAAATACATGAAATATTACGGGCTGCCCTATGAACCGCCGCCGGATCGCCATAAGTGGTTTTTTAGCTTTACTGAAGCTGAAGAATTCATCGATTATCAAATCCATAAATACAATTTAAAATTAGTCACTGCAATGGCGATCGAAAGGGAATCGAATTTGCCGGGGCGAGTGGCGACAAGATTATTATGTTTGTTAGGAGGTCGAAACTTAGGGAAAGATTTATCCTTAAAAACAATATGGTGCGTTTTTGAAAGACAATAAATATGTTAAATATTTTGGAAAAAATTTTTGTCTGGCTGCATAACTTTTCGTATAAAGCGATTTCGAAAATCGCGATTAAAAAAAATAATGGCATTCATCCTAAGCATGAGATTTTAGGATACCATCAATTTTTTGTTGATAATGTCGCGGCCGGCGATGCTGTTTTGGATATCGGCTGCGGCAATGGGCTTTTAGCCGGCAGTATCGCTCAAAAAGCGAAAAAAGTGGTTGGTATTGATATTGTCCGTAAAAATATTGAAAATGCTCAGGCCCACAATAAGTCTGATAATCTGGAATTTATTTTAGGAAATGCGATCGTTTATGAGTTTAATGAAAAATTTGATAAGATTGTTTTGTCAAACGTATTGGAACATATTGAGAACAGGATAGATTTTTTAATAAAAACAGGTCGTTTGAGTGATTTAATTTTAATTCGAGTGCCCCTGATCAATAGAGACTGGCTGGCGGTTTACAAAAAAGAAAATGGACATGAATATCGGCTGGATAAAACTCATTTTATCGAATATACTGTTGATAGTTTGAGAAAAGAATTAACTCAAGCTGGGTGGAATTTGGATTCTTATTCGATTCAGTTTGGCGAGCTATGGGGAGTGTTAAAAAAATGTGAATGTTATAAAAAAGAAAACTATTGAAGTGCTGCGGCGACTACAGGGGTGGACTAAAACCGACATGGTTTATTTGGCCAAAGGCTGTTTTTGGCTTACATTTGGGCAGGCGATAACAGCCGTGTCCAGTTTTTTATTGGCGATCGCCTTTGCCAATTTATTATCTCCGGAAGAGTACGGCATGTATAAATACGTGCTGTCCGCAGTAATTATTTTATCAATTCCAACTCTGGACGGGATGAACTCGGCCATTGTCCGGGCCGTGGTCAGGGGATTCGACGGCTCGGTCAAGCCGATCATCAAGCTTAGGATACGCTGGGGTTTGTTCGGCGGGCTGGCCAGTTTGGCTTTTGCCGGATATTATTGGTATGTGGGTCAGAGTTCTTTGGCGATCGCTTTTTTGATTGTCAGCGCATTCGTGCCATTTCTTGATTCCATAAATTTGTACACCGGCTTTTTAATGGACAGAAAAGAGTTCAAAACGTTGTCAATTTACAATGTCATCATTTCCGTCGGCGCGGCGATCGTTGTGGCCGGGACGTTGTTTTTTACAAAAAATATATTTTTTCTGATATTCGCGTATTTTTTTTCCAATACATTGCTCAGACTGATTATAACTTTGGTTACGTTAAAAAAATATCAACTAAACGACCGCCGCGAAGCAGATACGGTCAGCTATGGCAAGCACCTGAGCTTGATGGGAATAATATTAAAAATCGCTGATCAGCTGGATAAGGTTTTGATTTTTAATTTTTTGGGCGCGGCGCAGGTGGCGGTTTATTCATTCGCCATTTTGCCGGTGCAGGAAGCGCGGCTGCCGCTGAGGAATTTGGGAGTGATTTCCCAGCCCAAGTTCAGCCAGCGGAGCATCGCCGAGCTTAAAAAGCATCTGCCGCCGAAGATGCTGAAATTTTTTCTGGTACTGGTATTTTTCGTGGCCACTTACATTATTTTTTCTCCAATTATATTTAAAGTATTTTTTCCGCAGTATTTGGATTCAGTGGCGTATTCCCAGGTTTATTCCTTATCGCTTTTGTTTTTTCCGGCCATGTTTTTGCTTAGAGTATTGATCGCTCACGCTCAAAAGCGGCAATTATACTGGCTGAGAATTGCCGTTCCGGCATTTAAAGTGATTTTCTTTTTCATTGCATTGCCAGTTTGGGGCATCTGGGGCGCGATCGCGTCGCAGCTTGCCGCTGAAGCGGCCAATGCCGGCTTGCTAATATATTATTTTAATAAATTGTAGGATTATGATAAATAAAGAAATCTCTGATATAATTTTATCGCGGCTGAGTGAAGATAGTCTCGTTTTGGACATCGGCGGCGGCCGAATGCCGTGGTTTCGGGCGAATTATATCATCGATAAAAGAAGGTACGAAAATAGAGTCGGAGATGTTGCTTTTGGAGGCCGCGAAGAACAAAAGCAGCATTTCAATAAAGACACTTGGATTGAGCATGATTTTTATGATTTGCCTTGGCCGTTTGAGGATGGTTTTTTCGATTTTTCCGTATGCATGGGGACCCTAGAGGACTTGAGGGATCCTTTGGTTATTTGCCAGGAGATTCAACGAGTTTCAAAAGCGGGGTATATTTCAACTCCCACCAGGGCGGCGGAAAGTTTTTTTAATTTAAGCTTGGATCCAAGATCGAATAATTTACCAGGCTATTTCCACCATCGGTGGTTCGTGGAAATATTGAACGGTGGTTTAATTTTTACGATGAAGACCCCGCTTATTATCCAGCATAAAAGATGGCAGGTAAAAAAATTCAAGCAGCACACGCTTAATTTTTTCTGGGATAAAAATTTTCAATATAAAGAACATTATGTCGGTGACCACGCCGAAGCGCTGAGAGATCTAAAAAATTTTTATCAGGATCATAAAAATTGGCTTAAAAATTTTGATGAAAGCAATATTGAAACTCTGAAAAGATACAATTATTGGCCTGACGGATGGGAGAAGTGGCCCGCATTTCAATCCATGTTCAATCCGATTGAAAAAAAGCTGGACAATAGATTGAAGGTAAAATTCATTGATGCTTTAAGTAAAAAAATATTCATTAAAATTAATTCGATGAGAAAGAAATAAGGTTATGGGAGAAAAATCCCATTATCACTTCCATAGATAGGAGACGAGGAAGTAAACGAGGTGATCGAAGTATTAAAATCAGGCTGGCTGGCTCCAGGAGAATACAATAAAATGTTCGAATCGGATTTCGCCAAGTTGGTAGGGGCGAAGCATGCAATTACTATGAATTCTTGCGCGTCCGCACTCGAAATCGCGCTCAAAGCCAATAATATCAAGGGCGAAGTTATTATTCCGAGTTTTACATTCGTGGCCTCTTACATTATTTTTTCTCCAATTATATTTAAAGTATTTTTTCCGCAGTATTTGGATTCAGTGGCGTATTCCCAGGTTTATTCCTTATCGCTTTTGTTTTTTCCGGCCGTTTTTTTGGTGCGAGTACTGGTGGCGCATGCCAGAAAAATTGAATTATACTGGCTCAGGATAGTCATTCCCATGCTCAAAATCGCTTTATTATTGATTCTATTGCCGTTATTGGGTATCTGGGGCGGAATAATTTCATTGCTGTCTGCGGAATTGATTAATGCCATTATGTTGCTCTATTTTTTTAAAAAGATGCCGGTTGATTGGATCAGCGGCTACTATTAACGATCGAACTTTATAATAATATGCATAAAACGCGAATATTCATCGATTTTCCAATTTCCGATTCCAAGGAATTTCAAGGATTGTCATTCCCTCAGGTTTTACACGATTATTTAGTGACCCGAGACGACGTTGAACTGGTCGGAGAACATGATCAATTCGACGTCATATTAATTCTTAACGGTGGATCTCATTTTATCAGCAAAGCGGAAAAAGCCAAAACGCTTCTGGCCGCGCAGTTAAATCGTTTGTTCAAAAGAAAGATCGATTACGATAGATTTTTAAAAAGAAACATTCCCTACGAAAAGAGAATTGATGGGCTATTGGCAAAAAATCCCGGCGCCAAAGTCGCGCTTCGGCTGGATGACCGGTATAAAATGCTTTGTAAGGTGTATGGGTTCGATAAAACCGTGAAAAAATTTATTAAGCAGGCTGACATTGTCATCTTCCAGTCTGAATACTGTAAATCGCTTTTTACAAAAGGAGTCCACTCGATTTTTGGATTTGAAAAACCGGTTAATGTCAAACGCAGCGTGGTTATTCATAATGGTGTAGACACGGAAGTTTTTTCTCCGCAAGGAGGTAGGGTTGATTTGGACGGTAAATATAAAATATTGCATGTCGCAGCAACTGGTATGGTGAGAAAGGGCTTAGGGAAAGTTTTGGAATATGCACATTTGCTCAAAGATAATCCGCAAATTCAGTTTTTTTTGGTCGGCAAGCAGGCGGAAGATCCGATATACGGCGCCGACATTAACAAATTTGGCAATGTGCATCAGCTGGAATTCACCACGGACCGCTACCAACTCGCTCAATATTATCGCAGCTGCGACTTATTATTATTCCCTTCGATTAACGATTGCGCGCCGAATGTGGTGCTGGAAGCGATGAGCTGCGGCCTGCCGGTTCTGGCCGCCGACAGCGGTGGCACGCCGGAAATGATAATCAAAGAAGATTTAAAAGGCGGGTTGCTGATAAATGACCAGAATCCAATTTATCCGCTTAAGGAAATATTGGAAAATATTATGGATTTTAAGACAAATGCCCTGCGCTTAATCGATCAATATCATAAAAAAGAAGTAATCGGCCAGCAGTATTTTGATGCATTACAATCAATCGTCTATGAAAAAAACAATTAAAAAATTTTTATTATTTATTTTTCCGTCAAAATACCAGCTAAAGCTTTTATTTCGCGCTCAGTCGTTTATCGATAGTCGGATCAGCGATGCCTGCGTTGATTATTATAAAGGGAGACATCCGAAACATTTTCTTTGGACGATTCATTACCAATTCGTGATTGACAATGTCGATACTGGCGACCGGGTTTTGGACGTCGGCACCGGCGCCAGCTTGTCATACACTCAGGAGCTGGCCGCCAAAGCGGAGTCGATTGACTGCTGCGATATAAACCCAGAGCTGATCGAAAAATCCAGGCGAGGCAACAAATTTGCCAATGTCAATTACATTGTGCTCGATGTGACGCAACAGTTGCCGCCAGATAGTTATGACGTGGTCATTTTATCTCATGTTCTGGAGCATTTGCACGAACCTGAAAAAGTATTAGAAAATTTGAAAAATATAACCCGCAAATTGATTATCAGACTGCCGCGCTATGACGATCATTGGATGTATTTGGTAAAAAAAGATCTGGGCATGTTTTATTATAAAGATCATGATCATAAAAATGAATATACTTTACGCACGGCCGTTGATCTGGTGGAGAAAAGCGGCTGGCGCGTTCAAACGGCGTTAAATGACGTTGATGTGAAAATAGTGGCGACTTTATAATTTATGTGCGGTATTGCCGGTTATATAACCAAAAATCAAGTTGATGAAAAGGTTTTAATCAAGATGAGAGACGCGCTTTCTCACCGTGGTCCGGACGATGCCGGCATTTTTATTTCCGCCGACAACAAAGTCGGCTTGGCGCACCGCCGGCTGTCCATTTTGGATTTAAGTCCGGCCGGGCACCAGCCCATGAGCTCAGCGGATGAAAAGATTTGGATTACTTTCAACGGAGAAATTTATAATTTTCTGGAAATAAGAAAAGAGCTGGAAAATAAGGGGCAGACATTTAAAAGCAATGGCGACACGGAGGTAATTATTTACGCCTATAAAGAATTTGGAACCGGCTGTTTGGAAAAATTCAACGGCATGTTTTCTTTTGTAATTTATGATTCAAGTAAGAATCAATTATTTTTCGCCCGCGACCGGTTCGGCATAAAGCCTTTTCATTACGGATTTTTGCCCAATGGTGATTTTGTCTTTGCCTCTGAGATTAAAGCGATTGTTCAACATCCCAATTTTCAAAAAGAAATTGATTATGGCGCGCTCGGCGATTATTTCAAATACCGCTATATTCCTTCGCCGCGAACCATTTGGAAAAGTATAAAAAAACTGCCTCACGGGCATTTGGGCATATTAAATTTGGATAATTTTGATTTGAAAATTGAAAAATATTATGATTTGCCGGAAAAAATCATTGGCCAGCCGAATTCAAGCATTGAACAAGTGGAAGAATTGATCAAGGACGCTGTGAAAAAAAGACTGATCAGCGATGTCGAAGTGGGAACATTTTTAAGCGGCGGCATTGATTCCAGCTCGATCAGCTATTTTGCCAATAAAGAGCATGAAAAAATCAAATCATTTTCAATCGGCTTCATGCCGGAAAAATACAGTGAATTAGAGGATTCAGAAATTGTCGCCGAGTTTTTGGGCACCAGTCATATAACCAAAGTGATTGAAAATGTTGAGGATGACATTGGAGACCAATTATCTTATACATATGACGAACCACATGCTGATAGTTCAAATATCCCGACTTATTTATTGTCAAAAATGACTTCAGAAAATGTTAAAGTCGCTCTGTCAGGCGACGGCGGCGATGAAATTTTTGCGGGTTATCGCTGGTATCGCCAGTATTTATTGGATAGTAAAATCGAGAAAATAAAAGCGTTATTTGGCACCGGACAAAGTATAAGCGAAGATTTTGAAAATTATTATAATAAGTTGTTACTTAATCGTTTCGACGAAAACAAATTTAAAAATCTTTTTGCTCCGGAAATATATAATCAAGTCAAAAACAATGAAAATTTATTTGAAAAATATTTGAATGCAGGATTTAAAAATATCAGACAAATACAGTTTATTGATTTAAATACATTTATGGCGGACGATATTCTATCCAAGGTTGATCGTGCGAGCATGGCGCACGCCCTCGAGGTGAGAGTGCCGTTTCTGGATTATCGTTTGGTCGAAGCGGTTTTTCGTCTGCCGCAAAAAGATTTCCCCGATGATAGTTATGGCAAGCCGATTTTAAAAAAAATCATGAAAAATAAATTGCCAAAGCGTGTTTTATCAAAAAGGAAAAAAGGCTTTTCCGCTCCGGTCACCCAGTGGCCGTTTTACGGTCGGATAAATCAAATTTTATTATCCGGCAGAGCGGTCGAAGACGGCATTATCCGGAAGGATTTTATTCAAGATTTGCTCGATAATAAATATGAAAACAGCGCCGGCATGCTCTGGATGGCGTATATTTTTGAGAAATGGTATCAAAAGTGGTTCATATGATAATCACAACAGACGGCAACATCCCTTCAAGATTTGCTCACAGCTTCAACGTGACAAAAATGGCGCAGGGTTTTTATAATATCGGCCAAGATGTTGAATTGGTCACTTTCTTCAGTCTTCGTAATTTATTGTATAAACTTAAAATAAAGGATATTTATGAATATTATGCTCTTTCAAAAAATATAAAAATAAAAATGCTCCCGGCTTTTGATAAAAATATTTTTATTAAAACGACAGGCGGTGAAAGATATAATAAAAAAGCTGCCCAATACATTGAATCTCAAAATCCCAATTTTGTTTTTTGCCGCAGTTATCTCACCCCTTACTACTGCGTCAAGCTCGGCTTGCCCACGATTATGGAAACGCATACGACAAACTATGATTTGCCGGCGTTGCGAAAGTCATTCGGCGCGGCTAAAGATAAAAATTTTTTGGGATTGGTGACGATTAATGAAAAATTAAAAAAAGAATATGCCAAAAGGGGAGTACCGGAAGAAAAAATAATTGTCTTGGAAGACGGCGTTGATTTGAATTTGTTTGATATCGAAGACGACAAAGAAATTTGGAGAAAGGAATTAAGCCTGCCTTCAGATAAAAAAATAATTGCCTATGTCGGCGGATTGTATAGGGAAAAAGGAATTGAACAGATTTTGCTGACTGCTCAAAAGCTGCAAACAACGGAAATTATATTTGTATTGGTGGGAGGCAAACAAGAGCAGATCAGGGAATGGAAAAAATATTGTGCTGAAAAAAATATTTCAAATGTCGCTTTTGCGGGATTTGCCTGTCAGTCTGACGTGCCTAAATACATAAAAGCGGCCGATGTTTTGATCATGCCGTATGATACGCGCATCAATTATAAAGTGATGGATATCAATTCCACTTCGCCGCTGAAGCTTTTCGAATATATGGGATCAAAGCGTCCGATAGTTTCGACAGCCATTCCGGTAATTGAAAAAGTGGTCAGCCACAATGAGAGCGCCATGCTGGCCGAGTCCAACAATGTTGAACAATTGGCCCAGTATGTGAGAGAGTTATTGAATAATCCTGAAAGAGGCGGACAGCTGAGTGAAAAGGCATTTAAATTGGCTAAGCAATATGAATGGAAAGTCCGATGTGAAAAAATTATCAAAACTTTTATAAAAAATTAATAAATCATAAGGCCGAATTGATTATTTTTTCGGTCTTGATAAAAAATATGTCCAAATTCCTCATCACCGGCGGCGCCGGGTTTATCGGCGCGAATACAATTAAATATTTCCTGTCTCAAGGCCACGAAGTGGTTTCTTTTGACAATTATACGGCTGGTAAAAAAGAAGAGCGGTTCCATTCCCCAGCTAAATATGTCGAAGGCGATATCCGCGACATCGATGCGTTGAACGCCGTTTGTGCCGAAGGCTTTGACGGCATTATGCATCTGGCCGCTTTGCCGCGCGTCACTTATTCGGTCGAGCACCCTCGCGAAACGCACGATACAAACATTACCGGGACGCTGAACGTTCTTTTGGCCGCCAGAGACAATAATATTGAGAAGGTCGTTTTCGCCTCTTCTTCTTCGGTCTATGGCAATCCCGATCAATTTCCTGTTGATGAGAATTTTGTTCCCAAGCCGATCAGCCCCTATGCACTTCATAAATTTACCGGTGAGCAGTATTGCCGCATTTTCAGCGAATTATTCGGGTTAAAAACCGTTGTTTTCAGATATTTTAATGTTTTCGGGCCATATTTTGACCCGGAAGGGCCTTATGCTTTGGTTATCGGTAAATTTATCAAGCAGGTAAAGAATGGCGAGCCGATGACGATTTGCGGGGATGGGGAATATTATCGCGATTACGCGCACGCCTTTGACGTGGCCAGGGCGAATTTATTGGCCCTGACAAATGATGCGGTGGGCAAAGGAGAAATAATCAATATCGGCAGTAATAATCCTTTTTCAGTCAATGAATTGGCCAAACTTATTGGCGGAGAGTTTATTTATGTGGCCGAGCGGCCCGGAGACGTTCGAAAAACCTATGCTGACATTTCAAAGGCCAAGGAGTTGCTGAATTGGGAGCCGACCATTTCAATCGAAGAAGGGGTTGCCGAGCTGAAAAAAGAATGGGGATTAGTTTAATCACAACAAAATATTTTGAAAAATTAGTCAAATTTGGCTAATTTTTTTTATTCTGTTAAAATGAATTTACGTTGAGAAGGCTTTAGAAGGCTTAATAAGGCATAAGGAGGCAAAGAAGTAGATAGGTGAGTAGGAAAAGAAGGCTGGACCGCGGCAGAGCGTTATCTTTACCCATTTACCTATACACCTTTCAAGCCACATAAAGCCCTCTTAAGCCCCCATAAAATTTTATGTCAGTAGCGCTTTATCGCAAATACCGGCCGCAAAACTTTTCACAAATTTCCGGCCAAAATCACATTAAGACCACTTTGGTCAACGAGATCGAGTCTGGCAAAATCGGCCATGCCTATCTTTTTTGCGGCCCGCGCGGCACTGGAAAAACAACCTTGGCGAGGCTGATGGCCAAAGCGGCTAATTGTCTTGATATTCAACCGGGCGGCGAGCCGTGCAATAAATGCGCTTCTTGTTTGGAAATAATGGAAACTCGTTCGCTTGATGTAATCGAAATCGATGCCGCTTCTCACACCGGAGTGGACAATGTCCGTGAAAATATTATCAATAATGCTCGATTCACCCCGACTTCCAGAAAATACAAGGTTTTTATCATCGACGAGGTACACATGTTGTCAATCAGCGCATTTAACGCTTTGCTGAAGATATTGGAAGAGCCGCCCAAGCACATTATTTTCATTCTGGCCACGACCGAGGTACACAAAGTTCCGGTCACCATCATTTCTCGGTGTCAGCGTTTTGATTATAAAAAAATAAATGTTAATGATCTGTTGACTCGGTTAAAATGGATAGTTACCAAAGAGGGAGTGCTGGTTGACGATGAAGTATTGAAGAGAATTGCCAAATATTCATTTGGTTGCGTGCGCGACGCGGAAAGCTTGCTGGAGCAAGTACTATCTTTGGGCGAAAAAAAAATAACGTTGGAATTAGCCGAGTTGATTTTACCCCGATCCAATTTCCAGGCCATGTTTGATTTTCTCGCGGCATTGATCGCTAAGAATTCTAAAAAATCCATTGAGTTGATCAATCAGCTGGTCGATGAGGGCGTGGATATCAATCAATTTACCAATGATTTCATAGAATTCGTTCGTAAAGGTTTGTTGTATAAGGTAAAAAACGATTTAACCGAATTGGCGCAGGAATCCGATGAGAAATCGCTTGTCGAGCTAAAAAATACATTGTCCGCGACAACCCCCGATTTTTTGGCGAATATTATCGCTTGTTTGATGAAAACCAAGGAAGAATTCAGGCAAACTTATATTTTACAATTGCCGCTCGAGCTGGCGGTAATCGATTTGTGCTCGGAAGCGGTGGTTCGGCGCGAACCGTCACCGGTAGTTGTCCATAAAAAAATTAAAGATTCGGGTCGCTCGGCTCAAGATTCGGGTAGTCCGGCTCAAGATTCGGATCGCTCGGCTCAAGATTCGGGTCATTCCGCTGAAGAGTCAGATCCGGATCACATTACTTTAACTTTCGCTCAAGTCAAAGCCAAATGGCCGGAGATTGTTAGAAAAATTAAAATTGACAATTATTCACTCAGCATGTCGCTGGCCGTGGGTCAACCCGTGAATTTGATAAAAAATAAAATCATTGTTTCCTTTCCCTTTAAGCTTCAGCAGCTGAAGGTCGATCAGATCAATAATAAGACGGTCATCGAAAAGGCGTTGTCCGATATTTTCGACCAAAAGATGCTGATTGAGACAAAGGTTGACGCTTCAAACAAAATTGAGCCGGCTGATGATCGAGTCGAAATGCGCACCGCTGACGTTTCCGATGCCGACGTCAAGGACGCCTTGGATATTTTTGGGGGTAGCGTGCTTTAGTTTTTTAATTTTTTTGAAAAAAAAGCCTCCGTATTACGGAGGTTTTTTTATTCTGATATGAAGTTTATTTACAGTATCGCGTCTTTGGCCGCCTTTGACACTCGGAATTTAACAACGGTTTTAGCCGGGATCTTAATGGTTTCACCAGTGGCCGGATTTCGTCCCATTCTCTCTTTCCTTTGTTTTTTCACCAATTTCCCAATTCCAGGAACAGTGAATTCACCGGATTGTTTGACTTGCGCATAAGCCATTGCCATTAAGGCGTCAATTAAAGCGGTGACATCCTTTTTTGCCAAGCCTGTTTTTTCGGCTAAGGCAGTGAGCATTTGAGATTTTGTCATTTTTGCCATAATATTTTGATTAATTATCTTGCTTAGGCATTATAGCGTTTTTTATATAAAAAGTCCATTTTTCAAGGATTTAATTATACACAGGCAGTTGGCTGCGGGACCAGGATTCGAACCTGGGTTACTTGGGCCAGAACCAAGCGTCCTACCGCTAGACGATCCCGCAATAATTATTCCAAAATAAAAATTCGAAATAAAATAACAAATAATAAATTACAGTTAAAATTTTAGCAGTTTTTATAAGAAAAAACAAGGTATTGACAATGCCACGGCGATTATATATTATTTTCTGTTAAAATATGTTAAAATTGTCTTAGTTATGCAGAAAATAATCGCCATCCCCAATATACACCTGCCCAGCTCCAGTTTTGTCGTTTGGGCGCAAAATCTTTCAAATTCGGTAAAAGATATCGATATTTTTAATAAATCGGTCGTGAATAAAACCTGGGCGGAAATGCTTACTGAACTGTCGGAGTTGGTGGATCAGAAAGTGGCCAAAGGCACTGAACTCTATATGTTAACCGAAGGCTGGGGCATATTGCCGGCATTGGCCATTGCCGAGAGCCATGGTATCAGCGGGATTTTTTCCATCCACCCGATTATTTATCCGCCGAGCACCGCTCAAATCCATCCTTTTTATCAAGAATGTCCCAAAGCGGTTCATTTGATTGAAAGAAGTCAGGTGTCGCTCGATTTATTCATGCCGGAAAAAGCTTTTGAAAATAATCACCGGCGATCAATTAAATTTTTAAAAAGCATGTCTAAACCCAATGTGGCGGTGAAACCATATGAGCAGACCACGCTATATTCCAGTGATTGCTTAGGAGAGATCGAAAGATATATTTTGTACAAATTGGGCAAGAGATAGAGTTTTAAAATAAGTTTAAGACAAAATAGCAAATATAAAAATTATGGTGTCCCTCGCGCGACATTTTTTTTTTGAAGTAATACATTTGGGCGGTAGGCCAGAGGCGATGGTCCGGACTTAATTATATTACCACCGCCCGTGTTTAAAATCGCCTATTTCCCCGATCGTCCTTTTTCTTGATTTCAACGTTCGACCAATCGGCAGTCTAAATCCGTGTGGATAAATCCTTGAAATATTATCAAAAAGTAATATACTGCAATTAGTAATAGTAATAAGTTGTAAATAGGAATGATTATCTATTAAATTATGTTAAATAAGCATAAATCAAGGCTAACGAATCAAAAAAAGATGATTCTTAATTTCTTATTAAATACTGATAGTCATCCAACCGCGGAAGGTGTTTTTTTGGCGGTGCGCAGCTTACTGCCGCAGATAAGTTTTGCTACGGTTTATCGAAATTTAAATAATTTGGTCGAAGAAACGTTAATACAGACGCTGGATTTTGATAAAGGTCCCGCGCATTATTGCGCCAGGCGAAATGACGGACATTTTATATGCGATACTTGCGGACAAATATTTGATGTGATGTCCTTTGATTCCGGTCGGTTGACCAAAAAGGTCATCAAAGATTTGCGCGTGAAAGTCAGTAAGCAGACTTTTTATTTTTTCGGACAATGTGCCGATTGCGCTAAGCCAAACACGATCGAAAAGAAATGGCGATAAGCTGACAATATTTTCAACTATTGATCTTTTTATGTTATAATTCACTCATGAAAATCGCTTTCATCGGTCAAAAAGGCATCCCCACTAAATTTGGCGGCATCGAGAGACACGCTGAAAATTTAGCGGTTAATTTGGCCCAATTGGGCCATGAAATTTTTGTATATACCCGGCCTTGGTATACCGACAAGCAACTGAAGGAATATAAAGGAGTAAGATTAATATCAGTTCCGTCAATTAAAACTAAGCATCTGGACGCCATCAGCCATGCTTTTTTTTGTAGCCTTCACGCACTTTTTAAATCTTACGATATCGTACACTATCATGGAGTCGGACCATCACTGGCCGCTTGGATTCCCAAATTATTCAAATGGAAAACTAAAATTATCGTCACTTTCCACTGTCGCGACAGCGAGCATGATAAGTGGGGGAGTATAGCGCGATTTTTTTTACGATTGGGCGAGTGGTTGGCCATCGCCATTCCGGATGAGACAATTACCGTTTCCCAATCGCTGCAAAAATATTGCCAAAGGCAGTATCATAAAAAGACCATCTATATTCCCAATGGCGCCGACATTCCGGACATGGTCGGTGATAATATAATTTTTGAAAAATTCGGTTTAAGGCGAAATTCTTACTTGTTGATTGCCGTCAGATTGGTTCGTCATAAGCGGCTTGATTTGCTGATTAATGCATTTAAAAATATCAAAACCGAAAAAAGATTGGTCATTGCCGGCGGTTCGGCGTTCACCGATGATTATGTGGCCAGCATAAAAAAATTGGCGGCCGATGACAAGAGAATATTATTTACCGGCTACCAATCTGGAGAATCGCTCAGTCAGCTTTTCGCCAACGCTTTGGTTTTCGTTCATCCTTCTGATTTGGAAGGTTTGCCGGTTTCGGTTATCGAATCAATGTCGTTCGCGGTGCCGCCATTGGTATCCAGCATCCCCGAGCATCTGGAATTAATTCCCGACGACCTTCACAGTTATCTGGTATTCAAGCAGGGCAGTGTCGGAGATTTGGAGATAAAATTGTCGCGACTCATTCAAAATACCAATTGGTTGCCGACATTCGGCCAGCGGTTGCGGGAGCTGGTTAAAGAAAATTATAATTGGCAAAATATCGCTTTCAGCACGGAGAAGCTTTATAAAGACACGTTGACTCGAAGCCAGATTAAAAAAATCAATCCGGCGAGAATCATCAATTAAAAAACGCCAGATGGCGTTTTTGAAATTAATGGTGAAAATGTAAAAAACGACGGAATTATAAATGTCACGGAAGGGAACACCAATTTTTCATTTGTCTTTTTCTACTGTCTGAGGGTTTGGCGAAAAAAGCTTATTTGCTATTTTCCATTTATCAACGAATTGTCCAATACCGTCCTTTTCCATTTTATGTTTTATTCTGATATTTTTTTGCGACCATTTGATGAGGCTTTCCAGATTTATTTTGTAGCGGCCGTGCACCACCACGTAGGTAATATCTTGTGATTTTAGCGCTCTTCGAATTGTTTGAGAATCAACGCCAAAAAGACGGCCGGCTTCCGATACCGAGACGCGAATGATTTTTTTCGTTTTGGCATTTTTTTTCATAACCGTCGTTATTATTGTAATCAAGGCGCTTCTAAAAGTCTAGATAAATCTAGACTTTCGTATTGATAAAAAACAATAAATTTATAATTTTGTCAAGGTGCCTGGTTCTTGATTTTTTCCCCCTTTTCCGCTATAATAATTGAATAATTTTAATATCACATGAGTATTTACTTTCGCATCAAAATATCTTACCATTAATGCTGTAACGTTTTTATTAATTTGGCGACCTCTACAATGAATAAGAACAAATTTACAATCAAATATCTTGTTTATCAGACTAGAAACCAAAAAGATCCGGAAAGCTTTGCCAGGCTTTACGATATGTATGTGGATCAAATTTTCCGCTTTGTTCGCTTTAAGGTGGAGACGGAAGAAATCGCTCAGGATATCACCTCAGATATTTTTTTAAGAACTTGGCAATATCTTTTGGAAAGTTCAAGGCCAATTGATAACTTCAACGCGTTGATATACCGAATTTGCCGGAACTGCGTTGTCGATCATTATCGGAAAAGAAGTCGGGAAGCGCAGGTTTATAACGCGGAAAATTTTGAGCAGCTGATACATGACCGCCAGGATATAACCGAGGATATAGATAATAAAATCGATTTTGGTCAGATCGAAGAAAAGCTGAAACTGCTTAAGGAGGAATACCGGGAAGTGATCATCTTGCGATACGTGGAAGGATTAACCGTAAGCGAGATTTCCAAAATATTGGATAAAACAAAAAGCAATGTCAGGGTGCTGATACACCGCGCGTTAAAAACATTAAAAGACATCATTCATGACTGAAGCAGATTTAATCAAACAGCTGAAGGGCTTAAGCGGCATGGGCGCCAGCAGTGATTGGAAAACAGCTAATCGCCATCTTTTGATTTCACAGATTTCTGGGCAGTCGGTTAATCGCCAGCCAGCGTCGTTTGATAAAAAGGTTTGGTATGGTTTTCGCGCGATGATGCCCACCAGCCTGAAGAATTTCATTCTCAAGCCGATTGGAGCGATCTCTTTAATGTTGGCCATAATCATGGGAGCTTCCGTGGTTTCGGTCAGCGCGTCGCGAGGCAGCGTTCCCGGTGACCTATTATATAAAGTAAAATTGACTTCGGAAAAAATCCAGGCCGGACTGACGGTGAATGATGAAAAGAAAACCGATCTTTACATAAATTTTGCCGGCGAGCGGCTCCACGAAATGGATAAGATCAAAGATGCCGGACAGGCGGAAAAGAAATCGGAAAATATAAAAATTGCCTTGGATGGCTTCACTAAGCAAATGAACACGGTCAAAACGCATATTGAGAAAGTTAGTGAAAAGCCAAAGCCGGCTCAGGATATCGTAGTGGTCGCTAAGAAAGTTGATGATAAGGTCGTGGAATTTACAGATAGAATAGATCAGAAAAAAGCGGAGATGCTCGATTTTGCCCAAAAAGATTTAGTCCGCGAATTGGATAACGCCAAAGAGGCGGTTGAAGAGGCGTCAGACGTAGCCATCGAGGTGATTATCGAAAAGCATGTAAAGGGGGAGGCCGAAATTCCGGTGGAAGAGTTGGCCGGTAAACTCGAGCAAAAAATTAAGCGAGCCGAGGAAAAAATTATTAAAACTCAAGAAGAAGTTGAATATTTAAAGGACATTAATTCCGGCGATACTGAAGCTGAAATAAAAAATCCAGCCGGAGAGCAGTCGGTTGATTCGGCGACGGCTGATCAAGTGGCGTCCATCGATCAGGTGGCCATGCCAGAACCGACAACAACCAAACCGATTGATTTACTGAATCAAGTTGAAGATAAACCAAAGGAAGCGCAGCAGCTGGTAGAACAAGCGAAAGAATTACTGTTATCGGGCGATTTGTCCAGCGCATTTAGCCGCATTATCGAAAGCAAACAGATTACCCGTCAAATCGAAGAAACAATCAATACCGTTTCCGGCGATGGCGCGTCTGCCGAACCAAGCATGAAAGCCGACAGTTTGCCGGCCGGCACCGCGTCGAGCGCGCCAGCCAGCGGCGACGCAACAACAATAGATTAATTAAAAACCAAAGGGCATTACCTATATTTATTAATAATCAGCTCTTTAGGTTGTCGTAGCCTGAAAGGTCGAGTCCTAGCGATAGGGCGACTATGACATAATTTTAGATAGAGGCCTCGGCACTCTAACATTCTATAAGGATGTTAAAGAGCCAAGAGGTACAGGAGATTTCATTAACTATGGAAAACCTTAAAAAATTGTTTACTTTTGGGGTTGTATTAGCGACCATTGTTTGGGCAATGGGCGTTGCTACTTTTGTTCCAGTCGCCAGCGCGGCCGTTATCGAGCCGGGCGATGTGATCAAGGGCAGCTTTGACGCGGTGTATTTCTATGCATCTGACGGCAAACGATACGTTTACCCACAGGATAAATACTACTTCACTTGGCAGTATGATTTTTCTGGCGTTATGACCATTACTGACGGTGAATTAGCAGACATTCCATTAGCTGGTAATGTTGTTACCAGATACGGAACAAAACTGATCAAGATTTTATCTATTCCTTCTGTTTACGCTGTCAGCCGAGAGGGAACTCTTTATCGAGTGCCTGATCAAGCGACCGCTGAATCAATGTTCGGCACCGCTTGGGGCGGACGCGTAATGGATGTGCAGGATGGCTTTTGGCCAAACTACACCGATACCGGCATGGCCCTTGACGGCACTTGGTATCCGGATGGATTCTTATTGAAGGCTGCGACCAGCTCAGATGTTTATTTCATTTGGGATGGCATGAAGAGTTTGATCCCGTCTGAAGATGCGTTCTACGCGAACCGCTTTATGTGGGAATACGTCACTGTGACCACTCAGGCAGTCTTGGATTCTTACACTGACGGCCCGGTATTATCAGGCGCTGATTCAATGCTGCTTGATGATTCGCAGGGCGGCGGCGGTGCTGTCCCGGTTCCGGGCGAAGGCACTTTGAACGTCACCTTGTCTTCCAGCACTCCGGCCAGCCAGACCGCTCCTCGCGGAGCCACTGGCGTGGAAGTTGCCAAATACAACTTTACCGCTGGCGCTGATGCGGGCATCACTTTGAATTCATTGACCATTCATCGAACCGGTTTGGGAGATCCTCAGGAAATCTCAAAACTGTATTTGTACAATGGATCTTCAAAGCTGACCTCAGGTAAGACTATTTCAACTTCAACCAACAACGCACTGTTCGCTAATTTGAACTGGTACGTTGGACCTGGCCAAACTGGCACTTTGACTTTAGTCGCCGATGTAAGCTCGACTTATACCGCGACCAACGGCTCTCACCAGTTTGAAATCGTCAATGCCAATGCTGTTGACAGCACTGCTGAATCAGTAATGGGCAACTTCCCGGTCATGTCAAATACTTTGAACATCTCGACCGTAACCACTGGCAGCGTCGATTTAGAGTCTTCATCCAACACCTACACCAGAAAAGTCGGTGAAAAAGGCGTTGAAGTCGGTAGATTTACCACTTACGTGAATAACACCGAAGATGCTCATTTTGCCGGCGTTACCATTTACAATGCTGGCCGAGACATCTATGACAACATGAAGATCTATCGCGGCAGCGATTTAGCTTCAACCTGCTCAGAGAGCGGCGATTACTTTGTCTGCAGCATGAGCACCCCATGGCCGATTCAGAAAGGCGATTCCGCGTCTTTCACAGCGAAAGCTGATGTAACCGGCCGAGACGGCGATCAGGGTAAATTGTATGTTCGCTATAATACTGACGTTCGCGTCACCGGCGACACCTATGGATTTAACATGGCTGTTGACGGCACTTTGGGCGGCAGCGCCACTGATTCATACGTTGATGAAGCGGCTTCAGCTGCTAGCGGCACCCTGCAATTCGACCAGACCACTGTTGAAGCCGGACAAGTGACTTTCACTTTCAACGGTCCGAGCTCAGCTGACGTCTCTAAGAATACCAGCGATATCGTTTTGATGAACTTCTCGGTTACCGCTGGTTCTAACATTGATGTGGAAAAGACCGTAATCAATTTGTCAGATTCTGCCACCAATTTGGCGGCGGCTGATATGGACGATTTAGAGTTGGTCTGCGACGGCTTGATTGTCGCTTCAGATTCAACCCCGGCTGTCGGTGATAATTCTTTCACTGATACCTGGTCTTTGACCGCTGGTCATACCACTGAATGCCAAGTCCGAGTTGATTTAACCAATGCTCCGACTGGCAATGAAAATATCAAAGCGACCTTAAAGAACCCAAGCGCAAACTGGACATTTAAGGACGCTGATTCCGGCGACACCGTCACTGACATCGTGCCGTCCGGAGACATCGCCGGCAATGAAATGGACATTACTGTCGCTTCATTGACCATTGATGTCGCTTCAACCCCGGCCACCGGCGCCACTTATGTGACCGGTTCGACCAACGTTGATGCGGTTGGCTTTACTTTCCAAGCAGGCACCGCGACAGACGTTAAAGTTAACTCTGTCAAATTAGCCGCTTACTTGGATGACGATACAGATACCTTTGGCGATGCTAGCGACTTTAATCAGTTGTCCGGCGCCAAAGACGTGATCGTCAAAGTGACGATTTACGACGCTGACGCTCCGGCCACTCCGCTGGCTTCATCCAAGGGCTTGACTCTGGGTACCGCTGATATCACCGTTCAGTTTGATTCATTAAACTGGACCATCCCGGCGGGCACCACCAAGAAATTATTGGTAGTCGTGGATATTTCCACCACCGCGCCAAAGAGCGCCAATGACGATTACTTCGCGCTGGCGATCGATAGCGTCGATGCGGAATACGGCACCGGTACTTCTTTAACTCCGTCATACACCGATGACAACACCGCCCCGAACATTTATCAGGTTGTCACCACTGCCGGCACTTTGGACATGGTAATCGATGCTGATACTCCGAATTCAGCGCTGCTGGTTTCCGGCACTTCAAACAATGCCGCCACCAAGGTGAAATTCAATTCAACCAAGGAAGCGTTCACAGTTGAGAAACTGCGAATATTCCAGAACGCTGCTGGCGGAAATGACGAAGTTGCTTCAGTCACCCTCGAATATGAGAACAGCTTAGGCGCGACCGAATCGGTCACTCAGCCGCTTGACTTCACCAATGGCACGGCGAACTTCACCAATTTGGACATTTATGTTCCAAAGGATGGCAGCGCCACCGCCATGGTTTACGTCAAACTCAACACCACCACCGGCGGTGCTGATGACGGCGATGACATTATCTTAAGCGCCGAAGACGGCAGCGTGGCCGGCACCTTCCGAGCGGTTGGAGTCGGTTCCAGCACTGTCATCACTCAGACTTTGAGCGGTGATCAGGATGGCAACACGCATTATGTGTATGAAGCCTATCCGGCAATTACTTTCGCTTCCGATACCCCGTCCGGCAACTTCGTACCGAGCGCGAACACTTTGGTCGCCAAGATCAAGGTAACCGCGACCGGCGGCAAGGACATCACTTTTGATGGCCCGACCGCTCCTAACTCAGCTGATCCTGATGATGAATTCGTCATTTCAGTATCTGCTTCAAGATCTGATAACGATGGCGTTGCTGAAACATGGGTATTAAAGGATGGCAGCGGCAATCAATTGGATTCTATCGCTGTCGACATCATCGGTGACGGCAACAACGAAGTAATCTTTGACTTCAATGACAAAGACTTCGTCGTTCCGGCCGGTCAGACCAAGTATTTGTATGTCTATACTAATACTTTGGACTTAGAGACTGTCGGCGATTCCATCCAGATCTGGTTAGACGACGCCCCGACTTCTGCGGGCAATTGGAGCATCAATTACAATGCTGCCGATTGGGCCAACTGGGATATTATCTTTAGAGGTGATATCTTCGGCGGTGCGTTAGTTAAACCGTAATCGTTGATATACGCAGTTGGCGGTCAGCTTTAAACCGCTGCGCAAAAGCCCCCGGCCGTTTGGCCGGGGCTTTTGTATTAATTAGGCAGTGGGCAGAAGGAAATAGGCAAGAGTAATGCATCGATTGCTGCATACCTGCCCTCTGCCCGCCGCCTTTCGTTTTTTCTTTTAATTTGGTTTATGCTATAATATTATCAGCCAATCATAACTTCGCGTATATGAAAAAATTTTTCATTTTTCTTTTCATTTTACTTTTTATAATGGCTGGAGGGTTCACCCGAGCAGCGGAAATGGCTGATTATGTCAACATTGGCGCGCCAGCAGGGAGTTTTTTCAATTCCGATTTTGACGTTTTGGTCATGGATATTGAAATACCCGATAACTCCGGACAGAGCGACATGCTCGAAGCGATTACCGTAAAAAACAACGGCAGCGCGCAAGCGTTGCGCAATATCGAAAAAGTGGCGATTTGGGTTGATGCCGGTCCGGTTGGGTTTGACGGTATGGGAGTCGATGAGTTTTTGGGATACGCGGCGCAAGATGGATACAGCATTTGGTATTTATCCGATATTTATCGTGGCGTTCCGGTCGGCGGGTTGCGTGTTTTCGTGTCGATTGAAACCGCTTACAGTTTTTCAACCACGACCACTACGCAGTTTTCCGTGCCGGCGCTTTTTGATGAAAATGGCAATGGCCGTTTTGATTACGGCGATACCGGTATATTCGTATCATCGGAAAACGATGGTCCGACCGACGAAGCCATTGTGAATTCGGCTTCACAAGAACTTCACAAATTGTCTTTTGATTATTTATCGCCAAAAGCGGTTATAGATAATTTGAGCGATGGCGACTCCATATCCATTTCTTCCGGTGAGGTAACGATCACCGGACAGGCGCGCGATCGCGGCGGATCGTACCCGGCCGCCGTGTCAATTGGTATTAATGGTCAATGGTTTGAGGTGGAGAATACCGGAACATATTTTTCCGCTTGGCAATATCAATGGTTTGACTTTGGAACGCAGTCGAGCCACGAGATTATCGTCCGCGCCACTGATTTTATAGGCAATCAGTTTGTTTCCGCGCCGATTAATGTGACGGTTGTGGGCACGGGCGATTTTACGTATGAAAATTCGATCATCGAAACAGCCGTTTCTTCGGCCGATATCGATCAGACGGTTGATGTCACCGTTCATGTAATCGACAGCTATGGCGAACCGGTTTCCGGCGTTCAAGTCGATTTGTTTTCATCAAAGGCTGGATATGATCAAATAACGGCCATTAATAATATCACCGATTCTGATGGTCAAGCTTTTTTCGCCATCACTTCCGGTTTGCCGGGCACGACTTTGTTTTACGCCATGATCGGCGACCAGTTGCTTGAATGGAATATCGGCGGACAATCAATTCCGGTCTCGACGGTGCTGACCATCAGCAGCGGCGCGGAATTGGCCGGCCGGCTGGTGAAGTCCACGGAATTGTCAACCGTTTATTTGCTTGATGAAGACAATATCCGCCATGCTTTTCCCAATGAAAATATTTATCGGTCATGGTTTGACGATTTCAGCCGGGTGGAAGTGCTTTCGGCTCAGGAAATCGCCGCTTATCCGCTTTCCAGCAACGTAAAATACAAACCGGGCAGTATGATAAAAATGCCGTCGGTGCCGCGAGTGTACATGGTTGATCAAGATCATAATTTGCGCTGGCTGGAAAATCAAAATATCGCCTTCATGCTTTTCAGTTCAAAGTGGGCATCACGTATCGATGATATGTCCGAGGCATTTTTCAGCGATTATCGGGAAGGGGAGACGATTCTCGAAGCGAATATGTCGATTGAGGTGTTCAGGAGTTTGTTGCCCTAAGGAGTTAGAGTTACCGTTTGTGGATAAGTTATAAAAAATAATTATTTTAGCTGTATAATGTCAGCAGAAAGAACTATAAAATTTATATAAAATTTAGGGCATCTAATTTTGCTCGAATTTAATTATTATTAAAAAAATTTTGCATTTTTTAAAAAAAATTATGAAAAAGCGAAATAACACATTATCTTTGGTGTCAAAGATAATCAGCATCGCCTCCATTTGCGGACTGTTGGCTGTGCCGTATTTGGCCGATGCTTCCAACTTCGCCGATTTCGGCGGACCGGGCGCTCCGGCCATCACTGTCGGCCCGAGTTCTACCAATGTTGTGACTATGGCCGTTACCATTCCGGATGCCTGGAATGGCGGCGCGTTCACCGCGGATATTGCTAAAAAAGCGGGCGCCAATTCATTTTGGCAAGGAGACTCTTTGAATTCTATCCCGGCATTGGGGACGACATCCGGCGTCGGTTATAAAGAAGATGGCACCGGCGGCTTTCAGGGCACAGAGCCGGTAGTCCGTGATTTGGACGCGGATAGCGCATATACTTCAGCCGCCGACACCACTATCGCCGGTGTGCCGCCAGCCGCGGGCACGACCATCACCACCACCAAAGACGCGGACTGGACTTCAGTTTATTTTTACGATGCTGTTGGCGGCGGCGCCTGGAGTGCCGCGGCTGACTTGATTTTCAATGACGACGGCAATGTTTACTATGATATCGGACCCGATACTCTTGAAGCCGGCACCGGCGCGGAAAATACTTTAGGCACGCTGACCGAGCCGGCAAACTGGGGGCTGTACTATTATGACGCGGTAAACGGCAATGTTTATAACGGCGGCCTAGACTGGATCGGTCGAGATGACGATGCCGATCAGGTTTACACTTCGGCCGCGGACGTAATCTACATTGATCAGGCAGATTTACCTCTTGCGGGCAATACATATTATGACGTAGTCGCCGCCGATCAAGTGTGCTCGGATAACAGCGATTTGGCCGCGGCTTCCTGCGTCTATACGGATTCGGGCGGCGATTGCGACGCTACCGACGGCGATACCCACACTTATTATATGGGAGCGGCTTGCGGCACCGCGACCGATACCTTAATCGTCACCGGCGACAACTGGATGACCACTGATGATACCATTGATAACACTACCGATTTTATTAAAGAAAATGTCGCCGAAGAACTGACCTATTCCGCGGCCGCGGACGCCACCATTGACGGCGTGGCGCCGGTCGCGGGGACAGCCATAGTGAACGCCAAGGATGCTGATTGGACATTGCTTTATTTTTATGACGCGGTGGCCGGCGGCGGCTGGAATGCCGGCACAGACTTGATTTTTAATGACAGCGGATTTGTGTATTATGATATCGGCCTTGATACTTATATCGCTGGCAATTCGGTGGAAAATCAGCTTGGCAATATCAATGAGCCGGCAAATTGGAATTTGTTTTACTATGACGCCGTTAATCTTGACGCTTGGAATAACGCCGCTGACTGGTTGGGAACCGATGACGGCGGATCCGGAACTTTCTCCACCAGCGCGGATGTCGATGTTTATAGCACCGGCGGTTTATCGAACGCCGACGCGCTGGCGAATTTCGCCGCTGATTGCGATGGCGGCGGTGCGGGCACCCAAGCTTGCGCTTATACCGGCAGCGCTCCGATAGACGCGGGTGATTCGATTTTGGTGGATCAGGGAACGGCCGCTGGCGCGGCGCCGAACGCGGTCGTTGACAAGCAAGCTGACCAGTTGATCGGTATCGGGGTCACCAACGCGCTGGGCAACGCCGTTAATCCAACTGATATCGGTAGCGTGTATATTTTCAGAGACGGACCGTCCGCCGGCTGGACCGGTGATGAGGTATTATTGGGTGCGATGACGCGTCATTCTGTCAATCAAAACGAATGGCGGCTCGATATATCGGCAACGCCTCAAGCGGTGAGCGCCGGCGGCTTATCGATATTCGTCACCGCCGACATAACCGCCACTCCCACCCATGGACGAACTTTGCAGTTCGCCATCCCGATATATAACGATACGGGCGCAGACAATATCGCCAATTCAGACGGTGATTTGGGAGTCTTTATGTCTTCAAATAACGACGGTCCGCTCGATGCGGGCATTGCCAATGGCGCGGCCCAGACAATAGACGCGCTACCGCCGACGCTTCAGAGCTTTACTTCAACTACGGTCGATGGCACTTACGGACCCGGTTCAAACATCAATGTCACCGCCACTTACAATGAAAATATTGCCGGCGGCAGTTTGATGACGGTTACTTTGGATAATGGCGTCAATGTGACTTTGAATAATATCGTGGGCTCGACCATTTCCGGAACCTACACGGTTGGCGTTACCGGCAGCGGCGAAGATTCGGCCGATTTGACCGTAGCCAGCATTCTTTCGGAAAGCGTGGCCGATTCTTATGGAAACATTCAAGGAAGTTCAGCTGTTCCCGGCTCTCCGAACAATATAGCCGACACGAGTGCGATCGTTATTGATACCACCGCTCCGACGATTACCGAGGTGACGCCGGTGCCGACCCCCACCAATAATCAGAATCCTTCCTATACTTTAAATACCGATGAAGCGATCGGGTTGTCTTGGGCCGGCGGTTGCGACAGTGTCACCGGTGCTGTCGGCACCGGCAATCAAACGGTAACCCTTGACGCCGACGGCGCCGGCGCTGTGTTGCCAGCAGCAACTTATAATTGCACCTTGACCGGCACTGATGGCGCGGGCAATGCTGGAAATTTGATTATGTCCGCTTTTACTGTGGATATTACCGCTCCTTCCATAACCGCCGCTCAGCTGGAGGACACCGATAATGACGGGTATGCCGACCGAATCGGCTTAACGTGGGATGAGGCATTGTTTGATACCGCATCGGCGGCTAACGGCTTTGATGTGACTTCCGCATCTGATCATGGTTCGTGCGTCGGCGAATCGGCTGATCCGGACGGCACGAATTCAGTGGATGTTGATTTTACTTGTTCAATTCCTTATACCGATGTTGGGGATATGAATTTGTCATTGACTCAAAATGCCGGGGTTCGAGACGCGGCCGGCAATCAATCGCTTACGACCGTGCTGACTGCCATTTCAGCGCCGGCGATTATTGACGCGGCGGATCCGGTGATTTTAACAACGTCACCGGCCAATTCGGCCAGCGGCGTGGGCATTGCCCAAGATGTGGTGGTAACATTTAGTGAGCCCATGAATACCGGTACCGTGACCCAGACTTCAGTTCCTGATCCCACCGGCTGGTCCGTCGTTTGGACCTCGGGCAATACGGTGGCCACTTACAGCCATGCAGTAAACTTCAATTCCAGCACAGCCTATACCGAGCAAATTACCGCCGGACAAGATACCAACGGACGAAATTTGGCTGCCGGACCGGTGGCCAATCCTTGGACGTTTACGACCGGAGCTCCCAGTGGTGGCGGTGGCGGTGGTACTGTTTCTCCGATAAATTATTCCCTCTTGATTAATAATGGCAGCGCACAAACTAATTCATCAATCGTGACCTTAAAGTTATCGGCAGAAAACGCCGCCTATATGTTGATTTCAGAAGATCCTGATTTTACCGATGCCAATTGGCAAGCATACGCGACGACCAAGACATTTACGCTCAGCAGCGGTTACGGCACCAAGAACGTATACGCCAAATTCAAATCTTCAACCAATAATCAGTCAAGCCGAGTTTCGGATTCAATACAATACGTGGAAACAATAACGGAGGAACCGGTAGAGGAACCGACACCCGAGCCTTCGGAGGGTGAATATCCTTCCGGATTGGTTGCCGGAGATTTGGTTAAAACCTCTGATTCTTCGTCTGTTTATGTGCTTGGCGCCGATTCCAAGCGGCATGCTTTCCCCAATGAGGACGTATATTTCAGCTGGTACGCAGACTTTTCACAGGTTAAAGTCATTTCCAGCAGCGTATTGGCTTCGATTCCTTTGGGTAAAAACGCAACCATGCGCCCGGGCACTTGGCTGATAAAGGTGAAATCATTGCCGAATGTTTACGCGGTTGAGCCGGGCGGAGTGATCCGTTGGATTGAAAATCAGGGGCTGGCAGAAGAGTTGTACGGCAGCACTTGGAACGAAATGATCAAAGATGTCAGTGACGCTTTCTGGTCAAATTACACTCCGAATGGCAGTATCAGCGAAGTTATTCATCCCACCGGCGCGGTTATTCAGTATAATGGCCAAACCGCCATATATTTCATCGAAAACGGCGCTACTCGGTATTTGACGGCAGACGCCTTTGCCGCCGGGGGGTTCAGGCATATGTTCACGATAAAGAATGTTTCCGGCTCGATCAGTTATCCGGCTGGTGGAGATTATGCTGTCAGCAGCACGATCAAGATCATGGGATTATAGAGTTAATATAATAAAAAAGGGCTTTGGCGAGTCCTTTTTTATTTCAAGTTTTGTGGATAAATTGTTTACAATTATTGAAAATAATTGTATAATAATAAATGATTTTTTAAAAAAAATATATGAAATTGAAAATTTTCTCAATGTTTTTAATTTGTTTTGTCGTCGTTGGTGCTTGCGCCGTTTTCAGCGTGATGCCAGCGACCGCGACAACCGCTGATTTTTTCGAAGTACGATTTGATTCAACAACATTAATGAACAATGATTGGATTTATGTTAAATTCAATCAGCATGTTTGGGGAGCTGGGGGAGTGTCATTAAAGCCAAGCGATTTTATCTACACCGATGGCAATGGCGCGGGCATGAGCGCGATCAAATCCGTCGTCGTTCATAATCCCGGTGACGATTACGCCATATTGGAAATGAATGCCGCCGCTGTCGCTGGAGACACGGCCGATACATTAGAAGCTGATTTTGGCAAAATCTGGACAGTATCCGGCGGAGCATTGCCCGGCAAAACTCCAGTATCCTTAGTTGACAATAACGGAGCGGGCCCCACTTTATATGCCTATACTGGAACCGGAGCCGGCGCGGTCGCTCAAATCGGAGCGAGTAATATGATGGTTGAGTTTATGAGCACAACTCTCGGTGCCGGCGGTAACGCATTGCCTACGCCGATATTCTCCTCGGCTATTTTTCCGCCATATATTGGGCCGTTAAACTCATCCAATTTTACATATACCAATAATGGGGGCGGCGGGGTCGGACAAGGCATCTCTTCGATCATTCATTTTAATTTTGGTGACAGCCGTGTTTACCTGAAAATGAATTTAGCGGTTACCGGTGAAATTGGCACTGATTCACTAGATTGCAACGCAACTGCTTTTGATATGTGGGGAAATCCCTGCGTCGCCACGCCACCGGCGCTGATTCAGGCGGATGGTGGAGCGCCAACGCTGAGCACCGTTGAAACAACGGAAGGGGTCGGAACCGGGGAGATGGTCTTTATTGATCCGGCGAGAAATGCGCCCGAGCCGATTTTTGGCAACGCTGGCTTTTCCATGCCAATAACCGCAGCGGAGTTAACTTATAAAGATAACAATCCAGGCGGTGCCACCTCATTGATCAGTGTCACCCATGCCGTTGGCAATGATTACGCGATCATGAATTTCGACAGATTCGTCGCCTCAACCGATTTTTCGGTGGATAATATCAGTTCAACCATCACTCCAGGCGTGGATTTATTCAATAATTCAATAATTGGTTCTGCCGTGCTGGCCGACACGATCGATCCGGTGATTATCAGTTATTCACCAACAGATAACGCCACCAACGTGTCGATTGATTCACCGTTAGTTGTCGATTTCAGCGAACCGATCAACACCGGATCATTAACCGGCACGATTTCGCCTGATCCTGGTAATTGGGTTAACAATTGGAGCAATGGCGACAAAAGAGTCAGCATGACGCATGATCAATATCTTTATTTCACACAGTACGTGATTACCAACGGCACAGTTGATGATACCGCCGGTAACTCCATGGGCGGATTTAACGGCTGGGATTTTACCACCAGCAAACGTTCTTCTGGCGGTTCACTTTACCCAACCAATTATTCGCTTAGAATTAATAATGATGATGTCACCACGAACTCTTTGAACGTATCCCTGGACATTAATGCGGAGAATGCCGATAAAATGATGATTTCCAATTATTCGAATTTCATTGATTCCGATTGGGAGGATTTTGACACCGGTAAACTCTGGACGTTGCTTGAAGGCGCCGGCACTAAGACCGTCTATATGTTATTCAAAAATTTGAATGGCAATCAATCGATTGTTGTTTCGGATACCATTGAATACGCCGCAGCTGATGACGCGACCACATCGAATGTCGATGATGAATCGGATCAAGCCGAGCCAGCCGAGACAATAATGTTTCCTGATGGATTAACGGCGGGAGAATTGGTAAAAGTGATGAACACCTCGGCTGTTTATTTGCTCGGAGCGGATGGCGATAGACACGCATTTCCCAATGAAGATGTGTACATGAGTTGGTTTGATGATTTTTCCTCGGTAAAAGTGGTTTCCAACAGCACCCTGGCAAAGATCGCTTTGGGAAAAAATATTACCATGCGTCCGGGAACATGGTTGATAAAAATTAAATCATTGCCAAATGTGTATGCGGTTGAACCCGGTGGTTTGATTGAATGGATTGAATCGGAGGATTTAGCCGAAGATTTATACGGCAGCGGCTGGAATATAAGGATTAAGGATTTAAGCGATGCGTTTTGGCCCGATTACAAAAAGAACGGATCAATTACCGATCCGGTCCATCCCTGCGGCACATTGATTCGATACGCGGGAGAAAACAATGTTTATTACATAGATGCGGACGCTAAGCGATTTATTTCACCGTCGATATTCCAGGCCAATGGATTCAAAGAATCATTCATCGTCGATAATGTGCCCAGCTCGTTTGTGTATTCGGCCGGCGATGATTTGTCTATCAGCGGCATGACCGCCATGATGTTTGCTCAATAAAAATAAAATTTATGAACGCCCTCGGTTTCCGGGGGCTTTTTTTTATAACTTAAATATGGTTAAATAGTAAAATACAGCCGTTAGAAAGAATTTTTGTCTAAAATTGTATTAAAAAATAGAATAATGACATGGATTATTCCAATCTTGACGACATCAGTATTGTCGAAATCACAATAAAAAACGATAAAAATGCTTTTGCGGTGCTAATTTCCAGATATCAGGGTAAATTGTTTTCCTATATTTTAAGGTTGATAAATCATCGCGAGGAGTCTGCGGATGTTCTGCAAGAGGTGTTTTTAAAGGCTTACAAAAGTTTAAAAAGTTTTAATTCCAAAAAAAGTTTTTCCAGCTGGATATATCGAATCGCTCACAATGAATCGGTCAATTGGCTGAAAAAAAACACCAAATATAAAAAGCAATCGCTTGATGATGAAAACAATCCAATTGACGTGTCGGACAGTCATGATCTTTCGGCGGCGTCAATAATCAACGAAGAAAGGGTTGAATTGATTAAATCGCTGGCTAAATTGCCAATCAAATATAAGGAAGTGCTGGTGTTGCGGTTTGTTGAGGAAAAATCATATGAAGAAATTTCTCAAATTATCAGCAAGTCGGTCAATGCCGTCGGCATTATGATCAATCGCGCGAAAAAAATGTTGGCGGAAATTCATAAAATTGATTAAATGCAAGTATGAACAATTGGGAAAAAAAATTAGGCGGTTTGCGACAGGATTTTAACGTTGAGGTTCAAGCTCGGGTAATGGAAAAAATAAGCAATGTTAAAATGACGCCGAAAATATATTTTCAATCAAAAAAGACATTGATGATTTTATTGTTTTTGTCGTTATTATTAGCTGTCGTGTTTATAATCAATTTGGCTTTATACGATGTTCAGCAAAGCGCCAGCTATGAATACATTAATTTTGGCGCATCCGGTATCGGCGTCTTTTTGCGCAATTTGCCTTATCTGCTACTGTTTAGCATGCTTGTTTTTCTGGCATTGTCCATCTGGATGATGTCCAAGTTTGAATTGTCTTATAAAAAATATTTCGCTGTTTTCATTGTAGTTATCGTGGCCGGAACATCCATGGGCGGCACCGCGCTGTTTGCCTCCGGTTTCAACGATCAAATGCGAAATAAAGTTGATAATCAGGAATTGACAATGCCGCTGGTGCGGCCGGTCGCCCGTAAGCTTTATAATACATACGGACCGAGAATGATCGATCGCAGCTTGGTCGGCAGGGTCGCGGTGCCGCCCGGAGAATCGAGGGAAATGCTGGTGATAACGCCTCAGGGACAGCAGGTGACGGTGAAAATACAAAAAAATTGTAAAATAGTATCGGCGCAAGGAACAGTCGCTTCCGGCGACATGTTGATTATAATGGGTGAGCCGGTCGTTAATTTTCATGCCAGCGGCATTAAAGTTATCGAAGATCAGCGGCGCGCCATCGATATGATGAAAACGCTCAGCCGCCGGCAGCTGATGGTAAAATTCAGGAAACCAGAACCGCTCAACGACGCGATTGAGTTCCCTTTTGATCCGGAAAAAAAGATTAAATTTATGGAAAACATGGGCGGAGTGCTGCAATCGGGCAGCCAGGTTAAGACGGCGAATATTATTTGGGGCGATTGAAATAAAAGAAAAAGCGATATTTAGGCAGTGGGCGAGTGATACGTTATAATTGCCTGCTGCCTTTTATTTTTAATTTTTCATTTTTCCTTGGTAATTAATAAATTTGTCCACAGCTGTCGAGCGCGCTCGACAGAAATCGCGACAGCTTGATTTGATCTTGTGAAAACTGCTGATATAAAGCGGTTTTTTGTTCGCTTTGCCCGACAAAAAAGTCTATTCAAATCTGTTCAAACAAGAGACAATATGGGTGAGGGGTTCCCGAAGAAGCGCGCGAAATATTTCGCACTCAAGCGCTTCTCGGGAACAAAATCAAGAGCCAAGATCAATAATGATGGCTAGAAATTGATGAAGGCAACGCTATATCCCCAAGCAAAGGTAAAGATACCAAGCCGAAATAAAGATCATACCAACAAATTCGCGTTTTCTATCTGTAAACATTGCCTGCGCAGGCATACATTAAAAAATAACTAAAACTTTTATGCAAAAATTCATTGAACGACAAGCCGGCGGCACTTACTTTTATTCCAGCACCGTGGCCGGCAAAAAAAACTTATTCGTCAGCCAAGTTTATCTTGATTTGATGATTAAAAATATCAAGGAGGTGGCCAAAGAGATGAACGTTAAAAACCTGGGGTATTTGATAATGCCAAATCATTTTTACTGGCTGTTTAAGCTGCCCAAAGAACAAGATAATCCCGTGAAAGTTTACGGTGAACTGAAAAAAAGAGTATCTTTTCAGATTCTGGACCAACTTCGCGCCGAAGCCAAGGTCGATGAAAAACAGCCGATGGTCAAGCTGTTCGATACGAACGAGCGCGTTAGCCGCTCTCACGCTAGAAGAATCATTTGGTTTTTTAAGGAAGAGGCGAAAAAGCTTGAAAACGGAAAAAAAATGAAAATGTGGGAAACTGATTCAAAATTGAATTTGGTCAAAGACGAGGAGTCTTTGGGTAGAGCGATTGAGGTATTGAAAAGCGGGCCGATCAAAGATCGATGGCAATTGGTGGAAAAATCGGAAGATTATCCTTATTTGTTTTTATCGCCAAAGCCGTGTGTTTGAGCGCTGACGGGCAAAACCTACTGGCCGGCCCTACCTGGCCAATAAGATTGCTCGTCGTTCGCAGGCAATTTTAATAAAAGCTCGGCGGGCCGGCCTTTGGGAGACGGACGGCCCGTCGAGACAAAGTATTATAAAGAATATACATTTTTAATCACTGATTCGTAAAAAATCGCAATGAGTGATGAAAAAATGAAAAATAGGATTTGGCAATTAGGTCAATTCGAAATTAAATTTAAATATATGACATATGATTTGAGAAAAGAACTACTCGTGCTGGCTTTAATCGGTTGCCTGCTGCTGATAAGTTCATTTTTTTTCATTCACCAGGCGCAGGCCGCAGATTTTTCCGTAGTTATCAGTGAGCTGGCCTGGGCCGGGTCGAGCTATTCGGCCAATGACGAATTCATTGAATTAAAAAATTTAACTGACCGGGAAATTGATTTAAGCGGCTGGAAATTAACCAAGCTTTCCGGCGGACAAGAGCAGGTAATGATCGAATTTCCGCCGGCAGCGATTATCGAATCAGAAAATTTTTTTGTGATATCTAATTTTGGCAGCGAAGATTCGGTTTTAAATATTGAACCGGACCTGGCAGATAGCGCGGTCAGTTTAAGCAATTCAAATCTGGAAATTAAATTATATGATTCAGCCGGCATATTAATCGATGTCGCCGGAGACGGCAGCGCGCCGTTTTACGGTGATAACGAATTTAAAGCTTCTATGGTCAGGAATTTTACTATTGGATCAGGTGAGATTGAATCATCCTGGTCAGGAAGCTTGATCTCGGAAAATTTGGATGCTGACGCCCCTGACTTCGCATCTCCGGCCGCGGAAAATTTTTTAGGAATTGATATTATCCCGGCCGCTGACGATTTGACTGCTATCGAAGAGGAGAGCGTCGCTTCTGATGATGAAGTAATTATTGAAAATTTCGCCAGCGATGATGAGACGATCAGTGAAGATATGGCCACACAAGACGCGTTGCCGGACATAATTGAAGACGCTGCCTCAGATGATCAGTCAGTGATTATCGAAGATGATACCGGCCAAGCGCCGCCAATAGCGGGCAAGCTGCTGATCAATGAAATCGCTTTTAAAGAAGATCAAGACTGGGTGGAACTGGCAGTGGCTGAGCAGGGAAATTTTAAGGGCTGGAAAATATTTCAAGGCGAAAGCTTGATTTCAGAGATAAATCAGGACTCAGTTTATCCACAGGGTAGTTTTATTTTAATAAATTTAGATAAAAATTTGACCGGAACTGACAATGTCATAGTCGTGCGAAATGAAAATTATGAAATCGAAGATACGGCGCTTTGGAGCAATCATGATGGCAAATTTACCAAATCAAAGGCTTTCGCAGTGTACTTGGTCGAAACCGAACAATGGCTGACAAAAAATGATTTTGAAAAAAATGACGAAGTTTCCTGGATCAGCAGCGATGAGCTGAAAGCGGGCATGAGCTTGGCGCGAGTTTCGGATATTGATACCAATTCCGGCAATGACTGGATTATTACCGCCAAGCAAACGCCCGGACAGGAAAACGAGATTTGTTTTGCGTCATCGACTGATCCAGTCTCAGATGATCTGAATTCAGCTTCTGATGCATCGAGTGAGGATCTTGATGAAGCAGTATTGCCAATCGATGAGCCAGTGCCGGTCGATGTGGTCGGAAAGATAGTCATTAATGAAGTTTTAAGCCAGCCTGAAAGCGGGCAGCCGGAATGGGTCGAGATTTACAATTTGTCTGCCGCGGAGATTGAGGTGACTGATTTTTATCTGCAAGAGGGAAGCGGAACCAAATTTAAACTTAAGGGCAAATTGCCCGCGAAAAAATATATGGTGGTCAACGTTAAAAATTTAAATAATGCCGGCGACCTGTTGCAGCTGCATACCGGCGATGGTCAATTGCTCGATCAGATGGTTTATGGTTCTTTGGATAACACTCAAATTGACTTTGATTTTCAAAAGATCGTATTGCCATATGCGTTAATACGCGACCGCAGCGGATTTTGGAAGCTGACGACATTGCCGACTCCGGGCAGTGAAAATATTTTTCAAGAAATGATTGAAGAAAAAGAATCCCAAGTTAGCGGCGTGAAAGCGGTGTCGGTTCAAGCGACATCTTCGTCGAAGAAGACTGCTCAGACGGTGGCGCAGCCTATCGTTTTAACCCGAGGCAATGTTGATTCGCTTGAAGATGATGACTTGGTTTATTTCGCAGGCACAGTGACGGTCACTCCGGGATTGTTTCTGAAGCAAAGAATGTACGCTCAAAATGAAGATATCGGCGTGGAAATATATTTTAACAGAGCGGATTGGCCGAATTTGAAAATCGGCCAGCAAATCCGAGTCAGCGGCAAATTCGCGGCCAAGGATTTGCCTCAAATAAAAATTTATTCAACCGACGATATTCAGGTTTTGGGGAGTGGCGAAGCTGAGCTAAAGGAATTTAAGCTGGCCGACCAGGAAAATTTAATCGGATTTTTAACCGCCGGCGACGGAGAAGTATCTGAAAAATTGGCCGGAGGATTTAATCTGGTGACCGCCGAAGGCGATGTGCCGGTTTGCTTTAGGCAAAACGCCAAGCTGGATACCGGTCAGATTGAAAACGGCCAGCGCATATTTGTCAGCGGAATTTTATTGCCATATAAAGACAGCGTCTGTTTATATCCCAGAATCGATGAGGATATGTCGATTTTGCCGTCCGCGGCAGAGCTGGCCGCTCCGATCAGCGAATCCGTGCCGCTAGGCGGAAATTTGCCCGCGAAGTCCATTTTGACAGTCGCCGCCGGGGTTTTAGCCGGTGGTTTGGGGGTGATTACATTAATAAAAAAATTAAAATCTTTAAAAAAGATTTCCCCCCTATGGCCGGGCGTCGGCAACACCAAATGATCGGTCATCAATGGGCATTAATTTTTTGCAGATATTATAATGTCGTGCTGTTGATAACTCGCAAAGATCGCTTCGGCAGAGGCGATTTTTGTGTTATAATTAGAATAACTAGGATTGCGCCTAGAATTTATTAAGATTTAAAAAATCTGAAAATTTTTCTGAATAAAATTGTTCAAAAAGCCAAGGCGCTATTATTTTCGGTTAAACAAAATAAAGCGCGGTCGTTCACCGTGGCCACCATTGTTTTTTTGATTCTGGGCATTGGCTTGGCTTTTAACTCGGCCTTGGCCCAATCTGTGATCGGCGACACATTGGCTCAGGCTTTTGCCTGGATTTTTTACGGTATCGCTTATTTACTCGGCTGGATCACGATGTTGATTTTTTCCATGGTGATTACCATGAGCGGATTTCAGGATTTCATCAATAATCCCGGCGTCATTACCGGCTGGACCATTGTGCGCGACATTTGCAACATGTTTTTTGTGGTCATTCTTTTAATCATCGCTTTCGCCACGATTTTGCAAAGTGAAAAATATTCGATCAAGTCGCTTTTGCCCAGAGTTATTTTTGCCGCCGTGGTTATAAATTTCAGTAAATTGATTTGCGGTTTGATAATAGATTTCGGACAGATTGTCATGTTGACATTCGTTAACGGATTCAAGGCATCGGCCGGAGCCAATTTAATCAATGGCTTGCGGATGCAAAGCTGGATGTCGCTGGACACGGCCAACGCCAAGGATGTCAATGAAGTTGATTTTTGGGACATCACGTTGGCTTTATTTTTAGCATGCATTTTATTTTTCTTTACGTTGATCGTGACGATCATCATGCTGGCCATCATCACCATTCGAATTATAATTTTATGGATATTGATAGTCCTGTCGCCGTTTGCTTTTGTCGGCACACTGCTGCCGTTTACGCAGTCGCTGGCCCGGCAATGGTGGTCAAAGTTCGGTACCTGGGTGGCGATCGGTCCGATTTTAGCTTTTTTCTTATGGTTGTCGCTGCTGATGATGCAAACCGGCATCAGCACGGATTTGGACGCGATCACCACCGAAGCTAACGTAAAATCCCAGATTACAGGCAAAAAACTTCAGGGCGGCAATTTATCGCAAGGATCGTCGATGCCCAATATGGCGCAGTTTGCGGTTGGCGTGGCCCTGCTTTACGGCGCCGTGACGCTGACGCGTCAAATGGGCGGCGCGGTCGGCGGCGCCATCGGCGGCAAAGTCTTCGGCGCGGCCACTGGTGCGGCGTTTGCCCTCACCGGCGCCAGAGCGGTGACCGAGCGGGCCAAAGCTGTCAGTGGCGTTTTGCAGCGCCGACGTGCGGAGAGAGTCTCTCGTTTTGGAGAGCGAGCCGGAGCGGCGATAACCAGAGTGACCGAACCGGTCAGAGCGGCGGCGTTGGGTGCGGCAGTCACACCGTTCAGAGTGTTGGGAGCGCCTCTTCGAGCGCCTAGGATTTTGGGTGCGATGCGTGAGCGCTACAGGCAAATCCGCGAAGGCGGCGGCGGCAAAGCGCTGGCCGCGCTGAGCGCAGGTATAAAATTACCGAGTGAGATATTAGATACCAGAAAATTCGCTTCTTCGATTCGAGCGGCCAGAAACAAATCTCGCGGTGCGGCTTATGAATTAAGTCGCAATGAAGTGACTAAAAATTTGGCAGATTTTAAAAATGCCAGATTTGATCCGGAGCAATCTGTCCGCTTGATGTCCGAAGCCGGCACGACGGAGGAACAAGTCGCTCATGCTATTTACGCGCTCAAAAAAGGCAAAATAACGGAAGAAAATAATAAACCGTTGATGCGATTATTGTCCAAGGTCGAAAATACTCCGCTCGGAGACGTTTTGGCCGATGAGACCAATAAAAAATTCGCCCATGCGCGATTTCAGTTGGATAATTTTGATCAACGTCAAAAGTTAATGGAAGTGCACGATGACGGCGATACTGATTTGACCAATCTCGATCCCAGCGCTTACAAAGACGCCCGGGTGGTCGAGACAATCATGGAAAAATTCGGCTCGAACGCGGATCAAATGTTTAAAAAAGTTTTTGAGCGGGGAGGAAAATACGCGGAGAGTTTAGTTGAGGGGCTTAATGCGGTGAACACGCCAGAATTTCAGCAAAGCGTTCGTGATCGGTCCAAAGAATTAACCGATAAAGGCCCGGCCGAATGGACCGCCTCCGAGGAAAAGGAAGCGGAATTATTGGAAAATGTCATAAAATTCAAGCCGCAGGAGACTGTCGCGAAATTGACGACCAAGCCGTTTACCGTCTTCACAAAAGAAACCGATCCGGATATGAAATCTCTTGGGGAATTCGTTAAAAAGCAAAAAGTGGAAGATATTGAAAAATATAAAGTTGAAAAAGATTCTGTGGGCAGACAGCGGCTGGCCGGTGCGACCGATGATCAGCGAGCGGCAGTGGCCATGAATGTCGGTTTTGAAAAGCTGGCCGCGATAATGAAGCGCGGTCAGGGAGACGTGGTTAAAGCCGTCATTAATAAGAAAATAGAATTGGCGTCCGCCGGAAACGTGACGCAAAAGAAAGATTTGCAAATAGCCATTCAAAATCAAACGTTTATGGATAGCCTTGAACCTGAAATGCAAAAGGAAATTAAAGGAGCCGTTTAATGTATGACCAGCAAAATCACAAATAAAATGGCTGATAAAGTGTTTGCTTCCAGCTTTGGCGCATGGATAAATTTTGATGTCGCCTCGCAGTATAAAATAAGCTCGAAAAAGTTGGTCGACTTTGCCGATATTATCAATTCAATAATGTTAAAGAAGATCAAGCTGGAGAATTTGGATAAAGAATTGACCAAGCGATTACGATTGCCGGCGCAGAAATCAAAACTCATCGCCAAAGAAATAACCGGCAGAAAATTTTTATTGATCGATGATTATTTCGGCGGTGCGGCCAGCAAGTATTTAACGGTATTGGGCGCGCGGCCGGAAAATTATAAAGATCAAATCGAATTATTAAAATCCAAATTGCACGAAGAGGATGCGCTGGTAGCGGAAAAAGAAACGCCGTTTGAGGGGTTCATTACCCCGGCGGAGAAAAAAGAATCAGGGTCATTGCCGCCGATAGAGATAAAAGATCAGGAGAAAGACGCTCGGGAAATCGCTTCGATATTCGACGAGCAGGTGATGGGCATTATCAATGACGGTGATTTTCGGCTGAAAGGGGATTTAAACGCTTATATTGTCTTGCTGCTGCTCGAGAAAGAAGATTTTCGTCAGACTTTGCTTCAAAAAATGGTTAATAACCGTGAAAAAGTGACCGCCAAAGAGATAGTCATCGGCGGTCAGCCCAGCGAGCCGAACGTTAGTAATTGGCTGAAGGATTTTATTTCCATCGTTGGCGTGGATGGTTCGGTGTCTTCCATCAATAAAGCGAGATACATGTCGGAAAGCAAAAACGTTCGTTCGCTATCGGCGGATGAACAGCGACGGCTGGATATGGTGCTTGATGTTTACACCAGTATCAGGAATTTTCCGCAAGACGCCACGCGGATGAATTTAGGAGATATTGCCATTTTTCCGTTTAGTGACGAGGATATTAAGGCAATGAAAGCCGCCGCCGAGTCCGTGAAGACCAAGCCGGCCACTCCCCGGCAGTTGCCAAAAGACATATTCGAGCTCTACATGGGCAGCAAGGAAGAGCAGGCGAAAATCGAAGCGGCCAAAGAAGCTTTGGAGAATAAAATTTCAGGCAACGTCAAATTGCTCGCCGATGAGCTGGAAGATGGATTTTTAAAGAAAGAAAAACAAAAAACGATCGCCGCGCTGATGTTGCTGGTTGAAAAAGGAGCGTTCATAAATTTACTTCGAGAAGACATCAGATACCGTGATTATTTAACCAGTTATTTGAATCGCGTCGGTAAAGCGACACTGGTCAATTCATTCGTCGTCAATCCAACCCAGCCGCAGTTCGTTATTTATTTATTAAAATACATTCTCGAGGAAAGATTGAGCCTGTCGGTTTCGGAAGCCGCCCGAATTGCCGCCCATTTCAATACGATTTATACCAAGCGCGGTCAGGAACAGTACGGCAGGCTGGCATATTTCGATATGAACGAGCAGACATTCGTGTGGGGACAGTAGAAATAAAAAAGCTTTTTTTTCTTGGATATATGTATGCCCCAACAAAATCAGCAAAAGAATACCAATGACCAGCCGCTGGCTTTTGAATTTGTTTTGGTGAAGGATGAGAGCGGGGAGTTCAAATATTATCATCACGGCCGTTTTTATTCGTACGCTGAGGTGTCAAATTTACTCAGCCCCAAAGAATTGGAGAAATTGAATCAGCAGCGGCCAATTCAGCCAACGATTGAAAAAGAACCGGTGCCGGCGGAAATGCCGGTTGACAAGCGTCAGCTGGAGCAGCAAATGATCGAGGCGGTGGCTCGCCGGGCATACTCAGCCATTACCGAAAAAATCGGAAAACAGGATGAAAACAAGATGATGAATATAATTATCTCATTTCTGCGCCTGGTTAGAAAAGAGGTGGAAATCAAATATATCTTAACCGCTTCGATGCGCTCCGGAGGTATTGGACTCGATGATCAGCGCGCTGAGACGGTAATTCAAATTATAAAAAGTTTCCTGCCGGAAATATCCCGCAAACGACTAAAAATTTTACGCGGGGAGCCGCTGGAGATCGAATCGCGCCAGACTCCACCCATAGCCAAATCCGCCGAACCGGCGCCGCTGATCGGCCGGAAAAAATTAAGCGGCCTCGATGAAACGAAACCAGTGATTTCCGATATCACACTCGGCCCCGGACTGACCGGTCCGGTTGAGGAGCTCGGCGGCATGGATTTAATTAATATCCGAAGACTCGGATCAAACCGGGAAGAGATCGTCAGTGAAATAATGGAAAGAATAAATCTTTTGGCGGAACAGTCGCTGGAGCAGAAAATCAGGGGCATTAAGGCTTGGCAGCAATCGCCGGTTTATCGCATGTACGTTGATTTGGGATTTGAAAGCATCAGCAATAACATTCCAGTGGAAAAATTGATCGAACAAAAAATCGCCGAGGGAAAAAAAGTATTAAACAGAGAAGAATTTCAGGCGATGGTGGAGATAAACGGCAGGATGCAGTTTTAAGGCGAAAGTCGAGAGGCGAGAAGCGAGAGGCGAAAGACGAAACACGAAATACGAAAATTGATAATTGTTGATTCTTATAACCCGGATTCCCCGAATAGTTTGCTACAGGCTACATGTTATATGCTATGTGCTACGTGCTCCATGTATTATCAATATGGCTGTCCAAAAATATATCGTTCCACAATTCATCGAAGTCGAAGACAAAATAATCGGTCCGATTACCGTTCGGCAGTTTATATTACTTTTGGTCGGCGGCTTGATTATTTTTTTGCTGTGGCAATTCGGCGGTTTGTTGGCGCTGATCGCCGGTGGAATTTTGGATATCGCGGTTTTCGCCGGTTTGGCCTTTGTCAAAATCAACGGCCGGCCGATTCATTTTTTTCTGCTAAACTTTATCCAAACCATGAAGCGGCCTCGATTGCGTATTTGGAACAAAGAAGCGTATGTGAGCGCGGTTCATGAAAAAAAAGAGGTGGAAGAAAGACCCATGACCGCCAAAGCGCCCAAACCGGCCATTACCGGTTCGCGGTTGTCCGATTTGAGCTTGGTGGTCAATACCGGCGGTGTTTATCAGGGAGAAGAATTGTCTCTTGGTAATCAAAAATAACATATGACCAATAAAAGACCGGAAATGCAAAGCGAAAAACTGAAAAAAAAGAGCGTCAGCCAGTCGACTCAGCTTTTTCTGGACATTTCCGAAATTCGAAACAACACCGTGATTCTAAAAGACGGCACGCTCCGAGCGGTTATTTTAGTTTCCAGCGTGAATTTTGCTCTCAAATCGGAGGAAGAGCAGCAAGCGATTGTCGCCGCCTATGTGGGTTTTTTAAATTATCTTGATCATCCAATTCAAATCGTGATTCAATCCAGGAAATTGAATATCGAAGGATATATCGCGCGTCTGCATGAGCGAGAAAAAGAAGTCACCAACGAACTGTTAAAAAAACAGATAGACAATTACATACAATATGTTCAAGAACTGGTTGAGCTAGGCGATATTATGAGTAAAAGATTTTTTTTGGTTGTGCCGTACAGCCCGCTCGAAGAAAAAGCGCAGGCCAAACCGTCCGGATTCTTTTCCAAACTTTCGGCGCTGTTTACTCCCGGACAGGTGATTAAGCTGAAAAAGGAAAAATTTGAAAAATATTACCGTCAACTGATGCAGCGAGTCGATCATATTCAGGGTAATTTGAACAGCATGGGACTAAAATCTGCTCAGCTGGATACTCAAGGACTGATCGAGCTGTATTACAATGTTTATAATCCCGGCATGGCCGAGCAGCAGCAACTGAGTGATGTTGAAAAATTAAGGTTGGAGACATAATATGATAAAACCAATTGGCATCGAACCCAAAAAAGCGGCTGAGCCGCGTTCAAAGACAACCGAGCAAGTCGAAGCCGAAAAGACCAAAAAAACCATTGAAGAGCAGCGCGTTTACGCGCGCGGTGTCGTTTCCATTTTGGATTTGGTGGCGCCGTCGGCGCTGGAGGTTAAACCGGATTATATTCGTCTCGGATCCAGGTTTATTCGAACATTGTTCGTATTGACGTATCCGCGCTATATCAGTGTCGGCTGGTTCGCGCCGATCATCAATTATAACGCCACGCTGGACATCAGCATGTTTTTTTACCCGCTAAAATCGGATATCGTGTTAAAACAATTGAGAGATAAGGTGGGCGTGCTGCGCGCGCAGCTGACCGCGGATGCGGAAAAGGGCGCGCCGCGCGACCCGATGAGGGAAACCGCACTGCAAGATATTGAACAGCTCAGAGACGATTTGACTCAGGGTATTGAAAAGTTTTTCCAATTTTCACTTTACACCACCTTATACGCAAAAAGCGTTAAAGAGCTCGATGATCTGACCGAAGACGTTGAAGACCTGTTCGGATCAAAATTGGTTTTCACCAAGCGAGTGCTGTATCAATCCGAGCAAGGGTTCAATTCGACAGTGCCGATCGGCAATGATGAATTGATGATTTCCGCCAATCTTAACTCATCGCCGATTGCTTCTTCTTTTCCGTTCGTTTCATCCGAATTGACCAGCGATCAGGGGGTGCTGTTCGGCATCAATCGACACAATAACAGCTTGATTATTTTCGATCGTTTCACTTTACCGAACGCCAATGCGGTGGTATTCGCCACTTCGGGAGCCGGAAAAAGCTATACCATTAAATTAGAGGTGCTGAGGACAATGATGCTCGGCACGGATATAATGATTATCGATCCGGAAAGAGAATACAAGCATTTAAGCGACGCGGTTGGCGGCAGTTATGTCAATATCTCATTGGCCTCGGAAAGCAAAATCAATCCGTTTGATTTGCCTCGCCCCGTCGGCGAGCAGACTTCGTCTGAAGACATTATTCGCAGCGCGGTGATTACCTTAAAAGGCTTGATTCGGCTGATGATTGGCGACCTGAGTTATCAGGAGGATTCCATCATCGATCAAGCCTTGCTTCAAACATACGCCAAAAAAGATATTACTCCGGAAACCGATCTGACCAAGCCGGTGGAGCCGCCGCTGATGGGCGATTTGTATGAAGTGCTCGAAGGCATGGAGGGCGGGCATGATTTGGCGCTCAGACTGAAAAAATTCACTGAAGGCACTTTTTCCGGTTTGTTCAATTCTCCGACAAACGTTGACGTAAAAAATCAATTGGTTGTTTTTTCTGTAAGAGATTTGGAAGACGAACTGCGTCCGATGGCCATTTATAACATTGTCAGCCATATCTGGAACACGGTCAGATCTGAATTGCGGCGGCGCATTTTAATTATCGATGAAGCGTGGTGGCTGATGCAGCGAAAAGATTCGGCTGATTTCATCTACGCTTTGGTTAAGCGCTGCCGAAAGTATTATTTGGGCGTCACCACCATCACCCAAGATGTCAATGACTTTTTGATTTCCACGCAGGGAAAAGCGATCCTGCAGAATTCAGCCATTCAGTTTTTGCTGCGACAGTCGCCGGCGGCGATTGATTTGGTTCAGGAAACTTTTCAATTAACCGAGGGTGAAAGATATTTATTGCTCGAAGCCGGGGTCGGTGAAGGCATATTTTTTGCCGGCGACAGGCACGCGGCCATTAAAGTGGTCGCCTCGGGTATGGAGGATCAGCTGATTACTTCCGATCCGCGGCAGCTCCTCGAGATCGAGCGCGCCAGAAAAGAAATGGAAGAAGAAATGGCTGCCGGGCGAGACCAGCTTCAAACGCAGCGACAGCTGAGACAACAATCCGGGCCGGGCGATAAATCTAAATAATAATAAAAATTCAATATGCTAGACAGACTATCAGTCGGATCGAAAATCATCATATTATCCTTAATCGGCATTATCATCATTGCCGCCATTGTTTTGGGTTTTTTGTATTACCGACAGCGCCAACAGCCGACCGGACCGGCGGTGATTGATGAAACGACCTCTCCGCCTCGGCAGACGATTATTCCAACAGAACCGTCTAAACCGTCGGTGGTATTGCCCGCCATGACCGATGAAGAAAAAAATTCCGAAGAATTGACCAATTTGGCCAAGATTTTTGCCGAGCGATTCGGCAGTTTTTCCAATCAGGGCGGATTCGATAATTTGGATATTGTTCAGTCGATGGCGACCGACAGCATGAAATCATGGCTGGTCAGTCAGAAAAAAAGCTTGGAACAGAAGTATCCGATCAGCGATGCGTATTATGGAGTAACCACTCAATCGCCGATCGCCAAAGTATTGAGTTATGGTGAAAATAACGCTTCTGTGCTGGTAACCACTCAGCGGCAAGAAAGAAAGAATGGTGATGAAAATAATTATACGCAAGACATAAAAATTGAATTTGTTAAAATAAACGGCAATTGGTTAATCAATGCAGCATACTGGCAATAAAAATCTTTTTTTTCGAATACAGAACGCTCTCCTCGATTTATTGTTTCCCAAAAAATGTTTGGGTTGCAAGCAGGAGGGTTGTTTTTTGTGCGCGGATTGCTTCGCTGGTTTAGAGGTTGGGGTTGAGAAAAAATGCGCTATTTGCGGCCGAGAAATATTAAATTTAAATCAAATTTGTGAAAATTGCCGGCCAAATTTTTTGTTCGATTCGATCTGGTCGGCCAGTCATTATCAAGGGCTGATAAAAGAACTGATCAGCGCTCTCAAATTTGATTACATTGAGGAAATCGCCGAGGGATTGGCTCGACATTTCGTGCGGGCGATTGACAAAGCCGGGTTAGCTGATAAACTGAAGGGACAGATTATAACACCCGTGCCGCTTCATAAAAAGCGGTATTTGGAAAGGGGATTCAACCAATCAGAATTGATTAGCGCGAAAATAGCGGAATTATTGGGAATGAAATTAGCTCGGGGTGCATTATTAAGGATAAAAAACACGCGTCAGCAGTCCAAACTTAACAAATCAGAAAGGATTGAAAACATGCGCGAGGCGTTTAGCGCCACTCTGGCGCCGGCGCCGGAATTCGTTTTTTTATTCGATGATGTTTTTACCACCGGCCAGACCACGAATGAGGCGGCCAAAGCGCTGAAGATCGCCGGTGTCAAGCAGGTTCATGTTCTGGCGATAGCTCAGGGGAGATAGAGTTACAAATTTACATATTGATTACATATATTACAAATGGTTACAAATACCATAAATAGTTATCTGGCGATCATATTGGTAACCCATTTGTAATATTTGTACATATTCGTAATTTGTAACCGTATATGAAAATATTATTTTCCGGCGGCGGGACAATGGGATCGGTGATGCCTCTGTTGGCGATAAAAGATGCGCTGCAAAATAAAAACGCCGAGTTTTTTTGGATTGGCACGAAAAACGGACCCGAGAGAGAGGTAATCGAAAAGTCGGGGATTCGATTTTATTCAATTCATTCCGGTAAACTAAGGAGATATTTCAGCTTGGCAACATTGATTGCTCCGGTTTTATTGATTGCCGGCGTCTGCCAAAGTTTGCGGTTGATATTAAAATTTAAACCGGACATCATTCTGGCCGCCGGTGGTTATGTCGGTGTGCCGGTGGTCTGGGCGGGCTGGATGCTTCGAAAAAAAATAATTGTGCATCAGCAGGATTTAATTGTCGGTCTGGCCAATAAGCTGATGACCCCTTTGGCCGATAAAATTACTGTCAGTCTGGAAGAGCAAAAAAAATGTTTTCCGCAAAATAAAGTGGTGGTCACCGGAAATCCGGTGAGAAAAATGATCTTTCAGGGTTCAAAAGATTCCGCGATCAAGCGTTTCGGTTTGTTGGCGGATTTACCGACGATATTGGTAATGGGCGGTGGTACCGGCGCCTTGGCGATCAATAAGTTGATCCGACAGCTGCTGCCTGAACTGGTCAGATTCTGTCAAATCATTCATCTGACCGGCCCGGGCAAGAAATTATATTTCCAGCATCGGCGATATCATTCGTTTGAATTTTTAAATCAGGAACTGGCCGATGCCTTTGCGGCCGCTGATTTGGTCATATCCAGAGCGGGATTTTCGGCGCTGACGGAATTAGCGGCGTTGGCCAAGCCGGTAATTTTAATCCCCCTGCCGAATGACGATCAATTAAGCAATGCTCGATATTTCGAGACGAAAAAAGCGGCGGAGATCTTTGATCAGGAAAAAATGACCGGCGCTGAATTGCTAAAAAAAATTAAAACGCTATTGAGCGATAGTCAATCGGCTGCCGCCTTGTCGGGCAATATCGGGCAAATAATGAGCCGAAACGCCGGTCGATTATTCGTTGACGTCATCAATAATTTATAATACAATTTACAACGGTTGTTTCGGCGGTTATGCAGGAGGGATCATTGGAAAATAGGCCATTTGAACTAAAATGCCGAGAAGTGATGGCGTTTTTGGAAAGCACGGGCGCGATTTTTCGTATCAGTGGCGATCTGCTGCCGGCATATCGTCTTGAATTGGTGACGACACAAGGCGGGCGAGTCAATGGTTTCGGGTATTTGAATTCAGCCAAACAAGCTATCGTTTTTTGGACAAAAATCCCCCAACCGGCAAATCCGAATATTTCGATGCTACGTTATTCGATCATTACCGCCGGCAGTTTTGCTTGGCAAGACATCGCCGTGACCTCGGACAAGCAATTCATTTTTGAGCGGGCAACCAAATTCTTTCATGAGGCCTAAGCTCTGATCACATCAGAGTTTTTTAAATTAAAAAAAACAGGCTAATCCTGATTTTACGATAAATGGTCGGATGGTGGGTCCTCTGGGATTCGAACCCAGGACGCCCAGCTTAAAAGGCTGGCGCTCTAACCGACTGAGCTAAGGACCCTCCGTTTAAAAATCATAAATGCCAAATTACATACTCCACGATAATCAATCCAAATCCCAATTGCCTGATATTCAATGAAATTGCAATTTAACAAAACTATGGATATTATACGGCATTTGAATTTAATTGTCAATATTTTTGGTTGACAAAATAGATCGTTGATATTAAAATGATAATATTAATATAGCGGTCAAGGAGGGCGGCAATGGCCGATTTTAGTGATCAAATCGATTCATATTATTTTTCAATCGTCGATAAATGGCTGGCCGAGGGGCGGCGAAAATTCGGCTTTTGCATCATTAGCCCTGTTCAAGCCAATCATATCGTTAATTATTTGATTGAAAAACAATTTGAGGTTCGCAGTTATTTGCAAAGCCAGGTCACTTTTTTTGAAATCGATGATACGCCCGGCAAAATTTGATGATTGATTAGAAATTGCTGACACCAAGCGGGCTGCTTAATGGTTCGCCTCAGTCAATAACCTCATGCTGCTGAAATCAATATTCGGCAGTTTTTTAATTAAATGGAAGAGTGAAAAGTGCAGCGGTTCATAAGTCAGATGAATTTAAGTTTAGTTTGTGCTAAAATTAAGATATGATAAAAATATGGCCGGAAAAAAAGCTTGGCACAATTTTAGCGTAGAGCAGGTATTGGGAAAGTTAATGACTTCAGAAAATGGTTTGACCGGGCAAGAGGGGGAAAAAAGATTGTTAAAATTCGGTTTGAATAAAATTGAAGAGGAAAAGCCTTTTTCTGCGATCAAGCTGCTGTCTCATCAGTTCAAGTCTGTTTTGATATTGATTTTAGTCATTGCGGCCATTATTTCTGCTTTCTTGAACGAATGGCTGGATGTCTCTGTTATCATCGGAGCCGTGATGATCAATGTCGCCGTTGGATTCCTTCAGGAATATAAAGCGCAAAGAGCGTTGTCTGAATTAAAAAAAGTATTAAAGCCCCGCGCCATTGTTTTTCGTGGCGGGAATAAAATTGACATCTCGGCTGAAGAATTGGTGCCCGGAGACATTGTTTATTTGGAAGCGGGTAATCAAGTGCCGGCTGACGTTCGATTATTAGAAGTCAACCAATTTCAGACTCAGGAGGCCATATTAACGGGAGAATCGGAGGCGGTCATAAAATCCGTTGAACTGATCAAAAAGGAATCGGTAATTACGGCGGAAAAAAAGAACATGGCGTTTATGGGTACATTGGTCAGCCAAGGAACGGCTTTGGCGGTGGTCGTCGAGACTGGCATGTCCACTGAAATCGGAAAAATCGCGCGAATGCTGAAGGCCGAAAAAGACGAAAAGACCCCTTTTCAGCTACAGTTACAAAAGTTTGGCCGAAAAATTGGAACGGTTTTAATTTTTCTGGCAGTGATGATTTTTGTTTTTGGCATTATCAGCGGCCGCGGCGTTTCGGAAATATTCCAAGTATCGGTTGCCAGCGCCGTTTCCGCCATTCCTGAAGGTTTGCCCGTGGCGGTAACGGTGATTTTAGCTATCGGTATGCAGCGCATTTTAAAGAAAAAGTCTCTGGTTAGAAAATTAGTGGCGGCGGAAACTCTCGGCTCAACATCGGTCATTTGCGTGGATAAAACCGGAACCATCACCACCGGCGTGATGAAGCTTGAAAAAATTAGCACTCACGATCGAGACTTGACTTTAAATAAAAAGAGATTGATTGAACCGGAGAAATTTTTATTTTTGGCCGGTGCTTTATGCAATAACGCCGCGGTCAGTAATCCGGAGGAAAATAAAGAAAAGTGGAGGATCATCGGTTCACCCACTGAAAAAGCGATTTTAGAGGGTGCGTTGGCGCAAAATATTGATTTTCTTTCTTGGCAAAAAGAGTACCCGAGAATATCAGAGTTGCCGTTTGCCGCGAAATACAGAATGATGTTCACCATTCATAAATTCAGTGATGAAAAAAATCGAATATTCTGCAAGGGCGCACCTGAAAACGTGATGGAGCTTTGCCAATATTATTTAGGGGATAAGCAGGTTTTGATGACCGGAGATATCAGGCGATATTTACAGGAAAAATATTTGGCATACAGCCAAAAAGGATACCGTGTATTGGCGGCGGCGTATCAAGATCAGGATAATAAGATAAAGCAGATCATCCGTGATAAAAAATACGTTTTTTTAGGTTTTTACATTATCCGCGACCAGTTGAGGCCTGGTGTTAAACAAATAGTCAAAGATATTAAACGCGCCGGTATAAAGATGGTGATGATTACCGGTGATCATGAGCTGACTGCCAAGGCCGTGGCTAAAGAAATAGGATTGAACACCTCCGCTGGCGCAGTCATGAACGGAGAAACGTTAGCCAGGATGAGCGATGAGGCATTGGCTCGAGAGATTGATAAAATCAGTGTTTTTGCCAGGGTAAGCCCTCGGGATAAATTTAAAATAGTTAATGCTTACCAGCGTATCGGTCAGGTGGTGGCCATGACCGGCGATGGCGTCAATGACGCGCCCGCGTTAAAAACTGCTGATGTGGGTATCGCTGTGGGCGGAGGATCGGAAATTACCAAGCAAACAGCCGATCTGATTTTACTGGATAATCGTCTCTCGACCATTGTGGATGCCATTGGAGAGGGCAGGGTGATATTTCAGAATATAAAAAAAGTGATTGTATATCTGCTCGCCAATTCGTTTTCGGAAATTATATTAATTTTCGGCAGCTTGCTTTTGGGGTTGCCTTTACCGCTGACGGCAGCTCAGATTTTGTGGATAAATTTGGTGACCGATAGCCTGCCCGCCGCGTCTTTGACCTTGGAAAAAAATGAACCCGGAATAATGAGGGAGTCTCCGATTCCGCGCGGAACGAAAATAATGGACAGGGAAATGTTATCAATAATTTTTATTATCGGACTTTTAACCGATATAATCATATTCGGTTTATTCTATTGGCAATACAGCATTCAAACGGTTGAAATTTCTCAACTCAGAACATTTATTTTCGCAACTTTGGGTTTGGGCACGTTATTTATCATTTTTAGCTGCCGCAGCCTGAAGCTATCAATTTTAAAAATAAAATTTTGGACGAATAAGTGGCTCTTGGGAGCGGTGGCATTGGGAGCGCTAACCATTGTTTTGCCTATATATATTCCCGCTTTATCCGGAATTTTTGATTTTGTCCCGCTTGATTTAAACAGCTGGCTGTTATTGCTCACGGCTTCGATTATCCGGTTGATCGGCATCGAAATCGTAAAATATATTTTTGTTAAAAAAAACGGGAGATTTTTCAATCGTTTCGACGCTCGAAAAATTGCATAAAAATTTTAGTATATTTGGCGAATTGGTCTAAACAATTAACTTTATGTTCGAATTTAAAACACCAATCAAATTGGAAAGAGATGAAGAATTTATCCTGAAGGTGCATCATTATTTTTTCGTGTTTGCGCCGCATTTGGCGTTTACATTTTTAATCATCGTGCTTGATTTCTTTTTACTGTTTCTGTTGTTTAGACAAGGCAACTGGGGAGTCTGGATTTTTTTGGCGGTATTGGCGTTTAGTGTTTTTTACGGATTGCGAGTGATATTTTTCTGGTATAAAAATTATTTCGTCATTACCGACAAACGTTTGATTGATTTCGATCAAAGCGGACTTTTTTCTAAAAAAGTTTCGGATTTGCCGTTTGAAAACATAAAAGAAGTATCATTTCGCCAGCAGGGATTTTGGCAAACGGCGTTAAAGTTCGGCAACATACATTTGAGCCCGATCAATACCGATAAGTCATTTGTTTTATTTAATATCAAGGATCCGGGAGACGTGCAAAGCTTATTGTCAAAGTTTGTGAAAAAATCCAGGCTGGCGCCAGCCCCAGAAAATTCATCGGCAACAGACGACGCCGAGGATTTATCTCCTATTTTGGCGCAGATAGGGAATTTAAGCGATGCGGGGCAGATGAAACTAATGGATATTTTAAAAAATAAATTAATGGCAGATGAGGATAAAATCGCAATAAAACATGGCAAATCAACGGAAAAAGAAGAAGCTGACGAAGACTTTCTAAAACAATATTGGAAGGAAGAAAATATTTGAACAGCCCATTACTTTTTGCTATAATTTAAATATGAAAAAGAATTTCAGATCTTTATGGAGCAGCTCGAGGCTAATTTACGCTTTGGGGATAATTTTAATAATCGCTTTTTCTGTCGCGGGCAGCAAGGAATATATTAAAAAGCACCAGCTGGATAAGGAAATCGCCGAATTGGAAAGTGAGGTCGCCAGTCTTCAAGTTGAACAAGAGGAATTTCTGCAGCTTTTGGAAAATTATAATTCTGAAAATTTTATCGAACAGGAAGCCCGCGTTAATTTTAATTATAAAAGGAAGGGCGAGCAGGTGGTCATCATTCGTAGCGATGAAAATAAAGTGTATTTAAATTCAAATAATGTTTCCGGCCAAGAAAACACATCGGCTTTAGCTGACGATGTCGAAAAAAGTTCCAACCCCAAATTGTGGTGGGATTATTTCTTTGGCGAGAAAATAATGTAAATTTATGGAATCAGCAGCACAAACTGTAACCGGGGCGGTGTCCACGGCCAAAAAGAACAGCGCATTCAGATATAACCATCCCGTGTTTTTCATTTTATTGATTTTGGTTTGTTTGGTATGTTTGATACTGGCTTCAGGCTTGCTATCTTATAAATTGGGCACCAAGAACGCTTACTTGCGGACATTAACCGCCATTGTCCCATATCCGGCGGCAGTGGTGAATTGGGATATAATCGACCTGGCCACATATAATGAAGAATCCGAGGTTTTGGAGAATTTGGTAATCAAACAGCAAGGCGAGGTGACCGCGGAAACCAGGGCCGATATTCGCTCTGATGTTTTAGATAAATTGATACAAGAAAAAATAATCATGCAGCTGGCCAATAAATTTGGAGTTAAGTTGTCAGATTCGGATATCGAAGCGGAAAAACAAAAAATTATTGATGAAGTCGGTGAAACGAAAGAGGAACTTAATACGAAACTCCAGGATGCTTATGGCTGGGATTTTGATACTTTTTTTGATAAGGTCATCAAAGTTTCAGTCTATCAGCAAAAAGTCAGCGAGCAGTTCTATCAGGACGATGCCAGAACAAAAGATGCCGAAAAACAGGCGAAAGATGTTTTACGGTTGGTGAAAAAGGGAGATGAACAATTTCAGGATCTGGCGAAAAAATACAGCCAGGACACGCGTACCGCTCAGCTCGGCGGCGAGCTGGGCTGGGTGAGCCGGGGCGATCTGCCCGCTGCGGTCGAGCAGGCGGCGTTTGGTATGGAAATCGGCGATGTCAGCGATTTAATTAAAGCTGAGAGCGGTTATCATATAATTAAAATCGGGGATAAAAAAATTGAAGGTGAAAATCAAGAAGTTTTTGTGTATGACATGTTTTTCCCATTCCCGACATTCGAGGATTATTTGAAGGATTATATTATCTCGAGCAAGGTTTATCGGTTTGTTAAATAGCCTCCGGATGATGAGCGGTGAGAAGCGATTTTACGCAAAAGACGGTAATAAAAGTTCGCATGTTTTTTTAACTTTGATAAAAAAAAACGCCTAGCGCGTCTTGATAATGGAGCCGAGAGCGGGATTCGAACCCGCGACCTCTGCTTTACGAAAGCATTGCTCTACCAGCTGAGCTATCTCGGCGAAATTAGGGGATGAAGATAAGGATAAGTCGACTGAGCTTATTCAGTCATTTCATTAAAGCATTATAACATAATTTATAAGATTAATCAATTATGAAACAAGCTCTTGTCGTTATGATTGGTTTGGCGACGCTTGCGTGTTTGGCGCCAACGGCCAATGCTGATATTTACGATCCTTTAATCCACAGTTTGTTTATTGATGAAGCGACATTAAGCCGAGGATACACCATCATCAGTTCGGATAAAGTTTTTTACGTCGGCGTGACGCCAGATGTATTAACTCAACCCAGTGACGTGGTCACCAAACAGCTGAGCCGGGAAATTTTTGATTTTCCGGCCGGTCTGGCGCCGATCAGCGACGTCTATGAATTTGATTTGGTGAATAAAGACGCTTTTAACGATGACAAACCGGTTTGGATTAAAATAAAGCCGTTCAGACAGACTGACTGGAGAAGACGAATGTATTTTTACAATGGAGTCAGCCAGCGGTGGGAGGAGCTTCCGACTTATAAAGCGGATGCGGAGTTCGTTAAGGCCGCGTTTCACCTGCCGTACGCTCGTCTGGTAGTTTTAACCAATGATGACGCCGGCAATGTGGGCCAGGCCAGTTGGTATGCGTATAAGAACTGTTTATGCGCCGCGTCGCCTGATTATCCGAAAGGGAGCATTGTCGAGGTGACCAATTTGGATAACGGTTCATCCGTAAATGTTAAAATAAACGATTATGGTCCGGATCGGTCAATTTTTCCGGATCGGGTAATTGATTTGGATAAGGTGGCGTTTGAGCGACTGGGATCGCTGCGCGATGGGATATTAAAAAATGTTAAAGTCAGGCTGATCAGCCTGCCATAAAGCTGAACCACCCTTATGATAAAATTTCAAGGGGTAACCAAAATGTACGGGCATGATACGAAGGCGTTGAATAACGTCAATTTGCACATTAAGCCCAGGGAGTTTGTTTCCATTGTCGGTCAGAGCGGTACCGGTAAGACGACTTTGATTAAACTCCTCACCGCCGAAGAAAAACCAACCAAGGGTGATATTTTGGTTGGCGGTTGGAATATTGCCAATATTAAATTCGGTGATATTCCTATTTTACGAAGGCAGATCGGCGTGATTTTTCAGGATTTTAAGTTGTTAAAAAAGAAAACGATTTTTGAGAATATCGCTTTCGCGCTGGAAGTGTGCGGAGCGCCATACGGGAAAATAAAAAAAATCGTACCGCAAATTTTGAAAATTGTCGGTTTGGCCGACAAAATCGATCGTTATCCGCGCCAGCTTTCGGGCGGCGAGCAGCAGCGCGTGGCGATTGCCAGAGCGTTGATTCATCGCCCGAAGATTTTATTGGCGGATGAGCCGACGGGAAATTTGGATTCCATCAATACCAAGGAAATCATTGATTTATTGGTCAAGATCAATGAATTGGGCACGACAGTGCTGTTAGTCACCCACAATCGTGAGATCGTCAATTTGCTAAAACAGCGGGTGATTACTTTGGAAAACGGCCAGGTAATCAGCGATCAGAAGCACGGCCGTTATGTTTTATAAATTAAAATTTTTTCAAAAAGGCGATTTTTTTATAGCCAGTTGAATCGTTTTATAGATTTTAATTTTACTTTTCATATGTTCGTCGCCACTCTGCGAATATTAAAATTTGCCGTTCAAGATTTTTGGAGAAACATCTGGCTTTCTTTGGTTACCGTCAGCATTTTAACATTGGCGTTGCTGTCCGTTAATATTTTGATTTTCATGAACGCCATGACCGCGGAAGTTATCGCCTCGGTCCAGGATAAAATCGACGTCAATTTATCATTTAAATCCGGCACCAGCCCAGCGGAAATCGATAATTTCCAATCAAAACTCGGTGAAATTCCTCAAGTAAAAGAAATATCATTCATATCCAAAGAGCAGGCGCTTCAGGATTTTAAGAAAAAGCATCACGACGATCAAAAGGTATTGGAAACATTGTCTGAGCTCGGAGACAACCCGTTGCTTGATTCTTTGGTCATCAAGGCGCAGACCGTGGAAGATTACGAGACCATTTTAATTTTTATAGAAAATCCGGATTACGCCGCATTAATTCAGGATAAAAATTTTACTGATCATCGATTGATAATCAATAAAATCGAAGGTATTACCGATAAAGTGGATCGGTTCGGAGTGACGATTAGCATAATTTTCGGAATAATCGCCGTTTTGATAGTTTACAACGCCATTAGAGTCATTATTTATACGCATCGTGAAGAAATAGCGGTAATGAGGCTGGTGGGCGCCACCAACAGCTTTATTAGAACTCCGTTTTTGGTTGAGAGTTTAATGTACGCTTTGATTTCCGTGGGGTTGACCTTGGCGATTTTATACCCGATGCTGGGTTTGGTCCAGCCTTATTTCAATAATTTGTTAGCAGATTACGGTTTTGATTTGGTATCCTATTTTAACAGCCATTTTCTCCTGATTTTCGGTGTTGAATTGGTGAGTGTGATCATCTTGACGGCAATAAGCAGCGGTTTGGCAATCAGTAAGTATTTGCGGGTTTAGTCCTTTCGTAACGGCCAGCGCAATCTTTACAAATTGATCCAATCGTGCTAAAATTCAGAAATCCTTGTTGGATTGAAAATTTTTGACAAGGCTTGAAATTCCCATCAGGAGAGGTGGCAGAGTGGTCGAATGCACTGGTCTTGAAAACCAGAGTCCCTTCACGGGGACCGTGGGTTCGAATCCCACCCTCTCCGCCAGCCTTCGCTCCTCCCTCTCGACAAGCTCGAGGTCGGAGCTTCGGCTGGCAGCCGTTATTATGAGATGTGTTCCATGATATGTGATTTATGACCGGGGAGAGGTGCGCCGAATGGTAAGGCAGCGGTTTGCTAAACCGTCACCGTCTAAAAAGCGGTGTGCGGGTTCGACTCCCGCCCTCTCCGCCAGTTTGCGCCCTGTCAATACGAATTCGCTGCTAAAAAAACATCTCAGAATTATTTATGGATAAACGTTCAACCAAACTGCGGCATTATTTTTTGAAGGATATCAATCCTGTTGTCAGATTCCTGATAATTTCTGATACGGTTCTGATCGGCGCGGCCGGCTTGCTCGGTCCGATATTCGCTTTATTCATTGAAAATTTCATTGTTGGCGGCAACGCTTCGGTCGCCGGAATCGCGGCCGGCATATATTTGTTCACGAAAAGCGTTTTTCAGGTGCCGATAGCGAATTTAATCGATCGGATACGAGGCGAAAAAGACGATTATTGGCTGATGTTCATTTTTACGATAATGATTGCGATTATTCCGCTTTTATATTTGATTATTGATACTCCTTTTCAGTTGTATTCAGTTCAATTTTTATTGGGGTGTTTTACCGCCTTTACTTTTCCCACATACATGGCGTTATTCACTCGGCATATTGATAAAGCCAAAGAGGGAACCGAGTGGGGGGTTTATTTTACCTTAACCGATTTGACCAGCGCGGCGCTGGCCACTATCGGTGGTTACATTGCCACGGCTTCCGGATTTCCGACATTGATCGTTACGGTGGTGGTAATTTCACTGCTTGGAGCGCTGCTGCTTTTACCCATTAAGTCATACATTAAGTTAAGATAAAAAAATATGGAGGAAGAAAAAATTGCTCAACCGGGAAAAATTTTAATTGATTGGGATTTCCCGGAGTATTATCAATACGCCAGAAGCAAAAAATGGTATATCGCGGCCGCTATTTTGATAATGTTTTTTTTAACGTACGCCATCTGGGTAAAAAACATACTGTTCGCGATTATTCTGGTGTTAGCCGCGTTCATCAGCGTTTTACAGCAATTTCAAAAACCGAAACAGTTAACCGCGGCCGTAACGGATATGGGGATAATGGTCGGTGACAAGCTGTATCCTTATGCGGAAATAAAAAAGTTTTGGATAATCTATAATCCGCCAATGGCCAAGCTGATGTATTTGGATTTCAATAATCCTTTAAAAAAAACATTGCCCGTGCCACTCGAAAAAGTTGATCCGGTAAAACTCAGAGAAATACTCAATAGATACTTAAAAGAGGATTTGGAAAAAGAAGAAGAGGAGCTTGGCGATAGAATGGCCAGAGTATTTAAAATATAATTGAAAATGTGGAATTTAAAATTTAAACCAGTAAATTCCTTTACTGGTTTTTAATAATATGTGTCCGTAGCTCAGCTGGATAGAGCGTCAGCTTGCGGAGCTGAAGGTCGGAGGTTCAAGCCCTCCCGGACACGCCATGAAATAAATTCTAAATTCGAATTTCCAAATCATAAACAATATCGAAATTCCAATGTTTCAAATTCCAAACAATGGTGTTTGGGAAATTAAGATTTAGATATTAGAATTTGTTTTAGTTCAGTGTTTCAGCGCTTAATATTTAATAAATAATTTGTGGCTATAGCTCAGCTGGATAGAGCGCAAGCCTCCGGAGCTTGAGATCGCAGGTTCAAATCCTGCTAGCCACGCCATGTCAATTTAAGTTGTCAGTCGAAAGATTGAAGATTAAAGTCCATTTCTCCGGACTTTTTTGCTATTTTAAAAAAGCGTGATTTCGATTAAAATATTAGTGTATGCGGCCAGATCAATCCATCGAGCGGCTTCACCGCGTGGGCAAAACCACGGTAAAACAATTGGAAAAACTGGGTCTTTACACTCTGCAGGACCTGCTTTTTAATTTTCCGTTTCGCTATGACGATTTTACTTCCGTGCGGAGTATCGCGGACTTGGCGCCGAATGAAATGGCAACAATTAAAGTAAAAATCGACTTGATCGCCAATCGAAGAAGTCCGCGCCAGCGGAAAAATATTACAGAGGCGGTCGTTTCAGATGATACCGGCCAGCTTAATGTGGTTTGGTTTAATCAGCCTTTCCTGGCCAAAATTTTACCGGTGGGCAGTGAGGTTTATCTGGCCGGCAAAGTGCAGGATAATTATCATTTGCAAATGGTCAGCCCGTTTTATGAAAAAGTTTCTGGTTACAGCACTTTGACTTCTCGATTGCAGCCGGTTTATACGCTGACCGGCCGCTTGACTCAAAAGCAGTTCAGGTACTGGGTCAAGCAGGCATTGCCTTTGGCTAAAGAATTGAAAGAATTTTTACCTGCTGAATTGATTAATCGGCCTTCGCCAGGGCTTCGGCCGACAAGAAAAAATAATTTTTTGGGAATCAGCGAAGCGATTGAAAATATTCATTTTCCCAAGTCAAAAGAATTGCTTGAAAAATCCAGGAACCGGTTGAAGTTTGACGAATTATTTTTAATCCAGCTGAAAATTCAGCAGTACCGCGAGCAATTGGCCAAGGCCGAGTCGCCGAAAGTTAAATTTTTAGAAAAAGCGACAAAAGATTTTGTGTCCAAGCTGCCGTTTACTTTAACTGACGATCAAAAAAAAGCGGCTTGGGAAATATTGCTTGATTTGGATAAAGAAAAGCCAATGAATCGCCTGCTCGAAGGCGATGTCGGATCCGGAAAAACAATTGTGGTCGGATTGGCAATATTAAACACGGCACTGAACGGATTTCAGAGCGCGCTCATGGCGCCCACGGAAATTTTGGCCCAGCAGCATTTTGAAAGCCTTTCCAAGTTTCTGTCGCCTAAAGTTAAAGTGGCTTTGCTGACCCGGGCCGATAAGCGGATTTACGGCCAGGAAAAGGCGAGCAAAAAGGAAATTTTGGACGGCCTGCTCAGCGGCGAAATTGATTTGGTAATTGGCACGCATGCTTTAATTACCGAAGAAGTTAAAATTAAAGATTTGGCATTGGTGGTCGTTGACGAGCAGCATCGATTCGGAGTCGAGCAAAGGAAAAAACTGGTTGAAACCGGCGTTAATTTAGTGCCGCACTTTTTATCGCTGACCGCCACTCCGATTCCAAGATCTTTAGTTTTAACTTTGTACGGCGACTTGGATTTGTCGATTATCAAAGAAAAGCCAAAGGGCCGAAAGCCGATCATTACCAAAATGGTCACTGAAAATCAGCGGCCGCAGGCTTATAAGTTTATAAAAGAAAAAGTCTCTGAAGGCCAGCAGGTTTTTGTCATTTGCCCGTTGATTGAGGAAAGCGATAAACTGGGAGTTAAAAGCGTGACTCAAGAATATGAAAAATTAACCAAGCATATTTTCCCGGATTTAAAAATCGCCATGCTGCACGGCAAGATGAAGTCAAGAGAAAAAGACGAAATCATGCAAGAATTCAAAAATAAAAAATTCGATATTTTAGTATCGACTTCAGTGATCGAAGTGGGCGTTGACGTGCCTAATGCGACGATCATGGCCATTGAAGGCGCCAATCGGTTCGGTCTGGCGCAGCTGCACCAGTTCCGCGGCCGCGTGGGCAGGGGAGAGGCGCAGTCATATTGCTTTTTATTCGGCGAGAATTTGAATGATATCGCGTTTAAGCGCCTGAAAGCTTTGGAAAAATATAATGACGGCTTTAAGCTGGCGGAAATGGACTTGGAACTGCGCGGCCCGGGCGAAGTGTACGGCACGCGGCAATCAGGTCTGCCTGATTTAAAGATCGCCAGTCTGACAGATATTGAATTGATTAAAAAAGCGCAGGCAGAGGCGATGGAATATGTAAAGCGATTGAATGAATTTGAAAATTTAAAAAATAAGATGGAAGGGATGGAAGTGGCGCTGCATTTTGAATAGCGCGGGCGGCACCGCCCTGTAGGAACACAAAATTTTGTGTTCCTACAACGGACAGACGTCCGTGCCCGCGCCGTCATTTTTTCGAAACAAACGGGTTCCCTTTGATATAAAACCGCCATTTCTTTTTCGCATATTCTCCGGCATAGTCTACTCCGATGCGAGTTGATTTAACAATTTGAGAAGGCTTAATTTTTTCACCCCATTCCAGAGAGAGGGGTTTTTTGTTTAGAGGATGATCGTTTAGATTTTTATCGATGGCAAAGGCTTGGCAGAATTTGCCAGGACCGTTTGTTAGATTCGAAAGGCGAGATGCGACATGCGAAATGCGAGATGAAAGTTTTCGGTTTTTGATCATTTGGTCAATGCCGGCGATTGGTTCAACGGCACGAATTAAAACCGCGGCCGGATAGTCTTTGGCTTCAGTGACGATATTAAAGCAATAATTGAGGCCGTAAACAAGATAAATGTAAGAATATCCCGGCGGGCCGAACATGATTTTCGTGCGCTCGGTTTTGCCGCGCGAAGCATGGGAGGCCAGATCTTTAGGCCCGACATAACTTTCTGTTTCCACAATTTTGCCGATTAGTTTTTTCCCCTTGTATTCGCGAATAATAAATTGACCCAATAAAGACCGGGCAACTATCAAGGTATTTTGATTATAGAAGGTTAAAGGAATCATCGCCGTTTGAAATTCTAAATTCTAATCTCTAAATCCTAAACAATTTTCAAATTTTTAAAATCCAAATATATAAAATATTTTTAGAATTTTGAACATTTGAACATTAGAATTTGTTTCGAGTTTAGGATTTATAATAATTGCACTCCTTCCGAAATCGTCTTTATGGCGCTGATTTTCATCTTGCCCTCGTATTTGGTGCCAAAAGGCACGATAGCGGCCTCAAAACCCAATTTTTCGCCTTCTTTGAGGCGTTTTTCAGCCTGTTTTACAGCTCTGACCTCACCGGCCAGGCCCACTTCGCCGAAAACCAGAGTCTTGGGATTGAGTGTTTGGTTTGACAAAGCAGAGGCGCAGGACAGAGCGACCGCCAAGTCCAAAGCGGTTTCTTTTATTTTAAATCCGCCGGTAACATTGAGGTGAACATCCTGGTTGTTGAAGTTTAGGTTGGCGCGCCTGGTTAAGACTGCCAAAAGAAGCTGCAACCGATTTAAATCATAGCCGCTTGATTTTCTTTGCGGATATCCGAACACAGTTTGGTTCACCAGCGCCTGGACTTCGACTAAAAAGCATCGCGATCCTTCAATGGCTGCGCTGGTCACTGTGCCGGCAACATCAATCGGAGCAGGGGAGAGAAATATTTTTGACGGATTTTCGACAATTTGCAAACCTTGTCCGGTCATTTCAAAAATCAATAATTCATTTGTTGAGCCAAACCTATTTTTTATTGACCTTAAAATTCTCAAATCGGAATTTCGCTCGCCTTCGAGATAAAACACGGCGTCAACCAAATGCTCGAGCGTTTTCGGGCCGGCAATGGCGCCGTCTTTGGTAATATGGCCGATTAAAATTAAGGCAATGTTTTTCTTTTTCGCCAATTCCAAAAGTTTTACCGCAATGGATTTGATCTGGGAAATATTTCCGGGCTCGCCTTCGATTTCCGATGAATAAATTGTCTGAATCGAATCAATGATGGCGATTTTCGGATTGGAAGTTTCCAAATGGTAAAGAATATCTTCAAGCGAATTGGTATTTAAAATTTTTAAGTTGCTGATGCTCAATCTTTGGGCACGCAATTTTATTTGTTGCGCAGACTCTTCGCCACTGACATAAAGCGAGTCTTGGTTGAACTTGCTTAAAAGCTGAAGCGTAATCGTGGACTTGCCAATGCCCGGCTCACCGCCAATTAAAAGAAGGCTGCCTTCCACCAGCCCCCCTCCGAGAAATTGATCAAAGTCCGGCAAGCCGGATTTCATCCGCTCCAGCTTAATATTGTCTATTTCAGCGAGTGAAACAATCTTAGATTCCATTTTGCCTACTGCCTTCTGCCCACCTGCCTGCCGGTCAGGCAGGCTGCCTACTGCCTTTTCGATTGTTCCCCAAGCCTGGCACTCGGGACAGCGTCCGGACCATTTTGTAAATTGCGAATCGCATTTGGAGCAGGTGTAGAGCATATATATAATTAAGGCCCGAAAATTTTATCTGCTAATTCTTTGACTCTGTTAGCATAGGTCGGGTAAAATTTGCACCAGGCGGTGTCGGGATAGTCAGCGGCATTAAATCCGAGCTTTGACCAATCAAAATTTCTCGGATCGCTGTGGACCCCTCCTTGACAGTGGGCGACGACCCTGACTCCGGGAATTCTAGCCCTGATATTGGCGATTAAAATGTTTAATGAGGCGTATTGAGCATCGGTTTTTGAGGGGGTGCATCTGTTTATGGCGTATGCTTTGTCGTTAGCGTGCTTGGCGCAAGGATAATTACCTGCCTGGCATTCTTTCAGACAATCGGATATCTTGCTGTAAATAAAAGATGAAGGTAGATCATTTTCTAGGTCTACGCCGATGCCAGCTGAATTATATTGTTGAGCGTGAATGGCGACTTTTTCTTCACCCATTGTTTGGTATATAGCACCGCTTCTGTTTATTGTGTAATGAGAAGCAGGACAGTCTTTGTATCCTTTTTCCTCGCAACGTTTTGTCCAATTGCTCACATTGCGAGCGGCACCGGCGCCATCATGCAAAACAATGTATTTAATTTGGCTGATGTTTCTTTGTCTGACAGCGTTGCAGTCCAGCTGTCCTAAGTAGGAGGTATTACCGGCCCCCGACGGTTTGCTTGCTTTTGTCGGGTCAGTGCATTTTGCCGGCTGAGTGGCTATCTGAGAGGAGGGATCTACTTGCATGCCTGGAGGGATAATTGCGGCTTCTTCTGCTTCTTTGAATGATTCTTGCCAAGCTAGTTCTTCCTTATCGATCTCTTCAATTTGAATCGCCCCTAGTCTCGTTAGCTCCGGACTGATTAAATTTAATATCATATAAGCGCTGGCCAAGATCACCACTCCGGAAATCGCGCCGATGATGAAATTTTTCGCCTGGCCGATTCGTTGAGGATTCCCCGCGGATGTCAGGTATAAAAAGCCGGCAATAATTACCATAGCAATGGCTAAAATGGACGCTAAGCCGATTGAGTATTTGTAGATAGCGACTATGTATTGAGCGATCCAGGGAACGTCTATTTTTCCGGTGCCGGTCGTGGTCACCTGAATGTCAGTTAAGTCTAGTCCCGGAATCAACACGCTCGGCTCATACGGTTTTTGCGTAATAGTCTGCGTGGCTGGCGCTGTCGGTACCGGCGGTGCCACGGTCAATCCCGTTTCGGTTACGGATCCTGCCAACGCGCCGGTTCCTTTCGCCGTTTGGCAGTAATTCAAACATTCATCAGGCGCGTTTTGCCCCGTTATTTGTATTGGCAGAAGCACAGAGTTACGGCAAAAGCAGAACATGCAGGTATTTTGCTCTTTACAGCCGATCACTGAGTTTTGGCAAGGGGTATAACATTCATTGTTTTCGCTATATTTGAATAAATTGGAGCAGTTGCAAATTTTATAAATGTCAGTGCCGCTCGACTGCGGAGTTTCCGGCGGAGAGCAGCTTTCATCGCATTGAATCAAATTATCCGACGGATATGTCCGGCCGTCTGCGCATTGGCAGACTTTTGATCCCACTGTTTGATTCTGACAGGCAAGCGCGCAGTCGCCCGAAGGGGTCGCCGTGCATTCGCAAAGTAAATTGACGGCTCGCGCGGATGAAGCGTTTAATATCAAAAATAAAGCGGCGATAAAAAGCAATGAAAGAACTTTTCTCATATTTGTTTTATTTGAGCTGAATATAATTCAAACTGCCGGTGTTTTTATCTTTGAAGTAAAGATACTTGCCGTCTTGCGAAACGTTCATCGAATCAATGGTATAAGCCAGCTCCGGCTCGGCGAGGATGGTTTTCGCGCCTGAATTCAGGTCGATTTTATAAATATAATCGGGAATATCGTTTGCGATCGATGGCTGAAAACCGGCGTTTTCCGACAAATATTTGGGAACAGCGCAATACATTGTGCCGGCGCCCTGAAAGGTGCATTTATCTATCCAGGTATTCAGATTCAATGAATTGTTGTTGTAGCCGATTCGATCACCATACGCGTCAACGATGTGCAGCACCGGTTTATTGTCGCTTTCCGCATCGTAGGAGTTATAAATCATTCTTTTACCGTCCGGCACCCACATGGCTTGCACGCCAAATCCTTTGGCTTCAATGGTTTGAAAATTTTCATTATTTTGTCCGATTAAGTAAATGGAAGTTGTCGTCGAATCTTTGGCTTTATAGTAGGTGGCGACGACATGGCCGCTAGCGGACCAATTGGGTTCCACGCGAGCGCTCTTATCGAGCAGGGGCTCGATATATTTTTGAGCTGACCCGTCCGGATTGGCTATCGCCAGCCAGTTGTAATCCAAATTTAAGTTTATGTCTTTAAACGCGATTTTGGTGCCATCACCATTGAATGTGAAATCCTGCCAAGACTTGGGTAGCGTCGATTGTTTTTTCGTTTTAAAATCATAAAGAATGTTCGTGCCGTCCGGAAATTCTAAAATCGCTTGATTGCCTTTGGGATCCCAAGAAACATTTTCAACGTTTGGATAACTAATGTTGGATATCTTGGTCAGCGTGCCGAATGGATTTATTTCATAAAAGAATCCGTCCTGCCGATTGTAGATGAAGGGATTGGTCTGACCTTGAGCGACTGAGGCCGACAATACGTTGTTGGCATGATTAATGGTGACTTTGGTGACCCCGCCTCGGGCAATGGTTGATGGCGTGACCGGCGCTTCGATTTTGGTCACTGCGGCGGTGGGAGTGACGGGTAATGCTCCTTCTTCACCCGGTTGAATCACTTGGCCGGCCGGAGTTTCGCCGGGAACCGCGGGCAGGCCGCCGGGAATCGTCGGTTCCGACGGTATTGGCGCTTCTTCGGCCGGCGCTTTGAAAAATAAATAGTAAATGCCAAATCCGGCGCCGGTGGCAATGGCCGCGATAGCCACGCCAATGGCGATTTTTTTAAGAGGCAAGGTTGATAAATCCATAGTATTTTATATTAAAGGTGAAATTTTTTATTGTTTTATCCGGAGAGTCTGCATATTTTTAGAAACCGACGCTAGAGTAATCCCACAAAGTTTAATATAATCAGGACGATCAGCAGCATGAAAACAAACCACCAACAACAAGGGTTGCAGCAGGTTGCGGGAGCCAGTGCGCTGATTATCTGCGCCAGCCGTTTAGCCAGTTTTTTCAATTGATCGGCAACATCTCCGGCTTCGCCTTCGCCCGCTGGCGCGCTGCCGCGAAATCCGATTCTGGAAATTAAGCCACGACCGTCCGATTCGGGCGCGCCGCCGCCGGCCACCGACTTTTTGGGTTTCTCGCCCGCACCGATATCAGTCCGTGCAGTTTTTTTGGCCGCGGCTTTTTCGCGGCGCAATTCATCGGCTTTTCGCGCTTCTTCCATTTTTTCCGGCTCGTATGACGGCGCTATTCCCGGGGCGGCTTCGCTCGGCGCCGGCCGCTCCGGAGACGAGGGAGTCGGCCGCTCGGCGGCGCTCATCGGCGCGCTGCCCGGCGGCCCGGCTTGCTCGGGACGCTGGGCTTCGGTGCCGGGTTTTTGAATGCCCGGTTCCCGTTCAGTCTCACCGGGTGCTGTTTGTTCTTGTCCTGCTTCCGGCGGCGGCTCAGATTCAGTGGCGTTGGCTGCTTGTTCCTGGCGCCCTCTCCGAAGATTTGGCATTGGCGCGTCCGGCCTGGTCTGAAGCCCTTTTGCGCTGAATGAGCCTGATTTTTTATTTGATTTTTTTTCTGCCATTAGTTTATATTTATTTTATCCTCTGCGATATCGATTTTTATTTCGGGCAAATGAGGATTTAAAATTAATTTTTCCGAAACCGGCCCGATTATTTTTTCTTCGATCAGTTTTATCAGACCGCGGGCATTGGCGCCGGATTTAAAACACTCGTCGGCCAGTCGATCTAAAACCAAATCTTGGACAGCTAGCTTTTTGCCCAATTTTTCCAGATTGTATTTAAGTTTATCTATCTCTATTGTAGCGATTTTTTTCAAATTTTGTAAGTCCAGACTGTTAAAAACCAATATTTCGTCGAGGCGGCCGATCAGCTCCGGAGAAAAGAATTTTTTTATTTCCGACATGATTTCCGCTTGCTGGTCGGTCGCCGTTGGCGCGCCAAATCCAATGCTTGTATTTTTTCGAGTGTTCCCCAAATTTGAGGTCATGATGATAATCGCGTGGCGAAACGATGCCACTTGTCCGGACGCGTCGGTTATTTGTCCATTATCCAAAATTTGTAGTAAAAGATTGTACACATCACGATGGGCTTTTTCTATTTCATCGAATAAAATAATGCTGTGCGGCATTTTTTTTATTTGGTCGGTGAATTTATTCTCTTCTTGGTAGCCGATATAGCCGGCCGGCGCGCCGATTAATTTTGATATGTTGAATTGTTGATTGAATTCGGACATGTCCAAGCGAATTAGATTGTTTTTTCCGGAAAAAAGTAGTTCGGCTAGCGTTTGTGCCAAAAATGTTTTGCCCACCCCGCTCGGCCCGGCGAAAATAAATGATGCCAACGGGCGTTTCGGATTTCTAAGTCCGGAATAGGATCTTTTTAGCGCGGCGGTTATTTTTTCAACGGGAAATTCTTGCCCAATGACTTGTCGATTCAATTTTTCTGCCAAATTGATAAGCCCGGAGTTCGCGGACAAACTGACCTGAGAGATGTCGATATTAAGCTTTTGCGCCAGTACTTTTCTTAAATGGGTCTCGTCTAAAATGGGTCGGTGGGCTTCATCCGGCTTTTCGTTTTTAAGATTATTAAGTTTTTTATGCTCTCTTTTCATTTCCTCGGCGATATTTATCGCTTGATTGTAATCTTCCGTTCGTACCGCGGCTTCTTTTTTCTTTTGCATCTCGGAAATTATTTTTTCGATTTCTCTTATTTTTTTCACGCGACCGGTCATTTGGATATTGTCGATTTTAAGTCGTGACGCCGCTTCGTCCAAAATATCAAGCGATTTATCGGGCTGAAATCTTTCCGCTAAATAATGATCGCTCAGTTCGATGGCCGCGCTTAACGCATTGTCGGATATTTGAATTTGATGGAATTCTTCATAGCAGTTTCTCAGTCCGCGCAGTATTGCGAAAGTTTCCTCTTTGGAAGGTTCGGCCACAATCATCGGCTGAAAACGCCGCGCCAAGGCCGAGTCTTTGGCAAAGCTTTTTTTATACTCCGCGGCGGTGGTGGCGCCGATGCAGCGCAGCTCGCCGCGCGCCAGCAGCGGTTTGAACATATTGGCGGCGTCAAGCGAGCCGTTGGCTGATCCGGCTCCGGTCAGCTGATGGATTTCATCAATAAATAAAATAATATTCGGATTGGATTTTATTTCCTCCAGAATTTGTTTGACGCGAGCTTCAAAGTCTCCACGATACATCGTGCCGGCCACCAGCGATCCCATGTCGAGCGACATTATTTTTTTATCAAGCAGAATATCCGGCACCAGGCCGTGATATATTTTTTGCGCCAGCCCTTCGACGATGGCTGTTTTGCCGACCCCCGGATCCCCGAGCAGCAGCGGATTGTTTTTATTTTTTCGGCAAAGAATTTGTATCAATTGCGCGATTTCATTTTGTCTGCCGATGAGCGGCATAAAATTACTTTGTTTTTCAGGATCGGTTAAATCTTCCGCGAAATATTCAAGCAAGTCATGTTTTCGGCTAACCGCGTTCAGCGTTCCAAAATCTCCCATCTCGTCTTGCGGCGGCATATTGAACATATCTCTTATTTCCGGAAAGCGTGAGGTGCCTTTGAATCTGGCCTTGATTTGAGTTTGAATTTTTTTTAATTCTATTTTTTTATCGAGTAAACGCTTCAAATCATCGGGCTGGTTTTGGATTAATGAAAAAAACAAATGATCTGTTCCCACATAAGGGTGATTAAGCTCAAATGCCGTTTTGACCGCTTTCACGATTATTTGCTCCGAGGCCAGTGACAGCGTCGGAATTTGGCGTAGCGGCCGCGAGCGGCGTTTTTTCTGAAGCAGCTCCATGAGTTCCGTTTCTAGGTGTTTATGACGCAGCAGTTCGCTTGCCAGATTTCCTTTTTGTTTAAGCATGGCCAATAAAAGATGGCAGGGGAGCACGCTGTCGCAACCGGTTAATTTCGCCAGTTGAAATGATTTTATGATGGTTTGTTTAAAATGTTTACCAAGCTTGTCTTCGAGCATAATGGTTACAAATTACAAATCGGAATACAGAGGTTACAAATGGTTACGAATTTACGAATCGTAAGTATAAGTCAAAAGTTGAAAAAGGGAAAAGGCAAAAGGTGAATTTCTGATTTATAATTTCTATTAAATTTTTAATGATTAAATGTCTAATGAAACAATTGAATCATTAAAAGTTAGACATCAATCGTTCAATAAAAATTGAAATTAGAAATTAAAAATTAAATACTTTTTTGTACGTCAATAATTTCTTTCCATGCCGCGCAGACGATTGATTCGATCTTCGATCGGAGGATGGGTGGAAAAAAGTTTCGACATGAATCGTCGGCTGTGAAAATACGGATTGACGAAAAATAAATGGGCGGTGGCATTGCTGGCTTTGATCATCGGCCGATCGTAGGCGGAAATTTTTTCCAAAGCGCGAGCCAAGCCTTCAGGATAGCGGGTAAGCAATGCTCCGGAAGCGTCGGCCAGATACTCGCGTCTTCTGGACACGGCCAATTTTATCACTTCCGCGATTATCGGAGAGACCAAGGCCATTATCAATCCGACGATGGCCAATGCCGCGCCGGTTTGATCGTTTCGATCGCGATTTCTTCCGCCAAACGAACCGAATCGCAAGAACCAATTGGCCATCAGCGCCACCGTACCCGCCAAAACCAAAACTATCATCATTAAGCGCACATCGTAATTTTTTATATGTGACAACTCATGAGCGATCACGCCTTCTAGTTCTTCATTCTCCAGCATGTTAATGATTCCGGCGCTCACGGCGATGGCGGCGGTTTCTGGATCGCGCCCGGTGGCGAATGCGTTCGGCGCGGGATCATTGATAATGTAAATTTTCGGCATGGGGACGCCTGCGGTGATCGACAAGTTTTCGACCAGCCGCCATACATAAGGATTATCCTCCTTGGCGATAGGTCCTTTGGCTCCGGCGGACCATAAAGCCAGCTTATCACCGCGAAAGTATGAGAAAAGCGTCATGGCGATTGAAATAATCAACGCGAGAAAAATGAATTCATATAAAAATCCGGTCAAATATCCGAAAATCAACCCGAGCGCTATCATGATCAGAATGAATATGATTATAAGAACCGCGCTGCGTCTTTTATTGGAATCGATTTGGTTGTACATAGGTTAATTGGTCATGGAGCATGGAGCATGAATCATGGATCAATATAATATTTATCTATTATTTACCATCCATTCCTTCGAGGGTAGACCATAACATGGCGCCAATTTCATCAGCTAATTTTAGAGCTTTACGAAATAATTCCGTATCTTTTATAAACCCTTCCTTTTCTGAAAACTCTAATAGATATTCTGATTCCTTTAATGATCCATAAGAGGTTTCAAGAAAATTTTTATATACTTTATTTCTCCTACGCGCATAGCCTTCAATATAATTTAATATTACAGATAAAGCAGCTCTTTATTATTTGAGCAATAACCCCATATAATTCCTCTCTTGGGAAATTTCGAGTTACCCGGTAAATTAAATGAACATATTCGTCCAATTTTTCTCTTAGTTGTTTGTGAAAATTATTTTCCTCCATATTGATTAAGCGATGATATGTGCTCCATGAAAAAAGATCAAACAGGCAAAAGAATTTAACTTTTGCCTGTGAATTATAATGTGAATTTCAATTTTACTGCTGATCTGTTTCTTTCGTCGGTTCGGTCGCTGCGGCCGGAGTCTGCGGTTCTTCCTTAAAGCTGACTTTGACGTTTTTTCTTTCCTCTTCGGCGGCTTCAAAATATTCGAATTTTTTGAACCCCAGCATGCCCGCGATCATGTTGTTCGGGAAAACTTCGATCTTGGTGTTGAAATCGCGAACATTGCCGTTATAAAATCGGCGCGACGCTTGTATTTTATTTTCGGTGTCTGACAATTCATCTTGCAGTTGCAGGAAGTTTTGGTTGGCTTTGAGTTCCGGATAGCTTTCGGCCACCGCGAATAAAGTTTTTAATGTCGCCGACAGCATGTTCTCCGCTTTGGCTTTTTCTTCCGGAGTGGTGGCTTTCATGGCCATGTTGCGCGCTTCGGTTACTCTCAAGAATGTCTCTTTTTCGTGAGTCGCGTAGCCTTTGACGGTTTCCACTAAATTCGGAATCAAATCATAGCGTCTTTTTAATTGTACGTCGATGTCCGACCAGGCCTCTTGGGTCCGGTTTCGAAGTTTGATCAAACCGTTGTAAACGCCAATCAGCCAAAGCGCCAGCACTGCGACCACCACTAAAATTATATACAATGCGCTCATAGTTTTCGGTCATAAATCATGAATCATTGATCATGGAGCAACTTTTTATTTATTTTGTTGTCCCACGAGGTGATGCATGACTTGTTAATAATTATTTTTTATAATCGTAACATTATTGTATAATAAAATAACGATAATGTCAAAAATGATTAATCATATTGATTATGAAAACAAACAAACTCGTAATGTCGCTGGCCGGTGCCTTATTTATGGCTTTTTTGTGCTTGCCGGCGATTGCCGCCGCGCAGCCGATGGCCGGAGAGAGCATCACCGTCGGCGCGGATGAGGTGATCGAAGAAAATTTTTTCGCCGCGGGCCAGAACGTTGAGCTCGCCGGACATTTTACAAAAGATGTTTATGTCTGGGGAAACGTCGTTAACATTTCTGGAAAAGTTGACGGTGACGTGATTGTCGGCGGCTCCTATGTCCGGATTTCCGGAGATGTTGCCGGCAATGTCAGAGCCGCGGGCAGCAATGTGGAAATTGGAGCCAAGGTCGGAAAAAATTGTACTTTGGCCGGAGCGTCTTTAATGATCAATGAGAACGCGTCCATCGGTTGGGACTTGCTCGCCGCCGGCGGTTTGGTCAGCCTCAATGGACCGGTGGCCGGTGATGTCGGCATTGCCGGCGGGGATATTCGGATCAACGCGCCGATCGGCGGTAAGCTGAACGTCAAGGTTGATCGGGAAGGAAAATTCACGCTCGGTAAAAACAGTTCGGTGGGCAAAGATGTCAATTATTGGTGGCATAATGATTTGATGAAAGAAGACGGTGCGGTGGTTAACGGCAATATTAATAAAATTTTACCCGCATACGAAAAGCAATCCGGCCATAAGCAGTCGTCGGCCATCACAGGCTATGTGGGCATGAAGCTTTTTTCGTTTGCCGCTCTGCTGGTTATCGGTCTGTTGCTGGTGGCGCTGTTCGGGAAATTTTTTCAAAAAGTCATTGGGCGCAATTTGGATAAATTCGGCGTCAGTCTGGGGATCGGATTTTTAATATTGATCGTCGTACCGATCGCCTTTATTATCTTGATGATAACGATAATCGGCATTCCGCTGGCCTTGGTGTCGCTGGCGGTGTATGTCGTTTTACTGTACCTGGCGAAGGTGTTTGCCAGCGTGTCTGTCGGCACCTTTGTCTTAAGCAAGTTGATGAAAGGCAAAAAGCCCGATCGCTATTTGGCGTTTCTGATCGGTTTGGTGATATTGTCTTTGATCGGATTAATTCCGCTTGTGGGTGGATTGATCTGGCTGGTATTTTCTCTGGCCGCGCTCGGCGCGTTCGTCCACGTGATTTGGGAAAGTCAAAAATCCACCAAATAATTTTGATAAAGAAGACGCTCGGTTTATATTGCCGGCGTTTTCTTGTTTTAAAGACCGGAATGCGTTAATATAATTTATAGTTGCTGTGTCTATTTAGTCATTATTCGTCAACAATATGTTTCCATCGGAGATTTTTAAAGCATACGATATTCGCGGCACTTATCCCGATCAAATCAATAAGGATTTTGCTTATAATTTGGGGCGGGCCGCCGCCCAATTTTATCGGGTAACCAAAGCAATCGTCGGTGCCGATAATCGTTTGTCGAGCCCGGAACTCAAAGCCGCGGTTATCAGCGGCCTGGTGGACAGCGGCGTGGAAGTGATTGATATCGGTTTGGCGTCCACTCCGCTATTTAATTTTTCCGTCATTTACGATGATTATGTCGAGCTGGGGATAATGGTTACCGCTTCTCACAATCCTAAAGAATGGAATGGATTCAAGTTTTTGGATCGGGAAGGCATGCCGGTGGGACTGGATTTCGGATTGGCTCAGATCAGGGATTTGATGCTGGCGAATGATTTTGCGGTTGTTGATGATAAAGGCCAGGTTGAAGCAAAAGATTATAAACAAGAATATTTGGGAAAAATATTTTCTTTGGTTGATGTTATGTCAATCAAACCGCTGAAAGTGGTGGTCGATACGGCCAATGCCATGGGCGCGCTGCTGATCGATCAAGTTTTTGAAAAATTGCCTGTCCGCGTCGAATATCTTAATAAAGAATTGGATGGCAATTATCCAAACCACGAGGCTAATCCGCTTAAATCGGAAACACTGCTGGCTCTGCAGGCTAGAGTGCTGGAGGCTGAAGCTGATCTGGGCGTGGCTTTCGACGGCGATGCGGATAGGATAGGTTTTGTCGATGACCAAGGCCGGCCGATCGCCGGCGACATCACCGCGGCCATATTGGCCCCGGAAATATTGCGCCAGCATCCGCGGGAAAAAGTTATTTACGACTTGCGTTCCAGCTGGGCCGTTTCCGAGCAAATTCAATTGGCCGGCGGCCTTCCGATCAGATATCGGGTCGGCCGGACTTTAATTATCAAGAAAATGGTCGAAGAGCGCGCCGCCTTCGCGGGCGAGTTGTCGGGGCATTTTTATTACCGTGATTTTTTCAATATCGAATCAGCCGATTTAACTTTGCTGTATCTGCTCGAGTTGTTATCGAAAAAAGGCGTGAAATTATCGGGAATTGTCGGCGATGTAGATAAATATTTTCGGTCAGGCGAAATTAATTTTGAAGTTAAAGATAAAGACGCGGTTTTAAAAAGTCTAAAAGAAAAATATTCAGCCAACGCCAAAGACGTTTCCGAGCTTGACGGCATCAGAATTGAATTCGACGACTGGTGGTTCAATGTCAGACCGTCGAACACGGAGCCGGTGATCAGGCTGAATTTGGAAGCTAAGAGTGTAGAAGTGATGAAAGAGAAGACAAAAGAGATTGAGAATTTAATTAAATCTTAAGAGCAAGACAAGCAAGAAAGCAAGACGAGTGAAACAAGTAAAATATTTGAGTACTTGTCTCGCTTGTCTGCCGGCCGTAGCTCCGAATAAAGTGAGTAACGAAGGCTGGTCGCACTTGTTTAACTTGTCTCGCTTGTCGCACTTATTTTATGATCGGCGTCTTCGATTCAGGGCTGGGAGGTCTAACCGTATTGAAAGAATTCATCCGTGAATTGCCGGATTATGATTATATTTATCTCGGTGATACCGCGCGGGTGCCTTACGGGAATCGCTCAGCAGCAACAGTCTATGAATTTTCCAGACAAGCTTGTGATTATCTTTTCGGTCAGGGCTGCGAGGTGATAATCATTGCCTGTAATACCGCTTCCGGTTTGGCTTTGCGAAAACTGCAGCAAGATTATTTGCCAGCGAAAAATTCTGACACTAAAAGGATACTCGGAGTAATTCGCCCGGTGGCAGAATTTTTCGCTGGAAAAAATTATAAAAAAATAGGCGTTATCGGCACCCGCGGCACCATTGCTTCTGGTGTTTATAAAAAAGAATTGGAAAAGATAAGTGCGTTAAAAGTTAAATACGTTAAATACGTTAAAGACGTTAAATGCATTAAAAACAGTAAAGACATTAAAAATGATAAAATAATATTGCCTCAGATTTTCGGGCAAGCGACTCCGCTTTTAGTGCCGTTGATTGAAGAGAATTGGATCAATCGTCCCGAGACGATGAAGATTTTACGCAATTATTTGCGGCCATTTAAATCACCGCGAATTCAAGCATTGATTCTCGGCTGTACTCATTATCCATTGCTGATCAAACAAATCCGGCAGGTAATGGGCAAGCAAGTTGAAGTGCCCAATCCGGCGGCAATCGTGGCAGCGTCTTTTACTGATTATCTAAAGCGGCATCCTGAAATCGAAATCAAATTAAGCAAAAATAAACAAAGAAAATATTTGGTGACCGATCTGACTGAGAATTTTGAGCAGCTGGCGGAGAGGTTTTTAAATCAAAAATTGAAGTTACAAATTACAAATATTTATAAATAATACCCTTCGGCTGCGTCCTGAACCCCGGCCTTCGCTCGCATCAGCCGGGAATCGCAGATTCCTCTCGGCGCTTTGTCAGGGCTTCGGCCGGCAGCGGCTTAAACAATCAACAATCAATTTCATGATTAAGCGATTTAAAATATTATTTTTAATACTTTGCATACAAAACACTGTCAAAGTTATATTTATTTTCAGCGACATAAAAAACCATTTTTCATTTTTGACATTATGCGATTCACGGCATTCAAAAAAATTACTATTATGATCCCATAATTTCTAACCTCAATGTTCATTGCCTAATTTCTAATTTCATATTTATAATTTTAAAATATGCTTTTAACCGCAATCGTTTTCATCATTCTGCTATCAGTCTTGGTGCTTGTGCACGAATTTGGACACTTTTACACGGCCAGAAAGCTCGGAGTCAAGGTCGAGGAATTCGGCATCGGCTTTCCGCCAAAAGCGCTGGGCATCAAAAGTAAAAAAACGGGCATCACTTATTCGATAAATTGGCTGCCGCTCGGTGGATTCGTGAAAATAAAAGGCGAGGACGGCGAGCATCGCGATGATCAAGACAGTTTTTCTCATCAAAAAATTTGGAAAAGAATCGTCATCATTTCCGCCGGAGTATTTATGAATTTCGTTTTGGCCTGCGTGCTGCTGGGTATCGCCTTTACGATCGGCGCGCCGGCGGTTATCGATGATGGCCTGGATAACGCCAGAATCAAAGATCAAAAGGTTCAGATTTACGAGGTGCTGGAAAATTCGCCGGCGAAAGAAGTGGGTTTGAAGGCCGGGGACGCGGTGATTCGAGTGGACAACGTCGAGGTCACGCAGCCGGCTGATTTATCAGATTACGTCAAGACTAAAGACAATCAAGAAGTGAAGCTGATCGTTAAGAGGCTGAATGAGGAAATGGAGTTCGTCGCCACCCCTCAGTTCATTGATGAATTGCAAGCGGCCGGACTGGGCGTGAGCGTGGTTAAGACGGGCATTGTTTCGTATCCTTGGTATAAATCGATCTGGCTCGGCGTCAAAACCGGCGTGTTGATGACCGGTTCGATCATCAAGGGATTTGGTATTGTCATAAAAAATTTAGTGACGACCGGAAAAGCGGGGTTTGAAGTGGCCGGTCCGGTGGGTATCGCCGTTTTGACCGGACAAATGACCAAGCTGGGCATCAATTATCTGATAAATTTCGCCGCGATTTTATCTTTGAATTTAATGATAATCAATTTTTTGCCCTTTCCGGCGCTTGACGGCGGCAGAGTGCTGTTTTTAATAATCGAAAAATTACGCGGCAAACCCATTAAGCCGAAAATCGAGAATTTGATACACACCATCGGCTTTGCGCTGCTGATTTTATTGGTTATAATTGTAACAGGCAGGGATATTTTTAAATTCAAAGATATTTTTGGGAATATTTGGGATAAAATAGTGTCTTAAATAAGAAGGGGGAGAATGGAAAATAGGAGGTAGATGTGAAAGATGGGAAGAAGAACAAGATGAGCGAAAAGGGTAATATCAATATCCGATATACGATTTCTTCGCGATTTTCTCTCTCCTCTCCCCCTTCTACCTCATCTAACTCTTCTATCCCTTCTAAAATCATATGGCCGAAGCGGCATTAAAATTTAGCGAGCTTCCCGAGGCTGTGGCCAAGAAAGAAAAACAAAAGATTGAACACGGATTGGCTTTAAGCGACGACGAGGTCAGGGAAGTTGAATTTGCCATCGAAAATCTCGATCGTCTGCTGAACAGATGGCCGGACACGGGCAAGGGGCGATCCAAATACACGACTGAATGGGTCAGTCCGATTTTTGTTGAGATCGAAGAACTGAATAATTTGCTTAATGATCCAATGATCAAATACGGATATCAATATTTAAAATCCGAATGGGAAGCGGACGCCAAGGACAATCTGTATTATCAGCCGGAACGGGGCAGGGAGGTGGAGGAATTCGTCCGCGAGGCGATCAGTGAAGCGAAAAGCTGGTTGGAATATAACGAATTGAATAAAGACATCGACTCGCTTGACGCGGTATTGAATTGGCCGGAAAAGCCGGAAGTTTGGCTTTCGGAATCGGATTATAATCAGTTGTCTGATGCGCAATTGATCGAAAATAAAAAAAATCGGCTGAGAAATAATTGGGCGGGAATCGTTTTGGGCTACGCGCAGATCATGGCTGAATATTTGCCGCGTGATAAAAAACGAATTGAAGAGGAAATTGACAAATTACTCAAAGAATATAAAAAAGAAAAATATCAAGCCAAAAAGACCGATCCAAAAGATATTAAACAAGAGAAACTGAAAAATAAAAGAGAATTGATCGCTCAGGTCGAGCGCTTGGTTGAAGACGTGCTTTTAAAAATAGAAGATTTAAAGCGGCCGGGCAAGCTGCGGGAGGCGGCGTAATGGATGACGGAAATTTCTAATATCTAATATCTAATTTCTAAATAATTTCTAATGAACAATGTCTAATGAAACAATTGAATCATTGGTCATTAGTTATCGGTCATGAATTAGAAATTAGAGCAATCCCGAAGTGACCCGTTCAGGGTTAAAAATTAGAAATTCGTTTATCGCCCCCTCGACTTCGCTCGGGGCAGGCTTTCGCCTTTCAACAATCAACCACGAGCCGAAGGCTTCCCTTCGGGAAAGTGGCCACTTGGTGGCAATTAACAATTAACCTCATAACCTCTTAACCTCGTAACGTCGTAACCTCATAACATCTTAACCATTTTTCCTTTTAACGCCTTTAACGTATTTAACGCTTTTAATGTATTTAACACATACACTATGCCTATAAAACTTGCCATCAACGGCTTTGGCCGAATCGGCCGGGCCGCGCTCAAATGCGCTTTAGAAAATAAAAAAATAAAAGTTGTCGCCATCAATGACCTGGTTGATCCTAAAAATTTGGCTTACTTATTGCGATACGATACGGTTTACGGCCGCTACGATCGTCAAGTCCTGGCCGGGAAAGACCATTTGCAGATCGATGATGTTAAAGTCCGGGCGTTTGCCGAAAAGGATCCGCAAAATCTGCCATGGAAAAAGCTGGGAGTCGATGTCGTTTTGGAATGCACCGGATTTTTCACTGACAGCGAAGGCGCGCGCAAACATATTAAAGCCGGCGCCAAGCGGGTGATCATTTCCGCGCCGACCAAGTCTGAGGATTTGAATACATTCGTTGCCGGAGCCAATGAAAACAAGCTTTCAAAAAAAGATATTGTCCTGTCGAACGCTTCCTGCACCACCAATTGCGTGTCACCGGTTTTGGCCGTGCTCGAATCAAAGTTCGGCATTCAAAAAGCATTGATGAGCACGATTCATGCTTACACGGCCACGCAAAAATTGGTTGACGGCCCGGATCCCAAAGATCCGCGCCGCGGCCGGGCGGCAGCGCTCAATATCGTGCCGACGACCACCGGCGCGGCAGATGCGGTGGTGAAGACTTTACCGAGCTTAAAGGATAAATTTGACGGCATTTCAGTCAGAGTGCCGGTCGCTTGCGGCTCGCTTTCTGATTTTACATTGGTGTTAAAAAAGAAAGTATCGGCCGAGCAGGTCAATAAAGCTTTTATCGACGCGTCGAAAACATTCCGCTATAAAGAAGTTTTGGGCGTATCCAAAGAACCGTTGGTTTCTTCGGACATTATCGGCACGACCCATTCAGCCATCGTTGATTTGGGATTCACGCAAGTGGTTGACGGCGATTTGGTGAAGGTCCTGGCGTGGTATGATAATGAATACGCGTACAGCTATCATTTGGTGAAGATGGCGGAGATGTTGATTCAATAAGATTAAAAGTCAAAAGTTAAAAGGCAAAAGTCAAAAGTTGAATCGATAAGTTAAAAAGTTAAAAGCGAAAATCAGCAGAAAGCCCTGACCTGAATCGAATTTTATTCTGGTTCAGGCTTGCCTTTCTGCTTGCGAAAAATGTCCTATTTTAAAGTTTGAAAGTTTTGTCCGCGTGGTTTTTTTATGAAAAAGAATGTTTTTCAGATATTTATCGTCGCCATTATTATCATTTTAATCGGTGTTTTGATATCTTTCAGCCAGAAAAGAAAGCCCCAGTTTGAATTAGTGAAAAGCGAAGCAAAACAGATACTGAAACTGATAGATCGGGCGGGCGATCTGGCGCTGGAAGCGGAAAAGGCCGCGCCAAATCCGCTGGCTTACGGAATATTTTTTAATTTTGACAGAGCAATATTATTCGCCGATAAAAATGAAAACAAAATTTTTGATGACGAAATCATTTCTGAATATCAGCTGAAAGAAAATATCAGATTGAATCAAGCGAAAATCGTTTATTATATCCCGCATAAAAAAGACATTGAATTTTGCGATCAATCCGGCCAATGCCACGGCGACCTTCATCCGACAGTCGGAATCGCGGACATAAAAACCGGCCGAGCCATGGAATTTCGCTTCGAGCAAAAGACGGGGAAGGTGGAATTAAGGGAGGTAGTCGATTCGTATTAAAGCTCCTTTGTCATTTCGAGCCTGTCGAGAAATCTTACTAAAAAGCATATGGTTAGGGATTATAATTTTTTTGTTTACATAATGGCTAGCTTTAGGGGAACTTTGTATATTGGTGTTACGAACGATTTGGAGCGTCGAGTTAGCGAACATAAAATGGGTATTTACGAAGGTTTCTCAAAAAGATATAAGTGCCATAGTCTTGTCTACTATGAACATTTTACGGATATTCGCGATGCCATAGACAGGGAGAAACAAATAAAAAAGTGGAGAAGAGACAAAAAAGAAATATTAATTGATTCAATCAATCCTGAATGGAAGGATTTATCGATAAATTTTTAACAAACAACCGTGCTAAAAGATCTCTCGACAAGCTCGAGATGACAGTGGGGGCGGTTGTTTGTAAGATAGTGAAGGATTCCGATACTATGGACAAGAAGCAAGCCAAACAACGCATCGAAAAAATCAAAGAACAAATGCGCGGCATTGATTACGCGTATTATGTTTTGGATCGGCCGATCGTCTCTGACGCTGTCCGCGATTCACTGAAAGATGAATTGGAGCGGCTGGAAAAAGAGTATCCCGAATTTATCACCCCTGATTCGCCGACCCAGCGAGTCGGCGGCCGCGTTTTGTCCAAATTCAAGAAAGTCAAACATGAAGTTAAAAAGTATTCATTTGATGATGTTTTTTCTTACGAAGAACTGCATGATTTCGATAAAAGGACGCGGAAGTTTTTGAATTTGTCCGCTGATAAAGAGCTGAGCTACGCCTGCGAGCTGAAAATTGACGGGCTGAACATGTCCTTTCATTATAAACAGGGTATCTTTGAAATGGGCGTTACTCGGGGCGACGCTGTCTATGGCGAAGATGTCAGCCATACGGTGAGAACCATAAAAAGCTTGCCGCTGAAATTGACTGAGCCGGCGGATATTGAAGTCGGCGGCGAAGTTTATCTGCCCATTAAATCTTTTGAAAAAATAAATGCCAAGTTGAAAAAACAAGGCAAAGAGCCTTTTGCCAATCCGCGCAACGCGGCAGCCGGCACTGTCAGGCAGCTTGATCCCAAAGTGGCGGCTGAGCGCGACCTGGATGTTTTTATTTATTCTTTGATTCAAGGACCGAAGCAAAAGACCCAAATGAAAACCTTGGATTATATGAAAAAATTGGGATTTAAGGTCAATGAAAATCATGTCTTTTGTAAACATATTTCTGATGTCATCAAATTCGCGGAAAAAGTCCATAAAATGCGTGAGAAATTGCCTTATGAAATCGACGGCATTGTGGCCAAAGTCGATCGAATAGATTATCAAGACAAGCTCGGCCGGACAGCGAAACTGGCGCGCTGGGCAGTGGCATATAAATTCCCGGCGGCTGAGGCGACGACCATCGTGGAAAAGATAGAAGTGCAAGTCGGCCGGACCGGCGCCTTGACTCCGGTGGCGCATCTGCGTCCGGTCGAGCTGGCCGGATCCACGGTCAGCCGCGCCACCTTGCACAATGATGATTTTATTAAAGAAAAAGATATTCGTATCGGCGACACAGTAATCGTTCATAAAGCCGGCGATGTCATCCCTGAGGTTGTCGAAGCATTGCCCAAGATGCGAACCGGCAAAGAGAAAAAGTTTCACATGCCGGAAAAATGCCCGATCTGCGGTTCGAAAGTTGAGAGAAGAGCGGGCGAAGCGGCGACATACTGCACCAATGATAAATGTTTTGCCCGCGAGTTTGAAAGCCTGGTTCATTTCGTGTCGCGCAAAGGATTTGATATGCGCGGGCTGGGTCCGAAAATCATCGAACAGCTGATGAACGAAGGCTTGATCAGCCGAGCGGCTGAATTTTTCGACTTGACGGTCGGCGACCTTGAGCCGCTGGAGAGGTTTGCGGAAAAATCCGCTGAGAATGTCGTCTCAGCAATTCAGAACAGTAAAAAAGTTCCTGAACATAAGTTTTTATTTGCGCTGGGAATAAGATTTGTCGGCGAAGAAATGGGGGAGGAGCTGGCGCGAAGTTTTCCGGAAAATAAAATTTCCGATTTGATTCAAAAAATAAAGCCCAAAAATTTAGAAGAGTTAAAAGAGTTAGAGGGCGTGGGCGAAAAAGTGGCGCAAAATTTGCATGAATTTTTTCATGATAAAGACGAGGTGAACAAAATGCTTGAGCTTGAAGACCGGGGAGTTGAACTGGTTCCGCCGGCCAAATTGAAAAAGTCGGCGCTGACCGGCAAGACAATTGTGTTAACCGGCAGCATGGAATCAATGTCGCGCGACGCGGCCAAAGAAAAAGTGCGCGCTCTGGGCGGAAATGTTTCAAGTTCGGTCTCCAAAGAAACGGATTTGGTGGTGGCCGGCGCTGAGCCGGGATCAAAGTATGATAAGGCGAAGAAGTTGGGAGTGAAGATAATTGACGAGAAGGAGTTTTTGAAACTGATAAAATAAATCAAATAGCAAAGCTCGCCCCGAGCAACGTCGAGGGGATTAAATGGCAAAGCAACCTCTCGACTACGCTCGAGGCAGGAAGAATAAAGAGCAAATATTTTTGTTTTTTTGTTTTAAACTTATTTCTATTGCTTTTCTCTTTGCTCTTTTATCTTTGATCTAAATAAAAAACCGCCAAAGTGTTTGGCGGGATTGAAATTCATGGGAATTGAAGCTCGAGTTCGAGCTCAATACTAGAATTTTGGTATTCTTCGTTCCAATCGAATTCGGTCACCGAAGTGACCGCGTCTCCGATGTGGCCGGGCAATCCGGCTTGGTAGTAGTCTCGAAAGACGTGGAAGGGCAGCAGCTTGATCCTTTCGGCGCTGGTGCCCGGATACAGCAGTTCAAGTAGCGACGCGGGCATAACCGGCCTGACTGTCAGGCCTTCGCTGACCACGTAGAGCGTGTCTTCTTCGACCACGCCGGTGACGTACACCCCGGGTCGAAAGAGCACCACTCCGCCGATGAGGAATGTGTTGAAGACCTCATCCGGCAGCTGATAGACTTGATTGCACGCATCATGATACGTCGCTTCAGGCAGACCGCTTTCGTCCAGCGGCGCGTACCACGAGTCGAGCACGCTGGAGACGGGGAAGACATACAGTCTGCCGTTTGACGCCGCGTAATACACTCGGCTCATCCAGCTGTTTTTTACCAGCATGCCCGCTTGCGGCTCGTCTGTCTCGCGGAACGTGCCGCAGCAGCCTTGATAGCCGTAAAGATAGCTATTATCGGGCGACATCACGATCTCGCAGTATTCGGCATGCGTCGGCTGGCATTCTTCGTCAATTCGGCCGTCGCAGTTGTCGTCGAAATCGTTGCCGCAGATCTCTTCTGCTCCGGCCGACGTCCAGCTTTCGGGAAAATCTCCGCCACTGCAGGCGTACTCGGAGTTTTCGCTCGGAGCGCAGACGATCACGCCCGGATTGGCGCAGGTTCCGTCTTCGTTAAACCCGACGCATTCTTCATAAAGCCGGTCAAAGCCCTCGTCGGTCTCGCAGTCGCAGTCGTCATCGAGGTAGTTGCAGATTTCCTCTGACGGTTCATAGCCGTCCGCGCACAGGCCGCACAGAGGCGGCTGGCAGTCTTCGTCAATTTCGCCGTCGCAGTCACTGTCAATGCCATCGCAGTCGTCAGGCAATTGCCAACGGTAAGGAGTCGAATATCGGGAAGTGAAATCTGCCGAAGAGCAGGTCAAAGGTTCGTATGGAGCATTTCCACAAATAATTTCACCCAAATCAGTGCAATGTCCCAGCAAGTACTTGCCGCGAAGATCCACATAGCCGCGGCAAGGCTGTCCGAGCCATTCCTGCCAGTCCTCATCGGTCTGACAATCGCAGTCGTCATCGAGTCCGTTGCAGGTCTCTTTGGCCGCTTCGTGTCCTTGGGCGCAGATGCCGCACCCCGGATCGGGCCGCGAAGCCTCATCAGCCGCGCTGTCTCCGGGAATCAAATCGTCAGTGAATGTTCCCCGATCGGTCTGGCCGGCATCGCGGTCAGGCAGAATATTTCCATTTCCCGAAGCAGGGTAAAGATAGATGATTTCCGGAACACCTTGCTCGAGCCTGGGTCCGGGCCTGTTTTCGGTGATTACGCAGCTGATTGTCAAAATCAGAAATACGAAAATGAACATGGCGATGATTTTCTTCATCGGCGGTTGCTCCTTTTGTGAAAGAACCGTTAAAGAATCCTGATTTGTGCGAGATCAAATCGTGAATCTTCAGCGGTCATTTCAGGAATAATAAACATTAACAGAAATTTAATATTTTGTCAATTTTCTGTTTGACATTCTCTACTTATATTATACCAAAAAATTGTGAATTATATGAATAGTGGCTGAAAATATTAAGGATTTATCAGATGAATTATAGAATAATAAATGTTTTTTCAGAATTTGTGTCAATATTATAGAATTAAAAAACCTACCTAGTTGTTAACCGGGTAGGTTTCTCCTTTTTGAAAGGGATTTGCCGCAGAAATTGCGGCTGGGAAGGAGTTACTGGGGGCGGAAATTACTGACACAGAGTGCCGCTGATCCCCAGCTCGACTTCGATCTGGCTTTCCGAGTAAATCGTGAGCCAGTCAAAGTCAGCGGCTGAGGTCACGGGCTGGCCGATTTCGTAATTCGACCACATCAGCGACCAAAGGACGACTGTCCTTTCCCATGCCGTCGATCCTTCGGTCGACGCGTAGATTTCGTCCAGCGCGGTGATCGGATCAACCTCGCGAAGCGTCGCGCAGTGATCGACCACGTACCGCGCGCTCGATGTCTCTTCTCCCGTGATGAAAGCTCCGGGACGAAGAGTGACGTTTCCAGTGAGCGCCAAGGGAATCGAAGCGAGTACTTCGTCGGGGAATTCGTAAACTTGCTGGCAGAGCTCGCCGTTCGGCGACGCGGGGATGCCGTATTCGTCGAGCGGCGAATACCATGATTCGAGCTCGACATTGGTCGCGAACACGTAGCGGTTCCCGTCGCTGGCGTAGTAGTAGACGTTGCTGAAAGTTCCCTTGATCAGCATACCTGCTTCGGGATGCGTCGTAGTCAGAAAGCTGTCGCCGCAGCAGCCGCGCCAGCCGATGATGGTGCCGTACGCGGTGTAGACTGGCTCGCAGTAGTGCGGTGGTTCGTCCGCTCCGCAACCCTCGTCCACGATGCCGTCGCAGTCATCGTCGATCCAGTTATCGCAGTAGTCCTCGGCGTAGCAGAGCGCTGGATCGGGGGAGCAGCGGTAGTTCATGACGTCGTGGCTGCATTCCCATCGGCCGTTAACCGGCACGTAGCTGACGATTCCTTCTTCATCGGGAATCGTATTGATTGCGACGCACAGAGATCCGACGCTTGGATCGTTCTCGTCTGTTTCACCGTCGCCATCTTCATCGACGCCGTTGCACAGGTCAAGCGGTTCTTGGCACTGTGGCAAATCAGCGCAGTCCGGGTCGAAGCAACAGACAAGTCCGTCGCCGTCCCCGTCGTTTTGACAATGCCACTCACAGCTCTGCTCGCCGATCGAGTCGCCGTAGCGGCATTCTGTCCAAATTCCGTTTTCGCACGTCTGCCAGCCATAGAAGAATTCGCCGGCAGGCATGGCATGGCCGCAATGGCGATCCCAAATCGTTTCGGAAGGATCCACGCACGGGCAGCCGTCGTCGATGGCGTGATCGTTATCGTTATCCACGCCGTCGCACTCCTCTTCGGCCGGACAATCGACTTGGCAGGTGAAAACATCCTCTGTTGAATTGCAGATGCCGTTTCCACAGCACCCTTCGTCGATCTGGCCGTCGCAATTATTATCATCGCCGTCGCAGATTTCTTCCGCGCCGGGGTAAGTCAGGGCGAAATTGTCGTCGCAGTCGTTGTCGTAGCCCTCGATCCAGTTGATGTAACCCTCTAGAGGAGACAAACAATCGGCCGCTTCGACGTAGCTTTCGGGATCCCCGTGCCCGTCGCCATCCGCGTCGCGCAGAAAGCGCTGGGTCGGGTACCCTTCATCGGTCAGCCCGTCGCAGTCGTTATCTTTCCCGTCGCAGAATTCGTCCGCGCCGGGGTGGGTGAAGAAATTGAAATCATCGCAGTCCTCGGGCGGCGAGTAGCCGTCGCTGTCCACGTCGGTCTGCGTGGAAAAGCAGTCGACGCATACGTCGGCTTCGCCCGCTTCGCAGATGCCGTTGCCGCAGACCGCCCCGCAGCCCTCGTCCACCTGGCCGTCGCAGTTGTCGTCGATACCGTGTCCGACGACGCCGCAAAGTTCTTCCCGCGCATGGCACTCTTCCAGATCGATGGGAGGACACCTGATGTCTCCCAGTATGCAGGTGAGAACTCCCGGGACAGGGACGAAATCGAGCAGCGCGAAGCAGTCTTGGCCGGCGATAGGGTCACTCTCGTCCGTCTGGCCGTCGCAGTTGTCATCTACCCCGTTGCAGTACTCGACAGCCAGCGGGTTGATGTTGAAATCATCATCGTTGCAGTCGCCGTCGAAAGGCGTGAACCCGTCGTTGTCCTCGTCAAAGTCGGGGACCGGACAGCCCTCGTCCGTGACGCCGTCGTTGTCGTTGTCGATCTCGTCGCAGATTTCGGGGTTGTCGTAGGGCAGGGGGACGCATCCCGCGCCGATAAGGGTCGTGCCCTCGTCGCAGTAGATGATCGGTGCGGGATTGCCGTCGAGCACGCAGACTCCGTTGATTTCGACAGTGCCCGGCCCGCATTCGAGGCTGGCGGCGTCGGTCTCGATGACCTGGCGCGTGGAAGCGCCGTCGCCGCAATTGAAGTTGAAACAGAAAAACCAGAACAGAGACACGAAAAACGAAAAGCGATGCAGTCTCATGCTTCTCTCCTTGTGCCCGCGCCGCGGGCGTTTTTTTGAGTTTGATTTTCAATTGTCGAAGAACTTTATTCCCGGCTTTGCCCAATACCTACACTAGGCAGAACCCGAAACCCAACATCGCCGTGGCGAGTTGGGGGGACTGAGTTGCTTAAGTTGGTCAGGCCGCTTTTTTCACCGAAGCTTCTAGTGAACCAGCAGCGCCTTCCAAATGTCGCAATACAGACAGTGACGGCATTTGCATTACGTGAGAATTTGTCGGATCTGGAAAAAATGCAAATCGTTCAGTGCTTGTCGATGTCCGTAGATCTGTATGTTCATCGGCCGCGCGGCGCAGCATGATGCCCATCTGGCCGTGAAGTAAAAAGAAAATCGATCCGTAGATACAGCCGAGAAAGATCATCGAAGAGAGAATGACGAAAAGCATGGCAAAGTCATACTCTGGCACTTTGAGCGCGATGTGGACGATAAGGCAAATCATAACGAGCATCATGATGCTCGAAGTGATAAGAATGAATAAAGCGATTGTCCACTTGGCGCGATCCGGCATTGATCCTCCTTGGTATCTCCCGTTTGAGTGCTTGTCGCGGGAAGAATTTCCCGGATTTATTGATTAATGTTAATCAGCAAATCTGGAAGCCCAACAAATGAGAGTTGGGCGAAAGGGTGGGAAATTAGGCGGGTTAGTAGCCGGGGACGAACGATCCGTCCACCGGCCGTCCGTTGATGAAGATCTTGGTCCAATCCATCCCTGGATCGTCGAAGCTCGAGCAAAGGAGCTCGACTTTCTCTCCTCGAGCCAGGGCTACCTCGACCTCCCTGAAGACTTTCGGCTGAAGGAACAGCCGGTGGTTGTCGAGGTCGTCCTTTGTGAACGGTTGCAGGTAGGGCATTTAAACCTCCTTGGTTAATGAATTTCCCGGCTCTGCTTAGTATCATTTACCAAACAAAGCTGGGAGCCCAATAAGTGAGAGTTGGGCGAAAAGGTGGGAAAGAGCGGTGAGGTTAGGCCGGCCCCCAACACGCAAAGTTTTGCGGTTGGGGGGAGAGGGGAGAATGACTACGGTGATGGACATCCCTCATCGGTCTGGCCGTCGCAGTCGTTGTCGATGCCGTCGCAGGCCTCGCCCAGCGGCCCACAAGTGCCGCAGGCGTTGAGCAGTCCTTCGTCGACGTCGCCGTCGCAGTCATTGTCAACGCCGTCGCAGACCTCCGCGGGCACCGGCCCGCACAGACCGCACGCGTTGAGCAGATACTCGTCCACGTCGCCGTCGCAGTCATTGTCCGCGCCGTCGCAGACTTCCGTTTCCGGCATAACTCCATTGCAGTCAGACCATTCCCAGTTCACGCAGGTCTGTGTCCCGATCACGCATTCACCTGTCTCCACACCGCACACGATTGTTTCGCCGTTCCTGCAAAGGCATCCTTCATCCGCGACGCCATTGCAATTGTTGTCAAAGCCGTCGCAGAGTTCCTCGCTTGGCTTGGACGCGCCAATGCACCTGTCAAACCACGCGCCATTAACACAAACTTGCGTTCCTGCCATTCGTACGTTCGTATCCGTGCAGCAGGGGCGAGTACTCTCGATGACGCATTCGCAACCCTCATCGATGAGTCCGTCGCAGTCGTTGTCCAGCGTGTCGCAGATTTCTTCTTTGGGCTTTCTGCCGTCGCAGTCGGACCAGCCGCCGTTGACGCAGGTCTGCTTGCCGATGGAACACTCGCCCAGCTCAGTACCACATTTCTGCGTCGCGCCGTCTTTGCACGGTGGCGCGCTGGCCGCCATCGATTGTTGTTCGCTGATCAAAAACACCAGAGCGAAAATCGCCATCAGCTTCTTCATTGACGTTCTCCTCCCCCGATTCCTCGGGAGTTTTGGGTTTGAAAGAACTCTTTCCGAACTTTGCTTGCTAAAATTACCGAGCAAAGTTCGGCCCCCAACATGCAAAGTTTTGCGGTTGGGGGGAGAGGGGACTAATGCGAGCAGCCCTCATCGATACGGTCGTCGCAGTCGTCATCGATGCTGTTGCCGCAAACTTCTTCCGGCACGGGACCGCACGTCCCGCACGCGTTTAAAAGTCCTTCATCGACGTTGCCGTCGCAATCGTTGTCTTTGCCATCGCAGATCTCGACGCTCCGGCCGACGTGGGTTCCGCAACAAGCGCTCCACAGGCCTTGTCCGTTCCCAATGTCAATAATGTCAATGCAGACCTGAGTTGCGAACACGTTCTCCTCGCCGCACTGACGAGTTTCGCCGATGGTACACTGGCAGCCTTCGTCGATCGCGCCGTCGCAGTTGTTGTCGAGGCTGTCGCAGCTTTCTTTGACCGGACCGCGGTACTTTCCACCGCAATCAGTCCATGTGCCCATGACGCAGACCTGATGGCCAGGGATGCACGCCCCAAGATCCTTGCCGCACGGGCGAGTCTCGCCTTCGGCGCACAAGATGATCTTCTGCGGCTCGGGCATAAGCTGTTCTTTCTTACAACCTCCGAAAGCCACAACCAGCACAAGCGAGAGCATCAGCTTCTTCATCTGATTTTTCCTCCCCCGATTTTTCGGGAGTTTTGGGTTTGAAAGAACTCTTTCCGAACTTTGCCAAGTAGAATTTACCGAGCAAAGTTCGGCCCCCAACTTTTTTGAAGAGTTGGGGGAAGATTTTGTGCATTTGCCGCGGATGCGCGGCTGTGGGAAAGTAAATGGAAGAGAAGGAAGATGCTAGGAGGCCGCCTGGATCGTCGTGTCCTCGCTGATGAGCAGGCGGCGCGGGTGGCGGAGGAACTGCTTGGGCTGGCGGGTGTAGCGCTTCCAGCCGCGGGGGAACAGACGCCACTCGTAGCGGCGGATCCGGTAGCAGTCGAGCTCGCTCCACAGCGCTCGGCGCATGCCGATCTGCCGCGGGGAGCACTGGATGCGGAAGCCGTTGATCGGCTCCGGCTCGCGCTGGGGCAGCGGGGTGGGGGGCTCGATCGGGGTGGCGGCGGCCTTGAGCGGGGCGTCGAACACCTCGCACCAGGCCTCGTAGTCGCTGTCGTCCTCGGTGTCGGCGTAGAACTCCTCGGCCGCCGGCTCGAAGGCGTCGTCGATCTCGACCTCGTCCAGGCGATCGCTGTCGATCATGTCGATCAGCTCGTCCTCGACGTCCCCGTACTCGGCCAAGGTGGTCAGCGGCGCGCGCCAGACGCCATCGGAGCCGCGGATGCCGAAGAACCGCGGGTGGCAGTCTTCGACCTCCGGGTCGCCATCGACGAAACGGAACGCCTTGTCGAGCTCGTTGTAGCCCAGGATCCTGAGAGCGCTCATGGCATTTCCTTTCCTAAAAAAAATTATTGTGATTGTACTACTTCCCTGATCTGCCGATTATTTCTACTCGGCAAATCTGGAAGCCCAACAGGTGTAGTTGGGCGGTAGGGTGGGAAAGAACAGCGGGGAGCTAGAGCCCGAGAATGGCGGCGCGGCGGCCGGTGGCGCGGGTGGGGCCTTCGTCGCCCCAGGCGGTGAGGATGAGATCGCATTCCCTCTCGAGAGCTTCGCGGACGAGGTCCTCTTTCTCGGCGGGGGTGGGCGGCGGGGGATCCCAGTCGAAGGAGTCACCGCACCGGCACATTTCGTAGGAAAAGCCGCAATCCGGACAGTAGTCGGGAGCGGGCGTGGGCGCCTCCGGCTCGGGGCAGTCCGGTGCGTCCAGGTAGTCGTAGCACGAATCGGACTGAGAGGCGGGACAGTCGCAACAATTGACCTTGCAATCCATTGGTTTCCTCCTTGAAAAAAGCCCTTAAAAAGGGCGGTTTTCCCCTCCATGTTTTTCTAAAATATCATTTTATTATAGCATAAATATGAATAAAAATCAAGCCAAAAAGCCAAATATTGGCTTAATTTAGGGGAGTTTTACGCATTGTGAGGATCAAAAAAGCAAGAGAGAAAAAGGAGGTTGCGTTTGCTCGGAGAAGGCGGGTGTCCGGATGGCTTTTTTCTGGATTCCTGCCTGCCTGCCGGCCGGCAGGCAGGCCTGCGCAGGAATGACCGAATAATGGGCAGAGAGACTATCAGAAAGGGATTTCTCCACTCCGCTCCCCCTCGGCTTGGCTCGGGGTCGCTCCGGTCGAAATGACGAAAGGGGGTCTGGCGATGTTCCGTGAAGGTGTTCGGGGCTTGTAAAAAGGGATTTCTCCACTCGGTCTCGCTACGCTCGACCTCGGTCGAAATGACCGAAAGGGCGCGGCGAGGGTATAAAAAGAGTGGATTCTTATTTGGTTGAATTAGTTGGTTATGCTATAATTTATACAGAATTTCGACATTTAAAAAAGCACATAGCCTTGGAGTTGATCCATGATCCATGATCCATGATCCATGATCCATGATATGTGCTCCATGTTTTTAGTTATGATAAACAAAGCTCTAGTCGAAAAAGTGGCTGATTTGGCCAAATTGGAAATTTCCGAAGATGACAAAAAAAAATACACCAAGCAGTTATCTGATGTTTTTAAGTATTTTGATGAATTGCGTTCGCTCGATTTGAGCGAGGTGCCGGAAACTTCAAATATCACCGGCTTATATAATGTCAGCCGGCCGGATGAAGTGCATTTGATTTATTCGGTCGAGCATTTGCTCGCTGACGCTCCGGAGATCGAAGCCGGCCAGATCAAAGTGCCGGGAGTGATGCGCGGAAAGAAGTAGAAATTACAAATACTATTTTTTAAAATTTAATTACAAATAATTACAAATATTACGAATATTTTTTAGGATTTAATTACAAATAATTACAAATATTACGAAGATTTTACAGGATTTAATTACAAATAATTACGAATTATTACAAATATTATTAATATAATTTTTGTTACAAATAATTACAAATGAAATGGAAGAAGACGAATTAATTTACGGGGAATTGAGTTATAAACTGATGGGAGTAATTTTTAATGTTCATAATGAATTGGGCGGCGGAATGAAAGAAAAATATTATCAGCGAGCGATTGAAAAAGCATTGGATTAAAAAAACATATCTTACAAGAGTCAGATGATGATTCCAATTAATTATAAAACTCATAATATTGGTTGTTATCGTCCTGATTTAATAATCGAAAATAAAATCGTGTTGGAAATAAAAGTAGGTTTCGGGTTTTCAAAAGCAGATTTGAATCAGCTCCATCAATATTTAATCAAAACGGGCTTGAAATTGGGAATATTAGTTGTCTTTTCAAAGAAGAAAGTAATTCACACGAGAGTCTTAAATCTTTATTGAAGCATTTATGCGAAAGTATCAAATTTTATTGGAATATTCGTAATTATTTGTAATTTTTTTAAAAATTTTTTAAAAAAGAATTTGTAATAAAAATTTGAAAAAGAAGAATGTCGTATGTTAAATCAACTGACAATCAAATCCGCTCGGCGCGGGCTGCGCGAAAAAGAATTTACCTGCGCCGAATTGACGCAAGCTTGTTTGGATCAAATTGAAAAACGTCAGCCGGAAATAAACGCGTTTTTGACCGTAATGGCCGATGCCGCATTGGATAGAGCAAAATTTATTGATGATAAAATCGCCAAGGGCCAGGCTTTAAAAAGTCTGGAAGGCATACCGCTGGCCATCAAAGATAATATTTCAATTGACCGATATCCGGCGACCGCCGCCTCGAAAATTTTGAGAAATTACGCGGCGCCATACAACGCCACGGTCATCGAGCAGCTCGAGGACCAAGGCGCGTTATTTTTAGGCAAGACGACTATGGATGAATTCGCCATGGGATCATCGGGTGAAAATTCGGCGTTTGGCAAGGCCAAGAATCCGTTTAACCCGGAGCGAGTTCCCGGCGGATCATCGAGCGGCAGCGCGGCCGCCGTGGCCGACGATCAGTGTTTGGCCGCGCTGGGTTCGGATACCGGCGGATCCATCAGGCAGCCGGCCGCTTTTTGCGGCTGTGTGGGGCTTAAGCCGACATATGGCCGAGTTTCCAGGCACGGCCTGATGGCCATGGCTTCAAGTTTTGACCAGATCGGGCCGCTGGCCAAATCGGCCGAAGACGCAGCATTGCTGTTGCAGACGATCGCCGGCCATGACCGATTTGATTCCACTTCGATCGACCGTAAGGATGATTTTATGGACACTCTGGATAAACCGCTCAAGGGCCTGAAAATCGGCATTCCCGATGATAATTTTTTCGAAGGGCTGGACGCTCATGTTAAAGACGATTTTTCAGCGGCGTTCAGATTATTGGCGCAGTTGAAAGTCAAATTTAAGAAAATAGCGCTGCCAAATTTTAAGTATAGCCTGGCCGCATATTATATCTTAATGCCCGCGGAAGTTTCGTCTAATATGGCGCGCTTCGACGGCGTCAAGTTCGGCCTAAGGGAAAAAGGCGCGGCCAGTCTGGAGGAAATGTATAAAAAAACCAGAGCTTTCGGTTTTGGCGACGAAGTCAAGCGGCGCATCATGATCGGCACTTTTGTTTTATCCGAGGGCTATGCCGGAGCGTATTACAAGCAGGCGCAGAAAATCAGAACACTGATCAAGCATGATTTTGATAACGCGTTTAAGAAAGTGGACGCGATAATTATGCCGACAACCCCGACTATCGCTTTTCGTTTCGGCGAAAAAACAGATGATCCGTTGCAGATGTATTTGGCCGATATATTCACGGTTTCTGCCAATGTGGCCGGTATCCCGGCCATCAGCGTCCCCATGAATCAAGTCGGCGAATTTCCGACCGGATTGCAGATACTCGGCAATTATTTCGATGAGGCGACGATTTTGCGGATCGCTCATCATTTTGAAGAGGCGTTTTGATAATTAGCCAGTCGGCATCGGGCGGCAGGCATTGGTAAAGGGCAAAAATATGGATATTTCTTGGAAATTTTCTTGGCTAGACGTGATAATTTTATTGGTCATTTCCTTTATCGTGATAATGGCAATATTGATTTTTAAAAAAAGACCGCCGGAGGAAGTCGACGTGGAAAAGATAAAAAAGAAATGGAATGAGATCGAAGATTTAATTTCAAAAGACAATGAAACAATGTGGCGCGTGGCCGTTATCGAGGCCGATAAATTGCTTGATTTCGCTCTCAAAGGCATGATCATGCCCGGAGAAAATATGGGGCAGCGCCTTAAGTATGCTTCAGGCAAATACCCGAAAATTCAGCAGGTTTGGTGGGCGCATAAATTAAGAAATAATCTGGTGCATGAGCATGATATAAAATTGCGAAAAGGAGAAGCGGCCAAGGCGGTTAAAGCATTTGAGAGAGCGCTGAAGGTGTTGAATGTTTTATAAAGAAGGCTTAAGGGGGCTTGAGGAGAAGAGAGGGCGATTGTGCGAGAAGGCTTGAGGGGAAGAGAGGGTATTAAAATAATTTTATATGAATGATAATGACGTAAAGAAAAATTTTTCTCATAAGAATATGGTTGTCTGGCAGAGTATTGATCAGTTAGATATGATTGTTCAGGATATTTTAAAAAATATTTCAAAAAATGAATTTAAAATTAGAAGTCAAATAGCTAATGCCTCTGATTCAATCGGCGCCAACTTTGTTGAGGGGTATTATAGCGGATATATAGCCGAATACATCAGATTTTTGAGAATTAGCAAAAGATCAAATGGCGAATTACAAGAAAGAGTGCGTCGAGTTTTACGAAAAGGATACATTGATGATGATTTGTATAAACACTTCGAAGACCGCGCTATTAAAACGATGTATCTATTAGATAGAACGATCCAATCTTTAGAAGATAAGAAAGAAAAAGAGAACAAGTGATTGCCCTCTTTACCTCTTTTCTTCATTGCCATCTTAAGCCTTCTCAAGCCTTATAAAAAAAAATGAAAATAAAAATAAAAATTTTAAGTGGCTTGTTGATCGTCGCGGTTTTCGCGCCGGCCTTGATTTATGCCGGACAAATAAAACTGGCCACCAACGGCAATGTCTATTTGCGTGCGAAACAGCTGGATTGGAACACATATTATTTCGAGCCGAGGACATCGGGCCAGAGTTTGGATCAGCTGATGTTCACTTGGCAATTCGACGATGGCTTTGTATATCATGGAGCTGATTTTATGCGCAGTTTTGAACCCGGCCGCTACCAGCTGACGATGACCGCCACCGATTTGGCCGGACATTATTTTAATCAGCGGGCCGTCGTGGAGGTCACTTTTTGGTCGTTGTCAAATAAATGGTTTTGGGGCATTTTTTTCCTGATTATCATGATCTTCATCGTTTATTACTGGCTGATTAAACTTATTTATCTGGCGAACAAAAAAAACATTGAGCGGCAGGTGGAAATTTTTTTGTCCGAGCTCGATCGCGTTCATTTCTGGAAAAATTTGTCACTGGCAATGAAGAAAAAAAATAATTAATCGAATATATGAGATTTATTTTAAAATGGTTATTTAATGCCGGCGGGTTATTGCTCGTCGCCTACACCGTTCCCGGCATTGAGGTGACTTCTTTCTACATCGCTTTGATTTTGGTTGTTGTTTTGGGAGTGGTCAACGCCCTGCTTGGCGGGTTGATTAAGCTTTTGACCCTGCCGCTGACAATTTTGACTTTGGGTTTGTTTAATTTGGTAGTGAACGGCCTGATGTTCTGGCTGGTATCAACCTTTATAAAAGGATTTGAAGTGAGCGGATTTTGGATCGCGGTTTTGGGCGCATTGTTGTATACTTTGGTGACGACTTTGACAGGATGGCTGCTTAAAAAAGAAGAGGACTAACAATCCATCACATAGCATGGAGCAAAACGGAATTATTTCAATATTTTTAATCTTTATATAAATTTATGCAGAAAAAGCAATTCCCCAGCCCGGAATTCGCGAGGCCGCCGATAGAAAAAGAGCTGCTTACACAGAGAAAAAGAGAAAAGCTTGATCGGCGCTATGACCATCTTTTAGCTGAACGAGACGGACTTTATAAAGAACTGGAAAAATATAGCGTCAGGGATTACCAAATCATTTTTAATCCTGGAATAATAAGTGAAAAAGAATTTAGGGAATTAACTGATGATTGGATAAAAAAAACAAGAGAGCAAACTGAATTTTTTTCAATCCTCGATCGGCTAGGAATCGAAATTTTTACCGATGATTTAGATAAGCAACCTGGTTTCAAGGATGTCAATATCGTTTTTGATTCGAAAGAAATAGAAGAGAAGATGATTGTTGATTTGCAAGAATACGGAGGTTATACACGCAGGGATGTGCCAAGGATCGATATTGCTTTGCCCAAGCCAAATTTACTGGAACAAATGCATCGTTTTTATAGTGAGGGCACATTGCCCGATGCAGTTTTAATATTAATTCATGAATTGATTCATCGTTACCACTTTAGAGAAAATATGAACACGGAAGTCATATTGACTGAAGCTCAGGCTTATGCATCTGGTTTATTGGATAGTGGCACACAATTCAGCTTGATAAGTATTGCATCTGCCTTGGCTCTGCCCGAGAAGGAAAAGGGTTTATACCAATTTGATGTCGACAAGATAATCGAGGCTTTAAGGACCATTATTGGGTTGTCATCATTAGGGAAAAAGCAGGATGAAATTGCAGAATTGGTGGCTACGTCGCGTTTTGATTATAAGAAAAAGATGTTTATACCGCTTACCGAAGAATATTTAAAATTAAAAGAAAAATATAAATTGGATGAGAATGATTTGCAGGCTTTAGACGATATTTACCGTCTGCATGTAAATAACCAGAGACTGAAGGCTCGGCTTGCTCTATTCCAGACCTTATCGGAAAAGTATTCCAAAGAAGAACTGGTTGAAGTAAAGAAAACAATAATAAAGAAAATTATCGCCCGGCCGGATTACTATGTTGCTGGTAAAAAAGTGCCGGCATTAGATATGATGCAAAGATGGGTTTGTCCGCTTACTTCAGATTTTCCATACGAACCAGACGGAAAAAGGACCGGAATAATATTTGGATTATTTGGAGATATTTCAAAATCACCACATTTTGAAATTGGCAGACTTGAAGCTGAGGGAAGAGATTCAAAGCTTGAGTTAGCCCAGACTGACGAAGAAGTTAATAAATATTTGGATTTGTTGTCAAAGTATTTTAAAAATATATCATTTGAGCAAAAGGATTTATTATTTCGGGAATATGTGGCTAATGGTATTTATTACGAACCAAAAGGGATTGCTAGTCAAATTATAAAGATTCTTTTCAATCAAGAAGAGAAAAAATCATTCATACTAGGATTAACACCTCCATTTATGGAAAAAATTAAAATTGTGGAAATAGAATTAGATAAGATGAATGAATTTTTTAACTCCCATGGCTATATTCAGAAAAAAAACATACGCAATTTTGGCGAATATGAGGCAATTCTTGATTTCTCATGGATCGAGGAATTATTAGACATAGAAATAGAAAATATTGACGCTTCTTTTAGCGATTATGTCGATACAGTAAAAAGGAAAATTAATGAGTTGAAGGCAAAAGCACTGCGAAAAGTGGCTTAAAATATGAATAAGGTATTATTACACACCTGCTGCGCTCCCTGCGGCGGTTATGTCATTGAAAAATTGAAAGAAATGGGTTACGATGTAACTGCTTTTTTTTATAATCCCAATATTTTTCCGAAAGAAGAATATGATTTGCGGCTGAACGAAGTCAAAAAGTATTGCGACAAATATAAAATCGAATTAATTGAGGGCGAATATAATCACGAAGCTTGGCTTGATAAAGTCAAGGGATTGGAAAATGAGCCAGAAAAAGGCCAGCGCTGCGAAGTTGATTTTACTTTAAGATTGAGCGAAACCGCGCAAACCGCTCAGGAAAAAGGGTTTGAAGCCATGGCGACAACTTTAACGATCAGTCCGCATAAGCCGGCGGAAATAATAAACGAAATCGGCCGTGAAACGGCTGATATGTATGGATTGAAGTTTATTGATAATGTCTGGAGAAAAGGCGAAGGCTTTAAAAAATCTTGCGAGCTTTGCGAGAAAGAGCATTTCCATCGGCAGAATTATTGCGGGTGCGAGTTCTCGAAAGAATGAGGTTACAAGATTACAAGATCTATAATACAAGATAGTACAGATTACGAGATGTATAAGATTCCAAATATTCCGTATCTTGTAAATCTTGTACACGAGATCTTGTAATCTTGTCGATTCAATATGTCGATAGATTTTCAGAGAGAATTAAACCGAGAACAATACCGGGTCGTCACTGAAGCTGACGGGCCGGCTTTGGTTTTGGCCGGAGCGGGTAGCGGCAAGACTCGAACGTTGGTTTATCGAGTGGCGTATTTGATTGAAAAAGGCGTCAGCCCGGAAAATATATTGCTGGTGACTTTTACCAATAAAGCGGCGAATGAAATGACTGCGCGGATTAAAAATCTTTTGGGTTTCGAGCCGAAAAAATTCTGGGCCGGGACTTTTCACCATGTCGGCAATTTAATTTTGCGAAAATACGCCGATAAACTTGGGTATAAGCAGAATTTTAATATTTTGGACGAGGAAGATTCAATTTCACTGCTAAAGGCAGTATATGAAGATTTTGGAATTAAGACCAAAGGCCATGACTTCCCCAAGCCGGATTTGGTAAAAAAAATAATTTCGTACGCCTTTAACACACATCGCTCAGTGCTGGAAATCGCCGAACAGAATTACGGCTATGCGGACTTTGTCAGCCACCGGATCGATGATATCGCTGTCGCGTATGAGGAGAAAAAGAAGCTGGCCAATGTCATGGATTTCGATGATTTGCTGACCAAATGGCTCGAGCTTTTAAAAATAAATAAAGAAGCCAAAGAGCGGTTCGCCAAGCAGTTTCAGTATATTTTGGTTGACGAGTATCAGGATACCAACCATATTCAGGCGGAAATCATGTATGAGCTGGCTTCGGTTCATCATAATATATTGGTTGTCGGCGATGATTCTCAAAGCATTTATTCTTTTCGTGCCGCTGACATTAAAAATATCTTAAATTTTCCGAACAAATTTTCAAAGGTGAAAATTTACAAACTCGAGACCAATTATCGCTGTACGCCGCAAATTTTGGATCTGGCCAATGAAAGCATTAAAAACAATAAAGACCAATTTAAAAAAATATTGAACACCAATAAAGAAGACGGCATCTTGCCGATTTTGATCCCGGCTCGTGACGCGTACCAGCAAGCCAGCATGGTGGCCAATCGAGTAATTGAAATTCATGATGATAAAAGCAGAGCTTATCGAGACATGGCCGTTCTGTTTCGCTCGACTTACCAATCGGCGGAGCTGCAGCTGGAATTAAGTAAAAGGAACGTGCCCTATGTCGTTCGCGGCGGTTTAAGATATTTCGAGCAGGCGCACATTAAGGACATTGTTTCCTATCTTAAAATTTTATCTAATTTCAGAGACGAATTGTCTTGGCTGAGGCTGCTGAAGATGCGCGAAGGCATCGGTCCGGCCAGCGCTAAGAAAATTTGGGATAAGCTGAAAAAATTCAGTTCGCTGCGTGAGGCGCTGGAAATAAAAATTCAGGTGGGTTCGAGAGCCGAGGCCAGCTGGAGATATTTATCGCATATTTTTTCAGAGCTGCTGAATTTTAAAGAAGCGCACGGCGATAATTTGGCGAAGATGATCAAATATGTTTTGGATGTTGATTATAAAGAGTATGCGCAAAATACTTTTGAAAATTATCGAGACAGGCTCGATGACATTAGGCAATTGATGAATTTTGTGATCACATATGACAGTCTGGAAACTCTACTGTCAGATATTATGCTCAGCGAAAGCTATCGAAATGTTGAGGAAGAAGAAAGAGACGAAGTGGTTTTGTCGACTATTCATCAGGCAAAGGGATTGGAATGGCCGTATGTGATCATTATCGGCCTCAATGACGGCGCATTCCCTCATTACAAATCATTGGAGAACAAATCCCAGCTCGAAGAAGAACGCCGGCTTTTTTACGTGGCGGTCACGCGGGCAAAGGATGAGCTGGCCATGACTTTTCCCATTAAAACAATCAGCTATGAATACGGAGAAATAATCAATAAACCTTCGATGTTTTTGCGTGAGGTTGACCCGTCGCTTTATGTGACCGTTGGCGGCGATGATTATTTTAATGAATATTTCGGTGAAGATGAAGCCGAACAGGTGATTTATTACGATTAGCCGCGAAGGCGCAAGGATTGTCGGAACATGGCAATGCCCTGTTCTGCGAAATCGCGCCTGCGCGGCGTTTTTTTTGCGGCCGCATCGGGATTTGACAAAATCCGATACGATAATTACCATAAAATGGTTATGTGTTAAAAATCAAGGAGGGGGAAATGGAATGGTTGAATATCCTGCCGAGATTGCTGCAATTCATGTTGCTTCTCGGATTTGTTATTGAATGGATTTCACTGGCCCATAATCATCATCGGCTGGTTCGGGTTGGGGAAACGCTATTTAGCGTTGCCGCTCTGATTCTGACTTTGCTTTTTTTAAATCATCCGACCGGTGAAGCTCAGCTGATGGCGCTGGCTTTCATCGTCATGATTATCGGCAATTCGCTGATCGTTCGTCGTCAAATGAGAAAATTCGTTTTTCGAATTTTGGTGACCGGAGTCAAAGACGATCTGGTCTCTTTTCTCAGCAAATATGATTTGTCCATTAAATCTCAGGAGAGGGAATTACAAGACGGTTCAACCGTTCTTTTTGCCCATTTGATCAGAGGATCCAAGCCTGAATTTGAAATTTTACCGGAAGTCGTGCTCAATCTTTCGGCTGCGCCCGATAGAAGAATCTGGCAACTGTGTTTGGTCACGGCTTTTGGCATCAGAGAAGAAACGATTCTGAGCATTGTTCGGGAAATGGGCGTATTTCGAGACTGTGAGTCCATTTATTATCATATGCAGTTTCAGTCGGGCGTACATTTGATTCATCTTCTCGATTTTCAGCCGTCAAACTGGAATTTATCCGGGTAACACTTACTCGGTTTTTTGTTGGTTGAAAATTTGCTAAAATGATAAAGGCTGCGGATTCACGCCTATAGAGGATCCACACATGACCGATAACTATCAATTCGTAATATCCATGGAAATCCGCGGATCAGAAATCATATGAATAAATTCATTGCCATTGCCGGCAACATCGGAGTGGGGAAAACCACATTATCGAAAAGACTGGCTGAATTTTTTGGCGGTTCTGTCAGTTTGGAGCCGTTTGAAGAAAATCCCTATTTAAAAGATTTTTACAATGACATGAAAGCCTGGGCTTTTCATTCGCAAATGTTTTTTTTGGGAAAAAAACTCGAGAATCATTTAGCCACCGCGCAGAATCCCGGATTTAAAATTCAAGACCGGAGCATTTATGAAGATGCAGAGGTTTTTGCGAAAAATTTGTATCGGAGCGGATTGATTTTGGAAAGAGACTGGCAGGTTTACTGGCGGGTTTACAAAACCGGCTTAAAGATTTTGCCGCCGCCGGATTTGATAATTTATTTGAAGGCGTCGGTGGATACGGTGATGCGGCGGATCAAAAAGCGCGGCCGGGATTTTGAAGAGAAAATGCCGAGAGAATATATAGATAATTTGAACAAACTATATGAAGAATGGACCAGCGGTTTTCAAAAGTCTCCCATTCTGACAGTTGATTACGATAAAGTTGATTTAAAGCATAATCCTGAAGATTTCAATGATTTTATTAAAACGGTTGGAGCTATTATCGGTGGACATTGATATCATTTTTTTATTTTATGGTATAATAATAAAGCGAGACTAGTGCGACTAGTACTACAAGCACATAAATACTTGTCGCACTTGTTTTACTTGTCTTGCCTGTCGCACTTATTTAGAATTATGGAACAAAGTTTATTTTTAAAATCACTCAAATTCTTCTTCAAAGACCTGGTGGGAGATATTTTTTATTTTCCGGTTTGGTGGTACACCAAGGGTTTGGCCAAAGGCTGGCGGAGATTCTCCGGCACGCTGCGATCAGCCAATGAAAGCCTGGGTCTGACCATTTGGATTAAAAATTTATTTACACCCATGTTCGGACAAACCGATTGGCAGGGCCGGCTGGTCAGTTTTTTTATGAGATTGTTTCAAATAATTTTTCGATCGCTCATATTTTTCGGCTGGCTGGTTTTCGCCCTCATCATTTTTATCATCCGCACATTGTTCCCGATATTGGTCGTTTACATGATTTTATTTAATTTGGGATTAACATTGTTTAAGCTGTAAAAATCAAAAAACATGGCTGCAGAATCTCCAAAAAAGAAACTGCCGTTCCTGGTCTGCCAATCTTGCGCCGGAACGGGAACCAAAGACGGCATGACGTGCCCGGCGTGCAAAGGTTTGGGCGTGGTTTTGTTTTTTAAAAATAAAATTTTGTATTGGGGCAAAATAGTCGATACTTGGAACATTTATAATGAAAAGTTCGAAAAATTCATTAAGACGCTTATCAATGTCACCTTGATAATTTATGGCTTGAGCGGCTTTGCCTTGATCTTGTGGTCTTTATACGAACAAAATTTTGAGACAGCTTTTTCTTTTGATTATTGGTTCAAGGATGCTGATTTTGTGAAATTGTATTTTTGGCTGACGGTGCTGGCCGACTTATATTTGTATTACCGAATCGAACAGGAGCTCGATCCCAAACATAAAGTATTGAAGAAAGAATTCAGGGACGAGAATTTAATTTACGTCTCTTCGGTCAGTGACTGGCAGGACGTGACGACTCGCCCCAAAACGGATTTGATAGACGTGTCCAAATCATTTACCGACCCGGCGGCCGATTTGGTCAATGACGCTTGGTTGCTGGCCAAACAGAAAGGGGAATCGGAAGTGGTCGATCTTCATTTGTTTCATCAATTGCCGGAGAACGATCAGGGCTTGATTATTTTGGGGCGGCTCGGCCTGCCGAAACAGCTTATTCAAGATAAAATTGATAATATATTATCGCAAAAGACAGCAGTGGGGGGGCGGCCGGCGCTGCTGCCGATAGCCAAGAAAATATTGATCATGGCCTATTGGCAGGCTATGCTGGCGGATAAATTCAAAGTGGGCGTCGCGGAAATCGCCGCGGCGTTCACTCAAAAAGAGATTTTTTCTGATTTGGAAAAAGATTACATCGGAGAGATTTTGCTTGATTTGGAATTAAGCAGGCAAAAGTTTTTTAATGTGATTGTCTGGCTCAGAATTCAGAATCAGCTGCGTTCTCAAGTCTCTCGGTATCGGGCGCGCGGGCGGCTAAAACCGAAAAGCGGCATTGATCGGGCCATGACCGCGGTGGCCACGCCGTTTTTGGATCAGCTGAGCGTTGATTTGACCGCAGCGGCGCGAGCCGGCGCCTTGTTTCCGGCGGTCGGTCGGGAAAAAGAATTTGAAAATATTTTCCGGATCATCGAAGGTTCTCGTGACAGCGTGATTTTAATAGGTTATCCGGGAGTCGGTAAAACATCGGTTCTCGAAGGACTGGCACAGAAAATGATTGCCGACGATGTCCCGGAAATACTGCAGGATAAACGGTTGGTCAGTCTGAGTGTGCCCCGAATCGTCAGCGGCGCCACTCCGGCTCAGGCAGAGGAACGATTGATGTCGGCCATGGCCGAGGCGGCGAGATCGAAGAATATCGTTTTGGCTATCGAAAATATTCACGATATGATCGGCATTACCGCCGGACAAGAAGCCGGGTTGGATTTATCCGAAGTGCTGACTCAAATTTTGGAAAAGAAGCCTTTTTACGTGGTGGCGACCACCACTCCGTCGGAATACAGTAAATCAGTGGAGCAAAGCTCGCTGGCCAATGTTTTTCAAAACATTAAAGTCGAAGAACCGGCGATCGACGAAGCGATTCAGATACTTGAAGCCAAAAGCGGTCCGATCGAATATCGCAACAAAGTGTTTTTTTCCTACGACAGCTTAGATAAAGCGGTGGCGTTATCTTCCCGGTACATGCATGATAAATATTTGCCGCAAAAGGCGCTGGAGATAATCGAGCAGGTTTCAATTGCCGTGCGCAAGGAAAAAGGCGAAAATCAAATTGTATCCGGCGATGACGTGGCCAAATTCATTTCGGAAAAGACGGCCATTCCCGTGGCGAAGATTACAGAAAAAGAAGCGGCCAAGCTCCTGAATTTGGAAGATGAAATTCACCGGCGAATAATCGGCCAAGAAGAAGCGGTAAAAATGGTCGCCTCGAGCTTAAAGCGGGCTCGAGCCGAGCTGCGCGAGGGCGACCGGCCGATCGCCAGCTTGCTGTTTTTAGGACCGACCGGTGTGGGCAAAACCGAATTGGCGAAGACAGTCGCGGACATTTATTTCGGCAGCGAGGAAAACATGGTCAGGCTCGATATGTCCGAATATCAGACGCCGGAGAGCATTTACCGGCTGATCGGCGCGCCGACCGGCAGCCGCGAGGGCGGTTATCTGACCGAAGCGGTCAGAAAAAATCCGTTTACCGTTCTTTTAATCGACGAGCTGGAAAAAGCCCATCCGGATGTGTTGAATCTATTTTTACAGGTAATGGAAGACGGGCGGCTGACTGATAATCAAGGCCGCACAATTGATTTTACCAATTTGATTATTATCATGACATCAAACGCGGGCACAGCATTCATTCAGGATGAGGTTGCCAAGAACACCCCGCTCGAAGAAATAAAAAATCATTTGATAAACGAGCAGCTCCGCGAATATTTCCGGCCGGAGTTTTTAAACCGCTATGACGGCATCATGGTTTTCAAGCCGCTGAGCCAGGAAGACGTTTATCAAATAGCCAAGCTAATGATGGCTAAAGTGGCTAAAAGGCTTGAAAACAAAGGAATCACCTTTACCGCGACCGACGCAGCCGTAAGAGAACTGGCGCAAAAAGGCTATGATCCCAAATTCGGCGCCCGGCCTTTGCGAAGGGTGATCCAAACCGAAGTTGACGACGCGCTGGCCAATTATTTATTGACCGCCCAAATCGGCAGGCGGGATGCGGTGACTTTGGACGCGGGAGGAAAGATTTCCGTTGAGAAGGCTGAGGAGTTGTAAGCTGGCTTGTAGGCGAATAAAATAACGCAATATAACGCAAATATTAACGCAATTTCTGCGTTTTTTTATTGGCGGCGGCCGCATGCGCGTCGCGCATGTCCCGTAGGGACAGGTCGCGACCTGTCCCTACGGGCGGGAACGCGCGCGTTCCCGCGGGCCGCCGCATTTTTTGCGTTTTTGCGTTAAATTTATTACAATAAACACGCCAATATGAATTCCGCCGATTACATCGCCGCCCTGTCAATAGCCTTTTTTATCAGCTTGATATTAACGGCTGTAGTCAAATGGCTGGCATTTAAATTAAAAATAGTTGACAAGCCCGGTAATAATCCGAAAAAGATTCATAAAAAAGCCACTCCCAAAATGGGCGGGCTTGCTTTATTTCTGACATTCAATATTGTTGTTTTGGTTTATACTTACATGAGCCATGAGCTGACCGGCGCGCACATTATGCAAAAATACGTCTGGGGTATGTTGATCGGCGGATTATTTTTAATGATTGGCGGAATTTTAGATGATAAGTTTGACTTGAAACCAAAGTATCAGTTCATCTGGCCGATGCTGGCAGTTTTATCTGTCGGCATCAGCGGCATCGGCATCGACTGGATCACCAATCCGTTCGGAGACGGACAGTGGCATTTGGCCAAATATCAAATTGACCTGCTTTGGTTTCACGGACTGCCGTATCGAATAACTTTTCTGGCTGACATATTTACTTTTATCTGGCTGATGGGCATGATGTACACAACCAAGATTATGGACGGGCTCGACGGTCTGGTAACAGGCATCACCAGCATCGGCGCTTTGTTTATTTTCGCCGTGTCATTGATGAATCAGGATATTCAGAGTGATGTGGCGCTTTTAGCAATAATTTTCGTGGGCGTATGCCTGGGATTTTTGGTTTTTAATTTCAATCCGGCAGCAATATTTCTCGGCGAAGGCGGCAGCACCTACACCGGATTTATTCTGGGAACATTATCAATAATTTCCGGCAGCAAAGTGGCAGTCACTTTAATGCTGATGAGCCTGCCGATTCTTGACGTGGCCTGGACTATTATTCGCCGGAAAATGGATAAGCAGTCGCTGCGAATCGCTGACCGGAAGCATCTGCACCATCGCCTGCTAGATGCCGGATTAAGCGCCAAGAAAGCCTGCTTGTTTTTGTGGGCAATCAGCGCGGTTTTGGCCGGTGTCGGGCTTTATCTGCAGCAGCAGGGGCTGGCGCTGTTCATTTTAGGCATGGGCGCATTGCTGGTTTTTATGCTGACAACAGCTTATCTATATAAGAAACGTAAAGATTTGCAAAAAATTGAATAGTTGCAACCCTTGCTTTATTCTTTGATCACGTGGCTGGGTATCGACGCTAATATACTAATTATGCGAATGATACTAATTTTGGTTACATTCGTATAATTAGTATTCATTAGTATATTTGCATCGATACTTGACGAAGTCAAAAATATCAGCTATAATTCCGCTTGTATTCATAACCCAATTTCCATTTTCCGTTTTCAAACACTAATTTCCAATTTCTAAACAACTAATTTCCAAAATATGACTATCGCAGTAATCAAAACCGGAGGCAAACAGTATAAAGTGGCTCCAGCGCAACAAGTGAAAATCGAAAAAATTGACGGACAAGCCGGAGATAAAGTGTCGTTTAATGCTTTATTGGTTTTCGATGATGCCGGCAAAGAATTTGATCTGGGCATGCCCAACACATCGAAAAAAGTTGAAGCGGAAATAGTCGAGCAGGGCAGAGCCAAAAAAATTGATGTTATTAAGTTTAAAAGCAAGGTCAGATACCGCCGGAAATACGGACATCGCCAGCCGTTTACCCAAGTTAAGATTTTGAGCGTCGGCGGCGTGAAAGCTTCCGCGTCCAAGAAAGAACCGGCTAAGAAACCGGCAGTTAAAAAAGCTACTGTGACAAAAATCGCAGCCAAAGCGCCGGCGAAAAAGACAGCGAAAAAATAATTTCAATAGAAAAGACAGGCCCAAAGGGGTCTGTTTTTGATTATGGAAGCGAAGTACACTTGACAAGTACTCGTTTTTTTGATATAATTAAAAAATTCCGGTGAACGGAAAGGGAGGAGACGTCCATGCCTAACGAAACAAAGGAAAAAAAAGTCCATCTCTTTGGCTGTACCGCCGGCAGTGCTTATCGCGCTGGGATGTGCGACAGCAACTGTCGAGGTTGCTATTATTGGGATGGAACTGAGCGCTGGGTCACCTTGGAAGAACTTAATATGATGAATGTGGCAGATCCGGTTGAGGATTTTGAGGACTGTTAAAAGTCAAGTCATGCAACCGATTAAAAAACACCTGTCGGTTTAAGTCGAGCGCTTCGTAAAACGAGGTGCTTTTTGATTAACAAAACCCGCGCAAACATGTTGCGTGGGTTTTTTATCGGCCGCGGGCCAGGCGCCGGTAACAACGAATTCGAATTCGTTGTTACCGGGCCGGACAGAACCGTTACCGGCGCCGGCGTGGGAACAGGGCGTTTCGCGGGAACAGATGGTAGGAACAGGGCAGCGCCCTGTTCCTACCATCTGTTCCCACGCGCCCGCCGGAGGCGGGCGGCCGCGGCCCGATTGACAGAAAGAATTTTGTGTTATATGATCTTGAAATCCTTTGCGGACAAAGGAGGTGATCGATGGTTGAACTCCATGAATTTCGAACTGTTGTTGAAATCCATTTTAATGTGGCAGATAGGATTATTGAATTGTGGCACACCAGGTCGCCAAACGGTGAAAAGCAAAAGTTGCCCAGAGATTCGGGTGTTTATAACTGGCCAATGACAGTTGAGGTAATTGAATTCGCCCTGGAAATTTTTGCGGCCATCACTCATCAGCGATTTATTGAGCTACGGCCTGGTAATCCTGACCGTCTGTCGGACTGGGTGATCTATCGCCGTGCGGATTTGTTCAAAAAATAGCACTTCGTCAAACGAAGTGTTTTTAAATTATGAAAAATACGACTGAAAATCGGGCGGAAATTATTTCACCTCCTGCCTCCCCTTGAGCGCGTTGGTTAGGCGGTTTCTTGCGGCTGCTCCAATTCCTTGTCGGTTATTCCCAGCATATTTAAAATCCAAATGTGCCGCGGGTTGGCCGGATCGTATTTGCCAATGCTAAAGCGCGACATTTCTTCCGGCTTATTTTTTACGACCGCCCATGTTTCGATATTTCCTTCGCGGTAAATAATATCTTTTGTAAAACACACTCCTGGGGTTTTGCAATCAGTGCCTCTGAATGTGCGAACGGAGCGGTTCCATGCGCTTGTCTGAGACGCGGCCAGAGCTTCTTCCTTCTTTTTGCCTTGCAGCAAATTATTTAGCCGATAATATTTTTCCAAAATTTCATAAACTTGACGAAAATCCCTTGGCTTTCCGTCAAGTCCCATTGCTAATCCGATTGCTAGATGGCCGTCTAGTCCAGCATAATCTTTAAGCTCGTTAGATAAAGCTTGTTCTCTCATGGTCGCAACGCCTTCTTCGCCCTTTTCATATCTATCCAAGCCTAGCCCAAGCAGTTTTAATTTGCTTCTTTCTCCTTTAACTCTGCGGGTGACATGCGTGCCGATCTCGTGGGCGATCAATGTCCTTAATTTATCGAAAAGCATTTTTCTTGATTCAGGCACTTTTATTGTTTTTATTTCTTGATCAACGCTGATGCCCGTTTTGCTGCTTTTATCAATAACTACCGACCAGCCCTCAACGCGTAAATTTGCCAGCGCTTGGGTAAACATTTCTTTGATATCTTCGGCTACTAACTCTCCAGCCTTGTATGAAATATTGACCAAATCTCCCATCTCTTTCAGCGTCAATTCTTTAGCCAGCTGGCGGGTTTTTGCTTCCGGCAGCTCTTGCATTTTCACTTTCGGCAAGTTGTTTGGCAAAGCGGCCAGCAATTCTTGCGCGGTTTGTTTTATTTCTTCATTTTCTGATTCCAGCGCCTTTTCCGCGGTTTTTCTGATATTTTGTATCGTATATGCAAACACGTCAGGCGAAGGCGTCCCATAGACAAATTCCGAGTAACCTTGAAAGCGGCGCATATCGTGATTAGCTGTCGCTTTCGCAATTCGAAGTTCTGCGATTTTTTCGTTCAATCGCCAGCGGTACACTTGGCTGATTACCTCGTTTTGTTCCAAGGCCTTGATGTCCTTGCGAAGCTTGAGAAGCATTTGTTCTCGTTCGTTTAGTTTGTCAATGTCGATTTTTGGATAATCCAATTCTGGATTTTCAATTTCACCTGCTAAAAATTTCTTTTTTTGTTCTTCTCGGTATTCTTTATCGCCATCCAAATATTCGTAGGCTTGAAAAGCCGCATGTTTTTCAAAAGTATCATACCATTGCTGGTCAAGGGGAACGGGTTGTTCGAAGTTTTTCATAGAGTTTATAAATTAAATGTTTTATGCTTTTTTTTGCTTTGCATTTTTAGTTTTGCGTTTTGCACTTTATTTCACCTCCTGCCTCCCCTTAAGCGCGTTCGTTAAAGTCGTTTCATCAGTATATTCCAAATCGCTGCCCATGGCCAGGCCGCGGGCGAGTTTGGTGAATTTTAGGTTCAGCGGCTTGAAAAGCTTGACCAGGTATAGGGAAGTGGCTTCACCCTGGATGTCCGGATTCAGCGCCAGAATTATTTCTGAAAATTTTTCTTTTTTCACTCTGTCAATTAATTTTTGGATGTTTAATTTTTCAGGCGTGATGCCTTCGAGCGGATTGATTTGCCCGCCGAGCACATGATAAAGCCCGCGATATTCTTTGGTTGATTCGATTACTCCCAAATCTTGTACATCTTCGACAATGCATAAAAGCGATCGGTCGCGGCGGCTGTCAGCGCAGATGTCGCATTCTTTTTTCAGGCCGGAAAAATTGCCGCAAGTCTGGCAGAAGCTGAGGTTTTTCTGCAGATTAAGTACGCTGCTGGCGAATTGATTTAAGAATTCTGGGCTTTGTCTGAGTAAATAAAAAACGAACTTCTCAGAGGTCTTTCGGCCGATGCCGGGAAGCTGGTTGAATTTGTCGATGAGGTTTTCGATTTCAGAAGGGTAAATTACCATATAGACTACGAAACTACGGATTTGCTACAAATTTTACGAAAACAAGCTTACATCCCAGGAAAATCACCCATTTGTCCGCGCATCTTCATCGCCATCTGCCGCTGGATTTTTTTAATGGCGTCATTGGTCGCGTCTTTTATGAGGTCTTGGAGCTTTTCTTTGTCAGTTAAAAGGATTTCATCGATTTGTACATCCAAAATTTCCTGAATACCATTGATTTTAATTGTTACTTTGCCAAACCCGGCAGAACCCTCGGCGAATTCCTGCTGCATCTGGGCCTGGAGAGCTTTCATTTGTTTGATTTGGTCGAAGAAGGACATAAATTTTATAGTGCGACAAGCGAGACAAGTAAAACAAGTGCGACAAGTATTAGTAAAATTATCTTACGTAGCATACTTGTTTTGCTCGTCGCACTGTTATTGCGGCGGCGTCAACCCCCGCACTTCTTTTGATAAATTTTTAAAACTGGCCGTTTGCTCCTGGAAAAACAGCTTCACCAGACCGGTCGGGCCGTTTCTGTGCTTGGCGATGTGAATTTCAGCAATATTTTTTTCATCAGGAGGTATTTGTTCCGGTGAATAATTTCTGTCAGCGGTTTTTCTGTAAATAAATAATACCACGTCAGCATCCTGCTCGATTGAGCCGGACTCTCTGAGATGCGCGAGCTTGGGAATGGCCGGTTTATTCATTTCTACGGCGCGCGACAGCTGGGAAAGGGCCAAAACCGGCACGTTCAGCTCGCGCGCGATGCCTTTGAGCGCGCGCGTGATCTCGGCCACTGCTTGCACGCGGCTTTCCGCATTGGCCCGGCTTTCCATGAGTTGAAGATAGTCGATGACAATCAGTCCGAGCCCGTGCTCAGCCTGCAGCCGGCGGGCTTTGGTTCTGATATCAATGACGTTGCACATGGCTGAGTCATCGATGTATATCGGCGCTTCGGATAAAATGCCCATGGCATGGCCGATTCTGGGAAAGTCATCGTCTTCATCGCGGTCAGACAGCTTGCCTGTTCTCATTTTCCACAGATCAACATTGGCCTGCGCGCAGAGCAGGCGGTCAACCAGCTGCTCTTTTGACATTTCCAGACTGAATAATCCCACCGGAACTTTTCCCTTCACCGCCGCCTGACGCGCGACATCGAGCGCCAGTGAAGTTTTTCCCACCGAAGGTCTGGCCGCCAGTATTACCAAATCAGACTTTTGCAATCCGCCGAGCAGATTATCCAGATCGCCGAATCCGGTGGGCGTGCCGCGCAGCTTGCCTTCGCCTTTATGGATTTCATCGATTCGGTCAAACGCTTCGTTTAGGATGCTGTCTATCGGAACAAAAGATTTTTTCAAATGCTTCTGAGACACGGAAAAGAGCTTTTGCTCTGACAGGTCTAGCAATTTATCAATCTCCTGCTCTTCATTATATCCTATTTCAGTAATTTCTGTCGCGGCTTCGAGCAGCCGTCGCCTGGTGGCTTTTTTTTGAATGATGTTGGCGTAATGGGCGGCGTGGCTTGAGGTGGGAACAATATTAGACAGCTCGGTCAAATAGCTTCGGCCGCCGATTTTTTCGAGCAAATGATTTTCTTCGAGCGCGTTGCTCAAAGTCAAAAAGTCAATCGGCTCCTGATTGGAATAGAGCTTTCTCATCTGCTCAAAAATGATTCGGTGCCGGTCTCGGTAAAAATCTTCAGGATCAATGATATCAGCTATTTTAAGAAATGCTTCTTTGTCAATCAAAAGAGAACCCAAAAGCGATTGTTCAGCTTCGAGATTTTGGGGTGGGATTTTTGTGGGGTCGTCCATAATTGGTGATTAGAAATTGGAAAATGGAAATTAGGGCACTGGAAATTGGAAAATTGTGCCTTCATTTTATCTAAAAAAAACTTGCGAGGCAAGTTGAAAAGGTGTGGGGAATGGGGATTTGACAATGTTTGACTTTGTGATACAATTAAGCATTCCTACGTCTGCATGGAAGGGAGAAGAGGAGAAAAGGCCATGGCAAAACCGTGTGGAAATGAGATTTTCAGTATAATTGTAAATGCTGTCCTCGAGGCGGGCGGCAATGATGAGGATTTGCGGAGAATTCTCAAAGAGCCGGAATTGGCAAAGAAGATTGCCGAACTGATCGTCCAAAAAAGAAATCCTACCACTGAAGTCTTTAGAGTAGCAGTTGACTACAGCATGTCGCTGGATGAGATGATCGCTGCCGGTCACTACGACTGGATGAACAGCGACATCACTGCCAAGCACTTCCCAGTCTCGGGTGGAGGCCAGCGAGAGGTTGAATTGGAACTGGTCCATTTGAACAGAGAGGCCAGCACAGCGTATGTTCTGGAAGAGTTGGAGCGACGAGGCCTACGCCCCGCCAAGATCGCGGAACTGCTGGCTTTGGGTGCCAATCATCCTGAGCTTCAGAAGCAATTCCCGATCATTGCTTTCGGCTCGGTTTGGCGCGATCCAAGCGGTCTTCACTACCTGCCTTTTCTGCGTGGGCGAAGTGACGAGCGCGACCTGGACCTCTACGACTACGACTTTCACTGGCCTTTCAAGTGTCGGTTCCTGGCCGTCCGCGAGGAGGCGGATAGTCAGTAAAATAAAATAAGCCGCTTTTCGACTCATTAAGAAGCGGTTTTTGTTTCCTTTTCGGTCATTTCGATCGGAGGGCCGACAAAAGAGGCCCTGAGTGCAGAAATTTTTTTAATACCTTCCTCCACTATCGGTCATTTCGACCAAGCCCGGAGGGCGCGTGGAGAAATCCCTTTTTAAAAACCCTCAGCCAGATCTTTCCATCCCGGATTATCCATTGAAATAAGTATTTCTTTTTTATCTCTTCTCCATCGTTTGATTTGTTTTTCCCGGGCGATGGCATCCGTGGGGTTATCAAAGACTTCGTAGTGAACTAATTTGTGCCATTGGTATCTTTTGGTGAAACATTCATTGATATCATTTTTATGTTCGCTAACTCTTCTTTCAATATCATTTGTCATGCCGATGTATAGTGTTCCGCTTTCGCTGGCCATGATGTAGGTGTAGTAGTCGTTGGGCATAGTTTTTGAAAATATTATTACGAAGGGATTTCTCCATTCCGCTCCCCCTCGACTCCGCTCGGGGTCGCTCCAGTCGAAATGACCGGTTGGGACTTCGCTCCGCTCAGTCGGCGACCTGTCCTGAGCCGTGTCGAGCGAATGCAGGAATCCAGGAAAAATCATCTGGACACCTGCCTGCGCAGGTGTGACATCGTTTTTTATTTATTTCGATGCAGCTTCAGCACGTTTTCCAAAAGCATGGCCACGGTCATCGGCCCGACGCCGCCCGGGACAGGGGAGATGAAGCTCGTTTTTTCGCAGACATCGAAGAAATTAACATCGCCCACGGTCTCGCCGTCCACCTGATTTATTCCCACATCAATTACTATGGCGCCTTCTTTTATCATGTCTTTGGTCACAAACTCCGGCTGGCCGATGGCCACGATCAAAATATCAGCCTCAGCTGGCAGCTTTGGCATGTCTTTGTGGGTAGTAGCGATCGCTTGTACATCATTATCCTTGCCCAAAAGATAATCAAGCGGCTCGGAAAACAGCTTGGAATTGCAGAGTATGACGACTTTTTTATTTTTCAACTCTTGGCCGGTCGCTTTCAGCAGCTCGAGAATTCCTAGGGCGGCCGGGGAAATTATAAAGGGCTTGCCCGATCGCAGCTTTTTTAAGTTTTCCGGGTGAAAGCCGTCAACGTCTTTTTTCGGATCGATGGCCGAAATGATTTTATCCTCATTTAAGCTTGCCGGCAGGGGAAGCTGGACTAAAATCCCGTCAATTTCAGGATCAGCATTTAAAAATTCGATTGCTTCGATAATATCCTTGTCTTTATAATCGCCCTCGAAAAAATATTTGTGAAAACTTATGCCCGTATATTCGCAAGCTTTCCTTTTTAGCCTGACATATTGCGCGGATGCCGGATCATTGCCGATTAAAATGGCAGCCAGACCGGGCTTGTCTGACATTTCGCGCACCCGGCTCCTGATTTCATCTTTGAATTTTTGGGCAATGACTTTGCCGTCAATTATTCTTGAACAGTTTTTCATATTAAAAAGTTATTAAGATTGACACAGCCATTTTACTGCAGTAAAATTTAATTAAGAAAAATAATTGTAAATATTTCTGATAATAATGAAGTCACAACCAATGAATTAATGGAGTTTCTGCAGGAAAACATGGCGACTAAAGCGGATTTGGAAGAGCTTCGAATGGCGACCAAAGCGGATTTAGGTATATTGAAACATGAGATATTTGATCACCTGGATGAAAAGATGGCTGATCAGCGAGGTGATTTGGTTTTTTAATGCGCAAAGAAGACACAAAAATGCTTAGACTGTGCGAAATGCTCAAAGAAAAGGAAATTCTCGCCGATGAGGAGATTAAAGAAATTTTGGGCATGGAACCTTTTCCCAAGCTGATGTTGTAATTTATTCACGCAAAAGTTTATCCATCAGATGGACTTTTTTTATTTGCCGGAAATCAGTTCGGTGTAAATCGGATATTTCGACACCAATTCTCGCACCGTATCTTTGGTTTCTTTTTGGATTTTGGCATCATCAATATTTTTAATGATTTTGGCAATGGCTTGGCCAATCAATTTCATTTCATATTCTTTCATGCCGCGGCTGGTCAAGGCCGGAGTGCCTAATCTCAAGCCTGACGGATCGGTCGGAGGACGTCGGTCAAACGGAATGACGTTTTTATTGGTATAAATGCCGGCTGAATCCAACACGGTCTCGACCTGCTTGCCGGAAACAGATTCATTTTTCAAATTGATCAAAATCAGATGATTGTCAGTGCCGCCGGAAACCAGCTCAATGCCCTCGGCCAATAGCGACTCGGCCAGCGACCGGGCGTTGGCGATCACTTGTTTTTGGTAAACGATAAATTCCGGTTCCAAGGCTTCTTTGAACGCCACCGCTTTGGCGGCGATCACATGCTCAAGCGGTCCTCCTTGAAGACCGGGAAAAACGGCCGAATCGATCATTTGCGCCAAGTCTTTTTTTGAATCCGGGTGGTATTTGTCATGGAGTCTGTCCGATTTTTTATTGAGTATGATTGCTCCTCTCGGTCCGCGCAATGTTTTATGCGTGGTGGTGGTCACAACATCGGCGAACGCGACCGGATCGGGATGGAGTTTGGCCGCCACTAATCCGGCGATGTGCGCCATGTCCACCATCAGATAAGCGCCGACTTCTTTGGCAATATCAAAGAATGCGGCAAAGTCGATTAGGCGCGGATATGCTGACGCGCCGGCTAAGATTAGTTTCGGCTGCTCGCGCCTGGCGATTTCTCGGATTTGATTATAATCGATTCGTTCAGTCTCCGGATCGACTCCGTAGCCGGATACATTATAAAATTTTCCGGAAAAATTCACTTTATGTCCGTGCGTCAAATGTCCGCCGGCGGCCAGATCCATGGCCAGTATTTTGTCTCCGTGTTCGAGTAAGGCGAAGTAAGCGGCCAGATTAGCCGGCGAGCCGGCATGCGGCTGGACATTGGCATGTTCAGCGCCAAAAAGCTGCTTGGCGCGATCAATGGCCAGCTGCTCGATTTGGTCAATGTATTCATTGCCACCGTAGTATCGTTTTTGCGGATAGCCTTCGGAATATTTATTAGTTAGCGGAGATCCGAGAGCTTCCAGCACGGCCATGGAAACAATATTTTCAGAAGCAATCATTTCCAGACCATTGTTTTGCCGATTAATTTCATTTTTTATCAGGTCGTAGACTTGCTGGTCGCTTTGTTTTAGGTGGTTGAACATAATTGTTGATTGTTAATTGCCACTTTCCCAAAGGGAAGCCTTCGGTTCGTGACAAGATTGGCAAGGATTGATTGTTATAAGAAAGACGCTGGGCGAGACACGAGATACGCAAGGCAATAGGCAAAAGCCTGACTTGATCGTCGTTGAAGGGGCAATAGTCCATAGTAACGTACTACTGCCTACCTGCCTGCCGGTCAGGCAGGCTGCCTCTTGCCTACTGCCTCATAACCTTCCATGACTTAATACTATCAAAAAAATAGATTTCTTCAAACTTATTCACATATTCTCCTCATTTTTTCTTTTCCATCTCCGTGGTATGTTTTATAATGTAAAATGGGGAAAATAAAGATAAAAACCAAAACAAAAAGCAAATCGGAGGATTCATGACGGATTTGTCAGCCGCCAGCAGAAAAGAGCTCATCCAAGAGATTTCTGGGTTGCGTGACAGGATCGGTCGGCTCGAATCCATATTGAAAGCCATTGATTTTCCTGAGGTATTGATCGAATATTGGGATGATACCATCGGTTCATTTTTGGCGGTCATGCAAATCATCGATCCCACTACCGCGGATCATCAAAAATGCGTATCCAAACTGGCTCGTCAAATCGCGCTTACCATGAATCTGTCAGCGGGCATTGTTACTTCCTGCCAGATGAGCGGTTTGACTCATGATATCGGCAAGTTAGCGGTGCCGACCAGATTTCTGACCAAACCAAATACGCTTGATCCTCATGAATTCAATTGCATCGTTCAGCATACGGTTGCCGGACATCAAATTTTGCGAGGCATCAAATGGCCTTGGCCCGTGGCCAATGTCGCCTTGCAGCATCATGAAAAGATGGATGGCAGCGGGTATCCGCACAAATTGAAAGGCGAGCAAGCCTGTCTCGAGGCTCGGATCGTGGCCGTGGCCGATGTGGTGCACGCGATGTGTTCGCGACGTCCATACCGCGAAGCCATGAGTTTGCAGCAGGCTTTCGATGAGATTTCAACGCAAGCTGGCATAAGGCTTTATCAGCCCGCGGTTCATGCATGCCTTCATGCATTCAAGGATGGCTTCAGTTTTGGTCAATTATCTTCAAATCCCAATTAACCCATGGCTTACAGTCATGGGCTTTTCTTTTATTGACATATATCTTTTCACGGGGTAAAGTGAATTATCGCCAGTTCTTTAATTTAGGGGGAAAATCGTGAGTGAAGAAAGCCCAGAGCAGCAACTGCGACTGACGATTCGGAAATTGCAAGAAATGGCCTTTTCATTACGCGATTTTGACAACCGTATCAATAATGGGTTGAGCGCCATCGGCCGAGTCGATCAACGAGCGGCTTTGTTGTTAACGGCTCAGCTGGAAATTCCATTCAGCATACATAAGCTTTTTACCGTGGCTCCAAATCAAATGGTGTCTTTATTGCTTAAGGTCATTCAGATTTTAACCGATAATTTCGACGCTCTTATTGCCATGCAACAAAATTTGGAGAAAAACGATCAATCGATTGTGCGGCCCGGTGCTTTTGAGGAAATATCATCCGCTAATTGTCGCCGGACTCCCACGGTGGTTATCGGCAATGACAGGCGCCCTAATATCGCTCACCGGCCGACGGTGGTGATGTCCAAGCTGAATCCGTGCGACCTGCCGCCCGTAAGCCAAGTAAGCCAACGACCAAATCCGCCTGGATCGGGGCAGGCCGGGAAAACTCAATTCGGCATGGCTGCGGTCAAGATGCCTGATTCATCTTCCTGTTTGATCACGAATGATTCGTCAGCGAACGATAAGCCTGATTGGCAATGGTTTGAGTCGTTTGATTGCGATAGATGGGTTTCCACTATTCATCCTCGGCAGGTGGTGGCCTTAATGATGTATTTTGCCGGACCGTCTCGAAGCTGGACGGCAAGCGATTTGCTTGCGGAAATGAACAAATCTCCTTTTCCGTTTAACAGCATCTCTCCCACGAGATTAAAAATGATGCTCATTCGGTGGAATAAATTTGTTCCCGGAGAAAATGCGGTCATATTGTACCAAAAGACCCAAAACGTGATTGGCGGAGAACTGGCTTATGTGCTTTCCGCGGAAGGAATTTTTACTGTAAAACTTTTAATAAATGAAAAAAAATCCCAGTTGAATGCGGAGAAAAAATAAAAGACGACTGCACGAGGTCGCCTTTTTAAATTTAAATACGAAACACGACGGGCAATAGGCGATAGTAACGCGTCAAGCTACTGCCTACCTGCCTGCCGGTCAGGCAGGCTGCCGCTGGCCTGCCAGCCGCCCTGTCCACCGAAGCCGCAGCGAAGGTGGAAGCTGTTGCGAAGGCTGGCCTACTGCCTAAATATCGTTTTTCGACTTTGTTTAGCGGTTATCGAATTATAACCTACAACCTACCGCCTATTCCGCGCAATCGGACAGCATGTCAGCAGGGAAGCCGTATTCTGACAAATTGCAGGGGATTTGGCCATTGCCATCGAAAACTATTTGCCACTCGCCATTGACTTTCGCCGCTAAAAATATGCCGCCCTCGCCGCCCGGCTCGAACGTCACTCCGCCGCGCGCGTGATCAGCTGTTTCTTTTTCCACGCGGACTGTGACAGTATCCGCGTATTTCGGATATTTTTCAGTGAATAACTGTTGGATTGAATCTTGTGCTGATTCCGCCATTGGAATCAATCCGGTGCAGCGCCAGTTAATTTCCGCTGTTTTGGTCTCTTCCGAGACAACGCAGGCCGGATTGCAGCCTTCTTTTGAGACATTTAAATTGGCGTCAAACCACCAGGTCTTGGTGTTTTCATTATAATATCCCGGTTCGAGCGATTCGCCGCCTTTGATGCAAGTTTTTTCAGCAATGGCTCGGGCTTCAGGCTCGGTTAAACTGCTCTGGGCTGTCGGAGCTTGAAAATACGAGCAGCCGGTTAAAACTAGCGCAATGGCGCAGACGAGGATGAGAAGGTGTGTTTTTTTCATAAATTTGTATTAATTTTTTTCATTTGTTATTGGCTTCATGTTTTATATCGCGGCTCATGTTGGATGCACCGTCAAATCATCATTCTAAGCTTCATCCCACACCAATTATACAAAATCCGCCCTCAATTTGCAATAAAAAACGACCATTTTGGCCGTATTGATTTATTGGATTGTCAGCGCACCGACTAAAAGATCAAAAAACCGGAAGGTTTCAATGTTTTAGGCAATGTTGAACCTGCCGGTTAGTAATAACTCCTTTTTTTCTTTGCGCGCCCACGAGTATGCCGTAAGCGAGGCGGTGGAGCTGTCTTAAATGCTTCTTCGAACGTGATGCCGTTACGCTTTGCGTACTGGTACAGGTACATCTGATCGGCGTTGCAGAGCGCTTCACCGTTGGGACCTCGACGGTGTGGTTTTTCCCACGTTTGACACCACGACATGGCGCACAATTCCGGTGTGCCAGGGGCGGTGACGATACCCTTAATGGCGTCCACCGCGAGGGCTGTCCAGTCACGACCATTGTAGCGTCGGGACGTGAGCAGTTTGAGGTAGGAGCGGCAGGAGCCGCAAGCATGCACGTTCTCCCTCACGATCGTCGATTTGTCGGGAACCACTTCTTCGTCGCACCACGGCAGACAGCACGGAACAGTTTTAGGTGGTTCGGGCTTCCAGTTTTTCGGCTTCATTCGCTTGAAGGCCTCTTCGATCGAGATGCCATCCCTCACCGAGTGTTCCCATGCCAACTGGTAGCACGGGGTGCACACGTGCAGAAGACCGATTGTCCGACGAATTTTCGGGCCGGCACCCTCGGGCAGTGCCACACCGCAGTTTTCCCTCGCACATGTCGTCGCGATGCGAGGCAGGGGGCGTTGCGGCTCAGGCGCGCCGTTCCTAAGGATTTCTTCCTTCGGGGTCCCCGTTTTTTTTTCGAGCTCCCAGATGCGTTGGTAGCATCCGCGGCAAAGCTCGACGCCGTCGATTTTCCGCGGTGCTTTGCCGGCAACGCGAGCCGACGGTTTAGTGCACCCTGGAGCGCCACATATTTTGTTCATCATCTATCCTCCATTATGACGATTACGAAATTGCGACAATTATTTGTATCATGTTTTTATTGGGATTGTCAATGTTAAAAATATCTCGCTTGAATATAGGGCGGAACATTATATTTTCCCTTCCCCGGGGCAATAAAAAAACGGCCTTTCGGCCGTTTTGAGTTTATTGGATTGTCAGCGTCACCTCCCCAAAAAATAAAATTCTAAAAAAGTTTTAATGCTTGCGTAACTGTTAAAATTTTAGTTCTTTAATGGAATCAAGATCGATACCGTATTTTTTATAAACATCGATGGTGTTCATTGAGGTGATTCGGGAAGGATTAAATCCGATTCGCTCGGCCATGCTTTCAACCTCAGCGGCTGAGCCGGCTTCGATTTCAAGATATGGAGGAATTTGCGGCCAGGAATCAATGTCGATTTCAATGTTATCCAAGATGTAGCGCGTCCGTTTGTTTTCCTGGTAGCTTTTGACAAAATATCCGAGTTTTTCCATTAGCAGATTGGTTTTCTCAAAGTCATCAACAATTATTTCAAGTTCCCGCGTCCCATCTATTCTGTCGTTTTGAATTTCTTTGACAGTCAAAGTCGTCTTTTCGCCATCAGTCCTCAGTCTGATCCAGGAATTGTCTTTTTTGGGATTAAAATCATAAATGTATCTTCTTTGCATTTTTTCGCTGACTTTATCGGCTCCCAACTTATTGAGTTTGTCGATGACTTCATCAATATTGATTTCGAGTATTTTAACTTCGTATTCGGTTGTCATAAATAATATAAATAATTTAACATATCTGGATGAACAAGTTTTCCGGAAAAAGTAGAAGAAAAATTTGGGTAAAGCCCGAGCCGAGCCCCGAACCGCATACGCTGTGTTATACGCCCCGACGACCGAAGGGAGGAGAGCGCAGCGGGGCGAGGAGCGTAGCGAAGCGAGTTGATTTAGAGGCACGGTTATCTAAAACTTGGCTTCCAGCTCATATTCATATATTTGTCACCACGCTTTAATTCATCGAGCATTTGATTCAAACGCTTTTGCTTAGTTTCTTCACGTTTTGCGCGAGTGATCCAACCAATGTAATCATTTCTTTGGTATGGTGGACGTATATTGTAAGCGTTCATTAGCTTATTTTTTTCGAGCGCATCTTTTACAAATGCGGGCATTGGATAGCGTGGCCTTGTAAGACGAGATGGTTGTTTGTTTATCATAAGATTATGAGCTTAGCAAAATTTAAAAGTTTTTCCATTAAGTGCCTCTAAATCAATTGCGTACAATGTGCTGCGGCTCATGCGAAGGGACGCCGCGCCGTAGGCGCGAAGCGTACTTTCGCATAGCTGGCTGCTCGGCGAAGTCGCGAAGCGAAGCGAGCGAAGAAGCGAAACAGCGGCGGAGCCGCAGCACATTGCACAAAATAGCGAGCGAAGCGAGCGATTTTGTGCAACGTTTAAGAATAAAAGAAGTCCCGCGCCGACTAAAAGCGTAAAACTTATTTTATTCTCAAGACTTGTTAAATGGCATTAACTCTATTATATCACAGAACTAAGGCGTGGGATTTGGGAAAATGCCGAGCCGAGGCATTTTCCTTTTATTCTTTGTTAGGCGAGGGTTTGATTTCCTTCCTAAATATAAAAAATATAAAAGTAAAAAAGAAATCAAAAGCGCAGCGTCCCCTTGAGTTCTGTCTGCTAAAAATTTAAAAACCGTGCTCGCTATAAAACACACCATCCCTAATACATTCTAATGCCTGTTTAATATATGGAATAGTGTTTTTTGGAATCTTGTCAAAGGAAAACCAACTTAAATCATCGCACTTATGCGGCTCCATATTTTTTAACTCGCCACTCCAATCATCAGCTTTAACAAAGACATCCAATCTTTCCCTTGCACCAACATCATTAAAAATAACTTGGCGATCCATAACATGAACGACTTGCAAATCATTTGGATTTAAAATTATCCCCGCTTCTTCCTTTGCTTCACGAGCCATTGCTTGTCGAAAAGTTTCCTGACCATCAAGATGACCAGCAACTAAACTATAATTTCCATCTTCGTATCCAGTATTATAACGCCTCAACATTAAAAATTTTTCATCTTTCACTAACACAAGATAAGAAGCGGGGGTAATTTTAAATCTTTCCTTTGACATATGGTTTTTAAATTTTTAGCAGACAGAATTTCGCCTAAGGTGCTGCGGCTCATGCGAAGGGACGCCGCGCCGGAGGCGCGAGGCGGCCTTTCGCATAGCCGCTGTTAGACGAAGTCGCGAAGCGACGAGGAAAACAGCGGCGGAGCCGCAGCACCTTAGCCAAAATCGCGGAGCGATTTTGGCTAACGTTAGGGATATGCGAAGTTTTTCTGGAACGAAGTGGAAGAAAAATTTGGGTGAAGCCCGAGCTGAGGGCTGAACCGCATATCCCTTGTTATACGCCCCGACGACCGAAGGGAGGAGAGCGCAGCGTGGCACGAAGCGTAGCGGAGTGAGTTCAAAAAATATTTTTCGTCTCAATTATCGGATAGGCTTTCCTCATTAATTATATATTTGATTTTTTCCGTTTTGAAAAATGAAAGAGGGGTTAGGGGTGAATTTCATTTTTCAAAACTCCTTATTCATTATGTTTTTTTATTAATTTAACAACTCCTTCGTTAGCGTCAACCTCAACAAAGTCCCCGTCACTAAATATTTCTGTTGCATGTTTAGTTCCGACAATGCAAGGTTTTTTCATTTCTCTTGCGACAATAGCTGCATGTGAAGTTATGCCTCCGACATCCGTTACAAAAGCTACCGCTTTTTTCATTGCAGGTAATAATTGAGGGCTTGTTGCTCTTGAAATTAAAATTTCGCCTTCTTTTACCTTACTATTGTGTTGTGGTCCAAATACTAATTTTATGACGCCCTTAACTTTTCCGGGTTGTGCAATTTGACCTTTTACCGTTTCTTTATCTTCTATATCTTCTTTCATGAGTTTGTCTGCAAGAAATGTTTCTGCTTCTTTGCTGACAAGGAATTTATATTTTTTATCCACTGGGATAACAACACTATGTATCCATCTTTTTTCTAAATCTTTTGGCAAAGACTTGCCCGTCAAAATATCACAGACTTCTTCAGTATAAAGTGCTTCAAGAAATTCAGGTTGTATTTTTTCTCTTTCTGCAACTAAATCAATAATCTTGTTAGTTAAAACATGCAAAAATTGCCTTGAATCCGCTCTAAGTGATTTGATTTTTATCAATGATGTAGAAACATCAAATAATCTTTGCTCGTTTTCTGAAAGTTTTAATTCCTTTTTTAATTCGTTTGGCGAAGGATAAGTTTCCTCGTTTTTTGTTTCTTCTTTTATTGCGTCGATATGCTCTATAGTTAAACCTCTACCAATATATCCTTGGTCGAGCCAAAAATATTTTTGTAGTAATTCGCTTTTATTTTCGGCGGTTCTAATCTCATCGTATGCTTTTTCTGTTAAGCTTTTTTCAGCGGGGTTTCCTAAAACATGTGTGTATGTCGTTAGACTATGCTTTAGATTTTTACGGCTTTTCAAGGCAGATATTAATCCATTCGTTATATCACCAAAAATATCTGCGAAAGCAACAGCAGATCCCAAGGTGGTGGCTTGTGCTTGTAGTTTTTTTATCTGCTTTAATAATGAAATTAGTTCTGGATTGGTTAATTTACTGATTTTTTCAATATATTCTGTGGCAAGGCTTCTAATTTGTTCTGTTGTTTTAACTGTTTCAGATTCTAAATAATCTAAAAGTTCCTTATTGCTTATCAATGATTTAGCACAAGCGGAAGCGAATATTTTTAATCTGTGTGATTCAACATAATAATTTATTGTTTTGCCTTTTACAATCTCCAAAAAAGAATCAAGTGGTTTCACTCCTGCGTGCTTTTTCACTTCATCTGTACCAATACCGCTCCAAGTCACTTCAAGAGTTAAAAATGAAGTGTCTACATCTTGATTGCCCAGAATATATTTTATTTCTTGCTTATCATTTATTTGTTTAGTGCTAAGAGTGGTAATCGGCCTACTCTGCGTAATATAAAATTTCCCTTTTTCCTTCGCCCATTCAATATCACAAGGAAAACCATAATGATTCTCAATTTTTACAATCAATTTAGATAATTCAATAATCTCTTTTTCAGTTAATACTTGCTTCTTTCCTTTTTCCCCTAATTCTTTCCATTCGTTTCCGCCTTTGGCTTTTTTGTATAATGCTTTTGTCTGCTCATTTATATTTATATCCAAAATTGAAAATCCATGCTTATCTACAACATAGCTATCTGGAGTTATTGAGCCTGAAACAATGGCTTCACCTAAACCAAAACCAGCCTCAATAATTATTTGGTTTTCATCTTGCGTAACTGGATGAACTGAAAAAGCAATACCTGATTCTTCTGAATCAACCATTTTCTGAATAACAACAGCAACAGAAATTTTATCTTTGTTTAATTTCTTTTCAAATCTGTAAAAAATAGCTCTCGGAGTAAACAAAGAAGCCCAACATCTTTTTACATTTTCCAAAAGTGTGTCTTTTGTTGTATTTAGGAAACTGTCTAATTGTCCCGCCCACGCCGCAGAAGCAGAATCTTCTGATGTCGCAGATGAACGAACAGCTACAAATTTACAATCTAGATTTTTAAAAAATTTCAAAATTTCTGTTTTAATATCTTCTGGCATTTCTCTTGAAAGAATCATTGCCTGAATTTTCTTAGAAGCATTTTCAACAGTATGAACTTCTTTAATATCAACCGTGCCTAAAACAGCGTCAATTTCAACATTTAGATCAGTCTCTTCCAAAAACCTATCAAAAGCATTTGAAATAATTACGAACCCCTCAGGAACTGGAATTCCCGCTTGAGTCATTTCTCCAAGTGATGCCCCTTTGCCACCAGCAATTTCAGTATCAGTTTTGGAGATTTCTGTAAATTTTTTGATTAAAGTTTCAGTCATATTCTAAGCTTAGCATATAAAGTTTATAAATAAATCGTTTTCTGAAGCGAAGCGAAAGAAAACACCTTATACCCCTTTCTAATAAATAAAAAAATAAATTTATTCCCCTTTTTAAAAAGCCTGTCAAAATTCCTTATAAAAAGAAAAATATTTTTTGAATTGCGTATAACGTTCGCGTGTATGCGATGTTTGCGTAGCAAATATGGGAGAGGGCTTTGAAAAAGCACGAACTGCATACACGCTGTTGTACGATGTAATAATATATTCTTTACTTCGACCGTAGGGAGAAGT
>JBMORT010000007.1:0-1926 GCA_049319825.1 Patescibacteria group bacterium
TTATAAAGGGTGGCCGGATTGGACCGGAATAGGTGGCCGACTTCAAACGGAATCAGTGGCCGGAATGAAATGGAATGGGTGGCCGGATTCGAATGGAATCACCGGCCGACTTGCTCTGGAATACGCACATTGGGCAAAAATTGGAAAATGCGCAGAAGAAAATCCTGATCTCACCTATGATTTGATAAAAGAAATATTAATTGGTATCGCGGAGTTGGAGCAGGGAGAAAAAGAAGAGTATCAATTTGGTTGAGGGAACTATGAAAGTATTCCAATCAAGTTCCTTCGGGAAAAAAGTCAAGAAATTCAAGAAGAAAGAAAAATTAGAACTAGACAATGCGATACGAGAAATCGTTCAAAACCCCTCAATCGGTTCTGAAAAGAAAGGAGATTTGAGGGGTATTTTTGTTTACAAATTCAAAGTAATCAAAACGGAATTTCTTTTATCATATCGGGTTATTGGAGATGATATAGAGTTAATAACAATCGGCTCGCATGAAAATTATTATCGCGACCTAAAATCATACTTAAAAAATAGGTAAGGGCGAACAACCGGCTAAACCTGACCACGAGCGCGTACGCGTCGCTATTTACACGGGAACGGGGTCTTGTCGGATTAACTTACTGATTTTGTTCAAATAAAACTGAAGTCTGTCCTGTTTTTGAGCCTTAGAAACCGCTTTTTTGGCTGAAAAATAGGACAACCGCAACAACAACCTTGGCTTCCGCCTGGCCTTGTCCCCAGTTCAACAGGGATGGTGGCAAATCGTCCCTGCTGCCCCCGGCAATGTCCTGTTCCTTTGTTATTTTTGTAACGGACAAAAAGTGCAGTACCCCGCCGGTGCTGGTAGCCTGTTCCGGACGGCCTTGTCGACGGTTCCGGCGGGTCTTTCTTGCTGCTTCTAGGTGAATATCACCCTAAAAAACAAGGCTTGCAACCAGATCATTCCCGCCAGTTGAGGGAACTTGTTTTTGTCGTTTTATATAAAATTTGACATATTCTGTTTGACTTCAATTATACAAATATTTATATAATATCTCGTGAAGGCAATTGTTTTCCACGGCTCCTCACTTGAGGATATCAAGAAATTTCCTGACGACGTGAAGAGAGCTTCAGGCGACCAGCTTCGCTTTGTTCAAATGGGTCTTGAGCCGGCAGACTGGAAACCGATACGAAATGTCGGCCAGGGCGTGATGGAAATCAGGATAAAAGAGGCAAGCGGACAGTTCCGCATCATTTACGTCGCCAAATTTGCTGATGCGGTGCATGTGCTTCATGCCTTTCAGAAAAAAACACAAAAGACCAGCGGCAAAGATCTTGATCTGGCAAAAAAACGATACAAAGAAATTGGAGGATAAACCATGGCCGAAAAATTCAACGATGTATGGGATGCGCTTCTTGATGATCCTGCCGAACGGGAAGTCTGCAAGATCAAAAGCAGCCTTATGGCGGCCATTGCTTTGCACATCAAGGAACGAGGACTAACTCAGAAAGAGGCGGCTGACATTATGGGTGTCACTCAACCCAGGGTCAGCAATGTAGTTCGTGCAAAGGGTGATAAATTTACCATTGATATGCTCATAGATATGCTGGCCCGCCTCGGCCTGCATGTCGAGGTGATTTTGAAGGCGGCTTAAGTCTTTCCTGGGATATTTTCTAAACAGGTTACTTACACTTAACTTAACAGGGTCGGACCGAATTAACTTGCTGATTTTATACAAATAAAGCTGAAATTTGTCCTGTTTTTGAGCCTTAGAAACCGCTTTTTGGGCTGAAAAATAGAGCTGTAACAGGCGATCACCGTGCCGAGAGCGAATAGATACTTCATTCCAGGATATGTGTGGCATATTACCCACCGATGCCACCAGAAAGAATTTCTGTTTCGTTTTGGGCGGGATCGGCAGGTTTGGATTCGGTGGCTCTTT
>JBMORT010000008.1:0-77073 GCA_049319825.1 Patescibacteria group bacterium
ACTTCTTTGCCCATTGAAGGCCTTTCGAAATTAAATGTTTCTGATAGTTTCATAATTCAAAATAAATTGCCTTGGTTTTCAACCGCCACGATAGTGGCGGAAAGAATGTATTATTATTTTGTACAACTCGTTTTTATGTGTTAATATTAATAGATAAAAAACAGTTATTGTATTTTATGCGAAATTATGTTATTGTTTTTATTATATAACTCACATAAATAATATCATTTCTAATACCAATATGCAAAAATATTTGGACGCTGTCAAAAACGAGTTGCGCCTTCGAAATTACAGCCAAAAAACGATTAAAAGCTATATTTTGTGCCTTAAGGATTTTTTCAATTTTTTAAAGCAGGATTTTGAAAGGGTTGATGTTGATAAAATTAAGCAATACCTCTTAAATAAGCAAGAAAAAGGCTATTCGCCCCAGACCATTAACCTCCACCTCAATTCAATAAAATATTTTTACCGCGATATTATAAAATCTCCCCAGAAAATAGATCTCAAATTCGCCAAGCGCTCGAAAAAATTGCCTATTGTTTTATCAAGGCAGGAGATTGAGAAATTGATCAATTCAATTTCAAACGCCAAGCACCGGCTTTTAATATCTTTATCATACGGCGCCGGACTTCGGGTGAGCGAAGCAATCAGCCTGAAGGTCAAAGATTTGGATTTTGATAATCTGACTATTCACCTGAAACAGTCAAAAGGAAGAAAAGACCGAATTACTGTTTTCCCGGAAAAAATGAAAAATGACTTGCTGAACTTGACCGCTGGCAAAGATAAAGACGACTTGGTCTTTGAAAGCGAAAGGGGAGGGAAGCTTTCCTCTCGCAGCGCGCAAAAAGTTTTTGAAAACGCTTTGAAAAAGGCGGATATAAAAAAAGACGCGACTTTCCATTCTTTGCGCCACAGCTTTGCCACGCATCTTTTAGAAAACGGAGTTGACGTTCGCTATGTGCAGGAGCTTTTGGGGCATCAAAACATCAGAACCACACAGATTTATACGCAGGTTAGCTCGACCAAGTTGAAAAATATTAAAAGTCCGCTAGAATAGATGTTATATGAATAATATCCGTAACTTTTGTATAATTGCGCATGTTGATCATGGGAAATCGACCTTAGCCGACAGGCTTTTAGAATTGACCGGCACGGTCGAGAAAAGAAAAATGAAAGAGCAGATTTTGGACTCTATGGATCTTGAGCGTGAGCGGGGGATTACGATCAAACTTCAGCCCGCCCAGATGCTCTATACCCCCAAAAGCGGACTGACGCGGACTGATGCGGACAAAGTTAGCGTTGATCACGGAAATGATAGCAAATTACTTTATGAGGATCTGACTTATAAAATTAGGGGAGCGGCTTTTAAAATAAAAAAGGAACTGGGCTTGGGGCATAAAGAGAAAATATATAGAAATGCTTTGGCCGAGGAGTTTAGAGCTCAGGGAATAAAGTTTGAGATGGAGAAAAACATTGAAGTCACTTATAATGGCAAAAAAGTTGGAACTTATCGGCCTGATTTTATTGTTGAAGGCAAGACAATGATTGAATTAAAGGCTTTGGATTTCATTGGCAACAGAGAAATTAAACAAGCGTGGACATATTTAAAGGGTTCTGATTATAAACTTCTCTTGATAATAAACTTTTCGAAATTAGACGTTGAGTTTGAGCGCCTCGTTTATGATACCGCCCGAAACAAGCCATCGTCCGCGTTAAGTCCGCGAAGTCCGCAAGAATACATACTTAATTTGATTGATACGCCCGGCCATGTAGATTTCAGTTATGAAGTTTCCCGGTCACTGGCCGCAGTTGAAGGCGCGATTTTATTGGTTGATGCTACTCAAGGCGTTCAGGCGCAAACATTGACGAATTTGTATCTGGCGCTCGAATCGAATTTGGAAATAATTCCGGTACTGAATAAAATCGATCTGCCGGCCGCCAATATCGAAAAGACAAGAAAAGAATTGATTAATCTGCTCGGCTGTCAGGAACATGAAATTATGATGGTGTCGGGGAAAACCGGGCAGGGCGTGTCCGAATTGCTTAATCGGATTATTGAAAAAGTGCCGGCGCCAAAAGGAGATCGCGCGGCTAAGCTGCAGGCTTTGATTTTTGATTCTTTTTATGATGAATATAAAGGAGTGGTGGCTTATGTCAGAATAATGAACGGTAAAGTTTCCAAAAACGATGAAATATTATTGATGAATCCCCAGAAAAAAAGCGAAGCGCTGGACGTCGGCGTGCTAAAACCGGACATGAGCGCAACCGTTGAGCTGCGAGCGGGTGATATCGGATATATTATTACCGGCCTTAAGGAAATCGAGCTTTGTAAGGTCGGTGATACTATTACGCTGGCGAAAAATCCGGCCGGCAATCCTCTGCCGGGATATAAAGAAGTAAAGCCCATGGTTTACGCCGGAATTTTTTGCAAAGAAGGATCGGATTTTAATGATTTGCGCGAAGCGATTGCCAAATTGAAATTAAATGACGCCGCGTTGGTTTATGAGCCGGAAAATTCGCCGGTACTCGGGCTTGGGTTTCGCTGCGGATTTCTCGGCCTTTTGCATTTGGAAATTTTCCAAGAAAGGCTGAGGCGTGAATTTAATCTGGATATCATTGTCACTGTGCCCAGCGTGGCCTTCAAGATTGTCCTAAAGCCCGGCGTTAAAATGCCGAAGCTCAAAACCGAGCAGATTATTTCAAAAAGCGAGTATGTGATCAATAATCCCAATGACTTGCCCGATCCGACAATATACGATCAGATCCAGGAGCCCATCATGAAAGTGGATATCATTACTCCCAAGGATTATATCGGGAATATCATGTCGCTGGTTCAAGATAAAAGGGGAGAGTACGTCAATACCGAATATATTGATGAAATTACCGTGCTGCTGCATTATCGCATGCCGCTGGCCAAGGTGATCATTGATTTTTATGATCAATTAAAAACGGTCAGCTCCGGCTATGCTTCCATGAATTACGAATTGGATAGTTACGTGTCGACCGATGTCGTTAAATTGGATATATTGATCGCCGAAGAAAAAGTTGATGCTTTCTCGACTATCATTTATCGCGATGAGGCGTTCAGAGAAGGGAAAAAAATCGTTCAAAAGCTTAAGGAATCAATACCCAAACAGATGTTTGTCATTAAGCTGCAGGCGGCAATCGGCGGTAAAATTATCGCCGCGGAGCGGATATCGGCGCTTAGAAAAGACGTGACCGCGAAATTATATGGCGGTGATTGGACGCGTCGGTCAAAATTATTGGAGAAGCAAAAAAAAGGAAAGAAAAAGATGATGTCGCTTGGCAAAGGCAAGGTGAATATCCCGCCGGAGGCGTTTATCGCGGTGCTGAAAAGATGATGGTTACAAATTTACAAATTATATACAAATGTTACAAATGGTTACGAATATATGTAAATAAAAATTCCTCAGAGCGAGGAGTTTTTTTACTACTGCCTGCTGCCTTTTGCCTACTGCCTAATAAAACGCCGGCGCCACGGTCCAGATAATCATCGAAAATATCATAATCGCCGCGACAATTATCCAAGCTACTCGTTGTTTTTGTTTTCGATTCATAGTACGATATTAGAAGCTAGAAGCTGGAAGCTAGAAGTTTTATATGAATAAAAAATGGAAAGTGGCGGAAAAAGCGCCCAAAGACTTCTTCGAAGCAAATAAAAATATAAATGTTTCTCCGATTGCTTTGCAATTATTATACAATAGGGGAATAAAAACTCAAAGCCAGATTGAGGATTTTTTACGCTCTGATTATGAAAAAGACCTGCGCGATCCGTTTTTATTTAAGGATATGGAAAGGGCGGTTAAAATAATTGTTCAGGCGATTTTAGCCAAGAATAAAATTGTTGTTCACGGAGATTATGACGCTGACGGCGTGACGTCCGCGGCCGTGATTTATGAAGCGCTTAAGCTTTTAGGCGCTAATGTCGAGGTTTTTTTGCCCCATCGCGAAGAAGACGGCTATGGCATAAATTTGAAAACGATTGAAAAATTCAAGAAAAAAAATATTGATTTAATAATCACGGTCGACTGCGGAATCAGCAATGTCAAAGAAATTGAATTAGCCAAAAAATACGGAATGAAAGTCGTTGTCACCGATCATCATCAAGTGCCGCCGGAAATTCCCATGGCCAACGCGGTGATTGACCCAAAAGTTGAAGGGGAAGTTTATCCGGAAAAAAATTTAGCCGGCGCCGGTATAGCTTATAAGCTCGCTTGCGCATTACTTGATTATCAAAAGAAAAACAATGACATTGAAATCGACGAAAAGAAATTAAATGAGCATGGCGGACATGAAGGTTTTAAAAAATGGCTGCTTGATCTGGTGGCGATCGGCACGGTGGCCGATATCGCGCCGCTGATTGGAGAAAATCGAACATTGGTAAAATACGGTTTGATCGTGCTGGGTAAAACTCGCCGGCCGGGCCTCAAAGAATTATTCAACCAATCCGGCGTTGACCCGTCAAAAATAGATACCCAGACCATCGGCTTTATCATCGGACCGCGCCTTAACGCCGCGGGCCGGCTCAAACACGCCAATATCGCCTTTGACCTGCTGACCACGTCAAATGAAAGCGACGCCGCCCACTTGGCCAGCTTGCTGGCCAGTATCAATACCGAGCGCCAGCAAATCACCGATAAAATGGTGGGCGCCGCGCGGCTTCAAATTATCGAGCAGAAAGAAGCCAAAATATATTTCGCCTATAATGAAAGCTGGACGCCGGGCGTGGTCGGGCTGGTCGCGGGCAAGCTGACTGACGAATTGAATTTGCCGACCATGGTGATGACCAAAGTCGGAGAGAGCATCGTCGGCTCGGGCCGGAGCATCACGCATTACAACATTACCGAAGCTTTGTTCGAGGTGAAAGAATTTTTATCGAGATTCGGCGGCCATTCGCAGGCTTGCGGATTTACAATCACCAGCGAAGAACATCTGAAGGTTTTTCAAAATAAATTATGCGGTCACGCGGCCTCGATTCTGGATGGCTTGGATACCAGCCCGACTTTGGAAATAGACGATTCGATTCCGCTCGATCGGGCGGAAGAAAAGCTGTGCCAAGACATTGAATTGCTCGAGCCGTTCGGCGAAGGCAATCCCAAGCCGAAATTTTTAATCGAAGACATGGAATTGGTTAATTTTGATACGGTCGGCGCTGACGGCAAGCATTTGCGTTTATTGGTCAAAAATAACAGCCCGGTAATAAAAAAAATGATCGGCTTTGGCATCGCTTCTAAATTTTTGGATAAATTGAAAATCGGGGATAGAATCGACGCGGTTGTCGAAATATCAGACAGCCGCTGGAACGGCCGGTTTGATTTGCAAATGAAAATTATTGACTTACGTTTAGTGGATAAGGCTTGACAAGGCATTACAAGGCTTAACAAGAGAAATAAGGATTCACAAGGCTTTTCTTCAATACGATATGTATTGAATCAGCCTTGGTATGCCATATTCGTCCCGTCAAGCCATGTTAAGCGTCGTTATCCCTTCTAATCCATGATATGAATAAAACATTCGCCAACTTCTTCGTCTTCACCACCGGCGCGGTGATCATGGCCATCGAGCTGACCGCCTCGCGGCTTTTGGCGCCGTATTTCGGCTCCTCGATTTTTGTCTGGGGCAATGTCATCGGCGTGGTGATGATCACCATGGCCATCGGCTATTGGTGGGGCGGCCGTTTGGCCGATAAAAAACCGAGAATAAAAACTTTGGCGGTATTGATTTTATCCTGCGGACTTTTTTTATCCGCGCTGCCCATATTTTTCAGGCCGTTGGTGACGCTGATCATCGGCTTGCTTAATTATTCATCTTTGGTCGCGTTTGCTTTGATTTGTTTTTGGGTGTTGCTTGTCATTTTGGCGTTCCCAATGGTTATCTTGGCCATGACCAGCCCGTTTATCATTAGATTATTGAACAAACAGCTGGACACGACGGGACGGGTGGCCGGCGGAGTGTTTGCCGCCGGAACAGTGGGCAGCATCTTCGGCGTTTTTATGGCCACTTTTATCACCGTGCCGTTTTTAGGCAGCCTGGAGACGATTTTAATTTGTTCGGCCGCGCTGATCATGCTCGCCGGCTTGTCTTTTCGGTCGAAATATAAAATGCTGGCGCTGCTGGTTTTCTTGCCGATGATGGTTTATCTTGGCGTCGGTTCACGGCCGATAAGCAATTTGGACGGATTGATTTATGAAAAAGAAACGCCTTACCAGTATTTGAGAGTGGTCGACGCCGGCGGCTGGAGATTTCTGCAGTTTAACGAGGGCGCGGCCGTGCAATCGTACATTAATTTCAACTCACCTCATTTTCTCACCGGCGGCAGCTATTATGATTATTTCAATCTGCTGCCGCGTCTTAGCGGAAAAGAAAATGATGAAAAAACATTTTTGATCATCGGCGGCGGGGGAGGAGTGGCCGCCAAACAATTGGTCAGCTACTGGCGGCCGGATATCAGCATTGATCTGGTCGAGATCGACCGCGAGGTAATTGATGTCGCTCAAAGATTTTTCAACATGACGGAAAATCAAATTCACGTGTACAATCAAGACGGGCGGCAATTTTTAAATCAAATCGATAAGCAATACGATTACATCATCGTGGACGCGTATTCAAACCAGCTTTTTATTCCTTTTCAGCTGACGACTGATGAATTTTTCCAGCTGGCAGAATCGAAATTGCGCGCCGGCGGCGTTTTGGCGATCAATGTCAACGCCGACGGGTTTGATTCCGACCTGCTGCAGCGAATCGCCCAGACCATCAAGAAAAATTTCGCGCAAGTGGCGGTATTAAGCCTGGAGAATTGTTATAACCATTTGGTGTTCGCGTCCAATCGGCCGATGAGATTTGATTTTAATGACGACGCATTAGACGCGGATCTGAAACAGTTGGCTGAAAAATTCAATGATGTTAAAATAATTCAAGATAGTAAAAAAGAAATGATCCTCACGGACAATCGCGCGCCGATCGAATATATGACCGATAAGATGGTGCTGAAATTGTTTTTGGAGTATGTGATGAATTGAGTTTACAAGATTATACAGATTACAAGATATTACGTGGTTTGAATTTGGAAATTGGTTGTTTAGAAATTGGAAATTGGTTATGAAAATTTGAAAATAGAAATTAGTTTGAAATACTATCTTCCAACTTCTATTCTCTAACACTAATTTCCATCTTCCAAACAACTATTTTCAATCTTAATATCTTGTACATCTCGTACCGCGATCTCGTAATCTTGTAAATTTAAAAAATATGAAAGTAAACATTTACTCCGACGGCGGTGCCCGCGGCAATCCGGGGCCGGCGGCTATCGGCGTTCATATCGAGGATGAAAGCGGCAAGAAAATAAAAAGCATCAGTCGCTATATTGGAGAAACAACCAACAATCAGGCGGAGTACCAAGCGCTGCTCGCCGGCTTGGAGTACGTTAAAGATTTAAAGCCGGAACAGGCGACATGCTATTTGGACAGCGAATTGGTGGTTCGACAGCTTAACGGAGAGTACAAAGTTAAAGATAAAGATTTAGCCGCGCAATTTTTGAAGGTCTGGAATATATCGCGTGAATTTAAAAAAATTGAGTTTGTTCATATCCGCCGGGAAAAAAATAAAAAAGCAGACCTGTTGGTGAATTTGGCTCTCGATAGACAAAGCAAGTAGACAAGTAGCTTTGTGCTTTTTTTCTTGCTTTGCTTAAAAAATATGGAACTTTTTGAAGTAGTTAAAAAAAGACGCAGCGTGCGCAAATGGAAAGATAAACCGATCCCCCGCGCCTACCTGGAAAAATTGACTGAAGCGATTATTTGGGCACCTTCTGCCGGCAATTTGGAGTCCAGAAAATTTTATTTTGTGTTCAGGGAAGATCTGCGTTTGGCTTTAGCCGAGTCGGCCCGGCAGCCGTTTGTGTCCAAAGCGCCGATGATCGCGGTTGCCTGCGCTGATCGAGATAAAAGCGCGTGGAAATATGGAGAAATCGGAAAAAATTTGTATTGCGTGCTCGATGCCTGCCTGAGCGCTCAAAATTTGATGCTGGCGGCCGCCGACTTGGGGCTGGGCGCAGTGCCTATCGGCGTTTTGAACCCGCGACAAGTGGCTGACATTTTAAATTTACCAAAAGATATGGATCCGATTCTAATCATACCCGTCGGTTTCCCCGCGGAGTTTCCGGAACCGCCGACCAGAACCAGTTATGGCCAAGCGGCGATTGAGATTAAATGATCGATCTTATTGCAAATTAAATTTGTTTGAACGGTGATATTTGTGTTATAATAACTGCAGACGCGGGTGCTGGCGACAGGCAACGCAGGATTAACAATTATGCCTTCCGGTTCGTCTTAAACACATGGCTTTATTCGGCGGAAAAAAAGAAAACAGTTTTTTGGGCATCGATATTGGTGGCTCGAGCATTAAAATTGTGGAAATGGCCGCTGAAAACGGCCGCGCCAAGCTGATTAATTATGGTTACCTGGAAAGGTCCACTCAAGCGAGAAAGGAAAGCTACATAGATACGCCGGATGAGGCGGCGCAGATCATAAAAAAAATCATCAGTACCGCCGGTATATCCTCGGCCCAAGCTTACACGGCTTTGCCGGCGCCGATGGTATTCAGCTCGATAATCAGCATCACCGGTGTCGATGCGAAAGATTTGGGATCGCGCGATAAAATAGGTGATTTGGTGGATCAGGAGGCTAAAAAGATTCTGCCCAGACCGCTCGAAGAGATGGTGCTCGATTGGAAAATAATCGGCAATACCGAGGAATTGAAAAAGATTAAAACCGGACGCGTCGACGTGCGAGTTTTGGTAACCGCCGCAACCAAAATACTGATTCAAAAGTATGTTGATATTTTTAAAAAAGCCGCCATTGGGCTGATAAGCTTGGAGACGGAAAGTTTCGCCCTGATCCGATCGCTGGTCGGCAAAGACATGTCGACCATTATGCTGCTTGATGTCGGAGCGGTCAGCACCGATATCAGCATCGTCGATCAGGGGGTGCCTCATTATGATCGAAGCGTCAATGTCGGTGGTTTGGATATCACCAAGGAATTGGCTAAAGTTTTAAATATCGACATTTCTCAGGCGGAACAGTTTAAGCGCGATTTGGCGCAAAAGCCGGAGCTCCAAAATCAAGTTCCGGCCAATTTGCAGAAAATGCTCGATCCCATTTTGAACGAAGTGCGTTATGTCATCAATGCTTTTCGAAATTTGCCGGGCAACAAAGACAAGAAAATCGAGAAAATAATTTTAACCGGGGGCAGTGCTTATATCCCCGGCATCGGCGTTTACTTTACCGAAGCGCTGGACATTCGAACTCTCATCGGCGATCCCTGGGCGCGGGTGATTTATCCCGAAGATTTACGGGCGGTACTCATGCGCCTGGGCCCCAGGTTTTCGATTGCCATTGGCCTGGCGATGCAGGGGATCGAAAAGTAATTATTGATCGAAAAACTATTTTTTACTTTTAGATTTAATCAATCTGAATCATCACCCTATGAATGAAAACACAAATCAAAAAAACATTCGCTTGCTCGAAATAATCATCATGGTCGGCGTGATCGGTATCTTGTCCACTTTGGCCGCGATCGGCGTGAACAACGCGCAGAAAAAAACTCGCGATAATAGACGTATCGAGGACATGGTGATGGTCAGAAGCGCCATGCAATTGATTTATAACCAATCCGGCAGCTTTAACGGCGACACCTGCGCCGCCGAGACGCGCGTGGCCGATTGCTCCGGTCCGGAATTGGTCAAATATATCAACAATATACGAGAATTGAGAGATCCGGATTCAAACGGCGTTTCCTGCTCGCAAAATTTCGTGAAGGGTTGCGACTATTCTTTTAAATCACTGACCAACGAAAGCTACAGCGTGTATTTTTACTTGGAGGTCGGCACGCAGGGTTTGGCGAAAGGGCCGCACCTGCTGACCGAGCAGGGGATACAGTGATCCGAGCTTGGGTATGGGGTTTTAAATAAAAAAGCCGCCTAGTAAGATAGGCGGTTATTTGATTTGCAGTCTGGCGATGATGTTCATCGCGTTTCGAAAATCGCGGATTTGCAGCTGACCGAGTCGTGCGGTTCGGCGTTGTCTGAGCCAATTCGCCGCTCGGCTGGCGATGCCCGTAATATAAGGCTGAATGATCCGTCCGGCTTCGTAAAGTTTTTCGTAAAGAAAGATGTAACAGCAATAAAGGCGGAAGCGGATGTCGAACAGCGGCAGCGATTCTTCATTATTCAGCTGCAGTTCGGATTGCTGCAGCAGCGCCAATGCGCTGTTGTATTTTTTCAGTTCGATATAGCACTGCGCTTGGCAGATTCTTTTTTTATTTATCAATTTCAGCGAGGTGATCTGATTCAGCACCCCAAGCGCTTCGGCGAATTTTCGTTGCTTTCTCAGTATTTCGGCCAGATATAATTGCCGATCGCCGCACTGATCGGCATCGTCGAGCTGGATCGACCGCTCGATCGCTGTTTGCGCTTCGACCAGTCTGCCGGCCGCCATCAGCATCTTGGCGTAGTTTTCGTAGCCCAAACAATCCGGCTGGAAGATCAATCGTTTTTCGGCAGTGGCCAGCGCTTGTTCGATATCGCCCATTGCCAAGTAAAGCGTTGATAGCTGCCAATAAGTGGTGCGATTCGGCCAGCGTTGGGCATTTTCTATGGCGACGCGCAAAGCGGTTCGATTGTACCCATTGCGCATGAGGCAGCGAACATAGAAAATTCGCAGTGAAAAATTTTCCCGATCATGCTGAAACGCCCGATCAATCAGCTCCAGCGCTCGCGAAGGCGATCGCGTAAAAATTCGTCGGGCTTCTTTTTCCAGTACGCTGGCCGCCAACCCCTTGGACAGTGGCCGGCGAGGCGCCGCATCGCTGGTCGCTGATTCCATCACCCCCTCCTTTTATCATTCATCTCAACAATAAATTCTAAAACAATCAGATAAATTTGTCAATGATTGAGTAAAAACCAAGAAATATGCTAAAATAATAATGAAATTAACTATCCATATGAAAAACATTATTTTTTTAGGTAGTTTGGTTTTGATACTCACCACCGTCGGTGGTTGTCAAAGACAGGCCGAAGTGCTGGATGAACAATTCGTCAACAGCGTGACGTCAGTCAATCGGGATGATCAAGAAACTGGCACCGATCAGATTGAAGTCGAAGGCGTAATCGTCAAAGACGGTGATGATTTGATTTTGATCGCCGACGGCAGCCAGCTGCCATTGGCCAGCGATGATTCTTTGTTAAATTCGGTTGATCAAAGTGTTAAGATCCGCGGACAATATGATCAAGACGGACGACTTGTTGTTGCCAATGTTGAAATATGGAAATCCGGGCGGCTGTTTCAGACTGTCGGCAATTTGTACCTGCTGTCTGCGGATGGCGATAGCGTGCTGCTGACCGGATCGGTGGCGCCCGAGCTGACCGCGAAATATTTGGGCCGTGAAGCCAAGATTCTGGGCCATTTTGTGGAAAAAAGCAACTTCCGTTTCCAGATTTTGGAATATTACATCCAGGGGGTGAAAACCGATGTTTGGCAGATATATGAAAACAGCCAATTTGGTTTTTCATTGATGTACCCGGCCGGGTGGGAAGCCAAGCAAGCGCCGCCGGTCAATGATCAAGCGCTGACTGTCGTCTTTTCCGGATCAGGCGAAACGGTTGAATTATCGGCCGCGCCGCGGATCGCTCGCCCGTCGGCCGCGCAGAGTTCGGAAGCAAATGTCATTTTGCCGAGCGGTTTAAAGGTCAGTTTATATAAAAGCCGGTTAGCCGTTGATTCGGCCGGCCAGGACCAGGTGATATTCAAAATTCCAGAAAAGGAATTCGATTTGTCTATCAGCGGATCGGGAGCGGTGTTCAATCAGCTGTTTCAAACCATTGAGTTAAAATAAAAAGGTTATGAAAAAATTATCCCTTATTTTATTGATTTGCTTTTGTCTATCAGCCGGCGCCGCGGAGGCGCAAACCGTGCGTCAGATAAAATTCGATCAACAAACTCTATCTCGTGGATTTTCCGTTAAAAGTTTCGATGATAATTTCTGGCTGCCGATTTTTCCCGGCCAATTCAATTATCCGCTGGAAATAAAAATGTGGCTGCAGGGATATCTTTCAGTGCCGGACGAAAAGCGACTGGTCAGCAATATTTATTGGTACGAGGTCGAGGATTACCGAGACGGTTTTTTGGAAAAACCGGTGCTGCTATCATTAAAATACAATAGCGACAGCGCCCGTCCCAAAGGTCTATATTTTTTTGATAAATCCAGACAGACTTGGCGGCGGCTGGACACCCAATTCGACTGGATCAACAAACAAGCCAAAGCCTGGTCGCCGGTGCCGGCCGCGAGCATTGCCGTCCTCGAGGATCTTTACGACTTCAGCGGGAATTTGACCGCGAAAGCGGCGATCGTGGCCGATACCAAGACCGGAGAAATTTTATTTAAAAAAAACTCGGAGCAAGTCCTGCCCATTGCCAGTATCAGCAAGCTGGTGACCGCGCTTGTTTTTCTCGATTATAATCCTGGCTGGAATAAAATCATTACCATCGAAGAATCGGATAATGCCGGCGGCGCCGGTTTGCCGGTCGAGGCGGGCGACAAAGTTACGGTTCGGGATACTTTCTTTTCCGCGTTGCTGGCTTCAAACAATAATTCTGCCCGCGCCCTAATGCGTTCGACAGGGCTGAGCGAAGCTGATTTTGTCAAAAAAATGAATGAAAAAGTTAAGGAACTGGGCACGTTAAATACTCAATTTATAGAGCCGACCGGGCTTTCAGAATATAATTTATCCACCGCTCAGGATTTATTTAAAATCAGCCGCGCCGCGTTCAGCCACTATGAATTTTTGGAAGCGACCACATTGAAATATTATCGGGTGACGGTCCAGACGCCTGAAGAGACCAAGCAAGTTTGGATCAAAAACACGAACAAGCTGGTCGATCGCGACTTATATCTATTGGGAGGAAAAACCGGCTACACCGAAGAGGCCGGCCGCTGTCTGGTGACCAAGGCCAGGCAAGGCGACAGGGAATTGATCGCTTTGGTATTAAACTCTGATATCAGCCAGAATTATGAAGAGGTTTACAGTTTGCTGAAGTTTTATTTGAAGTGAATCTACGAGATTACGAGATCTGCGTTACGAGATGGTACTGATTACAAGATGTACATGATATCCAAAAAGCATCTCGTATATCTTGTACCGAGATCTTGTAATCTTGTAAATTCAAAATATATGAAAATAACCCCAGACCAATTTAAAAAAATGCTTCAGACAATGTCCGGCAAAAATTATTTGTCCGAATCTCTGCTTAAAGAAGTGCGCGATCGCGGCTATGGCGACTATTTGTATTATTCTTGCCCGAAAGAAAAGGCGATCGAAATCGTTAAAGAATTGCAGCGCGATAAAATATTGCCGTCACATAAAACGCCGGAGAGCGTCTTCGCGTCAATAATTGAGTAATCAAAGCCTAATCTTTCGCATCTCGATTTTCGCCTTTCGCTTTTCACCTCTCGCATTAACAATCATCAATCATTTTTTATGTATTCATGTAGTATGGATCAATTCAAAGTGATTGTAATTTGTAACAACGAATCTCGTTTTATGCCATCAGTGATTGTAATTCGTAATAACAATCAACAATTAACAATCATCAATTAAATTTTCATGTCTCAACTTTCCACGAAAATTGCTGTCGCCATGTCCGGCGGCGTTGATTCCAGCGTCGCTGCTTTGATTTTAAAGCAAAAAGGCTATGATGTTTTCGGAGTGTTTGCCAAGTTTTGGGCGCGGGAAGACGGGGAGGACGCCAGAGAAAACATTTGCTGCTCGAAAGAATCGCGAGACGATGCCAAAAGAGTTTGCGACAAGCTGGGAATTCCTTTTTACACGGTTAATCTGGAGTCGCCATTTAAAGAAAAGGTCGTGGACAATTTTTTACTTGAATATAATGAAGGCCGCACGCCTAACCCTTGCGTTCGGTGCAACCAATTCATAAAGTTTGGCGAGCTTTTGCAAAAAGTTGAAAAGCTCGGCGCCAGCCATCTGGCAACCGGACATTATGCGCAGGTAAAACAAACGCGCGGACAATACAGACTGCTGCGCGGACGCGATAAAGAAAAAGACCAGTCCTATTTTCTATGTCGCCTAAACCAAGACCAGCTTTCAAAAATAATGTTTCCGGTCGGGCATCTGACGAAAAGCAAAGTCAGGAAAATTGCCGCGAAAAATAATTTGCCCACGGCATCGAAAAAAGAATCGCAGGAAGTTTGCTTCATCCCGTCAGGCGATTTGCAGGATTTTCTGGCGCAATACTTGGATTTGGAGCCCGGGGAAATAAAAGACATTGATTCAAAAGAAGTTTTAGGCGAGCATAAAGGCCTGGCAATGTACACGATCGGCCAGCGAAAAGGCATCGGTCTGGCCGGCGGGCCGTATTTTGCGGTTGAATTGGATAAGAAAAAAAATGTTTTATGGGTGACAAAAAATCAAGATCATGAAAAATTAAAAATTGACAAATTGGTTTTAAAAAACATAAATTGGATCGTTGACTCGCAAGATTTTGCATTCCCGATAAAATGCACGGCCAGGGTCAGATACGCCAGTACGGAAACGCCGGTTAAAATTTTTAAAACAGACGATGAATATTTGATTGAATTTAAAAAAACCCAATGGGCAGTAACGCCCGGGCAGTCGATTGTGTTTTGGAAAGGGAAGGAAGTGTTAGGCGGGGGAGTAATTTAAATCCTTCTGTCATTTCGACTGAGGTCGAGGCTTTGCCGAAACCGAATGGAGTAATCTAATAAAAGTTATTGAGCTCTTTTAATAAATCAATCAATACAAAATTGAAAATTAAAGCTTTCTTTACTTTTTTTTCTAAAAATTATATAAAGATAACAGGATTGAGTGTGAAAAGACATGGAAAGGAGCAGTACCCATGTCTTTGCGAGAAAAAGCGAGAAACGTTTTATTTCACGTAAGCAGTATCATCGGGATTGTCGCTGTTGGGCTGTGTCTGTTGGCTGTCGCTGGATTTGCCGGTACCCGAGCTTGTTCATGCACCATCTACAAGGTTTTCGACATCGAAAATGATTATGAAGGAAAGTTCTTGAAGCTAGGTGTCGACTACATCGATGATCCGATAGATGGTATGCCGATCGATGAACGTGAATATGCTGAATTCGAATCGATGGACAGCGTCCCATGGCATCGAGCTTGGGATGGCAAGTTCAGAGCGTACTTGTCCGCCCCTCATGATGCGGACATTTTCCAGACAAGCAAATGCTACTCGCTCCGGGGCATAGAAATTGTCCATGGCCTTGTTGGCGGGTTCTTTAAGGCTTCTCCTGATCTTAGTGATAAGTATATAGGATCAGTCAAGGAAATTCCTTGCCAATGACGGTTATCAATATACCGTCTTTTTGTACAATCAGACTTTGCCAAAATATAATTTTTATGTTAGTATAATATTCCTGTTTTGGGAAAGGGGGAAAATGTGGAAACGGCCAGAGTAGTCGGGCATTCGGTGTCCTCCGTGTCAATTACCCCAAAAATTAAAGCGGCCATGTACCGCGAAAGCAGGATGACTTGGGATACACTAGTGTATCCTTTGGATAAATTGAGAGAAAAAGGCAAACAAGCTTTGGTTAATTTTTTTCGAGCTCATCCTTGGACCTATCTGGATTGGCATTTCGGCAAGATATTTTACCGGGCCGAATCCAAAAAAATGGTATTTTATTTTTGTTTCGAGGGACCGGCCACCATTCGTGTTTACTCGTATCGATTAAAAAGAATCGATAATTGGGCGGATGACGTCACTATCACCGAACACGCGTTGGAAAAGTTTACTCAGCGAAGCATACTGCTTGGCCGTAAATTTGCCGGTTCGCCGGCTGCGGTCAGCGAGTTGCTGCGTTTGATTGCCATGTCCAGCTCGTCTGAGATTGCTTCGGATCAGCGTTTCATTCGGTTAATTCACAATAAATGCGAATTGGTGGAATATCGCGAAAATGCCGGTTGGCGGTTCGTGGTGAAAAAAATCGACTTTGGCTATCGCGTGCTCTATGTTTTAATAACCTGCGAGCGGATTAAGCCGGAGGAAAACATTGTTGCGTAAGATTCATAATCTTGCGTTTTTTATTTGAAAAAAAACATTAAATTGGATAAAATGAAAGCATTAGTAAATAATTTTGGTGACTTTATGATTACCGCAGCTGAGCTCAGAAGAAAATACATTGAGTTTTTCAAAGAAAAAGGCCATAAACAAATAGCTTCGGCTTCTTTGATTCCCGAAAACGACCCGACTGTTTTGTTCACCACGGCCGGCATGCACCCCTTGGTGCCGTTTTTAATGGGCGAGAAACATCCGTCGGGAAAACGTTTGGTTGATTTTCAAAAATGCGTCAGAACGGACGATATCGACGAAGTCGGCGACAGAACTCATCACACATTTTTTGAAATGCTCGGCAATTGGTCGCTCGGGGATTACTTTAAAAAAGAAGCGATCGAGTGGAGCTTTGAATTTTTAACCGATAAAAAATGGCTGGGCTTGCCGCTTGAAAAATTGGCAGTCACTTGTTTTGAGGGCGATAAAGACGCGCCGCGCGATGAAGAGTCCGCTGAAATCTGGAAAGGTTTGGGCATTCCCGAGCATAAAATTGTTTTTTTAAGCAAAAAAGACAACTGGTGGGGTCCGGCCGGCGAGACCGGACCGTGCGGGCCGGACACGGAAATGTTTTATTATATTGGCGAAGGCAATCCGCCGCGGGATTCCAATCCTGGAAATGATGAAAGAAATTGGGTGGAAATTTGGAATGATGTTTTCATGCAGTACAATAAAACGATTGACGGAAATTACGAGCCGCTGATTCAAAAAAACGTTGATACCGGCATGGGGCTTGAGCGGACTTTGGCGGTGATCAGCGGCCTTGACGACAATTACCGCACCGAGCTTTTCTGGCCGATTATTGAGAAAATTCAGGAGTTGTCAGGAAAAAAATATGACGAAAGCGAAAAAGTCATGGTTTCGATGAGAATAATTTCGGATCATCTTAAAGCCGCGACCATGATTTTGGGCGATGAGCGCGCGGTGGCGCCGTCGAACGTTGACCAAGGCTACATCTTGCGAAGGTTAATCAGGCGAGCGATCAGACAGGCCAAGCAAATCGGCATTGGAAACAACTTTACAGTCGAGCTGGCAAAAGTGGTTGTTAATATGATGGCAAAGACTTATTCCGAGCTTTTGGAAAATAAAGTCAGTATTTACGATGAATTGAAAAAAGAAGAAGAAAAATTCAGGCAGACGCTGGAAAAAGGGGAGAAAGAATTCAATAAAATGTCCAAAGACAAAAAGATCAGCGGCACCGAAGCGTTTATTTTGTTTTCGACTTACGGCTTTCCATTGGAAATGACCATGGAAATGGCTAAGGAGATTGGGGCTAAAATTGATGAAAAGGAATATTTAAAAGAGTTTAAAAAGCATCAACAGCTGTCAAAGACCGCCTCGGCCGGCAAGTTTAAGGGCGGCTTAGCCGACGCTTCAGAGGAAACAAAGCGCTTGCACACGGCCGCGCATTTGATGCTGGCCGCTTTGCGAAAAGTTTTGGGCGATCATGTTGTTCAAAAAGGTTCAAACATCACGCCGGAGCGGCTACGGTTTGACTTTTCGCATCCTGATAAAATGACGGCCGAACAGAAAGCTGAAGTTGAAAAGCTGGTCAATGAAGCGATTGAAAAAGATTTGCCGATTTCCTGCGAGGAGATGACGCTTGACGAAGCGAAAAAGATTGGAGCGATGGGCGTGTTTGAATCCAAATATGGCGAGAAGGTGAAAGTCTATACGGCCGGCAAGGGCAAAGATATCTTTTCCAAAGAAATTTGCGGCGGCCCGCACGTGACACGCACCGGCGAGCTGGGCAAGTTTAGGATTAAAAAAGAAGAATCGAGTTCTGCCGGGGTGAGGAGGATAAAGGCGGCGCTGGAGTGATTATGGATTATGAATCCCGTATCCTATTTTGCGCGGTGGGTTAGAAATTTTAAATAAAAAAACTGAACGGAGAGGCCGTTCAGTTGACATCGCACATTGTGCTTCGTCATATCTACCGACTACCGAAGATAAAGCCTCCTGCCACGAAGCCGATCAACCCGGAGAAAACCGAATAGATCATCTTGAGCAAGGATGTGTCCACGCGGGTCGTTTCGAGAAACGCGTAGTCTAAGCTGATCATCGCAGTGATCGTTATCGCGACAAAGGCGATAAAGAACAACAGCTTGGACATGATGAGCTCCTTTCTTGTCTTGTCGGTGTCTGACGCGATGGTCTATTCAATAAAGTATAGCATAAAATAAAATAAGTGTCAATGTAATTATTTTTGTTTTTTGCTAAAATAAGACAAATTAATAATATTATCCATTCTTTTTCTGATACTGACAACGGAATGGGTTTATCGAAAGCTCAGTTGGGGTGAGGAGGATTACGGCGGTGCGGGAATAGACACGTAGCAAATAACACATAATAAAATTTACATATGCCAATTGAAAAAACACCCGGCGGAGAGCGCTGGGGCAGTCGGGATTTTTTCCGCGGCCGCGGCTTTGTCAAGGGCCAGGACAAGTTGGTTAATAATGAAACCGATCTGCTTAAAGTCGTGGAGACAAAAAAAACAGGCAAGGGGCTGGTCGCAAAAGCGCCGATTAAAGAGGGCGCGAGGATATTCGGTATTCAGGGATCGGAAGAAGAGATTGTTCAAGAGCGTGAACGGAAGTTTTCTAAATCCAAAGCCGATCGTTCGCCCTTGTTGAATCTTTCAGGCAATCCGGATTTATATTTGCCAAATTCAATCTGCGTCGGACAAAAAACAGCTCCGGACGGTCGCGTTATAAATACCATGCTTGATCCAGATGATGATAACCCGCTTCGGTTTATTAACCATTCCTGCGATCCCAACGCGAGGAGAATGGGCCCGTTCGCGATCGGCGCTTTTCGAGATATCGCGGTCGGAGAGCCGATCACCATTGACTATTCGATTTTGGAGGTCAATCCGGAATGGCGGATGAAGTGCCTATGCGGCTCGCCCGATTGCCGCGGCGAGATTCGCAGCGTTCAATATTTGACGCCAAAGCAAATTGAGCCGTCATGGAAGGATTTGCCGGGTTTTATCAAGCGAATCTACATGCAATCGGCTGAAAAGCGGTTTTTAAGCCAAAAAGACAAAGAAGTATTGAATAAATTGAAGGAGAATATGGAAAGCTTTGGCTTTGGCGATTGATTTTTTTAACTTTCATGATTAATTTTATCTTTACACTATGGCTAAACTATTTTTAATGCGCGAAGGCGAGAGGGTTCCCCAACCCCCAGAGGAACTCCAAAAACTAAGGAAAGAAGCACAAGCTCAAGTTGAGAAGGGAGAGAACCAAAAGGAATTAGACAAAATTTTAGAATTCGTTGATTTTAAATTACTACAAGAAATGCTTAGAAAATTTTTAATATCCCGCTCGATAAAGATTTAAATTTTGTAGGGAAGGGGTCTGTAGCAGATATGCCCAGAAATCTTTTTGGTCAATATGATCCGGTGGCAAATAACCTTAAAATCAGTTACATGGCCGCCAAGGAATATACTGATTCTTTTGTTGAAGAGATTAATGATTCGGCCGCAGAGGATGACTCAAGAGAAAAAATTACCCCTCAAGAACGCGAACAAATACTTGCGCTATTTACATTAAAAACGCTCATCCATGAAGAAATCCATGCGATGACCGAAATCAAGTTAGTTAAGAAACCGCAAGCTCCTTTAGAAGAACATACCGATTCGTTTGATAAGCGAGATGGTACTTGCGTCACAGATGTTGAAATTGGTTTTGCGAATTTACGTGAAGGTATCTTCAAACAGAGCTTCATGGTTCTTGAGGAAGGGTTTACCGAGCGTATGGCACAAGATGTATTTCCAAAATATCTCAAATCTCTGGGTATTTTTTTTCCAAAAAAGTTCGTGATCTTGTGATAGATCTTGATAAAGAGGTGACTCCTTATACGGCTGAAGTTATTGTGTCAAAAAAAATGACCGCGGCTATTGCTTTACATGCGGGCGTATCTGAAGATGTCGTGTATAAAGCTTTTATTCGTGCTAAAGCAGAAGGAGAGAATTTACTTGAAGATGTGTTGAAAGCATTTATTGAAGATGCGACATTGCCAGGTTTAATAGCCGATAAGTTGAACCGCATTTGTCCTATCTATGAGATTGAAGAAATAATTGTTAAACTTAGTAAGAAGGCAGAGGAGGATAAAGGCGGTGTTGGAGTAAATAATTAATCAAAAAAATATGAAAAAATCATTTTTATGTTTATTAATTCTTTGTTTTTGTTTGGTTTTGGCAGCCTGCGCCAATCCAAATATCGACACTTCAAATGATGTAGAAAATGTTAATTCTATGCCCGCGCTAACTAATTATGAAAACCAAGAATTGGGTATAGCTTTTCAATACCCGGCTGAATGGGGAGAGGTAGTTGAAAATAAATATAAGGATACTGCGTTGCTAACGTTAAAATTCAAAAAAAACGATGAGATAAACAACTTGATTGATTTTTCCTCGAGCAAAGATATTGAGGAAGATATGGATTTTCGTTCATGTGACGATATTTTAAAGAATGGCTATAATTCCGGAGATAGAATTCCTTTAAGTTGTGAAACATTCAATATTGATGGACAAAATGTCACTGTCTCTTATTTTAAGCAAGATAGATATTCAAGTTCCGATGTAAAGCAGGCTCAAATTATGACGAAGAAAGGAGTATGGTTTATGTCCCTTTATGATATGAATGGGGATAGCCACTTTATGAATATTTTAAATTCAATGATGTTCTTGAAATAAAATAGATGGAAATAAGAGGGGAGAATAAAGTCGGCGCTGGAGTAATTTATTGCTTGTTAATATATTAAAAACCCATTCATGTTAGAACGGGTCTTTGATATCCGGGGATGGTTTGAACCCTCTCATCGCTACAGCCAAGCTCTGAGTCAGCAGCTTTTTATCTGCGTCGGATAATGAAATTGTGGAAATTACAATTTCCGCTATTTTTTTTACATGTACCGACGAAAGAGATTCGGCTCGGGTGATTGTCACATGCCCTCTCCGAATTTCGATATAGTAACGATTGTTTCGCGCAATGATTATGACATTATACATTTGTTTTTCCTCTAAAACAGGAAAAGCGCATTTTAATTATATACACGTTTTTTTTCTTAGTCAATTTCGGTTCAGGATTGGTTGTTGACTTTATCGTAAATAATAAATATACTGGCATATTGCCGCTGCGTAAAGGAGGGGAGCATGCAAATTCAGACATTATCGAGCAAATACGCTGCCGGCCGGCACTGGGACAACCATCCTAACATTTATGCCAAATATTTCGGAGATTTTTTACGTCGAAATTTATTTAATGGTGAAATCGTCGATATCGGCTGCGGCTGCGGCCGAGATGTGGAAGCTCTGAATTCATTCGGCTATCAGACAATGGGAATTGACAAATCACCGCAGGAAATCCGTTCGGCCAGAAACAAAAGGCCGCGATCGCTTTTCGCGGTAATGGACGCGGAGCGGCTGGCGTTTGCGGATGGGAGCATCGGCGCGTTTTATATGATTAATGTCATTCATTATGTTGACGCGGTAAAAGTCATTGCCGAAATGCATAGGACATTGAGATCGAGAGGGTTTTTGTTCATTCATTTTAATCTATCGATCACCGATCAGAACGGCAATGTTGATTACCAGCTCTCCGAGCATGAAGTTTGGCGGCTGTTTCCAGCGTTTCGCGCCATGGGCCAAAAGTATTTTTCTCGATTCGACCCAATTCCTTTTCCACATCAGCACGACGTGCTGCAATTGATTTTCAAAAAGCTTTAAGGCGCCACCGCGTCTTTTTTTGATTTTTGGGAATAATTTGGTAAGATGAATTATCATGGATCACGTATCATGGATCATGTATCAATTTAATATTGTTATGTTCCATGCTCCATGCTCCATGCTCCATGCTCCATGTTCCATGTTCCATGTTCCATGTTCCATGTTCCATGTTCCATGTTCCATGTTCCATGCTCCATGCTCCATGCTCCATGCTCCATGCTCCATGTTCCATGATTAATGACTTATGCCCGAAACCCCAATGCTGAAACAATACAAAGAAATAAAAAAGAAGCACCAGGACGCAATCTTATTTTTTCGGCTGGGAGATTTTTATGAAATGTTCGGACCGGACGCCATTGAAGCCTCAAAAATTTTAAATATCACCTTGACTGCCAGAAATAAAGGCACGGAAAACGAAACTCCCATGTGCGGCGTGCCGTATCACGCGGTCGACGGCTACTTATCAAAGCTGACGCGGGCAGGTAAAAAAGTGGCTGTCTGCGAGCAGCTGTCAGATCCGAGCCTGCCCGGCATTGTGGAAAGAAAAGTAATCCGCACTGTCACTCCGGGCACGACTTTGGATGATAATATTTTGGACAATAAGGAAAATAATTATCTGGCTTCGCTGTCATTTTTAAAAAAGAGATGGGGCATGGCAGTGTGCGACCTGACTACCGGAGAATTCCAGGTCGGCGAATTCGAAGAGTTTGACATGCTGCAAAATGAAATTTTCAGGATCGCTCCGTCAGAAGTTCTGGTCACGCCGAGCCTTTTAAACAATTCGGATTTTCAAAATTTTTTTAGTAAATTAAAAAACGTCAATTCGTTTCAGATCCCGAGCTTTGAGCAGCCGGCTGATTTTATTTTAAAGCATTTTAATCTGGCCGGCCTGGCCGGGTTTGGCATTGATCGGCTGGAGATCGGCCAGACAGCGGCCGCGAATCTACTCGGATATTTGAAAGAAACACAGAAAACGGATTTGGAGCACATTACCAAAATGTCTTTGTACAATTCGCAAGAGTTTATGGCGCTCGATGAGGCGACGATCAGGAATCTGGAGCTTTACGGCACAGCGCAGGATTATCAGTACGAAGGCAGCTTGTTGTCGGTGATTGACCATACTTCGACAGCCATGGGCGGCAGAAAGCTCAGGCGCTGGCTCAGGTATCCGCTGCTGAAAAAAGAGCCGATTGACCGGCGTTTGGAATCGGTGTCTGAGCTGGCTCGAGATATTGCCAGACAAGGTAAATTTATCGACACTTTGAAAAAAGTGGCTGACATGGAGCGCCTGCTCGGCCGCATCGGCTGCCAGCGCACGAACGCGCGCGATTTGATCGCTTTGAAAAACTCTTTGCGCCAAGTGCCGAAGCTCAAGCAAATGCTGGCTGATTCCAAGGCTGAATTATTGCAAAAAATTTATGATAATTTGGACGAGCAGATTGATTTGGTGCATTACCTTGAGCATGTGATCGAAGAAGAGCCGCCGGCGATCATCACTGAGGGCAACATGATAAAAAATGGATTTAATAAAGAGCTTGATGAATTGCGCTCGATTTCCACCAATGCCAAAGACTGGATCAGCAAAATGCAGCAGCAGGAGATTAAAAGAACCGGAATCAACACCTTGAAAGTCAAATATAATAGAGTGTTCGGCTATTACATAGAAATCAGCAAGGCAAATTTAAATTCAGTGCCGGCTGATTACATTAGAAAGCAGACGCTGGTCAATGCCGAGCGCTTTATCACCCCGGAGCTTAAAGAATATGAAGAAAAAGTTTTGGGCGCTGAAGAAAAAATTAAAAAACTCGAGCAGGATTTATTTTTCGAAGCCAGGCAGGAGACGATCAAATATTTTCCTCAAATCCAAAATACGGCCGATCTGGTGGCTGAGCTCGACGCTTTGCTCGGGTTTGCCATATTGGCAGTTAAGGAAAATTATTCCAGGCCGGAAATTGTTCCGAAAAAAATTATTGAGATAAAAGACGGTCGGCATCCGGTGATTGAAAAATTTTCCGGCGAGTCTTTTGTGCCCAATGACGTTTATCTGGACCATGAGACGCATGAATTGATTCTGCTCACCGGCCCGAACATGAGCGGCAAGTCGAGTTACTTAAGACAGGTCGCGCTGATAGTTTTACTGGCGCAGATCGGCAGCTTCGTGCCTGCGGCTGAAGCGAAAATAGGTTTGGTTGACCGAATATTTACCAGAGTGGGCGCGGCTGATAATCTGATCCGCGGCCGGTCGACTTTTATGGTGGAAATGCAGGAAGCGGCCAATATTTTAAATAACGCGACGAAAAAAAGTTTGATAATACTCGACGAGCTCGGCAGAGGGACTTCAACTTATGATGGCGTGGGCATTGCCTGGGCAATAGTCGAATATATCCATAATAATATCGGCGCCTGCACATTGTTCGCCACTCATTATCATGAGCTGATCGAAGTGATTGAAAATTTGAAGAAGGCGCAGAATTATTCAGTGGCGGTGACCGAAGACAATGGCAAAGTGGTTTTTTTGCGAAAAGTTTTAAAAGGCGGAGTCAATAAAAGCTATGGCATTGAAGTGGCCAAGCTGGCCGGCTTGCCGCCGGAAATCATTGACCGGGCCAATGAAGTTTTAATCAAGCTGGAAAATGACAGGGAAGTGGACGTGGTGCGAAATTCCCAGCAGGCGGAAATGCTTTTTTTGCAAAAAGCCGAATCAGAGATTGAAAAAGACGTAAAAAATTTGGATTTGGATAATTTAACGCCTCTCGAGGCTTTGCAGCAATTGGTGGAATTTAAGAAAAAAATAAAATAAGGGCAGGGCGCGGGGCGGGCATACGCCCGCGTAGGGACAGAATATCTGTCCCTACCGCAGGCAGAGGTAAAGCCGAATTCGGATTCGGCTTTACCTCTGCCTGGCCGCGCCCTGTTTTTTGCGTAATTTAGGGGATTTTTTCGATTTCAAGATCCACCAGCCCTTGACAAAATCATCATTATTTGATATACTGCATACACTGAACCTTGAATTACATTTCCCCGCGGTTTTGGATCGCCCCGACCTTCATACCAGAAAATTGATGGGGCGGAACTTCACATTACCCGCGGGTTTCTTAGATGATAAACCCAAAGCCATAGCCTGCCGCGTCAAATCGGTCGGGCGAGTGAGGACGCGCGGATGTAGTTGCTGAGCCTCCGTGGCAGAGGGTTTTCATAGGGATGCTAGCTCTCCCTGACCATACGGCTGCGTTTCGCGGTTGGAAGGGGTGCATCTGCACGATGCCACTGCACTTCGATGGTCGAAACTAGCTTTCCTTTGGTGCCAACGCCTTCTGGCGTTTGCATGGGGCTTTGGCAGCTCCTTAGATAACCGGCAAGAGGGCCTTCTTGTCGGGGTAAATCTGAGAGCTTCCAGGGCTCTCAGAGATGGTAAGCTTCGGCGAGCCATTCATGCGCCACCTCCAGTCCCATCGCCGGAAAAAATGCGCGGACAGGAAGGCTGCCGGTGAAAGTCGCGAGGGGGGACGGCTCTCTCCACGCGTCATGTGAGCTGGCAGAGTTAAGCCACACGATTGCCGCAGATACTCCGGATCTGCGGAGCCGCTTTCGTGAGGTGAGCGCGATGCCATGATCGCTGTTTGGCGACTGGCTGAGTGCTACTGGTTCCCTCGGGAGGAATCGCCTGGGGGAATTTACGTCCGGAGGGTAGGCCCACCCAAAGGACACAAAAAAAACGCGCAATGCGCGTTAAGATAAACGAGACGTTTCTTCACAGAGGCGTCTCGATTTCGTTTAAAAAAACCGGGCGCGGGGCGGGCATACGCCCGCGTAGGGACAGAATATCTGTCCCTACCGCAGGCAGAGGTAAAGCCGAATTCGGATTCGGCTTTACCTCTGCCTGGCCGCGCCCTGCCTGCTTGTCGCACTCGTCTTGCTTGTCGCACTTTTTTCTGATAAGGTGTAATCGCTATGGGAATCATAAAAGTATTGCCACAAGACATCATTAACCAAATCGCTGCCGGCGAAGTGATCGAGCGACCGTCTTCTGTCGTTAAAGAATTGGTGGAGAACAGCCTGGACGCCGGCGCTTCCACCATTGAAATAGAGATTAAAAACGGCGGCCTGAATTTAATTAAGGTTATCGACAATGGCAGCGGTATGTCCGGAGAAGACGCACTGCTGAGCGTTAAGCAGCATGCCACCAGTAAGATTTCATTGATCGATGATCTGTTCAGGATCAGCTCTTTTGGATTTCGAGGTGAAGCCCTCGCCTCGATCGCTTCTGTTTCAAAATTTTCTCTCCAAACAAAAGACCAGGATTCGATTTCTGGAAATCGAATAACAATTTATAATCAGGAAGTTAGATCAGCGTCCGTCGGCTGCCCCCAGGGCACTTGCGTTTCGGTTGAAGATCTGTTTTATAATGTGCCGGCCAGGAAAAAATATCTAAAGACGGTCAGCACCGAATTTAATCACATATTGGAATTGTTTACCAGGTTCGCTTTAATTCACGGGAAAGTCAGCTGGAAATTAATTCATAACGGTAAAACTGTGTTTCATTTACCGTCAACACCCAAATGGCTCGAGCGTATTGAGTTGCTTTTGGGGGAGCGGATTGCGCAAAATGTGTTCGGCCTCAGAATAAACATGCTAGATGTTGAGTTTAACGGTTATCTGGGGAAGCCTCAAATCGCTTCAAAGTCGCGAGCCAACCAATTTTTATACATTAACAAGCGCCCGGTCAACGAGCATATTATTTCAAAAAGCGTTAAAGATGCTTTTCAAACTTTGATTCCCCGCGACTATTATCCCGTTTACTTGATGAATTTGCGCATAGATCCATTCAAGCTTGACGTTAATGTCCATCCGCGAAAACTCGAGGTGCGTTTTTCAGAGCCGCAAACCGTGTATCGCAGCGTTTATCGAGCGGTTAGCGCCACACTGGATAAAAATAATTTGGTAAAAACGATTTATACTCCCGCTCCGATTGAACAGGCGGAGAATCAGCTGGAAAAAACCGGTTTTTTCGACATTAAAAGCGCGCTTGAATCAAAAAGCAGGGATTTGAAAATGCCAAGTCCCGGACAGATTAAGCGGGCAGTTGATTTCAACCATTCCATGTACGCGCTGCCTAAAAGCGCTCGTCGGCTGATGCCCGGCGATAAGATCACCGTAAGTTCAGCAGAACCAATGGCAGTCAAATTTCAGCCGGTGGAATTTAAACAGGAAAAAATAGAATTGGTTCGCGAAGAAGATGTTTGGAAAATCATCGGCCAAATTAAAAATTCATATATAATAGTGGAAACCGGCGAAGGATTAAAAATTATCGACCAGCACGCCGCCTCGGAGCGCGTCCAGTTTGAAAAAATCATCAGCTCATGGAAAACCGATAAGCTGCGGTCTCAAAGTTTGTTGCTGCCGGTCTTGATCGATATGTCATCGCTCGAAATGGCTAAAATTCATAAATATCAGTCTCAGCTCAATCGATTGGGTTTTTCCATTGATGTGTTTGGAGAAAACACCGTTAAAATAAATGCGGTCCCGGCGCTGTTAAAAAATTCCGATATCCAAAAGTTGTTTTTTGAAGTTGCGGCGGAGCTTGATGATCGCATCAATAACGGCGAATTGACCGAACCAATAAGAAAAATATTAAACATCTTGTCGTGTCGCAGCGCTGTTAAATTTGGCGACGATCTAACACTCGACGAAATGAAGTCGCTGATCGCGCAGCTTCGATCCTTGGATAATCAATACACCTGCGTCCATGGTCGGCCGGCCATAATCGATATGAGTTATGGCGAACTGGAAAAATTGTTCAGCCGCAAGTAAGGCGCGCCGGTAATTGGCAATTGATAATTCGTCGCTTGACCCGATGCGGACGATTTGTCATTTGCCAATTACCAGCCACGGGGGAAAATGATGAAGCCGTTTCAGACCACCGGTTACGCCATTTCCGGCAGTATTGTCCGGCCAGTTATTTATTGCGCCCTCGATCAATTGGCTCAGCGAATTTTTCTGATTGGCGATTTGCTCTCAACGGAGATTCAGTTTCAGTATGCAGAAGGTCTATTTGACATGATGCATCAATTTGAGATTCATGAGCTTCTTTCTGGCGTGGTGATCCCCAGCCGGGTAGAAGCGTTTTTGCGGCTGGCGCGAAATGTCAAAACATTCGCCGGACAAAGGCGGGAGTGGCAGGTATTATCGGCGCTGCGCGAGCTTCGCAATCGGGTGGTGCGAGATTTTCGCGGCCATGAGGAGATGTATTATTTCAATGACCTGCGTCAGCGGGATTTATTTTGGCAGACCTTTGCCGATCAGCGTCTGTATAAGCGCTTGATGGGGTTAACGGTGGTGCAGCGTCATGTGCTGTTTACCGCCGAAGAGCGGATGTGTTATTTGAGCAATCTCAACGGACGCATTGCCACCTTGTATTCAAACCGCTAATTGGTTAGCGGTTTTTAAAATTGGCAAAAAATTCGTATTATTGAATTTTACGTTAATTTAGCGAATTTTAATGATCTGTTAATCGTCCTTGGTGTTGTGGCGCGCTTATCCACTTAATTATCGCTAAATATTTGACATTTTTTTAAAAATTAGGTAGTATTTATATGCAACTAAAAATGTAATTCATATTTTATAGTTAAGCTATTTGGGTTGACTTATTTTTAATATTCTATATAATTCAATTACATTTTTTAAAGTAGATTTATCATGACTAAGAAGAATGAATTTATTGAGATGAACGGCGTAGTGGAGGAAATGCTTCCTTCGGCAATGTTTAAAGTTCAGCTGGAAAACGGCCATGAAATCTTGGCTCATTTGTCCGGTAAGATGAGAATGTATAAAATTCGCTTGTTGCCGGGAGATAAGGTCAAAGTTCAGCTGACGCCGTACGACCTCAGTAAAGGCAGAATCGTTTATCGATTCTAGATTATTTTTTTATAAACAGTTTTAAGCGTTACTGTAGTAGCGCGTTTAATGATTTTGAACATATTATGAAAGTTAAAGCTTCGGTAAAAAAGATTTGCAAAGACTGTAAAATAGTCGTGCGGCAAAGGAGAGTCCACGTAATATGTAAAAATCCTAAGCATAAGCAAAGGCAAGGATAATTTTTGTCATGGATCAAGGGGCATGAATCATGAATCAGCTGAAATGATGTTATATGATATGTGCTCCATGATATATGATATGTGAAGAAAAATATGGCCAGAATCGCAGGCGTCAACATTCCTAACGAAAAAAGAGTCGAAATCGCTTTGACTTATATTTATGGAATTGGTCGCAAATATTCCAGCGATATTTTAAAAATCACCAAGATCGACGCCAACACGCGGGTTAAAGATTTAACGGAAGATCAGGTTAATCGGCTGCGAGAAGTGGTGGAAAAACAGTTCCGCGTCGAAGGAGATTTGAAAAGAGATGTTTTATCCAATATCAAGCGTTACAAGGATATTAAATGTTGGCGGGGGTATCGGCACAGCCGACGCTTGCCGGTGCGCGGACAAAGAACTAAAACCAATTCCAGAACTGTTCGCGGCAATAAGCGCGTAACCATGGGCAGCGGTAAAAAGCCGCCAGCACAAAAAACTTAAAAAATCTGTTTGAATATTATGGCCAAGCAAATAGTTAAAAGTAAAAAAAAGAAAACGGAAAAAGTGGTGCCGCTGGGTAGGGCTTATGTTAAAGCCACTTACAATAATACGATCGTGACGTTAACCGATCAAAATGGCAATGTGCTTTCATGGTCTTCTGCCGGCTTGAATGGTTTTAAGGGGCCGAAAAAATCCACGCCGTTTGCCGCGTCGATTATCGCTAAAGACGCGGTGGAAAAATCAAAAGTTTACGGTTTAAGAGACGTCCATGTGTTTGTTCAAGGCGTCGGCTTGGGCCGAGAAGCCGCTGTGCGCGGACTGAATGCCAGCGGACTGAATGTTTTATCAATTAAAGACGTCACGCCTATTCCTCATAACGGATGTCGGCGCAAGAAACCTAGAAGAGTATAATTATGGCAAATCAACTGAAATGCAAACTATGCAGGCGGGAGGGGAAAAAGCTTTTTCTAAAAGGCGAACGTTGTTATACCACAAAATGTGCTATAGTTAAGCGCAATTACGCTCCGGGTATGCACGGTTTAAAGCAAGGACCGGCGAAAAAAGTGTCAGCTTATGGCCGGCAGCTTCGAGAGAAACAATCGGCCAAAAGAAGTTATAATATTAAAGAAAAGCAGTTGGTCAATTATTTTAAAAAAGCTACCCGCAAAAAGGGCAATACCGAGGAGACCTTATATCAATTGCTCGAATTACGTCTGGATAATGTGATTTTTAGGTTGGGGTTAGCCAAATCCAGAGCGCAGGCCAGACAAATCATCAGCCATGGACATGTTCAGGTGAATAGTAAAAAAGTCAATATACCGTCATTTCATTTGAAGCCCGGCGATCAAATCAGTCTTCGGGAAAAAAGCTTGAAGACCCCCCTGTTCGTGAATTTATCAGAAGGCGTAAAGACCGGTGAATTGGTTTCATGGCTGCATCTTGATCCGAAAACACTTGTGGCCAAGGTGGTTGACGTCCCGAATTACGAAAAATCAGTGAAGGAATTTGAAATGAAACAAATAATTGAATTTTACTCAAGATAAAATTTAACTTGGTCAGATCCATTTTATTCAATTGGATAAAAAGGAGGGGGACCGAAAATTATTATGGAATCACTGCTTTTACCATCAAAAATTCAATATGAAGACGGCCCGGAGCCCAATCAAGCCGTGTTGACGATCGAGCCGATGTACATGGGATACGGCACCACTGTCGGCAATGCTTTGCGCCGTGTTTTGATGTCGTCGTTGCCCGGTGCGGCGGTGACCGCGGTTAAAATCAAAGGCGTTGATCAGGAATTTTCTCCGATTAACGGCGTTAAAGAAGACGCGCTGGACATCTGTATGAATTTGAAATTATTGAGGGTGAAGGTATTCACGGAAGAACCTCGAAAATTGATTTTAAAAGCTAAGGGTAAAAAAGAAGTCACCGCGGCTGATATTGAAAAAAATGCCGATGTCGAAATAATCAATCCTGATTTGTATATTGCCAGTCTGACCGATAAAAATTCCGATTTGGAGATGGAAATATCCGTCAGCCAGGGACGAGGCTATCTGCCGGTGGAAGAAAGAAGCAAGGAAGATTTGGAAATCGGCACGATCTTGATCGACGCTTTATTTTCACCCGTCATTAACGTCGGTTTTAAAAGAGAAGATGTGCGCGTTGGAGAGATCACCAATTACGATAAACTGACAATTTCAATAGAAACGGACGGCAGCATCACGCCGCAAGAAGCGGTGAAGCAGTCCGCCCGCGTTTTAATGGATCATTTGAATTTGTTGGTCGGAGAACAACTGCCGGAAATAAGCGTTGTGCCTAAAGAATCTGAGCCGCAAGCGGAAGAGCAGCCCGCGCCGGACGAAAAAAAAGTGGCCAAAAAGAAAGCCAAAGAAGAAAAGAAAAAGGCCAAAGAGGAAAAGAAAAAATCTAAAAAATAATATATTAGAGGCGCATTGATTTAACGAAAATATGAGACACCGAAACGTGAAAAAAGTATTTGGCAGAAAAGCCGGACCAAGAAAATCGCTGATGCGAGGATTGGCCACTAATTTTATATTGCACGGAAAAATTAAAACCACTGAATCCAAAGCCAAGGCGCTTCGGCCGATCGTCGAGAAGCACATTACCGCCGCCCGAAGCAACAGTTTGGCCACTCGCCGCAAGCTTTTGAAATATTATTATGATGAAAAAGCGGTTAAATCGCTGATTGATCAGATCGGTCCGTTTTACAAACTCCGAAAAGGCGGCTACACGCGAGTCGTCAAGCTTGGCGTTCGTCAGGGAGACGCTGCGCCGGTGGCCATGCTTGAATTGGTTGATTATAAGAAAAAGGAAGAGAAAACCAAGCCGGAAAATAATAAAAGCGCTTCTAAAATTGAGAAGAAGAAAGCCGCTACTGAAAAAAAATAATTCGAAAAGGTTAACTGATAATTTATAAATATGATAGACCGTAAAGTTCATAAAATTGATGCCACCGATCAAGTATTAGGCCGGCTCGCCTCGAGGATCGCCATTATTTTACGTGGAAAAAACAAAGCTGATTTTCAACCGAATCAAGACAACGGAGATATCGTCGAAGTTGCCAATGTCGGCAAGCTTAAATTTACAGGTAAAAAGATAGAGACCAAAGTCTATCAGCGTCATTCCGGCTATCCGGGCGGCTTGAAAACGGAAAAGCTGAGCCGACTGATGAAGGAAAAACCCGAGCAGGTGCTCCGAAACGCGGTGTTTCATATGTTGCCCAATAATAAGCTGAGAGCGAACATGATTAACAGATTAAGAATTTCATAATTATGCCCGATAAAAAAGAAAAGAAGGCGATAAAAAAAACGGTCAAAACCGTTAAAAAGTCGCCGGCCAAAAAGTCAACGGAAAAAGAAGCTGAATCCACGGAAAAAAAACGGGATTATCTTTATGCTGTCGGCAAAAGGAAGACGGCGATCGCTCAGGTTCGGGTTTATAAAAAAGGCGATGGAAAAATAATTATCAATAAAAAAGAATATCAGAAATTTTTCCCAACAGACGTTTTGCAGGAAATAATCAGCAAGCCGCTCGATCTGATCGGCCAGAGCGAAAAACTGAGCGTGAGCGTCAAAGTTATCGGCGGCGGTCAGAAAGGACAAGCCGAGGCGGTCGGCAACGGCATTTCCAAGGCCTTGATACAGCTTAATCCTAATTTTCGAAAACCATTGAAAAAAGCCGGATATTTGACACGGGATGCGCGTAAAAAAGAAAGAAAGAAACCGGGATTGAGGCGAGCCAGACGCGCGCCGCAGTGGTCGAAACGTTAACATTTAATCAACTCATAAAAAATCCCCGAGCCGGGGATTTTTGTTTCCCGGCCGCCCGCTCACGCAATTGAAGTTCGGGCGTTTTATTGTTATAATTCTATTGTCTATATGAGCAGAACCATTGCGAAAAACACGACTTTTTTAACGGTTGCCTACGTGATCCAAAAAATCATTTCGTTTTTTTATTTTATTTTCATCACGCGAATGATCGGCGTGGACGATGTCGGCAAGTACACCTTTGCGCTGGGGTTCACCACTTTATCCGCCGTGTTCATCGATTGGGGGTTGAGTCAAATTTTAATCAGAGAATGCGCCAAATATAAAGAAAAAACTCAAAAATATTTAGCCGCCACGTTAGCGTTCCGCCTGGCCTCATCAGTGTTTGTTTATCTGGCGGTGATCGTGGCGATAAACGTGTTCGTTCGTTTGGCCGGATACGATCCGATTACCATTCAATTGGTTTATTTGTCCGGCATCGTGATGATACTTGATTCATTTACCTTGGGATTTTGGGGGGTGTTTCGCGGCCATCAAAATTTAAAATACGAATCAATCGGCGTGGTCGGCAACCAAATTATCGTCATTGCCGTCGGCACAGCTTCACTTTTACTCGGCTGGCCGCTTCATTTTTTGATTGTCGCCTTTATCGCTGGTTCATTGTTTAATTTGATTTTTTCCGCGGCGCTGGCAAAAAATAAGCTGAAGCTGGCTCTTAATTTTTCCTGGGATAAACAGCTGATCAAGTTTTTACTCAAGCTGGCATTCCCGTTCGCCTTACTCGCGATTTTTGGCCGAATGTACGGCTATATCGACCAGATCTTGCTTTATTTTTTGTCAGGAGAAAAATCGCTGGCCTTCTATTCAGCCGGATATAAAATGATTTTCGCGTTGCAATTCATTCCGTCGGCTTTCGCTGCCGCTATTTTCCCGGCCATGAGCCATTATTTTGTGCGCTCTCGCGATCAGCTGAAAGTGATATTTGATAAATCAATGGCTTATCTGACCATTTTGGCCGTCCCGATGATGTTCGGCTTGGCCAGTCTGGCCCGTGAAATCATTATTACCGCTTATAAAAGTGAATATGAACCGTCAATTTTGGGACTGCAGATATTATCCGTCGGACTGATATTCGTCTTCTTGAATTTTCCGCTCGGATCGCTGCTCAACGCCACGGATCGTCAGATATTAAATACCAAGCTGGTCGGCGTGACCATGCTCATCAATTTAATATTAAATGCGATTTTAATACCGTGGCTCAGTTTTATCGGCGCCGGCATCGCCTTTTTATTCAGCCACGGTTTTTTATTTTCCGCCGGCTTACTGGCGGCCAGAAAAATAATCCCTTATTCAAAAAAATTGCTCGTTTTTATTTTTGCGAAAAGTATTTTAAGCGCTGGCGTAATGTCCATGGTACTGCTGGCGCTTAAAGATCGTATAAATTTACTGATCGCCATCGGTCTGGGTGCGGCCGTTTATTTTATCATGATGTTTTTGGTTAAAGGTTTGGACAAGTCCGATCTTATTGAATTAAAAAAGATTTTCATAAAAAAAGCCGATAGAATTTAATTTTTTTTCACATGCCGGATAATTACACAAATATATTCCCGAAAGACCGGAAAGTTATCGCCGTTTTTTCCCATCGGGCGGCCGGAGATTTGAAAAATAACCGGCCGAATCAGACCAATTTTTTTTCTCAATTCGGTATTGATTGGGATCAGGTTGTGTTCATGAATCAGGTTCACGGAGCCAATGTCGAATATGCCGACGGATCGCGACGCTTGATTGATAACACCGACGGTATTTTTACTGACAAGAAAAATGTTTACTTGGCGGTTAATACCGCCGATTGTCTGCCGATATTTATCATCAATGATAATCCTGCATTCGTCGGCGTCATTCATTGCGGCTGGCGGAGCTTGGTCAATGGTATTATCGCCCAATTTTTTCGCCAGGTAGCCGAGCGGCTACCGCTGAAATTTGAAAGAATTCGGGCGACGGTGGGGCCGGGCATTCAATCCTGTCATTTTGAAATAAAGAACGACGTGCTGGACGCGTTCCAAAAATATCAATCCGATATCTCCGAGCGGTCGGGAAAAATGTTTGTCGATCTGCCGGCCATCGCGCGACGCTGCTTGACTGAGGCCGGTTTAAAAGGATATAATATAAAACTGTCAGAGGCGTGCACCTATTGCCAGAATGAAAAATACTATTCGTTTCGGCGAGAGAGAGAACAGCTGAATGGCGAAATGATCGGATTCATTGGTTTATATGAATAAAACCCTGCTGGTCACAATCGATTTTCCGCCAATGATTGGCGGTGTGGCAAATTATTGGGCGAATTTGAATAAATGCTTACCCAAAGAAGAGCTGGTAATATTGGCTCCGGAATATGATAATTCGCATAGTTTTGACATACGTCAAAATTACCTGATATACAGAAAAAATTTAATTTCGAAAAAAAAGTGGCTTTGGCCTAGGTGGTTGCCGCTTTTTTATTCGATGTATCGATTGATAAAAATGGAGGGCATAAAAACCATCATTGCCGGCCAGGTTTTACCGGTGGGCACTGCCGCGTACTTATTGTCAAAAATTATGCGCGTCAATTATGTCGTTTCCACCCATGGCATGGATATTAAAATACAAAAACCCGGGTCTCGTCGGCATTGGTTGATCAAGCGAATAATTAAAAACGCCGACCACGTGATAACCAACAGCCGGTATACCATGCGCGAAGTGGTACGTTTGGGAGGAAAACCAGAACAAATATCAGTTATTTATCCATGCCCGAATATTGAAGACAGTTCAATCGATCCGGCGCTTCGTGATGATATCGTGAAAGAATACGAGCTGGCCGGCAAAAAAATACTATTGACCGTCGGTCGATTGGTGGAAAGAAAAGGCCATGACCGGGTAATCCAATCACTGACGTCGTTGGTTGAGCATTTTCCAAATATTATTTACCTGATAATTGGTCGAGGGCCGAATCTTAATAACCTGAAGCAATTGGTCGATCGCCTGCGTTTGCAACAAAATGTTTTATTTTTCGATCGAGTGGATGATGATGAACTCCGAATATTCTATGATTTGGCCGATGTTTTTATCATGACTTCCCGCGAGCTCAGTTGCGGTGATGTCGAGGGTTTTGGCATTGTTTATCTGGAAGCGAATGGTTTTAAAAAGCCGGTAATTGCCGGCCGCACCGGCGGGGCAGTGGAAGCTGTCGAGCATGGCGTTAACGGTCTTTTGGTTGATCCCGATGATTTTGAGTGCATATCCCAAGCCATCGCCAAGTTGATGGCTGATACTCGGTTGGCCAAAAAATTGGGCGAAAATGGATTTGCGCGAAATAAGCGATCATTTTGCTGGCCGATGCAAGCACGAAAACTGCAAGACATTTTATCATCCAAATCAAATTGGACCACTTCGACATAATTTGTGGGTAAATCAACCATATTTTGATCATTTGACACATTGATTTTCGTTTGGTATCATATACTCACATACAAATACCGCAGACAGCAAGGGCCTCGCCGGCTTAAAAAACGACCTTGCCTAGGTAAAGCAAAATTTTGCTATTTTTCGCGGTATTTTCAATGCCGTTTTTTATTTAATTATTTTATTAAGATATCTATAATTTATATGGCATTAACTAAACAACAAAAAGAGCAAAGAGTCAAATTATTGGTTGAGGATCTTGAAAAATCAAAGTCAATTATTATTTCCGATTTAAATGGTTTGACTGTCAATGACACGCAAGAATTAAAGAAACAGGCCAAGGCGCTGGGTGTTAAAATGAAAGCCATCAAGAAAACTCTGCTGCGGTTGGCGCTGGAGCAGGCGAGGATTGAAGGCATTGATGCGAAAGCGCTGGCTGGCAGTTTGGTCGTGGCGATGGGGATTGAAGATGAAGTCGCTCCGGCTAAAATTTTGGCTGAGTTTGCGAAGACTCATGAACAGGTGAAGATATTGACCGGCTATCTTGACAATAAAGTACTGACTCAGACAGAGGCAATCGCGCTGTCAAAAATTCCGTCAAAGGACGAATTATTGGCCAAAGTGGTTGGCAGTTTGAACGCGCCTGTTTCCGGATTCGTCAATGTCTTGGCGGGTAATTTGAGAGGCTTGTTGAATGTTTTGAATGGCATCAGGGACGCGAAGTCCGCGTAATCTACATTATTCAATATTAAATAGCTAGTGCGCCTAGCAAGACGAGAGCGACCAGTAAAACAAGTAATCCTTTTTTAGGACTTGTCGCGCTTGTCTGGCTTGTCTCGCTCGTCGCACTGATAAAAATATGGCAGAAGAAGCAAAGCAAGATGAAAAAAAAGAAGTTGAAGTTCCTGAGAAATTCAAGAAGCTAGTTGAGGAAATCGAAAAAATGTCTGTTCTAGACCTTTCCGAATTAGTTAAGGTTCTGGAAGACAAATTCGGAGTTTCCGCGGCCGCTCCGGTGGCGGCCATGGCTGTCGCCGCCGGCGCTGGCGCCGCTCCGGCAGAGGAAAAGACCGAATTTAACGTCGAACTGACCGCGGCGGGTGAGAATAAAATCGCCGTGATCAAGGTCGTAAAAGAGATTTCCGGTCTGGGATTAAAGGAAGCCAAAGACCTTGTCGACGGCGCTCCCAAAGTGATTAAAGAAGCGGTTAAAAAAGAAGAGGCGGAAGAAATGAAGAAAAAGCTGGAAGGCGCCGGCGCGACCGTGAATTTGAAGTAAATTTTTCATCTAAATACAATAAAAGTCTCGCTGATAGCGGGGCTTTTATTTTTCAAAAATGCCTCGTATTACCGACTCGATTAAAAAAATCCAAACATTTGGATTTTTTATATTCGGGGTATTCGGGTCGATTATTCGCGGCATTCGGATCATTACTTTGTTTTTGATAATGGATTGCGAAATTTATGTTCGAGTTGACAAAAAAGCCACAAACTGCTAAAGTTTGGAGTTGTTTTTTGACAATCAAGGAGGCAAACATGTTTGAGCTATACGACTATCAGAAACCGCCTCTAAAGGCGGTAAATCAAGCATTTGAGACGCAACAGCGCGTGCTAATGGTTATGGCCAGCGGACTTGGAAAAACAGTGGTTTCAGCATTCTGGGCCAAAGATCATCTCCGGCATGGCAAGATGCTGTTTCTGTGCCATGAGAATGAAATCCTGGCGCAGGCGTTGAGTATTTTCAGGCAGGTGCTGGGTGAAACTGTTTCTCTCGGCGTATTTACCGGACAGCAAAAAGACTATGAAGATGTTGACGCCCTTTTCGCGTCTTTCCAGACTTTTAGAGAATGGAAAGAAGCCTTTTTCCCAGATGAGTTCGCCACAATCATAGTGGATGAATCTCATCACGGTCAGGCGCCGACATTTCGGGAAGTGATTGAGTACTTTACTCCTCAAAAACTTCTGGGAATGACCGCCACGCCGGATCGCATGGATGAAAAAGACATCCGTGAGATTTTCGGAGACGAGGTGGTAAATCTGACTTTGGAAGAGGGAATCGCCAAAGGCTGGCTGACGCCGGTTGAATATCACGTGATGACCGATGATTTGGATAAGCGCGCCTTGAATCAAATCCTACAAGAAGTGCTGAAAAAAGGTCAGCGGATCTCGATCAAGCAGCTGAACGAAACCATTTTCGTGCAGGCGCGCGATGAAGAAATCGCCCGAATCATTCAAGAGCATGACAGAAAGACAATTATTTTTTGCGAGGGAATTGATCACCCTGAAGACTTTGCCCAATATCTGCCCGGAGCGGAATGCTTTCACTCAGAGAAAAATTATGAGCATAATGACAGGGTGTTGAAAGCTTTCAAAGACGGCACGCTTCAATACATTTTAGCGGTTGACAAGTTCAATGAAGGAATTGACATTCCGGACGCTGAAATGGTGGTGTTCCTTCGCTGCACAGACTCGAAGACAGTTTTTTTGCAGCAGCTGGGCAGGGGACTCAGAAAGGCCGAAGGCAAAGACAATGTTGTCATTCTTGATTTTGTGGCCAATTGCCATCGCCTGATCGCTGTTCGCGATATGGTTGAGAGAGTCAAATCAATGGCCAATGTGCAGGCCTTGTGCAAAGACATCCTTAAGGTAACCGGCGAAGCATTTGACTTCTTGTTCACGGATGAACAGCAGGACATCTTTGAGGTTCTCGAAGCGATTCAGCCTCGATATGTGTCAGACATCCCGCATCTTCTGGCAGAGTATTCAGGTAAGAACGAATTGCCGCCTGATCAAGTCATTGCCGGGACAATGCAACAGCTGTTGTGGGAATGCCAACAACCTGAATGCAGATATGAATGGAAGGCGAGCGGCCATGTTAGGCTGAGTCTTGGAACTGGTTGTCCGGCATGCAGTAATAGGGTGGTGACAAATAAGAATAATTTGGCCATGACTCATCTGAAACTAGCTAACGAATATTCAGATAAGAATGAATTGCCGGCTAATCAAATCGTCGCCGGTACAAGTAAAAAGATTTGGTGGAGATGTTCAATCTGTGGACATGAATGGCGTCAGAGTGGAAGCATTAGGGTGCGAGGAGCAGGATGCCCGTCTTGCGCGAATAAGGTCCTTACGAATAAAAATAATTTAGCAGTTACGCATCCCGAATTAGCAGAAGAATATTCTGACAGAAATGAATTGCCAGCAAACAAAATTTTTGCGGGAACCAATAAAAAATTATTGTGGAAGTGTAGGAAATGTGGATATGAGTGGCAGCAGACTGGGAACAAAAGAGTTCATGGAACTGGTTGCCCTGCTTGCGCGAACCAAATTGTTACAGTAAAAAATAATTTGGCGGCTACTCATCCACGATTGGCAAGAGAATATTCTGGAAGAAATAAATTACCAGTTGATCAGATTAAAGCTGGTTCAAACAAGAAAGTATTATGGAAATGCATGGATTGTTCATGTGAGTGGGAGGCAGTTGTTAATAACAGAAAAAAAGGCTCTGGTTGTCCTAAATGCAGCCGAAAAAGGGCATGGGTAAAAAGAAGAAAAAAATAAGCCATGATTCAAAATCATGGTTTTTTATTCCCGCCGCGCCAGTTTCATGGATCCCGGATCAAGTCCGGGATAATCGTGCGGGCGCAATGCCTAAAAACAATCAATAATTGACAATCAACAATCATTCTACAAATGCTTCATCCCCACCGTCCACACTTTCGCGTCCCCGATTATGTAAATCTTTTTATTTTTTTCATCAATAACCAAGCTGTCAATCTCATTGATATTGTCTACTTGATATTGGACGACGTTCAGTCCTTGCTTGCTTAAAACAATCACGCGCCGTGTCGGCCGATCGATCAGATACAGAAAACTTGAATCTTTGTCCGTGTAAATATAATCAGCGCTTTGGATGGCCGGTTCGATTTTTTGAACGCTGAATGTTTGCTTTTTGCCGCTTAAAAATTTGATGATATTGCCATTTGCCGTCAGTACATAAATATCACCGTCAATGGCTATCGAATTGGCGCCGGATAAATTAGTTTGATCGCCGATCCATTCCGTCGCGGCGCCCAGCGAAGTGCCGCCCATGCCGCGTAATTTATAGATTTGATTTTCATCAGAGGATAGAATGTATAAATTGGTGTTGTAAATTTTGAAATCATCGGCGGGGTGGCCGAACTCAATATCCATTTTTTTCAGTGATGTGTTTTCCGTAGAATATAAATAACTATCTCCGTTTTGAAAAAGGATAAGCAGATCCGATTGATCAAAAGTATTGATGGCCGATACGGTGGAATCAGATTCGGTATCTATTGTTTCTTTGACTTGTCCGCTTTTTACATCGATTATCAATACTTTATTGCCGGCTCCCAAAGCTAAAATTTGATCGTTCACCAGACAGGCGGCGTTCGCTTGGCTGATGCCAGGCAATGAGGCCAGAGCGGTCGCGGCCGTGTCTTCCAGTTTTAATAATTTATTTTGTAGTGATTCGTATTGGCTTTTGATCGATTCGTTTTTCTGTTTTTGCGCGTCGCTGTCTTGCGGCAGTTTCTTAATCAGCTCGTCGGCTTCCGTCAACAATGACAGGCTTTTTTCGGTGTTTCTGAACAAAAACGCCGCCTCAGCTTGATTTAGTTTGTCCTCAATTTGAGTAATCGATTGCGTGTACGCCTGGTCTTGTTTTTTTTCTTGCCTTGATTGATAAAGCCAGACAATGCTTAAGGCGAAGGCAATCACCAGCGCGCCGATAACCGGCAACAAAATTTTTAATGAAATTTTCGGTTTTTGTGTCGCCGCTGCGTCGGTTTTATCAACACCGGTTGCGGCTGGAGCAGACACGGAAAATATGTTCATTTTTTTTAATATTTTTTTAAGTAAGTGGCCAGATGTCCCGGCTCTGATTTCATCGATAATCACGCCTTTGGGCTTCTTTTTGAAGGCCAAGAATGATTTTAGCCGGTGTCCGCAATTCTTAATTTTCTGCATGATATTGATGCCAATCGCCGGTGTCAGATATTTTTCCGTGTTTTCTTGCGTGGAAACCAAACTGCTGATTGATTTTTGCGAAGCGTGGTCCTGTTCGAATAAATTTATGTCTTCTTGCTTGATAAAAATCGCCGAGTAGCTGCGACCGTGGTTTTTTAGCCTTTTTTGCAGCAGGACGTTAAAATCCTCGACAAATTCTCTGATCGGCCGGCTGGTCACCAGCTGGTTCATTTTTTCAGTTGAAAAAAATCGCGCGAAAGTTTCATTGGAAATAATTAGCGTGTCCGGTCTGAATATTTTTCCGGAGATAATGCTGTTGAAAATTTTTACTTTATTGAATTGTTCAGCCGGAGCATTGGTCAAAATATCAATGATTTTATAGTTGGCTTTTTTTGTTTTGTGCACCAGATAGCATTGCATTGAACCGCGCTGACTGATAATGACGCCGGTATCGGCTTCTTCCTGTTTGACCACCGCCACCAGGAAATTGAAATTTTCCAAAATCAGCTGAATTTGTCCGTTTTGAATGAGTTGGATTACTTGTTCATTGGTTTTTTGCAGGGCATGTTCAAAAACAGCCTCTAAATTAAGCTTTTTAGGGTCTGGCGAGGTGATCACCTGGCGATAATAATGATCTTTTAGCGTGGAAATTATGGTTTGCGAAATTTTCTGACCCTGCTGAGTCGGGGTGGCATTAATTTCGATAATGCCCAAAATATGGCCACCATAGTTTTCTTTTCCTTCGGGAAAAATAATGAAATTTTCGCAAAAATAATCACTCCCGACCGCTTGCGGGGGCAGAAAAATTTCCTCTATCCTGAGGGCTTTTTGTTTATCCATAGCTCGAAATTGACTGCTCAACTGTACTTGTATTATACTATAAATAGATAAAAAGGGGAAATATCTGGCAATCAAATTCAGGCATCAAGTGTCGAAACAATAAAAAATATTGTTCAGGAGTATTGTCGGGAAATTGAGGGGAATTCGGACAATGTATTTGATGTCTTGGCAAGAGATTGTTTTTTGGGGATGTTATGTTTGAACAACTTTTTGGATCAAAGACTCGAGCCAAATTAATACAGGTTTTTTTGGAAAATCCTGATAAGGTTTTTTATGTCAGAGAATTAACACGCATTACCGGCGCCATGATCAATTCCATTCGTCGCGAATTGCAAATACTTGAAGAAATGAAAATAGTTTACGTTGAACGTCAAATGATCGAGCAAAATATCAAAGATTTGAATTTGCCGGAAGGTCTGAATTCCAAAAAATTTTATAAACTCAATACACAAAACGTCTTTCACCGCGAATTGAAAAACATTTTCAAAAAAAATAATATTGTCAATGAAAATAAAATAACGGATTTACTGACTAATATCAGCCCGATCCATCTGGTGGTGCTGACCGGCCAGCTGATCGGCGCCGCGGATGCGCCTACCGACGTGCTGATCGTCACCGAGGCGCCCAAAGCGAAATTTGTTCCTTTTTTAAAATCGCTGAAAGAAAAGGTAAAAAACGAGCTGAATTACACTTTCATGACCGCCGATGAGTATGTGCTGCGTGGCGATATCAAAGATAAATTTTTATTCTCCATATTAAATAACAAAAAAAACATTGTTTTGATCGATAAGATCAAGGAGTTAATCGCAACGCCCGTTGCCAAATAATATGAAAAACAAAATTTTATTTTTATTTTTTTTGCTTGGCGGTGTATTGTTCGCCGGTGCCGGCGTTTCGGCGTTCACCAACGCGGATCTGCCGGTGAAAATTTTTGATAAAGATCTAAAATCGATCGGAGAATTCAATCCTTTTTCAGATGATTTCAGCGGCGAAATTGATATGGCACTGGCCGACATGGATGGTGATAAATCCAAAGAGGTGGTGATAAGTTTGTGTGATCAAAAAAATGATACACTGGTAAAAATATATCGGCAAAACGGTCAAATGCTGAGCGAATTTCGTCCATATGTTCCCGGATTCACCGGTATGGTTTATTTGGCCGCCGCGGACCTCGATAATGATGGAATAGATGAAATAATTACCGGCGCCGGAGAGCGTGGCGGACCCCAGGTAAGAATATTCGACGGCCATGGCAATTGGAAATTTGTCAAAGGTTTTTGGGCCGATGATGAAAACACCTATCGCAAAGGAGTGAAGGTTTTTGCCGGCGATATCAATTCCGACGGATTGAATGAGATTATCACCACGACCTATGGCGAAAAAATGATATTGCGGTTTTTTAATCGATTTGGACAGGAAATAAAGGATTCCATCGCTTACGAGGAAGGTAATTTTTTTGAACCGGCGGAAATCGCCGTTTCGGATTTGGGGGACGATGGACTGGGAGAGCTGATTATCAATACCGGCTTCGGCAATAAACCCGAGTTGGCTGTTTTGCAAAATGACGGCACCAAATTGAATTCCTTTATGGCGTATCATCCGGGATTCGGCGGCGGCGTGGATTTGGATTGGGCGGTGGAAAACGGCGAGAAGGTTTTTGTGACCGGCGCCGGATTCACCGGTGGCCCGCACGTACGGTTTTTGAACAGTTTCGGCGAACCAATAAAAAATTTGAATTTTTTCGTTTATACTCAGGATTATAAAGGGGGAGTGAATGTCGCCGCCGCCGATGTCGATAATGACGGATCGTTTGAATATGTCACCGCGCCCAAAATTCTTTTTGACGGTAATAAAAATTATTGGCCAAAGCATATTGAAGTCGATATTTCCAAGCAGATGCTTTACGCTTATCAATACGGTAAATTGGTTAAATCATTTTACATCTCATCGGGCACATACCGGCATCCGACGCCTTACGGCAAATTTACCGTTTATAGCAAAAGGCGAAGCGCGCGCATGGCCGGCTATTATGGCCCGGGCAATCCCGACAATTACGATTTGCCGGGTGTCCCCTATATTTTATCGTTCAATGGGCCGTATACCATCCATGGGACCTACTGGCACAGCAATTTTGGGCATCGGATGAGCCATGGCTGCGTCAATATGTATACTCCTAACGCCAAGTGGGTTTATGAATGGGCGCCGATGGGCACGCCGGTGATTGTGCATAATGGAAATATAAATGCGGTATTGGGGAACTAAAGACGTAGAAATTGGTTGTTTGGAAAATAGAAAATAGTAATGGAAATTTGCAAATAGAAATTGGTTTTAAATACTATTTTCCACTTTCTATTTTCTAATACCAATTTCCAATTTCTAAACAACCAGTTTCTATTATATGAAATTGATCATCAGCACCGAATCCAATCAAAAATTTTTTGTTGTTTGGGAAATAAAAAACGGGCGACTGGAAACAAATTTTTTTACATTATCAATAATTTGCGAAAGCGCGAATAATTATTAACAAAACAATCCTATGGCATTATTTGAAAGACTGGCGGCGATGAAGGCTAAGCAAGAAGCCGCAGACATAAAGAAAAAAAAGGAGGCTGAAACAGCAAAAGCTGAAGTGGAAAAATCAAAATTACAGGTCGAGAGGGAAAGCATGCTTGCCGAGATGGCGCAGGCTGAAGAGGCAGCTCGGCAGGCGAAAGCCGCTCTAACGGAAGCGGAGGCATTTGCAGCAGAACAAGGAGAGAATATTGATCCTGAAGTAAAGGCTGAAATAGTCGCGATTAAGAAGGAAGCTGCTGAAATTATAGAAAAGTTTGAAAATTTAAAAGCAGAAATTACTCAAATAGATCAAAAAATCGCAGTCTTAAGCGGAGAAGTTGCCCCAGTTAAAGCGCCGGCAGAGGGACCAGAACCGGCAGCAGAAGCGCCGGCAGAGGAACCAGAACCGGCAGTAGAAGCGCCGGCAGAGGAACCAAAACCGGCAGTAGAGCCGGCTCCGGCGGTAGAAATGCCTGAGCCGACACCCGAGGATTCGAAAAAGGCTATGAATGAGCTATTACCAAGAATGATCACCGGAGTTCATTGGACGAAAGATTGGATTGAGCGGGAAGGAGTGCCTATCAACAATCTTGTTCAACAAAATACAGAGAGCAATAATAAAGCAAAGAATTTAATCGGAACGCTGGCGGCATTTGAAGGCAAGGACCCGAGCGCATTATCTGTCAGCGAAAGAAATCAACTGCAGATAGCTTTGGCTGAAGCTTATGGCGCAACGCAATATACATTTCAAACCGTTCATCGCCCTCCTTATAATGAAAAATGGCCCACGGTGTTAGATAACATGAATGGCGAACTAACTGGGTTTGTTAAAAGTAACCAATATGAACTGAAAGAAATGCGAGCCGAGCTGGCAGTTTTAAATGGAGAAGATACTCCCGATTTTGTCGGTCGAGTAAATTTAGCGAATATAAAAGAGAAGATGGGCGCAATGACCGCCTCAGATAAACAGCAGCTGATTGAATTGCTTCAAAGCAGAATCAGCGAGGGAGAAGAAAGTATAAAGAAAGCCGAAGATACTATCGAGGCAAACAAGGATCAATTACGACAATCAGAGCCGATACTCCGTAATTCTGAGCGAACTTTATATAATACTAAGTTGGAACTTGATAAACTTGAGAGGAAGCTACGCAGACAGTTTAAGTCGGTATTATAGGGTACTGAATTTAACACGGTTATTAGTCATAATATTACATTTATGAAAAATATAAAAACGAAACAAGGATTATTAAAGAGAATGGCGGAAATAAAAAAAGAGCTTAAACTGTTACAAAAACAATTTAAACAATTAAATAAAAACGCCGAGGACATCAGAAAACGGGTTGGCGCCGATCGGGATAAAAGAGAAATTGCAAAACTTAGGGCCCAAATTACCTAAAATAATTCCTTGTTAACGGGTCAGATAAGACGCATTATGAAATTGATCATCAGCACCGAATCCAATCAAAAATTTTCAATAGCGTTGGCCGATTCGCGTCGGCTAATTGATTATGTGTTGGTTGAAAAGCCTTTCATGCAGTCAGAGCTGGTATTACAAATAATTGATAAATTATTTAATAAATATAAAATTACAAATAATTACAAATTATTACAGATAAATGATAGCAAGAGAATTATTACAAATAATTACAAATTGCTGGATGAAATAATTGTAATATCCGGTCCGGGAGACTTTTCAGCGGTTAGAATCGGCATTTCGATCGCTAATGCGCTGAGCTATGCCTGGAGCGTGCCGGTAAAAGCGGTTAAATTGAAAAAGAAATACAAATCAGAAGAAAGCAAATTAAAGGATGTTTTGAAACTCAGCGCGAAAGTCAATGCTGGAAAAATCGCCGAGCCGGTTTATAATGCGGAGCCGAATATTACTACTAGGCAATAGGCAGGAGGCAGTAGTAAGTAATGGAAGGCTTAAGGGGGCTTAAGAAGGCTTGAGAGGGCAAAGGGGGCAAATAAGGCAATAGCTACAAGTTATAAGGTACAAGGAAAAATATGGAAACCACAAAAATCGCTTTATTCAAAGGGAAAAAGATTAGGAAAACACTCTTTCAAAATGAATGGTGGTTTTCTGTTATTGATGTTGTGCAAGCGCTTACTGATCAAGCCGATGATTATATTGCTAGAAAATATTGGAATAAACTTGCTCAAAGATTAAGAGAAGAAGGAAGCGAGGTGGTGACATTTTGTCACCGACTGAAATTAGAAGCGTCTGATGGGAAAAAATATGAAACCGACTGCGCCAATACAGAAGGAATTTTTCGCATAATTCAGTCAATTCCTTCTCCAAAAGCCGAGCCCTTTAAACGCTGGCTGGCAAAAGTCGGTTATGAACGGGTGCAAGAAGTTGAAAATCCGGAATTGGCGACCAAGCGCACGAGGATGCTTTATAAGTTGAAAGGCTATCCTGACGATTGGATTGAAAATAGAATGCGCGGCATCGCTATTCGCGAGGAATTGACAGACGAATGGCAAAATCGCGGAGCCCGCGAGCAGAAAGATTATGAAATTTTAACGGCTGAGATATCAAAGGCGACTTTCGGCATTACTCCAAACGAATATAAAGAACTCAAGGGATTGAAACGGGAAAACCTGCGCGATCATATGGACGATTTTGAATTGATTTTTACCATGCTGGGCGAAAGAGCGACGACTGAAATACATCGGACTGAAGATTCCCAAGGCTTGAATAAATTAAAATCAGACGCCAAAGCTGGCGGAGATATTGCCGGCGGAGCCAGAAAGAAACTGGAAAAGCGGTTGGGAAAGCCTGTAGTTTCTAAAGATAATTTTTTGCCTTCTTCCAGAAAAGATGGATATTATATAAATGATACAGATTGAAAGTGAAAACGCAAAAACGCGAAAACGCGAAGTCGCGAAGTCGCTCGGGCAATGTTTGTCCGGCGATTTTTTGACAAGAGAGATTTATATCTTTACAATGCCAGAAGTATTCAGGGGAGGAAATAAAGATGAGAAAAAGAGCGATATTATGGATTTGTATTTCATTGATATTCTGGATAGCCGGCTGCGCTGTGCAGCTGAAAGAACAAAAAGGAGCTGCGCACATAAATAAGGAATTTGTCACACCAAACGTTTATTTTGATCAGGCTATTTTTTATGAGCTGCAAGAGAGAATCAGAATATTGGAAAAACAGCTGAATTGGCTGCTGGCAATTTTATACCAGCAGAAAAAAATATTTATAAAGCTTCAAATGCTAGCCAATAGGGTATATCAAGATAGTTTTGATAAATTTGGCAAATAAAGGAGTTATTATGGCAGGATTTATTGAATTCTGCTTTTTTATCCACAAAAATGGGGATAAGTCAGGCGGAAAGTTAAAAGTGAAAAGTGAAAAGTCAAAAGTTTTCAATGCACTTTTTATCCACAGAAATGATATTCACATAAAAAAAGCTTAAATATATGGCGTTTTTTTGTTTTTGCACTGGTGTTGAATAATGGTTGATAGGATAATATAAGTGGGGTATAATGGAGTTAGTGGAAATTTTTGTGGGGAAAAGTGGGGAAAATCTGGCGGGAAGTTAACTGAGCTATAATTAATTTCCCGCCAGGTTCACTTTATTTTTGTTACAAGATAGTACCCTTCGACTCCCCCTCGACTTGCTCGGGGTCGCTCAGTGCAGGCAAGATTGGAAATTGATTATTATTAAGTATTAAAGATGCTAGTTTCTTGTTCCATGCTCCATGCTCCATGCTCCATGCTCCATGCTCCATGTTACATGATACATGACATATGTTCATCGGTGAGTACCAACATAGTCTGGACCAAAAAGACCGACTGGCAGTGCCGGTTAAATTTCGTTCGATATTGAAAGAAGGCGCTGTCGTTACCCGAGGCTTGGATAATTGTTTGTTCTTATACACTAAAAAGGAATGGAGTAAATTGGCGGAAAAATTATCGGCATTGCCCATAAGCAAATCAAATACCAGGGCGTTCAGCCGCTTTATGCTGTCCGGAGCGATGGATGTCGGCATTGATAAGCAGGGCAGAATTAAAATTCCGGATTATTTGAAAAAATTTGCCGGCCTGAAAAAAAATGTAATCGTGGCCGGATTACTAAATCGTTTGGAGCTTTGGGATGAAATGGCCTGGAATAAATATAAGCAGGGGAATGAGAAAGCTTCGGCGCAGATCGCGGAAGAGCTGGAGAATCTTGACGTGTAAATCGATGCTAATATACGAATTGATACTAATGATACTAATATTACAAAAGCATTCGTATAATTCGCATGCATTAGTATATTGGCATCGCTTGTATGGCTATTCACAAACCAGTTTTGATAAAGGAGGTGATAGAGTCGCTTGATCCGCAGCCGAATCAGAATTTTATTGATTGCACTTTGGGAGCCGGCGGGCATACGCGAGAGCTGCTGGAAAAAACCAGACCAAACGGAAAAGTGCTGGCCCTGGACTGGGATGAAAATGCCGTTATTGAGGCCAAACAAACCTTAAAGGAATATTTGCCGCGATTAACATTGATTAGAGATAACTATTCGAATTTGAAAAAAGTCGTTCAAGAAAATGATTTTGCTGATTTCAGCGGCGTGTTACTTGATCTGGGGTTATCCTCTGACCAGCTGAAATCTTCAGGCCGGGGATTCAGCTTTTTGACAGATGAGCCGCTGGATATGCGTTTTAGCTTGACGAACGGTTTAACCGCCGGTCAGATATTGAATAATTGGTCTGAGCCGGAACTGAAAAAAATATTAAAGGAATTCGGTGAAGAGGAAAAATTTCATAAAATAGTGGCTGAGATCGTCAAATATCGCCGAAATAGAAAATTCAAAACTACTCATCAGCTGGTGGATTTGATTGAACGAGTGAAAGGCTTGCCGAGAAAAGGGAAAATACACCCGGCGACCAAGGTTTTTCAAGCTTTGCGCATTGCCGTCAATAACGAGCTGGAAAATATAAAAAGCACATTGGCGCAGGCGGCTGGATTGATGCCAGTCGGATCTAAAATCGCGGTCATCAGTTTTCATTCGCTCGAAGATCGGATTATCAAGCAATTTTTTCAACGAGAGAGCAAAGATTGCGTTTGTCCGTCGGAAATTCCGGAATGCCGCTGCGGACATCGGGCAATATTAAAAATTATAACAAAAAAACCGGTTATCGCATCTGCTGCGGAAGTGAAGGAGAATCCACGCGCAAGGTCGGCGAAGCTTAGAGTGGCGGAACGGATTTAAGTGAATTTCCAGGCGAAAACACCAAAAACAAAAATAAAATTGATACATGTTTCATGATCCATGATCCGTGTTACATGACCAAATATGTCTCCCTTTTTAAAATTTTCAAAATTTTCTCGGGTGAAATCAATCCAGTCGCCTAAAATTACCAGAGAAATAAAGCCTTTCAAATTTAAAAATTTTCTATTTATAAAAATTTTATTGATATTGCTATTGGTTGGCTCGGTGTTTCTTTACTTGATGCAGATTAACAGCCTGGCCACCAAGGGATTTAAGATTCAGGAGCTTGAAGGCCGGATTGGTGTGTTGCAGGACGGCAATAAAAAGATGAGCATGGAAGCGGTCAAGCTCAGGTCAATGGCCGAACTAAATGAAAAAATTCAGAATTTAGACATGGTGCCAATAACCGAATTTTCATATATCGAAGCGACTTCAACAGGCGTCGCCAAGCGATAATGGTTCTTTTAACAGCTGGACGTAAAAAAGCCTCATCCGTTGGATGGGCTTTTTTGCATTCTTTTTTTGCGATTGATCCGACCGACGAACCATGATCCCCGTGGATCGATCAGGTGAACAAACATGAAGACGAATTCTTTCATTCTTTCAATCCAGCTCATTTGGTGTCTGACCGTTTTGATTTTAACTCTTATGCCGTAGCTTAAAAAAGTGATCCACAGCCTGATCGCGTGCTGCCAATCTGTTAGCACTGTGATTCTGGCGTCAGTCAGTCCGCATTGTTTGAGCAAATCGATCGAGTATTTAACATTCTGGTACGTGTCTAGCGATTCTTTTTCCGCGATAACGCGATCGCCGGGCACGTGGTGAGAGTCAAACCAGCGCCGCATCAATTCCGCAGCCGGAGTTTGTTGAATATCAGGCGGCAGAAAAACGCCGCCGCAGGTGAGAATACAGAAATACTCACGAGTATGCCACATCATTTTGGCGCGTTGACAGCGATTGAGAGTGTCTTTTGCCGCCAGCTGATCAACCGGCTTGATTCCGCCTGCGGGCACCAACAGAATTTCGCGTCTCATGGCCTCCTCCTCATCCAGACGGTATTTTATCTTATTAAAAAAATATTAAAATGTCAATTATTAACAGTTAGTTTTGGTAAATGATATATTTGTGGTAGAATTAATACAACATGGAGCAATGTTATGAGGCAGTAGGCAAGAGGCGGCCTGCCTGACCAGTAGTACGTTACTATGGACTATTGCCCCTTTAACGACGCTCAAGTCAGGCTTCTGCTTATTGCCTTGCGTATCTCGCGTCTCGCCCATCGCCTTTCTTATACCAATCAACAATTAACCTCGTAACGTCGTAACCTCATAACCTCATAACCTCTTAATTTTTTTTCCAGCTAACGACATATTTAAAATAAAATTTATCTTTATGCCAAAACAAAAAGCACAAAAAAAATTTAAGCCGTCAGCCATCCCGGCAGCGACGATGATGATTGTCGCCGGGCTGGCATTGCTGATTCTCTTGGTCGGCGGTGGCTATGTCTGGTATTATACCAGTGTGATCGGCCCATTGCAGATTATCGTCGATAATCAGCTGAAGCTTCAAGAGCAAATAGACAACATCCAAACGATGCCGGGCAGCGACGCTTCGTTGAGCTCGATGGCCGAATTTTTATACAGTGACGCCGGAAATAATTTTGGCTACGGCAAAAAATCCATGGACGCTTTAACGGTGTTTACGCCGTCAAACCTTTCCGCTCAAAGCGATGAATGCGGCACCGATAAAAACGAGGCGTATTTCGTGAGGTTATTGAATGAGTTTGGAGGAAAAGACAAAGCCGTGGTTTATTCATTCAAATACAATAAAGATTCACAAGAGCCGAATGAATGGATGGTGACAGTAGTGCCGAATCGGTTTGGATATAAAACGATGGCTGAGTTTGAGAACGATTTTAATTTTTGCGCCGCCGGCGGCGATTTGTATCCGACAATGGTCAATGATCGGTATTTATTATTTGTTTCCGGTTGCGGCACCGGTTTTAATGATGGCTCCGGCCGGCCGATCGGCTGCGATGAGGTGAGAAAAGTGATCCAGCCGACAATTAAGTTGAAATAAATTTGTTAAAACCGGCGCAAATTATTGTGCCGGTTTTTATATTTTGTGTTATAATAGAAACGTCATGGATCATGGAGCGATTCTAATGTGTTTGTAAATTAGAAATATTTGTAATTATTCGTAATAAAAATAAATAATATTCGTAATTTGCTATTTTATGCCCAAACAAACAGACAAAAAAACAAAATGCCTCTTGCCGTGTTACATTATGCTGATAACAGCGATAATAACGGTCGCCACAGTGATCGCCTGTGTCGGCTACATGTGGTATTTTTCATTGATTGGCTCGCCGATCCAGCGGCTGGCGGAGAATCAGACAATGCTGCAAAATCAAGTTCAGAAGTTGGCTCCCGAGGCGACAGGGGAAGCGGTTAGCTCTGTTGGAAGCGAAACAAGAATTTTATTAAAGCCAATTCAAGGAGTATTTCAGTACAATCCGACATATGAGGCGAACCTAAAAGCATCGGAGATGGAATGTGAATTGACTAAGCCTGTGGCGGCTGACAAAGTTAAAACATATTTCAGCCAACGCACAGGAAGTTCATTTGACATACCATATAATGCTGATTGGGTGAATTCAAAATATTCGCTGGATCCCTATGATGTGGTTGCTCCTTACGATCCTAATAAAAGAGGAGTGCTGGGTCAAGTCAACTTCGGTCCATTAGTCAGTTCGGAAAATTGCGCATGGAGAAGACAGTATGTATTGCAATTCTTGGATAGCATGTCAGCCGAAGATAGTGTGAAGGACATTGATTATTCATCGATAACGAAAATCACGATTAAAACCGAGCAGGGAGAATTAAAAGCGCTTAAAGTATTAGCAGAAGGTATGTGCGGGGATATTCCGATGTTGATTGTCTTGGGCCCCGAGTACAATTATGAATTTTCCGGTGATTGTTTTACTGGTACTTCCAATGATTTTACAGTTTTTGAATCGATTATGCAGACATTTCGCTTCACTCATGGTTTATAATCATTAAAAAATTTCAAAAAACCGGTTTCCTCTGCGATGCCGGTTTTTTATACACAATTTTTTGAAAATTAATTACAATTATCAGTATTTATGGTATAATTTATTTGTAATTATTCGTAATAAAATAAATATTTGTAATTATATGGAAAAACAAACACCCAAACCCTCCTTCGCCGGCTTTGCCATAGTCGCGGCATTGATAAGCACTGTGCTAATTATCGGTCTTTTTCTATATTGGCAAAATAATCAGATGACAGAGCTCAAGAGCGAAATTGCTGAGCAGCAAAAAGCTTTAGAAACCAAAGTGGAAAAGATTGAAAACGGGGAAGCCTCTGCTGAGGCCCAGCCGATAGTCGAAGAAAATACCAGTCCGACAGCGAATTGGAAAAAAATGTCTGTTTTCGGATTTTCAATGCTTTATCCAAAGGATTGGACTGTACAAGAAGAAGAAGCGCCAAAAGACCATGAAATATACTCCTTTTATGATGCTGACGACCAAAAAGTGGGCTGGCTCTACTGCCCGGTGCCGGAAACCGGCTTTGAAGGCATGCTTTATGACACTCAGAAAAGATTGTACAGAAAAGACGGCGAGCTTTACCAGGCAGAGCTTTGGGAAGGCCGGCCTGATGTAACCGATTATCCGGCATATGTTTCTGAAATTCCGAAAAAAGAAATGATAATCTTTACGAAGAAGCCGACTGAGGGAGATGAATATTTGGCCGGCGGAGATTCATGTATGATGATAATCAGAAATATTGAAGACATGGTTCCAATAGCCACTGAGATTTATAACTCGTTTGAATAATTTATGAATCACAAAATAATTTTAGGAATTGCCGGGGGAATAGTGATTGCCGCGCTGGGGTTTGGAGTTTATTTGGCTGTCACCAATTTTTCGATTATTAAAAATATTGACTTGGGTCAAGACGCGGATGAGGGAAAAATCGAAAATTTCGACGAGTGCGCGGCCGCGGGCAATCCGGTGATGGAAAGCTATCCGCGCCAGTGCCGCACGGCCGACGGCCGGCTTTTTGTGGAAGAGATTGACGAGGATGAGTGGGAATTTGATTCTGAGTGGGGAGTCGATTACGAGGTCCGTGGCTGCGATGAGGAAAAGCTTCGCGATCCGCTGGCGCAAGAAAAAAAAGACAGAATAGCCGACATGACCATTGACGGCAATTATGTAAATTTCACGCATTATTTGAATTATGTTTGCTGCGCTGATATTGAAGTGGAAATAATGGATACAGTCGTCGAAGATGATAAAACGACAATTAAATTGCTTGAATCAAATACCGGTGAAATGTGCCGCTGCGTCTGCGATTATGAAGTCGACATCACTCTCGGCTATCTTGATCCCTTCAAATATACAGTTGAAATGTACGGCGTCGAATTCGAAGGCGAACAAGAGCCGCAGCTTCTCTGGTCAAGAGATTTTCAAATCATTGAATCAGAAGAAGACGGAGCCGGCATCGGCCTGGCGAATCCGGCTTCAGCGTATTGCCAGGATTGGGGCGGCACTGTGGATATTCGGCATTTTATCGACGGGGATAAGGGATTCTGCCTGTTTGAGGACGGTTCTGAATGCGAAGAATGGGCATTTTATCGTGATGAATGCTGGGACGGAGAGGTTTTTTGCAAAGATTTATGCGGTGACGGCCAGTGCCGGGAAATAGTCTGTGAAGCGGTCGGGTGTCCGTGCTCGGAGACAGCCGAATCGTGCCCTGCAGATTGCCAATAACGTAAAATAACGCAAAATAACGCCAAAATAACGCAACATAACGCCAAAATAACGCAATATAACGCAACATAACGCCAAAATAACGCAATATAACGCAACATAACGCCAATATAACGCAACATAACGCAAAATAACGCAATATAACGCAACATAACGCAAAATAACGCCAAAATAACGCAATATAACGCCAAAATAACGCAATATAACGCAACATAACGCCAAAATAACGCAATATAACGCAACATAACGCCAATATAACGCAAAATAACGCAATATAACGCAACATAACGCAAAATAACGCCAAAATAACGCAATATAACGCCAACATAACGCATATAACGCCCGGGTAAAACCGGGTTTTGTTTCTGGCCGATTCACGGCCGGCGCACGCGCCGGCCGCAGAGACGCGCCGCGGCGCGTCTCTGCACCGGACATGGTAAAACCGAATTCGAATTCGGTTTTACCATGTCCGGCCATGAATCGGCCCTGTTTATAAATCGCTTGAAAATATTTTTTAAACACGATATAATCTTGTCAGATTTTTGAAATTAATACATATAAATTTATGGGGATTTGGCGAAATCTTTTTTTATTTACACGGAGAATTGTCGGTTATTTTCCATTGAAAATTATGCCGAATTTTAAAAGCGTACGCAGTTGGATAATAATTGTTTTAATCGCCGGCGCTTTCATCGTGCCTGGGGTTTTTGCGCAAGAAAACGGACTGATTCCATTGCCGGCCGACTCAGCGCATCCTGCGACCGAAACCGTGGCAGCGGAAAATGCTTCTGACCATTCTTCCGAAGCCGAGGAAGGACATGGCGCCGCGGCCGCGCAAACCTTCATGTGGATCGCCATTATTTTAGTCGCGGCCAAGCTGTCCAGCCTGGTCGAGCGATTCGGCCAGCCATCGGTATTGGGCGAATTGGTGATTGGCGTTGTTTTGGGTAATTTGGTTCTATTGGGTATTAATTTTTTCGAGCCGTTGAAAATGAATGAAACCATAACTTTCTTGGCGGAATTGGGTGTGGTTATTTTATTATTCCAAATCGGGCTTGAGTCCAACATCAAGGAGATGAAAAGAGTGGGAGTCAAAGCTTTTATTGTCGCCTGCGTTGGCGTGGTTGCTCCTTTTGTGCTGGGAACATACGTGGTGGGACCGATGCTTTTACCCGGTTTGTCCAGTAACGCCTATTTGTTTTTAGGCGCCGCTTTAACCGCCACTTCGGTCGGCATCACCGCGAGAGTTTTTCAGGATTTGGGCAAATTAAAAATTCCGGAAGCGCAAATTATTTTAGGCGCGGCAGTTATTGACGACGTTCTGGGTTTGATTATCCTGGCCGTCGTCTCCGCCATCGTCACCATCGGCGCCGTGAGTATCGGTGCGATCAGCATTATTGTCGCCAAGGCGATTCTGTTTTTGGTCGGCGCCATAGTGGTCGGTCAATTGATCGCCAAATGGCTGGGCCGGGCTTTTGCCAAGATTCAGACTGGCGTGGGTATGAAATTTACCTTAGCCATCTGTTTTGGCCTGCTTTTTGCCTTTTTGGCGCAAAAAATCGGCTTGGCGCCGATTGTCGGCGCGTTCGCGGCCGGTCTGGTGCTCGATCCCGTTCATTTTAAATATTTTAAAGATCCGAAAGTGGTTAGTGACATGAAAAAAGCGGTTGAAGGCGCGCCGATTGAAATTCAGGAGAAAGTCGAAGAAGCCATCGAGCCGCACGCGCACCGGCATATTGAGGATTTGGTGGCGCCGGTAGGCATGTTTTTAATACCGATATTTTTTGTCATGACGGGCATGGGAGTAAAGCTGGAAACTCTATTTAACGTAAAAATATTGCTGGTGGCGCTCGGCATCACCGTTGTCGCTTTTATCGGCAAATACATTACCGGATTTGTCGCCGGAAAGGGAGTGAATAAATCTATTATCGGATTTGGCATGGTGCCGCGCGGAGAGGTCGGTCTGATTTTCGCGTCAATCGGCAAAGCCTTGGGAGTGGTGTCTGATTCTGTCTATTCGGTAATCGTTATAATGGTAATATTAACAACACTGCTGACGCCGCCAATTTTGACTGTTTTATTGAAAAGACATGATCAAAAAGTAAAAATCGCTTGATAATATTAAAAATTCTGCCCATAATTGGGCCGTTTTTTAGTATAAAGAGTACTGCTTGAGGAATCTTGACCAAAATTTTATTTTAAGTTATAATTTGACAATCGCATGTCGGAAAAAGGGGGATGAGACATGCTCGGTAATAAGGAAAAGCAAAAAATCGCGTGCGTTAGTTGCGTGTTTTTTTCTTTCCTGGCCATTGTGTTTATTTTATATCAGCTGTTTTGGCCGCAAGTTGTCTGCTGGGGATTCGCTATTTTTTTCAGAGAGTATTGGGAGTGGCTCAAGCGGAAAAACAATAAATTTTTTTTGACTTCACAAGTCAAATGATTGGCACAGATTAATTTCTGTGCTTTTTTTGCGAAATGCGAAAGGTGAGAGGCGATAGGCAGAGGAGAGAGATTGGATAATGCTGCAGCGCCCTGCCCTCGTTGTTATTTCGACCGACCCTGAGCGAGTGAGGTTTAAACGAACGAGTCGAAGGGGAGTGGAGAAATCTCCCATTTCGTTTTTTCATTTTATCCTCCGCAGCCTTTTAATTCGTGCCTCAAAATGATACAATTTCTTTATTGCTCATTGACAAGGAGGCAGACATGAAGGTCGCGCTGATCGAACCCGGCGCTCCGGGCTATCATGTTTTTAAAAAGTTTGTCCTGCCCAGGCTGGGCTTGCCGATTTTGGGAGCAATACTGAAAAATTTGGGACATGAGGTCAGAATTTTCTGCGAAGATCTGGCCAAAATCGACTGGGATTTCATCGGCCAGGCTGATTTGATCGGCATTTCCACTATCACTTGCACTGCGGAAAGAGCTTATGACATCGCCAAGCGAGTAAAAAAAGACTGGCCGAATAAGCCGGTGGTCATGGGCGGCGCCCATGTGACATTCTTAGCAGAAGAAGCATTGGATAATGGCGCCGATATTGTTGTCAGAAAAGAAGGCGAGCAAACAATAATTGAAATTGTCGCTTGGCTGGAAAACAAAATCGAGCTGCCCGAAATCAAGGGTATTTCATACAAAGTCGCCGGAAAAGTCATTGATAATCCGGACAGGGAACAGGATAAGGATGTTTTCGATCATATCCCGTTCCCGGCTTTGGAATTGATCGAAGGGTATCGAAAAATGAGGGCTATCCCCATTCAAACTTCCCGCGGCTGCCAGTATAAATGCGAATTCTGCTCGGTCACTCCCATGTTCGGCAGAAATTTGCGCTGTGCCGGCACCGAAGCGATTATTTTTGAAACTGAAAGACTGGTCAGGTTGATGCCGCGTCGTCCGATTTTTTACTATGATGATAATTTTGTCAGTCAGCCGAATCGTACCAAAGAAATATTGCGCGGTTTGATCGAATTGCGTAAAAAGTTAGGGGTGAAGTTCAGCTGGTCAGCCCAAGTGACAGTCAAAGCAGCCAAAGACGATGAATTGATGAAGCTCTTCAAAGACGCCGGCTGCAACCAGGTGTTTGTCGGCTTTGAATCAATCAATCCCAAAACTCTTGAAGAATGGCATAAAAGCCAGAATGTTGACGAAATCAGAAGATGCATTAAAGCATTTCATCAGTTTGGCATCGCTGTTCACGGCATGTTTGTGCTCGGCAGCGATAATGATGATTTGAATACAGTAAAAGAAACGGTCAAGTTTGCCATTGAAATGAAAATTGATACGGTGATGTTTTCCATTCTGACGCCGCTGCCCGGCACGGCGATCTATGAAAAACTGGATAGAGAAGGCCGGCTGCTTTCCAAATCCTGGCGGTATTATGACTCGCATCATGCGGTTTTCGAGCCGAAACTGATCAGCGCCTGGCAGCTGCAAAAAGCGGTCATGCTCGGCGCCATGCCCAGATTTTATTCCTGGGGCCGGGTGATTAAGCGGGCGCTGGCATCGCTGCTGCCTCCGTACAGTTCAAAAAAGCAAGGGTTTCGGAACTTTTTATTGACGATATACGGCCATATTACGCTTAGAAAGTTTCGCAAAGAAAAGGGAGAGCAGAGATTTTTAAGGTGGCTGAAAAGCTTGCCGGCCAAACTCAAGAGAAAAAAGGATCAACAGATCGAAATCAGCTGAACATCATTTGTCCAGCTTTTTTTGTGTATTGTGAGGCGGCAGCTTGACATTTGCCCATTTTTGAGGTTAGATGCTATAATATAATCAGGTAAGGTTAACAATTAAATTTATGAAGAAAAGATTTTACATCTTCATGGTTATCCTTGCTTCAGCCATGCTAAGCATTATGCTAGTTTCAATCATCGTAGACTGATGAAAAAAAGGACAATAAATTTGCTCATTATTTTGTTTTTTTTAAAAAATATGGCCAGATGCTGCGGTTGCGCCAGCTGCGCGCCCAAAAAAATCGCCAAAAAAAAAGCGGTTAAAAAGAAAAAATAAATGATTCATTAAATATAAATATGAAAAAGTTGGCATTGGCTCAATTTATTGTTTTAATACTGGGAACTGTCTTTGCCTGGATAAATTTTGTTTATGAATTTATTCAGTGGCGGCGATCCGGCTCCTGCGCCGCTTGCGTGATCGGTGAGATAAAAAATCCCTTTTTATCTCCGTGTTTTTATGGCGCTATTTTTTTTACCATTGCCGCGGTGTTAAGCGGGCTGATGGTGAAACGATCGGAGTAATTTATGGCCAACATCATTGAAGTTAAAAATTTAACCAAGCAATTCAGGGATTTCAAAGCCGTTGATGATGTTTCTTTTACCGTTCGCGCCGGAGAAGTTTTTGCGTTTTTAGGTCCGAATGGCGCCGGCAAGACTACCACCATTAAAATTCTGACCACCTTGCTTCATGCGACGTCCGGCAGCGCTGTTATCAACGGATTTGATTTGGAATCATCAAAAAATGACATTCGAAAATCTTTTGGCATTGTGTTTCAGGATCAAAGCTTGGATGATGAATTGACAGCATTTGAAAATATGTATTTTCACGCGGTACTTTTTGATGTCCCGAAGAAGGTAAGAAAAGAAAAAATTAAAAAATTACTTGATTTCGTGGAACTTTGGGATCGAAGAAAAGATCAGGTAAAAAAGTTTTCCGGCGGCATGAAACGCCGCTTGGAAATTGCCCGTGGCTTGCTGCATCATCCCAAAATTATTTTTTTAGACGAGCCGACGCTCGGGCTTGACCCGCAAACAAGAAATCACATTTGGGAGTACATGATGGATATAAATAAAACGGAAGGGGTGACCGTTTTTCTTACCACGCATTATATGGATGAAGTAGAAAAGGTCGCCGATCGAGTGGCGATTATCGATCAGGGTAAGATAATTTCCATTGGTACTGTTGAGGAGCTGAAATCCCAATCCGGAGCAGGATCTTTGGAAGAAGTGTTTCTAAAATTAACCGGCCGCCAAATTAGAGAAGAAAACGCTGACGCCACCGATGATATGAGAATGAGGCGGGCCGTTTTCAGAAAGTAATATGAAGACAATATACATTTTATGGCTTAGACAAATTAAAAGATTTTTTCGATCAAAGTCTAGAATCATCGGATCGCTCGGACAGCCATTGTTGTTTTTGGTCGCGCTGGGGTTCGGGCTGGGCCCGGTTTATCAAAAAGCCGGCGAAGGCGATTACCTGCAATTTTTAGCGCCGGGAATAATCGCTATGGCCATATTATTCATGTCGATATTTACGGGCATGGAAGTGATTTGGGATAAACAGTTCGGTTTTTTAAAGGAAACATTGGTCGCGCCGGTCCCACGGTATCAAATTATGCTTGGCCGAACATTGGGCGGGGCGACAGTCGCCATTTTTCAGGGAGCGATCATTTTCGCGCTGACGCTAGCTCTGGGTTTTCGGCCGGAGAATTGGGCGCTCATGCCGCTCAGCCTGGTGTTTATCGTTTTAATTGCCTTTATATTCGCCTCATTAGGCACGGCCATCGCTTCTTTAATGAAAGACATGCACGGATTTCAGTTAATTATGAATTTTTTGGTCATGCCGATATTTTTTCTTTCCGGAGCGATTTTTCCGCTTGAAGGATTGCCTAAAGCGCTCGAAATTGCCGTTAAGATAGATCCGATGTCATACGGAGTCGACGGGCTTAGAGGGTCTTTGGCCGGCCTGTCGCATTTGGGGCTGGGTTTGGATTTGGCTTTATTATCCATACTAAGCCTGCTGTTTCTAATTTTGGGCAGCTATTTTTTTTCCAAGATCGAGGTGTAAGAATATCTTAATTTAAGTAAAAAGTCCGGGCAGCGCTCCGGTCTTTTTTTAAAATGGCCGGCGGCTTTGGCTAATTTTATTGAATCGTGTTAAAATTAAGTCAGTATTATTAAAGATAAAATTTATGATGTCACAAATTCCCTTTGAACTCGGTAAAATCAATCCTGATGATATTGACAGGGAAATTTTAAGAGCCGGCATTATCGCCGAGCTTGACGCGGTGAATCTTTACGAGCAGCTGGCGTCGATGACCGATAACCAAGATTTGAAAAAAGTTTTCGCTGACATTGCCAAGGAAGAAAAGACTCATGTCGGCGAATTTCAAGCGCTTTTACTCAAACTTGATAAAGAACAGGTCGATGAGCTTGAAGGCGGCCGAAAAGAGGTGGAAGAATTAACGAAATAATTTTTTAAAAAGAAAATCTATGCATGAGTATTATAATTTGCCGGATTTGCCTTACGGCTACGCCGATCTGGCTCCGTACATAAGCGAGGAGCAATTAAAAATTCATCATACCAAGCATCATCAGGGTTATGTCAATGCGGCTAATAAGATTTTTAATATGCTGGCTGAAGCCAGAAAAAGCGGTTCTGAGCTTGACGTCAAAGCGACTTTAAAAGAATTGTCTTTTAATGTGGCCGGGCATTTGCTTCACTCTCTTTTTTGGACAAAAATGGCGCCTCAAGGCGCGGGAGGAGAGCCCGGCGATTTGGGGAAAGCATTGGCTGAGGAATTCGGATCGGTCGAGAGGTTTAAGGATGAATTTAGCCTGGCGGCTGTTTCCGCGGAAGGTTCTGGCTGGGCAGTTTTAACCTATGATCCCTTGGTAAAAAAGTTAATGATTACCCAGATTGAAAAGCACAACGTGAACCTGGTACCAAGCCTCCCCGTTTTGATGGCGCTTGATGTCTGGGAGCATGCATATTATCTGGATTATAAAAATGAACGAGCCAAATTTGTCGAGGCGTTTTGGAATATTGTCAATTGGCATGGTATTAATGAGAGATTTAAGAAATTTCAATAAATAATTATGGAAACAGGCCCGCGGCTTGCAGGAACGCAAAATTTCGTGTGCCTGCAAGCCGCATTTTTATCCGCGCGGGCGATGCGCGTTCGCGCCTGGCAGGAACACAAAATTTTGTGTTCCTGCGCGCCCGCCGGTGGCGGGCCGCCCGCGCGGCAATACATTATGCAAAATTTAACAAATAAAATCCAAGAATTGAAAAAATCGCCGGTTAAAAATCAAATTGACCGGCGGATTTCGGAATTTAAAAAAGCGGGCAGAGGATCGGATGATGAGGTTTTTAAGGAATTATGTTTTTGTCTGCTGACCGCCAATTCCACGGCCCGGCAGTGCCTCCGGGTTCATTCTCTGGTCGGCGATGGGTTTTTAAATTTGCCCGAAAATAAATTGCAAAAAGTTTTAAAGCAATGCGGCGCCAGGTTTCATACTAAGCGCGCCCATTATATCGCCCTGGCGCAAAAGCATAAGAATGAGTTGAAGGAGTTAATGAAAAAGCTGAATGAATTTGAATTGCGGAACTGGTTGGTTGAAAATATCAAGGGGTTGGGGTGGAAAGAAGCCAGCCATTTTCTCCGCAATATTGGCTATGATGACTTGGCCATCATTGACTTTCACATTATCGATATTTTGGAAAAAGAAGGCTTGATCGAGCGGCCAAAATCTTTGAATAAGAAAAATTATTTGGAAATTGAAAATATTTTGCGCCAGATCGGGCAGAAGGCCGGATTGAATCTGGCTGAGCTTGATTTGTATTTATGGTATCTGGAAACTAATACCGTTTTGAAATAATTAAACGGTCGGGGAACAGAATAAAATATTTTAAAACCGCCCCGCCGATAATAATTGATCAGTCAATTTGAAAATTTGATTGATCGGGAATATCTTTTCTTTATTAAAAAAGCCCTGGTTCGTGAGCCGGGCTTACAGGTCATAAATGACGTTTGGATCGAATGCCGCGGGCTGTTCGGTGGCAATGGCCACAGGATGCAGCCGAATCAGTCCGATGATTTTTCCATTGTTGATATTGAGAAAAAACACTTCGGTTCCAAGTGAATACAGGTTCGGCAGATTGTTCTCCGTGTAAAACAATTCGAAGACTCGCTTGATGTTGCTTGAGGCTCTGAAGCGAGTCATTCTGACGCTGCTGATATCGCCTGCCTTGAGCGGATAGAAAAGCTCTGCCAGATATATGCCTTGCTCGGGCATTTCCAGCGCTGAATTCTTCAGCGCGGAGAAGATTTTATCGGTTTCTTGGATTTGAATTTCCGGGCCGGCTTGCCTGGCGCGGGCACACCCGGTCAGCATAGCGACGACGATCACTGGGCACAAATACTTGGTGGGCATCATGTCCTCCTTTTTTGTTTGTTGGCAGAAATATATTATTTCATGAATTTCGGTTTGTGTCAAGATGCCCAAATTAAAAATCCAGCTTGGCTGGATGGAATTAATACGATCTGTCGAGGATCAAGATTAAGTCGATTATTTTACCGTTTTTAACTTGAATTAAATACAAGTCTTTGGAAATTCGAATATCCGGCGCGCCTCTTTTGGCCGGTCCGCGGATATTGGCAAACACAGCGTTCAGTGAGTTCACTTTTTGCCATTCGACGATCTCATTGTCATATTCGAAAAGAAAAATTCCCGTTTTGATTTTTGATAGTGAGATATACTTTTCCGCGGCGATTCGGATCGATTCGATTTCACCCAGAACCGTTTTATGGTTTGGTATTGGCGGTTGCTCGCATTTTTTCGATTCAGCTGGCGCCGTTGCCGAAATTTGATGCTGGCATTTTTCCAACGCTTGCCGCAAAGTAATGTTTTCATTGCTGAGCGCGGTGTCTTTGGGGCACAATTTATTGCTTGGCGCGCAACCGATAAATAACCAAGCCAAGATGATCACGTGCGTCTTCATTATGTCCTCCTTATATGCGGGGTTTAATTATTTCATAAATAATGATGTTTGTCAAACATCCAGACAGCATGATCAAAAAACGGTTTAGAAACATCTAAACCGTTTGGCGATCATTAATCGCAGTTAATGTTAGTTTGAAATGAAAATCTCAGCGCCCAATTTAGTTCTGGGATTCGGATGAACCGCATGAAATCATCCCGGAGCATGGCCGGAATGGGGTCGGATTGAGCCAGCAGTGGGTAGATGGAGACGAGGATGGAACCATCGCAATAAATGGCCGATAATCCGAATCCGTATTGTTCAACATACTGCCGATACGTGTCCTCGATGAACGAAGCGAATTCCCGCAGCAGATCGCGGCATTCTCTGTTGGGCATCGATATCCTCGGCGTGAGTTGTTTGGGAGCTTATTTCATAATACATTTTTTAAATATATTTGTTAAGTTGAATCGCAAAATTTTAAAAAAGCCCGGTGGTGCCCGAGCTTTTTACTTTGATTCGATATCTCCTAGTAAATAATCGCGTGTGAATATGGCATGTAATTGGTAGCCGGCCGACTCAAGCTTCTCCCGACCGCCCTGCAACCGGTCAATGATGCAGCAAATGCCCGCCACATTCAATCCGGCTTCTTCGATTTTGCCGCAAGCGTCGAGTGATGAGCCGCCGCTGGTGACCACGTCTTCGAGCAGCGCGACAGATTGTCCGGCCGAAACATTGCCCAGGCCCTCGATCCATCTGGAAGTGCCGTGATCTTTTGGCTGTTTGCGAACGATCAGCGCGGGCAGGGATTTTTCCAAGGATCTTGAAGCCAAACTGACCGCCGTCACCAGCGGATCGCCGCCGAGCGTCACTCCGGCCACTGCATCAACGGACATTTTCTTAAGCATGAAAAGAAAAATCATACCCAATAATGATGCACCATCAGGATGCAGCGCCGTTTGTTTGCAGTCAATGTAATATTTGCTTTTTGCCCCGGAAGCAAGAGTAAAGTCGCCTCGAATAACGGATTTTTGGATCAGTAGACGCCTTAATGCCTCTTTGAGCACGTGCATTTATCCCTCCTTGATTTGCCGCGGATTAAATGCCATTTAAGCTTATCGCGGCTTTTATTAAATGTCAAAAGTTGTATGAATTCGTAATTCTTTGTAATATGATGAATAGCGATATAAATTCGTAATTTATGGAATTTCAGATCCAAAGACAATCGAAAAATTCGAAAGCTCGTTTAACTGAGTTTAAAACCGCTCATGGCGTCATTTCCGGTCCATTTTTTATGCCCATTGCCACCAAGGGCGCGGTTAAGCATTTGACTTATGAAGATTTGGCACAGCTCGAAGCGCAAATTATTTTATCCAATACTTATCATCTCCTCCTTAAACCCGGACAGGATTTGATGAATAATTTCGGTGGTTTGCATGAAATGATGAAATGGGATGGACCAATTTTGACAGACAGCGGCGGATTTCAAGTCTTCTCTTTGGCCAAGATCAGAAAGTTATCTGAGCAAGGTGTTGAATTCGCTTCTCACATTGACGGCTCGAAGGTCATGCTGACTCCGGAAAAATCAGTTGAAATGCAAATGGCCGTCGGCTCTGACATTATGATGGCGCTGGATGTTTGCACAGAACTGCCGGCGACGAAAGAAAAGCTCGAGGAGGCGCTGGATATGACTTTTAAATGGGCGAAGAAGTGTAAAAGGTTTTTCACCTCAGCCGGATCGGGGCGGGCCCGGCAAAAATCTGCCCTTTTTGGCATTGTCCAGGGCGGCACAGATAAAGATTTGCGTCTGAAAAGCATTGAGCAAATAACTTCGATTGATTTTGAAGGCTATGCCATCGGCGGTTTGGCGGTGGGCGAGAGCCATCGTGAAATGTATGAAGTTTTGGATTATGCTTGCCCGGCGCTGCCCGAGGATAAGCCGCGGTATTTAATGGGAGTCGGCAAGCCTGAAAATATCATCGAAGCGGTCAAGCGCGGCGTGGACATGTTTGACTGCGTGATACCGACGCGCGAAGCGCGGCACGGCCGGTTGTATTTATTTAAGGAAGATATTGATTTTAAAAATTTAATGGCTGCGAAATTAAAGGCTGACAAAGATTTTTATTACGCGATTAATATTAAAAGCGAGCCGTTCAAAGAGGATTTTTCGCCGATTAATTCTGAAAGCAAATTTAAAATATTGCGAAATTATTCAAAAGCCTATTTGAGGCACTTATTCGATGTCGAGGAGCCGCTGGCTCAGCGTCTGGCGACGCTGAACAACCTTGAGTTTTTCTTGGAGTTAATGAAACGAATTCGCAATCGTTTGTGATCTCATTTCGCCAGGCAATGGAAATAGGTGATATGAAATTCGGTCGCAGTTCTCTTTGCTGCTTTTGCCTTTCGAAAAAAAACAGGGGAAAATTCCCTTGTTTTTTATCACATTTAAGCGGCTTTTTCTTCTCCGAGTATCGCGTCAAGTTTGGCCTCCAGTTCTCGCGGCGGACTGGTGATAATATCTTCGATGGCTCGAATGGCGCTTAGCTGATCGGGCGTCAGCCGAATTATTTTTTCCGTGGTGCCCGAATGTCTTTTCATTATTTTTTTGATTATCCGATCGATATTTTTTATATGTCCGGCCGCCGTTTTGAATTTTTCTTTTTCATCGGTTTTTTTTCGCAGCGTATCGTGTAAATCTTCGACAGTTTCAAACAGATCTCTGATGACTTCTTCTTTATTATTTTCCATCTGGCGCGTTATTTCCGCGATCCTGTCAGAGCTGGCCTCTTTTTCGCGCTCAAAGCGACGTAAGTCTTCAACCGATATTCCCGTTCTGACCACCGGTGGCAGTGAAGCGTTTTCCGGTCCGAAGATTATTTTTTCCTTTTCGGCCACCTCCGCCGCGATTATCCTATCCAATGCGCCCCGGCGGGTTTTCGATTTTAATGCCCGCTGAGAAGATGTTTCAGCGATGGCCTGAGTATCTTCGATGGCCGCCGCGGCCAGCGCCCTCCCTCGTTCGCTGATGGCGTCCAATTGATACTTGGTGGCTGAATCGTATTCCCGCGAACCGCGCGTTTCTTCCAGATCGCGCAGCGACGAATTGATGTTGATTGTCTGCGCATCGGCTATTCTATCCAGATCAATTTTTTTTTCCGCCACTATTTCAGCTTGTTCTTGGCGAGTGGTGATTTCTTCTGGCTTTTCAGCCGGCCGCGAATGCCTGATGGGTTTGTCTGATATGACCATATTATTCTTCATTAATTTGTTTTTGCGTTTGTTTTATTTCTTCCGCTTCTGATTTTTTTTGAAAATCCTTGATGATTTGCAGCTGTCTTTTCTTGAGCAGCGCCATTTCTTTTTGAAATTTTCCCCAGGCTTCTTCGAGCGCTTTAATTTTCGCGTCATTTAAAGAATGGTTTTGCGATTTATTCATATGAAATAATTTTATAAAAAACTTTGAAATTGTTCGAAAAATCATAGCTATTGTTTATTTTAAAATTATTATGGCTGAAAGTCAATTATCAGTTGATTTCGCCTTAAAAAGTTGCTAAGATGTAATAAATATATGATACCTGAAAAATGGGAAGAAATAAAGGAAATGGTCAACGGTAATTTTGAAGTGATCGAATCCGGCCGGGAGATAATCGCCGATATTCCCGGCGCCACGCTCGAATTTATGGAGTTTTTTGGGCCAATGGGACGAATGAGGATTGAATTCATTTCAAAACCCAAGATTTTGGATAAAAAAACTTTGTATTCAAACCGAGTCGGCGGTGACGTCAAAGTCGATTATGTTTATTCCGAGCAAGAACTGGTCTATCAATTCATGGCTTATCAATGGGATGAGGTGGCCGACGACTGGAAAGAAATAGAATTTAATTTATAATCAAATGATTATGAAGAAGTTACTTTATTTGCTGTTGCTGGCGGCGATTTCGATTTCCTTGATCGGAGCCGAAGGGCGATGTCAGCGGCGGTCGGCGATGACTTCGGAACAAGTCATGGATAGGATGACGGCGGCCATGATTGATTCGGCGAAAACTTTTCACTTGCAGGGGTTGGTCGATGTCAGCACGAATACGCCGCTTTTCGGCAGCGCAGCCGGTGGTGGCGCGCTGAATTTCAGCTTCAATCTGGACGGTTATGTTGATCAAACGGAAAAAAGCGCCAAGGCCAAATCGGATGTCAGCGGTCAGCTCGAGACCCAAGGGGTGACTATTTCCGGAAAAGGTAAAACCATGCTGGCCGACGATTATATGTATTTATTAATCGAGCAGGCGCCGGCATTTTTTATGCCAAACGTCGAGCGCAATGTATGGACGAAAAAGCCGTTTGCTCAGACGGAATTGACCCCGGAAGAAATGTATCAGCTCAAGCAGCTGCTGAAAAATCATCGTTTGTTTAAAGTCGCGCAGGATTTCGGAGTCGAAAAATCAAAAGCATCAACAGCGTATCATTATAAACTCGCATTTGACCGCGCTGAAGCTGTGAAATATATGGAAGACTGGGCGAAAGTGAAAAAGATGGAAGTGACACGGGACATGCGTGACGAGCTCGAGCCGCTGCTCGACCAGGCGGAAAAAATTGACGCGGAAATATGGATTGATCAGTCAAGCTTTTATATAAGCAGACTAAAAGTTAATATGCCGATCGAAGAAGATGATCAGCAGCTTGATTTCTCAGCTGATTTAACCCTTGACCAGTATAATGAACCGGTTGAGATTTCCATCCCGGCTGATGCGAAAGAAGTATCTCCTGAATACTGACAATTTAATATTTTGTTAATAAATAATTAAAATAACAGCGGATTATGGAGATGGGATGGAATAAATGTTCCATGTTTCATGTTCCATGATTCATGACCAAATATGACAGCAATTATCCCGATTCTAGTCATCGTCCTGTTCATTATTTTGATCAGCTTGCGCCAGATCAATCAGTATGAGCGCGGCGTCAAATTCACCATGGGAAAATACGTGGGTATGAAAAATCCTGGCTGGAGAATCGTTCTTCCGATTTTCCAGAGCATGAAAAAGGTGGATCTGCGCATCAAAGCTGTTGACGTTCCTGAACAAAAGGCCATCACCAAAGACAATGTGTCAGTCGGCGTCAATGCCGTGATTTATTGGAATGTATCTTCTGCGGAAAAAGCAATCCTCGAAGTCGAAAACTTTTTCTGGGCCGTTTCTCAATTAGCTCAGACTACCATGAGAAATGTCGTCGGTGAAGTCACCTTGGACGAGCTTTTAAGCTCGCGCGAAATGATTTCACAGCGAATCAAAGACATTGTTGACAAAGCCACCGATGCTTGGGGAATCAAGGTCGACAACGTCGAATTAAAAGACATAGTTTTGCCCGGCGACATGGAAAGAACTATTGCCAAGCAAGCAGAGGCGGAAAGAGAAAGAAGAGCGGTCATTATCAATGCCGAAGGCGAGCGCATTGCCGCCGAAAATATCGCCAAAGCCGCTCAGACTTTGAGCACGGCTCCGGGCGCATTGCATCTGAGAACTTTGCAGACCATAAACGACGTGTCTTCCGATCAGTCGAATACGATAGTATTCGTGGCGCCGCTTGAGGTATTGCGCGCGTTTGAAGGTTTCGCAAAAAAGGCGGAGCAAAAGTAATTGATTTTAGGAAATATAAAAAGGGGAGCGGGATGCTCCTCTTTTTGGTTTGGTTATTTTTTTATCTTTTTTATGGCCTTCGCGCCTATTTTCGGCGCTTTGTATTTACGCGAAGCTCGGAATGTTCTTTTATTCCAAATCGCCACGACTGGGCTTTTGCCGTCAGGATTCCAATTCGAGTAATTATTGAAATTTGTTTCCGGTTCATTAACCAATTCGACTTTTTTGTTCTTTGAAAAGTTTTTTTGATAATACGCGGATACTGTCGGTCGGTTGGAAGATGAATGGCTCGCGCCGTCTAACGGCAGAGCCACGATGTCAATTTTTCTTCTTTGCGCCGTTTCTTTCGCGTATTTAATAATTTCCTTTATTAGCGCGTCGCCATTTACCCGGCCCAGCAAATTTTCTCTTGGATTATTAGCCCTGATGTTTAAAACCTTTTTTCCGTCAGGCGTTTTTGTCTCGATAAATAAAACCGAACCGTCAATGCGTTCCTGAGCTTTATTTCGATTGGTCACGATATTGATGCTGGTTATCCCCGGGAATTCGCCTTTGGCCAGCATGTCATGTTGCGAAGTGTAACACGCGTCGCCAATGTCTCCGGAAAAGACGCGCAAAAGTCCTTTGGCGGACACGAGAGCGATTTCGGTTTTTTTCTTGGTGATTTTACCTTGTTCTGATATTTGCTGCAGTTGCGCGTTTGTTTGATGTATCAGATGCTTTGCCGGATCTTCTCTTGTCTGCCAGACATCTTCCAATGTTTTACGCAATTTATTGCTGAAAGGAGAGTGATAAGCGTGATGCTGTTTTTGTTCCGGATGCAAATAATGTTCATTGATGAATTGCAATAATAAATCTGACATTTGTGAAATATCTTGCTTTGTCGCCTCGCCCTCGCCGGCGGCCAGAGAATCAAAGTGACTCCGCCAGCCGTCTGGAATGATTTTCTTAAGATGAAACGCTGACATGACCTGCAAGGCGTTTTTTGCCTCTTTGATGTCTGCCAGATCGCTCATAAATTGCACGACTTCTTCTTCGGACGCGTCTTTTTTTATTTCCAGCCCCTCTACCGCGCTTAAAGTGTTTTCCAAATTTTCAATGCTTTTTTGGATTCCTTTGTTGGCTTTGTCCGGAACTTCGCTTAATTTAGCGCGAGCTTTTTCAAGTTTTTCTGACAGCGTTCCCTTTATTAATTCCTTTTGCCCTTGCCAATAGCCATTGACATCCTCGATTTTTGATCCTTCTTTCATGGCATCGCGCAGATTTTCAAACATGGCCTGCAAGGTTTTATTTTCAAGAAGCGCATTTTCCCTTGTGTTTTTTTCTTCATCTGATATCTTGATAGCTTCAGTTTCGGAGATTTCGATCGGTTTTTCTTCATAGCCTTCTGGCAATTCGGCCAGCTGAGGGATTTCCGCCGCTGTTTTTCGCCAGACATTGATTAAGTTTGACATCGATCCCATTCCTGCCCATTTGGTAGTTCCTTTTAAAGCCCCGAGCACCTCGATTCCCAGCGCGGTATCTATTTTAGCAGGGATTTTGTCTCGGAGAAGCTCTTGTTGCAGCTTTCTTTTAAAATTTCTAATTTCATTTATAACTCCATCCGGAGTTTTGAATTTCTCAAGACTGCCGACGGCTTCTTCCAAATTCTTTCTGGTGTTAGGCTCCAATTCGGAAAGATCTGTAATTTTTTTTAATTCCACATAGCTGCCGCACAGCAAAGGCATATTAAACGCCCCGAATTCTTTAATGAAAGACAAAAACATTTCTCCGTCTTCTGTTTTTTCTAAAGATAGGCGGTTTTCGTCAGTCATTTGTTTTAGCAGAGGCTGAATTTCTTTTGTCCATGGGCAATGGTTTTCATTAGCTGAAAAATCTTGAATATCGCGCAATTTTATCACTGGCTTTTCCCAGGCGAGGCTGGCTAATACCTGCGGATAAGAGAATAATTTTTTCATTGATGTTTTTGACGCTGCTTCGGCCAGTTGTTTTTGCTGTTCAGGTGAAGGCGGTAATTTTCCCAGATTATTTAGAAGTTCTAAGGGATCCTCTTGGATTAATTTATTGATAAGTGTATTTTGTTGCTCGAGCGAGAGGCTTAACTTTTTCAGGGCTGAAAGCATTGCGATGGGATTTTTTTTAATCAGATTTTCGATGAGGTCATTTCGCTGTTTCTGGGAAAAGGCAAAGTCTTTCAAATGCTGAAGGAGAATGGATGGGGTTTGTTCGATAAGTTTATCGACGAGGCGACTCATTTGGTCATGGGGAATATAAATTTTCCCTATGTAATTAAGAAGTTCTGCTGGATGCTTTTGAATCAAGGCGTCTATCAGATTATTTTGTTGTTCCGGGGAAAGAGTGAGTTTGTCCAGATCGCGTAGAAGATCGGCAGGATATTGATTTGTTAATTCATCAATAAGCCTGTTTTGCTGCTCTGGAGAAATAGTAAGTTTTGATAGAAACGACGGGACTTTTTTAGGGGAATATATTATTAATAATTCCGCAAATTCTTCTTGCGTTACGGCAAGCTTTTGAAGATTTTCGAACGCGGTTTCGGGGTCGCGTTGTATAAATCGGTGGATATTTTCTTTTATTTCCTCGGGTTTTAAATTAAGTTTGTCAGAAAATTTTAATACGGCGATAAAATGGTAACGTATCAGCGTATCTTTGATTTTTTCTAAATCTTCAGGTGAGAGAACCTTTATCAAATTTTCTACATAATGGCTTCCGCCATATGGTTTCCATATGTTGAGTACTTTGCTAATAATTTTTTCTTTTTGATCGGCGGAAATTCCCTTTCGTCCCAGATGGTCTATTAAGGAATCCGCGTTTTTATCTATCGCGCGATCTACTAATTCATTTTCCGAAATACCAAAAGCGGCTAGATTTGTAAAAATGTTATCAATTTTTCCATTTATAATACATCGATCAATAAGATCAGACTTTTGCTCAGGTGATAAATTAAAGTTTGTTATGTTTTTTGATAAATATTCATAATTTTCGATAATCGCGATTTCTACAAATTTCTCAGATGATAAACCTAATTTATCCAGAGAACCGAGAACCATGTCCGGGGCGGATTTTAATAGCGCTTTTTGAAAATGTTGAATATTATCAGGTGATAACTCAAGTGAAGAAAAGTTGTCAATAAAATATTTTGAGCTCTTTTCATTTATTTTTGAAATCATGTCGTCCTCAATATTCTGCTTTACTTGCGAATGTTTTATTTTTTTGACTAGCGCTACCGCGTAATCCGGGTTATTTTTCGTTAGAAATTGCAGCTCATTGTAAAATTTATCTCTCATCTCTACTTCGATTTTTTTATTTCCGCATCCGGAATATTATCAAGATCATTGCCGTATTTATCTGTTAATTCATTTATTTTGTCGATAATTTTTTTCGCTCGTTCGAATGATTGTTCCGCTTCAGCCTTTTCTTTATCAGCCGGCGCCACTTCCGCGGTCAAGATGTCTTTCGCCCCTTCCGCCTCCTCATCTAGTCCAGTGAGCTCAGCTTCTATGTCCTTATCCACCGGCTCGCCCTCAGCCATTTTTTCAGCCAAAGGCAAGCCGCCAGTCTTGAACTCCTCGACCGCCGCTTCGGCTTTTGTCATAATTTCCTCAGGCTTTGCTTCTACATCTTCCGGCGTCGGCAATCCTTCTTTTTCCGGCGCGGCCGGGATTTCCGTATTTTTTATTTCATGTTCTCCTAAAACCATATTATTTTTGCTTTATTTCCTCCTGAATTTGTTTGATTTTTCGATCAGCGAGGCGCTGGCTGTATTTATTTAGCGTCTCAAGCTGTTTTTTCCGCAATCTATTTATGCGTGATTCAAACTCTTTCCAGGCTTGTTCGGATTTATTTTTTGCCATATTTTAAAATTGATTTATTCATTGACCTAATTATAGCAAAACTTCGGCCAGATCACCACTTTTAATAATGCGAATTTTGTGGTATTTTATATTTGTGCAACACTTCGGTTATGCGTCGATATTTTAATACAAACGAAAAAAGTGAAAATAAAAAAAAGACCCCGAAAAATGACCGCCGGATAATTTTTTTGAAGGTAATTTTTATGATTGTCACCGTTTTAATGGTGGGGAAGCTTTTTAAGCTGCAAGTATTGGACCATCAATATTATTTTGCCCTGGCCTCGAACCAGTATGAAATATTTAAGCAGCTTTTTCCGGTGCGCGGCGATATTTTGGTCAGGGACGATAAAGTCAGCGTTTTTGACGAAGAAGATTTATATCCGCTGGCGACGAATAAAGAATTGACTTTGGTTTTTGCTAAGCCATATGAAATCGACGATCCCGAAGAAACACTATCCAAGCTTAAAGAAGTTTTTCATATTGACGATGAAGAGCAGGAAAAGGCGCTGCTCGAAAAGCTCAGCAAAGAAAACGATCCGTATGAACCGATTGAGCATCGAGTTGACGATGAAACAGCTAAGCGGCTGCAAGAATTGAATATCAAGGGCATTCACTTGAGTCCGGAAAAATCAAGATACTATCCGGAAAAAAATATCGGCAGCAACATTCTCGGATTTGTCAGTTTTTCGGAAAATGCCGGTAAATACGGATTGGAAGGCCATTACAACGATTTATTGGCCGGGAAAACCGGATTTTTAAGTTCAGAATTGGACAGTTCCGGCCGCTGGATAAGCGTGGCCGGCAAAAAATTCGAAAAAGCCGAAGATGGCGCTGATATAGTATTAACTATCGATAAATCAATTCAATTTTTCGCCTGTGAAGCGCTGGATCAAGCGGTCAGCGGGTATAGCGCCAAGGGCGGCAGCGTCATAATAATGGATCCATATACCGGTCGGATTATCGCCATGTGCTCGGCTCCCGATTTTGATCCGAATAATTATAACAAGGCAGCCGATATCGATGTGTTCAATAATAATGCGATATCGACCGCTTACGAGCCCGGCTCGATCTTTAAGCCTATCACCATGGCGGCCGCGATCGACGCCGGCCGGATCGATCCCTATACCACCTATAATGACACCGGCGAAGTGGTCATCGATCAATGGACGATAAAAAATTCGGACGGTAAGGGGCATGGATTGAAAAACATGACCAATGTGCTCGAAGAGTCTCTTAATACCGGATCGATTTTCGCTGCCCGGCAGATTGGGATTGGCGCTTTCACCAATTATGTCCGGAATTTCGGTTTGGGATCATCAACCGGATTTGATTTGGGTCCGGAGTCGCCCGGAGACATCAGCGCGCTTGATAAGCAAAGCGAAATCTACATGGCGACGGCGTCATTCGGTCAGGGTATCACCACCACGCCACTTCAGATGGTTGCCGCTTACGCGGCTTTAGCCAATGGCGGCAATTTGCCCCATCCGTATATAATCGATGAAATTCGCTACAGCGACGGCACGGTAAAAAAGACGGAATTAAAAAGTCCGCGGCGGGTGATATCAGAGCGAACATCGGCATTGCTCAAAGGCATGCTCGTTTCCGTGGTCAAAAATGGTCATGCGGAACCAGCCGGAGTGCCCGGCTATATTGTCGGCGGAAAGACCGGCACGGCTCAGGTGCCTGATAGAATTCATGGCGGATACAGCGCAGCCACCATCCAATCGTTTGTCGGTTTTGCGCCGCTCGATGACCCCAGATTCGTGATGATCGTTAAGCTGGATAATCCGGAGCGCGCGTATTCTGTTTTGACCGCCGCACCGACATTTGGCAAGATAGCCAAGTTTGTATTAGAATATTATGGGATTGCTCCTAGCGAATAAATCCCAAAAAACAAATTTTAAATACAGATAAATAACAAGTCCCAATGAACGAAATTCCAAGAATCGAAATTCCCAATTGACATTTGGAGCTTGGCTCTTGTTGATATTCAGTGCTTGTTATTTGTAATTTTTTATGATGAAGGTATTACAAAAACTACTTGCTTTCTTTTCCCGTCTGATATTAAACAGATATAAACCAAAAGTGGTGGGGATTACCGGCAGCATCGGAAAAACCTCGACCAAAGAAGCATGTTTTACCGTGTTGAAAAATAAATTTTCGGTTAGAAGAAATGTTAAAAATTATAATAATGAAATCGGCGTGCCATTGACTATAATAGGCGCGGAAACGGGTGGCCGGTCATTATTTAAATGGTTGAGAGTTTTTGTAAAGGCATTTAAATTGTGGATCAAAAAGGATCCTGATTATCCTAAAGTTTTAATTTTGGAAATGGGAGCCGATAAACCGGGAGACATCAGATATTTGACCGGTATCGCGCCATTGGATATCGGCATTATCACCAAAGTCAGTCCGGTGCACATCGAATTTTTTGGTACGATAGAAAAAATAGCCAGGGAAAAGGGAAGCCTGATAAGAAATTTTGGGGAAAAACAAATCGCGATTTTAAATTTTGACGATAAACTGGTAAGAGCCATGGCCGGATCCACTCCGGCGCGCGTCATCAGCTATGGCTTCGCGGAAGATGCGGTCGTTAAAGTGATTGGCGCCAATGTCAGCTTGGAAAATGATCGAATCAAGGGATTAAGCTTCAAACTGGTTTATCAGGGCTCGACCGTGCCGATGTTTCTGCCGGGGGTTATTGGTTTTCACCAATTGTACGCGGCCATGGCCGGCGCCGCTTGCGGTATCGCGCTGGGCATGAACATGGTGGATATCAGCCAAGCCTTGCAGCTGTACCGAGCGCCGAAAGGCAGAATGCACCTGATCGATGGAATAAACGGATCGACAATTATCGATGATAGTTATAATTCATCGCCCGACGCGGCCGCGGCCGCGATTGAAGCGGCCGGCAAATTGCCGCGGCGAGGACAATTGATTGGCGCTTTCGGCGAGATGCTGGAGCTGGGCGATTTGGCGGTGGAAAAGCATCAAGAGCTGGGTCAAAAGGCGGTGGCAGCCGGATTTAATAGGATTTATGCGGTCGGCAAGCTGGCCAATCAGATACGCAAGGGAGCATCCATCGCCGGTATGAATTTAAAAAATATTGAAATTTTCGAAAATTCCGATCAGGCCGCTAAAAAAATAATTCAAAACATTCAAACCGGAGATTTGATTCTGATAAAAGGTTCGCAAGGACCGCGCATGGAAAAAGTCACCAAGGCATTAATGGCTCATCCGGAGCGGGCGACTCAGCTTCTGGTCAGGCAGTCAAAGGCATGGCTGAAACAATAGAATTTGAGAAAGGTGAAATGCGATATGGGAGTATCTTTAGGCAGTGGGCAGCCTGCCTGACCGGCAGGCAGGTGGGCAATAGACAGTTGGCAGTAGTATTAATAACGACCACTGCCGATTGCCTAATGCCTGTCTTTCGTTTTTCGCATTTCTGCCATCATCACCACACGATTGACTAAAATATTTTTTTTGTTATAATTCTTTAACGTGCCGCCATCGTCCGGCCTGCGCTAAAGCTACGGCTGGCGAGCTAGTGGTTAGCCCCGTTTTCTTAGGGGATTTTTAACAATATGCCGCCATCGTCCAGCCTGCGCTAAAGCTACGGCTGGCGAGCTAGTGGTTAGCCCCGATTTTATTAAAGAATTTTTAACAATATGCCGCCATCGTCCGGCCTGCGCTAAAGCTGCGGCCGGCAAGCTAGTGGTTAGCCCCGATTTTATTAAAGAATTTTTAACAATATGCC
>JBMORT010000009.1:0-259546 GCA_049319825.1 Patescibacteria group bacterium
ACTTCTTTGCCCATTGAAGGCCTTTCGAAATTAAATGTTTCTGATAGTTTCATAATTCAAAATAAATTGCCTTGGTTTTCAACCGCCACGATAGTGGCGGAAAGAATGTATTATTATTTTGTACAACGTTAGGGATATACGAAGTTTTTCTGGAGCGTAGCGGAAGAAAAATTTGGGTGAGGGGCGAGCCGAGCCACGAACCGTATATCCCTTGTTATATGACCCGAGTGGAGCGAAGCGGAACGAGAGCGCAGCGTGGCTTTAGCGTATTTTTCTAAAAATTTTTCAATCAATATCATTGTTATAGAATTTATCTTAAAAGAAATTTTGATTTTTCGTTTTTGGCGAGGACAGAGGGGAATTAAAGGGGTGAATGCCCGAGCCAAAAACTCCTTATTTCCCGCTCCAATGTAAAAATCTTTTTTCTATTGAAAGGAATAATAGATTAAGTAAATAACCTACAATTCCAGCCAAAAGGATTACTGCGTACATTGTCGGTATCTCGTAAGTTATCTGTGAGTCAATAATCCTTCGTCCGAGTCCTGATGTTGTGCCGATAAACATTTCCGTCACGATAATAATAACAAGCGATAAACTGACCGCGCTTCGCAAACCAATAAATGTTTGGGGCAGACTCTCCCAAAATAAAATCCAACGGAAAATTTGTGCTTTTGTCGCGCCCATAATTTGTGCCGCCAGCACTCTTGATTTTTTCGCGTGCATAACGCCGTAAGCGGTATTAAAAATAATGAGTAGCATTGCGGCGAAAGCGGCAACAGCAATTTTAGAATTATCCGTTATGCCAAAAATAAGCAGAAAAAGGGGAAAAAGTGCGGTGGCTGGAGTGGAACGGAAAAAGTCAATAATAAACTCAATGCTCCGATAAATTTTTTCTGTTCTACCTAAAAATAAGCCAAGAGGAAGGCCGACAATCAAGGCAATAAGGAAAGCCAATACCACTCTTTCAAGAGTTGAAAAAAGGTCGCCTAAAATTGCGCCACTGATTATCAATTGAACGAGTTTATTTATTGTCGTCAAAGGACCAGGCAGGAAAAACTTATCAATAAGCTCAAGCTGGGCAACTAAAGCCCACACTGCAATCAAAATTATTGGTCCGATGATGATATATTTTTTTGTTTTCATAGATTTGTTGCCTTCTGAAATATAGAAAGCACCTCATCTTTAATCTCATGAAACCTTTCAGCTTTGAGCGACTGTATTGTTCTCGGATACGACAAGGGGTTTTCTATTGTTTTAAGCACCTGTGTAGGTTTTTGCGAGAATACTACGATTTTTTCTGCAAGATGTACTGCTTCTTCGATATTGTGAGTGATGAGCAGAATGGTTGGCTTGCGGTTCAAGTAGTATTTTTGCAGATGTTCCCGCAGACGCAAATTGTTCTCATAATCAAGCGCAGAAAATGGCTCGTCAATAAATAAAATTTTTGGATTCGTAACAAGTGCGCGCATAAATGCCAAAATTTGTTGCTGTCCACCGCTTAATTCGTAAGGATAACCTTTACAATCAAACTTAAACTCAAAAAGTTTTTGTAATTCTTTAACCCTTTGCTGTATCTCTTGTTTGCTTTTGCCTTGTATTTCAAGCGGCAAGGCCAAATTTTCAAAATTGGTCCGCCACGGCAAAAGCGATTCTCGGTAATTTTGAAAAATATAGCTAAATTCAAAATGATTAAAATTTTCAATCTTGAAATCGCCGCCGTCTTTAAAAATTAAACCGGAGAGAATGTTGAGTAATGTTGACTTTCCAGAGCCATTTGGTCCGAAAATTGCAGTTATCTTGCACTTTTCAATTTCAACAGTAAAGTCTCTAAAAACTTCTGTTCCGTTGAATGTTTTTTTAAGATTGGTTGCTGAAATTGCGATATTCATATTCATCTTCCAAATTTGAGTTTGTATATCTTAAACAAGGCGCGTTGCAAGCCTTGTTTAACTGGAACTTGCTCCGTAACGTCCAAAATTTCGTAACCATATTCTTGTGCTCGTTTTCCCGGGTCGTTGTCCAAAGTATTAGGATTATTGGCAAGGGTTAACCATGGTAAAATAAAAGTTGCGTCTTTTGAAGAATATCGCGGAGCTTGCTCAAAATATTTAGCGATTAAATCTGTACCACCTAACATCATTCGTGTCCAATCTTTACCCTTAACCGGTTGCTCAGCGAAAAATGGGTGATTGAAAATTTGTACTTCAGACTTTTCTTTATTGTCGAAATTTTGAAATAAATCGCTTTGAAACGCGTCACAAATTCCTTGAAGTCTTAAGTTTTGAATATTTTTAGTCGCATTGCGAACAGCTCTTTCATCAATGTCGGGCATAAAAACTTTGCGAGCTTCAAGCAAACCAGCGGCAACACCAATAATCCCGCTACCTGTCCCCATGTCTGTTACAGTTTTTCCTTTTATCAATTCTGGTTTTTGTGCAAGATATTCAACAACCTGCACACCGGAATTCATAATTTCGGGATTGGCGACAAATTCATCAATTTCCAATTCAAACTTTTTATCTCCGAGAGGAATTTCTATTTTGCCAACTTTGAATTTTTGCTCATACGCTTCAATTTGGCCGGAAACCTGCTTTTGTTGTTCAGAGTTCATCATATCACCGACAATAGAGCATATCAGTCATGTTGATCGTCCCGTCAACAACTTTATGCTTTGTAAAAATGTTAAAGAATTTTGCAATTGAATCTTTATCTTCATCGGTAAATGAATTACAAACCTTAAAATCAATCGGCGGGACTTTTGTAATTAATTCATCAGTTAGTGAAGTGTATCCTTTTAGATATTGCCGGTAAGCGTCAAAATTTTGATTTACTTCTTGAGCGGCTTTATCAATGACGCTCACTAATTTTTCCGTGGTTTTCGGATTGTCGATGGCAAATTTTGCGTTTATAACTCCAACGCCATACCAAAATGGATCGGAAATAAATTGGTCAGCGGGAGATTTTATCCATAATTTCGCCACATTATTGTTTAGAGCTGTGGTGGGTATAGGTTCAAGGGTAAGCAGCGCGTCAATTTGGCCGGATGCGAGGGCTTGTACTTGCACTGATGGGGCTAATTCAACAATCGTCAAATCTTTGTCCATATCCAAGCCATTCTGCGCTAAAATCTCCCGTGCAATAGTTCGCCATTGAATTGTCCCAGCCCAAATTCCTAATTTCTTGCCTTTTAATTGATTGAAAGATGTGATTGTTGAATTGATTGGTAAAATTAAACTATGCCCAGAATAATTATCGTGATCGCCTGAAATTGCATACATTTTTAATTTCCCCGGATTTTTGAAGTCGGCTATTCCGGTAATTCCAAGCGCGGCTCCGGGACCAGTTAAATCAACCTGCCCATTCATCACCGCGTCAATAACTTGGTTCGGTGCTTCAAATTTTACAAGTTCAACATCAAAACCTGCGTCTTTGAAATATCCTTTTTCAACTGCGACATACAATGGCAAAAAGTGTGTAATAGGATAATAGGCAATTTTTACCTGTGTTGTTTCAGTGACCCGCTCTGATGGTTTTTGTTGTATTAGAAAAATGACCCCAATAACTGTAATTATAATAACTGCTCCCAGAATAATTTTTGTTGTTTTGTTCATATTATTATTACATTAGTTAATAGTTTATAAATAATTCGTTTTCGGAGCGTAGCGGAGAAAACACCTTATTTCCCCTCTATTAAAAATAAAATCAAAATTTCACCCCCTTAAAAATTCTATAACAATACCTTATAAAAGAAAAATTTTTAGAAAAATATGTCATATAACGTTAGGGCTATACGAAGTTTTGCGACTGAAAGGAGCAAAATTTGGGTGAGGGGTGAGCCGAGCCCCGAACCGTATAGCCCTTGTTATACGAGGGTGAGCGACCAACGGGAGCGAAAGCGCAGCGTCCCCCGAGCGACTGAAAGGAGCGAAGGCGTATGATGCAAAATTTTTACCGTTCACTATGTTATTGGTCAAACCGTTAAGGGGTAAATTTATTTCGTCGCAACTATAAGGGCTGTATTGAGATATTCATACCGCACTTCTACATTTGAAAAGCCAACTTCTTTGAGCCAAGCGATTTGATCCTCAATCGGCGCAAGCAGGTTAAGAAATTTATGATGATGTGCCCATTCTTCCAATGATTTTTCGTCGCGAGCATTTTCCACGAGGTGATGATAATGACGAGCATCATTAACGGCTGCCTTGTGATTGTCTTTGTACGTTACAAGGTCTCCAAAGATGAATACACCCCCAGCTTTGAGTGAATCAAAGATTTTTCTGAACAATAATTTCTTCCCCTCATCTTTTTGATGATGAAGACCAATAACAGAAACGACCATATCGAAATCAGTATCAAAGTCCATTTCAGAGTAATCGCCCAACAGATAGTTTACTTTGTATTTTGAAAGTCGTTTCTTGGCCCCATCCATCATTTGTTTAGAAAAATCTACAGCCGTTAATGTTGCGGTCGGAATAAGTTCAAGAATTTTCTCAGAAGTAAGTCCTGTGCCTATGCCGAGCTCCAAAATCTTCACCACCTCGTGGCTTTGAGCGTATTCTCGAACAGAATCTACGATTGCTTTATGTAGCTCGTCGTGCCCAGGAATAGAGCGACGAATATCATCATCATAAATTTCGTTGGCGTATTTATCGTAGTTCAAATCGCCTGCGTTTACATTTGTTGTTTTAGCCATAGTGTTCACTTATTTATAGGTATGAATATCTCCTCGTGTGGTACTGCTTTGTATTTTAGTTTTGGACCATTTTTTGCAATTTCGGTCAAAGCGCTGAGCAGCAAATCAATATCTTTCTTTGTGTTGTGTATAGCGAAACTTGCCCGCACAATTCCATAAGAAGCAAGACGATTACCATTTGCAATTTGTTTTTCTATCTTTTTTTGCTCGGCGTCTGAAATTTTGTGCCAACGTCGAACAAGCCGATGATTGCAAATGGTGCCGGCACGTGTTTCTATCCCATACTCGTGTTCCAGAATGGACGCAAGCTGGGCGTGGTGAATGCCTGAAATGTTAAACGGGAAAGTACCGATACGATTTTCAGTAAGATATTTTTCAGACGGTACATACATTGTAATGTTTGGGACTTTCGGCAGGCGCTCAGCCATGTACTCGACCAGCTCGCGCTCATGTTTTTCAACGGCTTTCCAGCTTGCGTCCATAAGAACTTTGCAACTAGAAGCACATGCAACAATTCCAGTAACATTCCACGTGCCGGTTTGGTGACGCTCTTGCGGCGGTGCCCAGAGAATATCTTTTTCACTTATCATGTCTATTGAGCCACCGCCTGGGTCTGCAGGAATTGTGTCGAGTAGGGATTTTGGTAGAGCGAGGACACCAATTCCAAAAGGGGCGTAGACTTTGTGAGCAGAAAAAGCAAGAGCGTCAACACCGTCTTGCTTCATATCCATTTTTCTGTGCGGAGCAAGTTGAGCGGCGTCTATAAACAAAAGAGCTTTGTGTTTGTGTGCGATTTTCGAAAGTTTTTGAATGTCGGGAATATAGCCAGTCTGGTTTGATGCACCGGTCATGGTAATCAGTTTGAGATTTTTGCCATGCTTTGCAGCTTTCTTTTCGAGATCACCGTAGTCAATCGAGCCGTCTTCAAATGCGTGGACTTCGACGACTTGCGCCTCGGTATTGTAATGCCACGCAAGATTGTTTGATGTATGCTCGATGGACGAAGTGATGACAACATCTGATTTTTTCAGGCGCAACATTCTTGCGAAAAGATTTATAGCCGCACTTGTATTTTGTGTAAAAAGCAAAGCATGGCTCTCTGGCAAATTCAAAAACTTTCGAATACTGCTCAGCGCGTCCTGAACTTTGAGAAAAGTAATGTTTGCATGAGGCCCTGCACCCCTGTGCAAGGCTCCGTATGTTTGTAAAAAATGGTTCACCTCTTTGAGAGTTTTCTCAAATGGTGGAGTGGTTGCGGCATTGTTCAGCAGTACCACACGAGTTTTCTTGCCCGTGGTTAAAGTAATGCTGTCATTTGTGCCGATAACTTTTGGTAGTGTCATAAGAAATAAATTTGCCTCAAAGTTAATAAATATTACGGTTTGACCTCGGGATTAGTTAGGTAAAAATTTTGCAGCATATGTCGTATAACGTCCCTGCATAGCCGATGTTCGCTGGCTGTATAATATCGCACGAAGTGCGGTACAGCCAGCGAATATGGGAGAGGGCTTTTGTAAAAAGCCCGAACCGGCTATGCAGTGTTATATGTTGTAATTAAATTCAGCGAGCGAAGCGAGCTATTATTGGGGCAATTTTTTACGAAAGTAGCCGTGGTTTTCCATATCTATCCGCTTTGTCGTAGACCATGGAAACAAAACGCTTTCCTTGTGTATGTTGCGCCCAAATATCCGCTATGTAGTGAGCGATGAGGGACGTGTGGCCTTGTTGTTGTTCAGGCGGCAGTCCTTCATTGTATTTGAGCATGTCCAAAATTTGTTTGTCTGGTACTGGAACAACGTCATCAACAAGGCCACGTTCAACCGCTTCTGTCATGAACGGAAACGCAATGTTGCCGAAGCCACCAGTGCCGGGAAGTTCATGAAAGCTATATCCTTCAGGCACGTCCTCATCGCGAACGAAGCGAGGTGCCACATGTCCCCAACGATCTTTGTATCTTTTGTAGTACGGGCAGGCCTCCATTGGTTCAAAGCCAATGACTTTTGTGTTTGGATTGATCTGTTTGAGCCGCTCGGCAATACCCAAAATTGTGCTACCGTTGCCAACCCCACCGATGAAATAATCGATCGGTTGACCAGGATATTTTTGTGCAACTTCATCTGCTAGCGAATGAAAGGCAGAGGGAGTGCGGGGATCTTGTGAATGATTTGGCATCCAGATTTTATGGCCAGTTGTTTTTACTTTGTCTTTGTTTTCTCGTAAGTAGCGCACCATCATTTCAGCACATGCTTGTAGATAGCGTTCTCTGTCATCGCTGTAATGTACTTCTGCTAAATGTTCAAGTTCGGTGCGCCGTGCTTCTGGAATAAAACCAGGTGTAAAAACAACTGGCTTAAACCCAAGTTTATTGCACATCCAAGAGAAAGAAATCCCCGCACTCCCGGACGTTGTTTCAAGTAGAGTGTCGCCATGTGCGATGATACCTTCTTTTTCAAGTTCATGGAGCAGATGAAGATAAACTCTGTCGTAGTGATTTTCGGTGGGGTTGGCTGTCTCATCGCTTTGAATGAGTACGTTGCCATTGACGAGCGGCACTTCGATTTTGGGGGTATTGCCGACAAGTGTTTCTATGCGCTCATACCTTTGCTCTTGAGTTAAACCCTCAAGTTCTTCGTCAGTAAGGCCTGCCCGTACTTCTTTTTCATGAAGTCGAGCCTGAAATTCAGTTTGTATTTGTGGCACCTCGCGACTTTCAAATGGGCGTTTTGTTTCCATAGTTTTAAAGTTTAATCTTGTTATTTTATCATAAATAAGGTAAAAAATCGACCTTTTTGCGGATATTTGGAGTAAAAAATTGCCCCAATAATCTCTTTTGCGTTAGCAAAAGAGGAATTTAATTATTGCATATAACTGGTTTCTATACGAAGTTTGTACGTATTAAGTCATTAAATTTGGTTGTTATGCGAATTATTGTATCGTCAGCATTATATCATTACTATACACCCCACAACTGCCGCCGAGGTATTGGCAGACTCGGAAGTGGTAAATTTTCCCGACTTCCAAACCCGTCCACGTGTCCGATGACTGGGTAGGGGAGGTGAGATAATGATATTCATTGCCCGGATATACCGGATTCGGGCTTTCCGAAACGACCACTTTATAACCTTTGTCAAAACTCAGCGTGCCGCTGGTGCTCCAGCTCAGATTGGCTTTGCCATCGCTCGAAGATCCGGATAAGCTGATTGATCCGGTTTGCGGCGCCGGAGAAGATTCTGAAATTGTCAGCGCGATGTCATTGCTGTAAACTCCGCACTTGCCGTCGATGTATTGGCAAGCTCTGAAGTGATAGGTGCCGGCGGCTAGGCCTTCCCAGGTAACGCTTCTGGCGGCGGAATCAGATAAGTATTTGTAATCATCACCGGGATAAACCGGATTGGGACTGGTTGATTTAACGATTTTAAATCCGTTGGGGGCGTCAACATTGCTGGTTGACCACTTGAGCACGACGGAATTATTGCTGACCGATCCGGATAAGCTGATGGTACCTGCCGGTGATGGGGCGGATGATTTAATGGTAACGGTAATGTCGTTACTGTATATATTGCAGCCGCTGCCGGTATAGTCGCAGACGCGAAAATGATAAGTGCCGGCCGATAGATCTTTCCAGGTAAAACTGCGGGTGGCCGGATCCGACAGATAATTATTAGAATCTCCCGGATACGAAGGATTGGCATTGCCGCTTTTGACGACTTTAAATCCTTTTATGGCATCAAGATCGCTGGTCTGCCAAGATAATTTGGCGCTGCCGCCATCCGTTGAACCGGATAAGCTGATCGAGCCGGATTTTTGAGTTTCTTGTTTATCAATGGTCACTTTGACGTCATTGGAATACGGCTCGCATTTGCCGCCTTCGGCATAGACGCATACCCGGAAATGCTTAACGCCCTCGCTCACATCTTGCCAGGTGTATGAGCGCGCCTCGTTTTGAACAATATAAAGCGATTCATTTTGCGGAAAGGCCGGATTTTCCGCGCCGCCCATTACCAGCTTGAATCCCTTTAATGTTTTCGATTCATCGATCGACCATGTCAATTTGACGTCATTTTCGCTGACAGCGGCCGTTAATTTAAAATCAGAGTCCGCCGCGGCCGTATCTTTATCGTAATTGATGGTTATCGTTTTTTTCGTTTGCGAATCTCCCTTGTCGGCAATTATTTCAACGATGTTTTTACCGTCGGACAATTCCAGCTCGTGTTCAAATGAATAATCGTCTGTAACACCGACAGCCACGCCGGCGATAGTTATTTTGGCGTCGGCCTCGGTTTGGCCTTTGATAATGAATGAATCTTCGGCCGTGGTTTGCTCCGCCGAAGCCGGGTTGCTGATTTCCAGCTTGACCTCTTCGGCGAAAATTCCCAGATTGAAATTCTTTTGATTGTCCTGCTCTTTATTCCAGCTTAGCCATTCGTTTTTAAGTAGAGTTTTGGGATCGGCTTTTTCGGTGGCAATAATGTCATTTTGATCTTTGGTTTTATCGATCAAACACAGCTCGCCTTGATTGATCGTTTTCATGTTGAGCAGTTTATTATCCTGATAAACTTTTACCTTAACTTGGCTTTCGACCACCGTCAGCCTGAGCTCTTTTTCATTTTTCGTTTCAGTGTTAAAAGCCGTGCCTTGAGCCGTTAATTCATTTTCGTTGGCAATGACTTTATAGGTTATCGATCCACCGGATTTCACGCGATGGTAAGCGCTGCCCGCGAACTGCTCGATGGTTATTTCGGAATCGTCGATTTGGTTAATGGTCACCAAAGTCTCCTCAGCCAATCGGAGCATACTGCCATTGGGAAAAGAAATTTCCGCTTTGCTCGCCGCCAGAGTTCTGACGGAGTCGCCGATATTAATTTTTTGCGTGAAGCTCAGCGCCACCCAGTCGCTCGCGCCGCTGGGCAAATATTCGGCTTGGCCGCTGAGAAATTTTATTTCGGCATCTTGTATGACCGCGGTGGGCGCGGCAATATTTTGATCTGCCAGTTGCGGTTGCGGCGCGGGTCCTTTGGCCAAAGACCAAACGACGAAGCCGCCAACGGCCACGATGACGATCAGCAGAATATAAAAGCCCTTTGTTTTGTAAAACGGCTTTTTAAAATAATTTTTTTCTCTGTGGTTTGAATTGAATGAGCTGTAAACTTGAGGCATACGGTTGAAGTTAAAAGTAAAATTGAAAAGTGAAAAAAATTTTTGTCGCCGGACATCTTTCAAATTTTTTAAATGTCATTTTTCATTTTTACCTTATATTTTATATTCTTTACCATGTAGGTGCCCTGCAGTTTATACCCCAGTTTGCGATAAAAGCCTCTGACGCCCACGCCGGATATCACTGCCATTTTATCATATCCTGCTTTTTTCGCAATTTTTTCGGATTCCTTCATCAATTTAGAGCCAAAACCAAGGTGCTGAACAGCCCGGTCTTCCTTCTTTGCTATTGGCACCAGCCGGCCGTAAGTATGAACTTCGCGGATCAGGGCCGCGTTTTTTAATTCCGGAATGAAGTTGTCTTTTGAGCTGGGTAGGCGCAGCCGCAGGAACGCGTATAAGATTTTCTGGTCTTTTGACGCGAATTGCAAAAAGTATTCAGTGCCGCCGCTGGCCTGATATTTTCTGGTAAAAAGCTTGGCGTCAGCGACGCGGGAAATATTGGTGCGCGCTTCGCGGCAACGGGTGCATTTGCATAATTTTTTTTGAGCGGCCAGCTCGGCTTTCAGATATTGCCGGAGATTGGAAATGACATTGCCGGCTTCGATCGATTCTTTGGGAATATCTCTGATCAGCCTGATGATTCTCACATAGTCTGGGACTGTCAGTTTTATTTTTAAAAGCAAATCAACCAATTGCTTGTCAGTATATGGTTTGTATTTGCCCGCGCGCCACCAATTGTAAAGCTCAGATCCTTTGACCACGACGCACGGATAAATTTTAAGCATGTCAGGCTGAAAATCCGGATTTGAAAACAATTCTTGGAAAACTTCCAGGTCTTTTTTCGGAGTTGCCCCGGGCAGGTTCGGCATCAGGTGATAGGCGACCTTAAATCCGGCGTCTTTGAGCAACTTGGTCGCCCGGATGATTTCTTTTCGGCCGTGCCCGCGCTTGTTTAATTTTAAAATGTTATCATCAGTGGTTTGAATGCCGATTTCCACTTTGGTGCAGCCGAGCAGGCGATATCTTTTGATTTCTTCTTCGGTAATATAATCAGGCCTGGTCTCGAGAGTTACGCCGACAATGCGATGCTTGGCGGTTTCGTTCAGCTTTTGCGCTGCTTTCAAACTCGAGGAAACTTTTCCATTGCCGGCGTCAAAGCAGCGCTTGATATAATTGGTCTGATATCTTTTGGGCAGGCAAGACCAGGTGCCGCCCATGACAATCAGTTCGATTTTATCAGTGGCATGGCCATTGTCAGCCAGCGCTTTGAGTCTGACGGAAACTTGTTTGAAAGGATCAAACTTAGTCAGCACCGCGCGCATCACTGCCGGTTCGTTTGACAAATAGCTTTTAGGCATTTGCGCTTCAGTCGGGCAGAATGCGCATTTGCCCGGGCAGGGATAAGATTTTGTCAGCACGGCAATGGGAGCGACTCCGGACAAAGTTCTGATCGCGCGTTTTTTAAGCAGCAGCCGCAGCGACGGATTGTCAGCGATTTCGTCCAATGACAAAAGCTCCTGATACAAACTTAAAAGTTCAGCATTCGTGACCATGGCGCTGATTTTTTCATCTCTGGCAAATTTGCGTTTTATTTTATTGAGTCCGGCATGAGTTTTCGGATTTTTTTGAAGCAAAATGCGCAGTAGTTTAGTTGTGTTTTCTTTTGACATTGGTTGTATTTTATGGTAAATTAAGTTAAAAGTCAAGATAAATCCGAATGACTCGAATTTCCGACCCCAATACCACGAATATTTACTTTTTTTTATTCGGGGCATTTGGGGTATTCGGGTATATTCGGGGATTCGGATTATAAATATGCAGGATACAACAAAAAAAGGCTACAAAGCCATTGCCCATGAATTCGCTGCCAGCCGTGAAAGGTTATGGCCCGAGCTTAATATTTTTAAAAAATATATTGGCGATAATGACCAGGTGCTTGATCTGGGCTGCGGAAACGGCCGGCTAATTCAGCTTTTCGAAGGCAGGCAGGTCAAATATTTGGGAATAGATAATAATGCCGAGTTGATTGAGTATGCGAAAGAAAAATATCCGGATAAAAAGTTTATTGTCTCGGATGTTTTGGAATTCAATCCTGAAGAAAAATTCGACGTGATCTTCATGATTGCCGTGCTTAATCATTTTAATCGAGGTGATCGCAAAGATATTTTAAAAAAAGTTTACCAGTGGCTTACGCCCGGCGGATATTTGCTGATGGCCAATTGGAACATGAATAATTTGAAAAATAAAAAATCCCGCTGGTATTCAAAAACTGAAAACGGCGCGGTGATAACCGAATGGAAGACAGACAGAGGCGAAGTCGGCAAATTGATTTATTACACCTTAACTAAAAGCAAGATTAAAAAAGAATTAAAGGATTTTGATGTTTTGAAAAACAATTATTATACCAATGGCAAAAGGTCCAGTGTGTTGTTTGGCAATAATTTATTGACTGCTGCTAAGAAAATTAATGTCGAGTGTGAAGCGTTTGATAAGGCTGAGAAAGGAATACAAGGCGCGGCGTGCGCCACGTAGTGAGATTTTTAATTTATAATTTTTCAATTTTACGGCTAATCATGGTTTTTTAAGGTAATTGCCGTGTCTTTGCCTCGATAAAATTAAAAATTGAAAATTCGCAATCAACCTGCTAAGCTTTCATTATGAATATTGACTTAAATAAAATAAAAAAGGTATATCTCTGCGGCATCGGCGGCATCGGCGTATCGGCGCTGGCCCGCTATTTTTTGAATTTGGAAAAAGAAGTTTGTGGATCAGACGCGGCGCCTTCTGAAATTACCAGGGATTTGGAAAGCAAAGGCATCGTGATTAATCAATCTCAGGACGCCAGCAATATCTCGTCTGATATTGATTTGTTCATCTTCTCGTCGGCGGTACCCGAATCAAACCCGGAGCGGCAAAGAGCGAGCGAATTGGGAATTGCGGAAATCAGTTATAATGATTTTTTGGGTTGGTTGTCCGGCCAATATGATACGGTGGCGGTTTGCGGCACCAATGGCAAAACCACCACAACCGGCATGACCGCCGGCATATTGATCGATGCCCGGCTAGATCCGACGGTGGTCATAGGCTCAAATTTACCAAGGATAAAGGGGAATTTTCGGCTTGGTCAAAGCCCTTGGCTGGTGCTTGAAGCTTGTGAGTATCGGGAGCATTTTCTGAAGCTGTCGCCAAAGGCGGTTGTCATCACCAATATCGAAGAGGACCATTTGGATTATTTTCGGGATTTAAACCACATTATCGCCGCGTTTCAAAAATTTATCGATAAATTGGAGAAAGAAAATGATATTTTGGTGATCAATAAAGATGATGAGCATTCAAAAAAATTGATTATGCCCAAATGTCAGGTGGTCACATACGGTTTTTTGGAAGATGCCGACGTTCAGGCGAGCAATTATCGCATCGAAGAAGGCCGTCAGCGTTTTTCCGTCAGCTATCTGGGTAATGACTTGGGCGAGTTCGAATTGATGGTCGCCGGAAAATTTAACGTGTCCAACGCGCTGGCGGCAATCGCGTTGGCGCTAAAATTAAATATTAGTTTGGCCGATATCAAAAAGTCCTTAGCCAATTTTTCCGGCGCGTGGCGTCGTTTGGAGGTGATCGGGAAAAATCCGCTGGTCATTTCCGATTACGCCCATCACCCCACGGCGGTGGAAGTTACCAGAAACGCCGTAGATGATTTTTATCCCGGGAAAAGAAAAATTATCGTTTTTCAGCCGCACCAGCATAATCGAACCAAGAAGCTGTTTGATGAATTCGTGCAGAGTTTATTGCCCAGAAATCAAGACGAATTGATAATCGTGTCCGAAATATACGACGTTCGCGGCCGAAAAAGCAAGGAAGACGAAAACATCAGTTCTGAAAATCTTGTCCAGGCGATAAATGGGAAAAAAAACCCGGATCTGGGCGAAGTTATCTATTCTCCAAACCTTGAATCGACGCTCGGATTGATTCGAAAAAAAGTTAATCCGGATGATTTGGTGCTGGTGATGGGGGCAGGCGATGTTTATGAATTAGTTGATAAGATTTAGAAGGCAGGAGAAGGCATAAGGAGGCTGAAGAAGGATACGTAATAAAGAAGTAGAGAGGGCAGCCCTGTTTGCCTTCTTTACCTCTTTACCCCATAGCCCTATCACGCCTTCTCTAGCCCCCTTAAGCCTTCTTTCGAATATGATATAATAGTAGTATGCTAAACAAACTCAAAGAAAACCTACTAGGCATTGAAATACTGGAAAACGAGCCGATGGCCAAGCACACCACTTTTCGGGTGGGCGGGCCGGCCGAGTATTATTGCGAGGTTAATAACAAAGGGGATTTATATAAAGTTTTATCGACCGCGAGGAATTTGAAGCTGCCGTTTTTTATTTTCGGCGGCGGCAGCAATATTTTGGTGACTGACAATGGAATCAAGGGAGTGGTTATTAAATTAGCTGAAGGCGAAATCGATATCAGCGGCAATCGGATAAAAGTTTTCTGCGGAAATAATCTGCGACGCCTGATTCTGACGGCGGTTAATAAAGGCTTAGCCGGTTTGGAGTTCGCGGCTAATATTCCCGGCACCGTGGGCGGCGCCATCCGCGGCAATGCCGGCGCGTATGGCAAAGGCGTGGGCGAATTCATCGAACAAGTCGAAGCGCTGAATATCGGCACTGATGAAGTGCGGCTGGAAATTTTTTCCAAAAATGAATGTGATTTCGATTATCGGCACAGCATGTTCAAAGAACGATCGGAGCTGATAATCGCCGAAGCGGTTTTTACTTTACGGGAAAGTCCAGCTGACATTGACGAAAGATTGAAGTTGATTGAAGAAGAATTGCGGGATCGCCAGTTAAAGCAGCCGTACGAATGTCCGAGCGCCGGCTGTTCATTTAAGAACTTGGTTTATAAGCCGGAATACAAAAATTTAAAGGCCTGGGAAATCCACGGCAAAGTGCCGGCTGCCAAGCTAATTGAAGAAGCCGGCCTGAAAGGCCGGCGCATCGGCGGAGCCGAAGTTTCGGAAAAACACGCAAATTTCATTTTCAATAGTGACAAAGCCAGCGCGCATGATATAATGGAATTGATGGAGCTGGTTAAAAATGAAGTGAAGGAAAAGTTCGGCGTGGAGCTGGAAGAAGAAGTGCAGCGGGTCGGTTTTTAAAAGAAGTGCAAAGAGTAAGACTCAAAGTGTAAAATTTTAGAGTTGCTCACTCGCTCGCTCGCAACATTTTATAAAAAAATATAAACGTCCGCGTAGCGGACACCAAATTTTTGCATTTTGCATTTTGCATTTTAACTTTTAACTTAAATCTATGCATATCAACATCAAATCAACCAACATGGACCTCACCGCCGCGATCAAAGATTATGTTTTCGAAAAAGTCGACAGCCTGGAAAAATTTTTTTCCGGCGTACTGCAGGCCGATGTGGAAGTCGGTAAAACCTCTAAGCATCATCAAAAAGGCGATGTGTTTTTCTGCGAAATCAATCTGAGCGTGCCTAAAACATTGCTGCGGTCAAGAGAAGAAATGGATGATTTATATAAAGCCATCACCAAAGCAAAGGACAGGATGCAGCGGGAATTGAAAAAGTATAAAGAGAAAAACAGTTTTTAATCTCTTGATAATAAAAAGCTGTAAATTAGGCCGTCAACGGCCTTTTTTTATTGTGGGACTTGCTTTTTATGTAAAAAAATGTTAATAAATAATGAGTTAAAAAGGAGGAGACCATGGACGATGTTAAAATACGGTTCGGTTTGTCTGATGAACTGGCCAAGTCAGGGGTATGGCAAAGCGTTTGGACGGATGTATTGGCCTACGCTTCGGGGTTTCCTTTCGAATGCGTTGGCGACCACAAGCAGGCATGGTTCACGCTGAACCTTAACGGCGATGAATTTTGCGTATCGCTTAATCGTAATTTTCAAGATTTGTCATGGTTTATGGAGCAGTATTTGCGCAGGAGCCGGATGCCCGATGTTTTTTACGTTCGTCTTCTGGCCGCGTTCAGCGAGTTTGCCGAACAAGTGATGAAGACAATGCGGATTTTGGTGCTGACCTCGGCAGTTGATTTGCCGGAAAATGCCGAAGCGGAAATTATGATAGGCGCGGCAACGCGATTGGCCAGAGCCACGGGCAAAGGTTATCTGCGATTTTACGGGATGAGATGCGTGCGTCATGACCCGCGGACTTTGGTGTTTATCTGCGCCCATCCCGAACTGTATGAAAAAGTAAATCCTTATTTTGTAAGGTTAAACGATGATGGCTGGAAATTCAGTTTATTGTCGTGAGCGGCTTCACTGAGCTGCTTTTTATTTTAAGTTAAAGTCAAAAATCAAAAGGCAAAGTCGGACAGAAAAGTTAAAAAGTTCTATCGTTGGATTAAAAATTTTTAACATTTCCTTTTTTAACTTTTGACTTTATTGATAAAATGACCTAGTATACATTAATATGAAAAAAATAATTTTTATCGTTTTAATTTCAGCTTTAATTTTATCTGGTTGCGCCAAGCCGGCTGATCCGCTGGCCGGCCGAAGCGATAAAGAAGTCGCCGCCTGTCAACTAATTCAAAAATTCGTGGTTTTTTATAGCGCCGACACCGAACAGGCTTCTTGGGTCGCTTGTGAATTCGTCGAGGGATCCGTTTATTTTCCCACCGATGACCGCTGGGTAGCCATATCGCCCAAGCCATCGAGCGAGCATCCGAATTATCATACCTATCTTAGAAATGTTCAATATCGAAAAGAACAGGGGATAGAAGCGCCGGCTTCGATATTGCTAGTAGATCCCTCTAACCAAATAATCATGGATCCGGGCATCGCTGATCCGCAAGCCGGCAGGTTTTTCAGGCTGGGGGAAAATGATCTATTCGAGCGGCCGACAACAGATGAAATCAAGGCGATTTACGGGGAAGAGATATTGAATCAATAGTAAAAAAGAAATAGTAAATAGTGATAATTAGGAATATTTTATTATATTTATTATGTATCTTTACTATTTACGCTTTTTACTGACGCTCCGTATTCAATTTTTATGCTCAACAATCAGCCAAATCATGGCTGTTTTTTATTGACAATATCGTCCCATTGCGCTATAGTGTGATATCACTGGAAAAAGGAGAACACATGACATGAGGCACCGGCGTAAAGACCAAGTTTGGGTAGTTACCGATTCTTTAATTGTAGTCCGCTGTTTTATCAGAGATATTGATGATTTGGAATATCGGAAAAACAATGAACGTCCAATTTTATATCGGCTGGATGAAGCGGCGTTTGGCTGGGTTTCAGAAGATATTCTGCATGGGACGCGGGAAAACGCCGTTGCTTTCGCTCAGGAGCAAATGAAAAATAGCCACGCTGAATTGAAAATCGAAACACTGGATGAATTCCGTTACCGAAAGCTGTTCGCCGCCAATCGGGCAAAAGGATTGCCCGCGCCGAGCTTGGACGACGTGTCTCGTCCAATCAAGCGGCTGGGCGCAGACTGGTTTTATGCGGAAGAAGACTAAGATGAATAACCGCCAAGCAATAAAATTTGCGAGGCGGTTTTTAATTATAATCAATTTTATCTACGGCAATTTATTGTTTCTTCTCCATGTCTACGGCTAAGGGGTGGCCGGCGCCGCAATCGAGTTCGGATAAGTCAGAATAAAAATTTATTTCGTATGATCCGTTTTCTCTCTTTATAATATTGCCGGTTTTTTCACCTTCGCCGGAATACAGTCTGATCCAATTCGCTTCGACGACGGTGACAATGAAAGACGCTTCGCAGATGTGGTCCGTCAGGTAGAGAGCATTCCAGGTGGCGCTGAGTATGCCGTCCGAATCCGGTTTGACGACCAGATCTGCGGCGATGGCCTCATTTGGCGATTCATAGCTGCCCACGAAATTTTGATATGCGCCGATATATTTTTTCAGGCATTCGGCGTTTTCGCAATTTTCATTGAAATAATTTTGCCAAGCATAAAGATCTTCAAAGGCGCTGGATCGCCAATCAAGCACCGCGGTATTGTATATCGACCAGCCGTTAGGCCCCTTTTTATAACCTTCATTGAGAATGATTATTTCGTTATCCTGATCAGCGTCAAGATTAGTGAACATCACTGAGGCGATTTTAATATTATCAACAGTTTGGTTGTCGAATTGATTGAGATCGGGCAAACTCAGCTGTTTGTATCCGGTTTTTTCTTTAATCAACGCTTTACCGGCCCAACGGCAATGAAAACAGTCTTTTTCTTTATAAAAAAATAAAATGGCTTCCGACCAAGGGCCAAAACTCCCTTTGAGCACTTGGTGTTCAAATTCATACCCATCCGGCAAATATTGGGTGGCTATTTCCTGGATTGTCGGTTCGACCGTTTGTGTGTTTATCTCTGGTTCCGTCGTAGCTGTAGAGGTTAACGGATCCAAGATGATATTTTGATTTTCATTTTGTATAGATTCAACGCGATTTAGCTTTTGGAGAAATTTCCAGCCGAAATAGACCCCGGCGGCCAAAAGCAAAGCGATAATGATAAGAAAAAAAATAATTAGCGCGCGATTTGATTTTTTTTCCATAAAACGATAAATTAATTAATTATAGTTTAGCATTGATTATTAAATTAAAAAAGATTGAAAAGTCGCTTTTTTGGTGATAATATATAACAAGTGCGACCAGCCTTCGCCAAGGCTTCGGCTGGCAGGTTGAGTATGTAGATTATAATTCCAGCTTCCATGCCTAAAAACCAACTTCCAAAAAAATATATGTCAATATTATCAAAAATTTTCGGCGATCCGAATCAAAAAGAAATCAATAAAATAATGAAAGTGGTTGAGCAGATAAATCAGCTCGAGCCGGAATTTAAAGCGCTTTCAGATGCTGATTTGAAAGCGAAGACTTCGTATTTTAAAAGTCAATTAAAGGACGGAAAAACACTGGATGATATTTTGCCCGAAGCCTTCGCCGCGGTCCGCGAAGCTTCCAGCCGGACTTTGGGCCAGCGTCATTATGATGTCCAGCTGGTCGGCGCGATGGCGCTTTACCGAGGACAAATCGCGGAGATGAGAACCGGTGAAGGCAAGACGTTGACCGCGACCGCGGCTGTATATTTGAACGCGCTCGCCGGCAGGGGCGTGCATTTGGTGACTGTCAACGATTACTTGTCAAGAAGAGACGCGGTCTGGATGGGGCAGGTTTATAATTTTTTGGGACTATCCGTCGGTTGTCTGCAGCACGAGAAAGCATTTTTGTATGATGAAAATTTTCTCGGCGAACAAGCGACCGATGAAAAAAGAGACGAAGCGGGATCATATAAAATTCAAGAAAAATTTTTGCGGCCGGTCGCCAGAAAGGAAGCCTACCTGGCTGACATAACCTACGGCACAAATAATGAATTCGGTTTTGATTTTTTGCGGGACAACATGGTTTCCGATATGGAAAACAAGGTTCAGCGTCCGCTTCATTATGCCATTGTCGACGAAGTCGACTCGATATTGATCGACGAAGCCCGGACGCCGCTGATAATATCGGCTCCAGCCGAAGAATCGGCCGATCTTTATCAAAAATTCGCGCGGCTTGTTCCCCGGCTTATTGAAAACGAGGATTATAATATCGATGAAAAAATGAAAGCGGCTGCCTTAACGGAAAACGGCATTAACAAAGTCGAGCAATTGATGGGCATTGGTAATTTTTGGACCGAAGGCGGCATGATGTTGGTTCATCATCTTGAGGAAGCATTAAAAGCGCACGCTTTATTTAAAAAAGATCGTGATTATGTCGTCAAGGACGGGGAAGTGGTGATCATTGATGAATTCACCGGTCGATTGATGGAAGGCCGTCGTTACTCCGAAGGATTGCATCAAGCTATCGAAGCTAAGGAAGGGGTGGAGGTGAAAAAAGAAAGTCGGACGCTGGCAACTATAACTTTTCAAAATTATTTCAGAATGTATAAAAAGTTGTCGGGTATGACCGGCACCGCAGAAACCGAAGCGGAGGAATTCGGTAAAATATATCATCTCGAAGTTTTAGTTATTCCCACCAATAAGCCGATGATCAGAGAGGATAAACCTGATCGGATTTTTGCTACGGAGCTGGGTAAATTCAAGGCGATCGTCAAAGACGTCAAAGAGCTTCATGCAAAAGGACAACCGGTTTTGATCGGCACCATTTCCATTGAAAAAAATGAGATGCTCAGCCGTTTCTTAAAGCAGGCTGGCATTCCGCATCAAGTTTTGAACGCTAAAAATCACGAAAAAGAAGCGCAGATAATTGCTCAAGCCGGTAAAGTCGGGGCGGTAACGGTTGCGACCAACATGGCCGGTCGCGGCGTTGATATCATTTTGGGCGGCGCGCCGTTTGATCAAATTGAACACGATAAAGTCAGCGCGCTTGGGGGCTTATTCGTATTGGGCACGGAGCGCCATGAATCCAGGCGCATTGATAATCAGCTACGCGGCCGATCGGGCCGCCAAGGCGATCCCGGCCGCTCGCAGTTTTATGTCTCCACCGAAGACGATCTGATGAGAATATTCGGGTCTGATCGAGTGAAGTCGATTATGCAGACACTGCGGGTGCCGGAGGATATGCCGATTGAAAACAGAATGATCAGCCGCGCGCTTGAGAAGGCGCAAATTCGGGTTGAGGGCTATCACTTCGACATCCGAAAACATTTGGTTGAATATGACGATGTCATGAATAAACAACGTGAATATGTTTATCGGCGGAGAGATTCTATTTTAAAAACTTTTCAGCAGAACCCGGCGCACCTATCCGGGATGATCACAGAAATGATCAGCGCGGAAATCGAGCAAGTGGTAACCTTTCATGCCGCCGATCCCGACCAATCCAAGTGGAACATGAAAGAAATCGCGGAAACCTGCAAAACAATTTTCCCAGTCCCGGATGATTTAGCGCATCAATTGGCCAGCTTGGAAAAGCTGGCCGGAGATCGAGACAGCGATGTCGCGGCCCGAACGGCCATAATTGAGCATTTGGAGAATATTTTTAAACAGGATTACGCCAGGCTGGCTGAACAGATAAATGAGTCGGGCAAAGCGCTCGAGATTGATATGCATTCGGTGGAAAAAGAAATATTGGTCCGCAGCATAGATAATTTATGGGTCGATCATCTGGACGCGATCGACAGTCTCCGCACAGGCATTGGCTTGCGAGGCTATGGTCAGCGCGATCCGTTGATTGAGTATAAAAGAGAAGCGCGGTTGATGTTCGACCAGCTGTTGAACATGATCAATCAGCAAGTCGTTTACAGTATTTTTAAGGTCGGCTTGATGCGCGCCGGCACCCGTGGCATCATGGATCGCGACAATGCCACCTACGATGCGCCGGCAAAGGATTCGTCAGCTGCCGCATTGAAAAACAGAATGGGTGATCCGTACCAGCAGGCCAAACGGCAAGAAGTTCGGGCGGCCGGCGACCGAGTGAAAGACGCTTCGGGGAAAAAGGTCGGTCGAAACGATCCGTGCCCCTGCGGCTCTGGCAAAAAGTATAAAAAATGTTGCATAAAATAACTATAATAGGCAACAATTAAGCCATTAACGCAAATTAACACTTCGGTTATTCCGAAGTGTTTTTTGTTCTCTTATATTGTTGGCTATTATGGCTCGATATGTCTGCCGCACGATTTAATGAGGCCTCTGGCCTCGATTATCAACCTCCTGATAATCATCCGTGCGACAGATATATCGAAAAATAATAATCGACATGCTTGTCGAAAAAAAGGAGGAAATATGACGTTCAAACAAAAATTCGGCTATTCGTGGAAAAACAATGTCGAGGGGCGACGAATGACCGCCAAGCAGTGGTTATGGGATTTCGTTAAGTCGATAACGTGTTGCGTTATCGTGTTCGGCATAATCCTGCTGATAGTCATTTGGAGACGTAATAAATAATTCGGCGACTTAGCTGTTCGCCGATGAAAGGAGAAAACAATATGCGTTTACTTAACACGGGAGATCCGCAAGCAAAGCCTCCGGTGGTAATGCTTGTGTATGGCGAGGGTGGTGTCGGCAAGACGACATTCACTTCCACGGCGCCAAAGCCGATTCTCGCCGATTGCGAGGGTGGGTCAAAGTATTTCGGCTTGCGAGGCATTTCGATGGACGTGGCCATGATCGAGGGCTGGTCAGACATGAAGGATTTTTTAGAGCTGGCCAAAGGAGAAAAGTATGAAACGGTCGTGATTGATCCGATTGGCGAGCTTATGGACAAGCTCAAGAGATTCATGGTCGCCAAAGGTGATTCAAAATTGGTTCAAAAAGACGGGAGCCCGACAATGGCCGGCTGGGGCTGGCTAAAGAAGACGATGAGAGATTATATCAAAGTCTTGCGAGATTCGGGCAAGCACGTGATCATCGTCGCTCACATCGACGAAAAATTCGACGAAGACAAAATGGTCAAACGGCCAATGATCGAAACCAAGATCAGCACGGAGCTGGTGAATATGGTTGATGTCGTGGCCTACATGACAGTCATCACGAATAACGGGGAAGACAAGAGAGTGTTGGTCGTCGATCCGTCAAATGACAAATACACGGCCAAGGACCGGACCGGACAATTGGGCAAATACATCGAGCCGGATTTCACGAAGATTATTCATGCATGTCAAGGAACAAAAACTTTTTCGTGGTCGAAAAAAACCGAGAAAAAGGTTGAAAAAGTTGAGAAAAAAGAGGAAACTCCCCGGCCTACGGCCAAAGAAGAATTGCAAAAAAAGATTGAAAAATTAAAGAAAAAGGAGGTTGTATGTCCGAAAAAATAATCCAGCCGCTTTATAACGGCGAAGTCAAAATCGTATTCTATCCGGAAAGTCATCGCTACAAACTTGACGGAGAAAAAACTTATCTGGTCAGCGTAACGGCGGCGACTGGGATTCTGGATAAAAGCCGAGTCTTGATTCCGTGGGCTGTAGGATTGGCCGGGCAACACCTGAGGGAATATCTTGAAGACGCGAAAACAAATCAATTCACGAGAGAGGAATTATATCCGGTGATTGAGGAAGCGTTAAAACAGCACGAAATCAAAAAAGAAAAAGCGGCAAATGTCGGAAGCAAAGTCCATGATTGGGTTGAGCGGTTTGCTATCGCGTGCCTGAATGATACTGAGAGGCCAGAAATTAACGATATAGACGACGAACAGGTGCTTTTGGGAATCAATGCCTTTGTTGAGTGGTTCAACGCTCACAGCGTCAAATTTCACGCCACGGAGCGACTGCTCTTTTCGAGAGAGTTCGAATACGCGGGGATCACGGACGCCGTAGCCGAGATCGACAAAAAGAAATATCTGATTGATTACAAGACAAGCAAAGGGATTTATTCGGAAATGTATTATCAGGTCGCCGGCTACTGGAAAGCGTACGAAGAAGAAACAAAAGACGAGCTGGCCGGGGCGATTATCTTGAAGTTCGGCAAGGAAGACGGGAACTTTGAAACGAAAGAATTTACCAGAGAAGATTTACAAAAGAACTTTGAAATATTCGCCGCCTGCTTGGCGATAAAAAAGCGGGAAAAAGAATTATATCGCAAATGATATGACGCTATACGACGACGCGAAATTGCTGTTGTCATACCAGCAAAAAATGAACAGCGATAAAGCCAAAAAAAAACGGCTTGAATTACAAATCATCAGAAAAATGGGCAAAAAGAAGCGAATTGATATGAAAGACGTTTCACTTATCCGCCATGAGAACGGCGGTGTTCAGGCAAAAACAGGGTTGAAAAAATTCAGTCTATTCGGGTTTTTGCGGTTTCCCTGGGAGAGCAACAAAAAACCGCGGCAAACTACAACGCATTGATATATTTTTTCTGTACAGCTTCTGATTAAGTGGCGAAAGCCGGCGTCAGGAGGTATCGGCTCGTAGCTAACTGATCGGAGGCTCAATGATGGCCTTGATAAATCCACTTCTCCTCACGGAAGTGAAATTATCCACACCTCACATAATCAAGGCTATCATCGAGCTTAATAATCCCATGCAATATGTCAGACAAAATACAAATACAAGATGAGAGTGGAGATCGAAAATATTTCACTGTAATTCCGAATTATGTGCTTAATCACTCAACGATTTATGATCGAGAGGTTTATATCCAGATGAAACGAATCGCTGGAGAATCAGGGGAGGTTTGGATGAGCCAAACGAAATTAGCGAAACAATGTGGAATTAGCAAACCTCGGATCATTAAGGCCTTGCGTTATCTTTGCGAACACCAGTGGATCGAGAAAGTTGGTAAAAAGAAAACAAGTCCGGTAGATAGTCAAGGGACGGATGTTTACAAAATAGTAGATTTATGGGATTTGAATAATAATTTTTATCGAAAAAGTCAAGGGGTCGGTAAAAAAATAGACCGACAGGTCGGTAAACAATTAGGGGGGGGTCGGTCAAAATCCTGCACAGGGGTCGGTAAAAATCCTGCACACAAAGAAGAACCAGTGAAGAAGAACCAAGAAGAAGATAACGTTAAGATATTATTATCTGCTGATAATAATATCTTGCAAGCTGACGCTTGCGACGACACAAAAGAAATAAATAGTCAAATAACGGAAATAATCACTTTGTTTCGAGATAATGTCAATCCGAATATCAATTACGGAAATAAAACATTTCGCAAAGCTACCAAGCAGATGATCGATAAATACGGATTCCAGGAATTAAAACGCGGAGTAGAGGCGTCAATTGCGGTGCAAGGCCAGCCTTACGCTCCCGTGATAACAACGCCTTATCAATTCCAGCTTAAAATGGGCGAGTTAAAAATCTATTTTGATAAAGAAAAAAATAAAACAAATAAATTCGGATCAATATGAAAATAATTTTTTACAGTTCAAATTCTCAATTCGTGTTATTGGATAATGAATTTGTAAGTTTTATCAAAGAATTAGAGACAAAAAAACGAGTTTGGATCCCACGGCTAAAAGTATTTTTGAGCGATATGTTTATCTGGGCAGGCGACAAACCACCGGATAAAACAAAGGGCTATTTGCATGACGGGACTTATGTCGAAAAAAGAATGGGTAAATGGATTGATCCACTACGTCCCGAAATCAATTTAGATTATAAATATTATCCGGAATTAGCCAAAGATGAAATTTTAACCGAATTGGAATATTTTGGCACTATCTCAAAAACTTTAAATACGAAAAAAATGAAGCGATTAGAAGAAGCCGAATTTAAAAGACGAAAAGAGAATGATGATGAAAAAACCAAGGAAGCAGAAGCGGTGGGAATGTCCCGCCAACAATTAGATGAGATTGAAGAAGAATTATGTGCAGGCAAGCTGTTTGATGTGTCAGAATGAAACTATTAACCCAAATTTATTAATATGGTCCCCAAACACTTAGCCGCGGTGCAAAACGGCAATCTCAAAATGTTCTACCCCGAGCGTTATCAGCAATGGCTGAATAACCTGAATGGATTCGTGGAAGTGGTGGTGAAGCCGCGCCGGCATGATCGAAGCGATAAGCAGAATAATTATCTCTGGGGCGTAGTGTATAAGCTTATTTCCGAGCATACCGGATACAGCGACGAGGAAGTCCACTTGATTTTTAAGACGATGTTTCTGAAAAAAAGGATAGGCCAATTCGAGGTTGTGGGAAGCACTGCAAAACTCAATACCAAAGAATTTACTGAATATATTAACAAAATAATCGACTGGGCCGCGCGGGAACTGCTGGTTGAAATTCCTTTGCCGGACGCCGTTGAATATGACTGAACAATTACCGAAATTATTTATATTTCTTTCGCAAAAAGAATTGTCGAATTTTAGCGGAGACTTAAAACCACTGAAAAATTATTCACAAGGAATTTGGGCCCGGGATTTGGAAGACGCGCTTAATTTACTGGAAACGGATTTCGCTGGCCATAAATACCCGTTTCAATTTCTGAACAGCTATACTTTCGATGATTTGATAAAAAAGTCCGGAGTGAAAGTCGAGATGAAAAAAGATAAAGAAAATACAAATAAAATAACCATTTTAGCTCAGGCGATTTATTACATTGAATTTTTACTGAATGATAAGGCGGCCGAGCCATTTCGAGCTTTATTAAACGAAACAGATATAAAAAATTTAGCAAGGATAAAAACAAAATTAAGAAAGTATGACGGAGAAAGAAGCGAAAATGCTGGACAAGTTATTCCAAACGCACCTGCTCGACAAGTATAATCACATTTCGCTTTTGGGGGGCAGAGCGACCGTGATTCATCACATCAAGCACAAATCGCAGGGATTGGCGCTTAGATGGTATACGCCGAACGGTATCCCGCTTACGCTTGAACAGCATAATCAAATCCACGGGAAAAACAAGAGCATAATCGAAGCGGAAATATTCAAAAATAAAAACAATGATTTGAAAAAAAAATTGATTTATCAGGCGCGAACAAAACTGAAATTATCGCAAATAAGATTTGAGGAAGTTAAAAATCATATTATCGGCGACGCCGAAAATTATATATAAAAATATGTCAGGTTATTTAGAAAAACCGACACAAGAACAAAGAATTTTAAAGATACTACAAGAGGCCGGGGATTGGGTCGACGGGATGACTTTTTTGAGACTTGATAGCCCAGTTACGCAATATCATGCCCGTATATTTGGCCTTCAACGAAAAGGTTATTAGATTGAGGGCGATTGGGTAGAGGGCAAAAACTGGAAAAAGTATCGGCTCATTCCCGGCCAGCAGAAATTAGTTTTATGAAAACAATACAAAGTAAAAGGTTTTCAATACATATGCTGGACAAAAATTCTCTTGAGCACGATAAGTTTCTGAAAGAATACATCCAGCTTGCAAAAGAAGAAATCGCCGAGTGGCAAAAGTTCAAGAAGCAGTGCGAGAGGATTTTGAAAAATAAACTAAAAAAATAAATTATAAATTTATGAAATACACAATCAAAAAAAGAGATTCAGATGAAGTTTTAGTAGAGGGTGAAGCTGAAAGTTTTAGAGATTTTGTCGAGAAAAACAAAATGGATTTACGGGGAGCGGATTTATCCAAAACGGATTTGTCCGGAGTGGAAATCAAAGCCTCGCAAAAAGAAGCATTATTAAAAGCATTAAGGATTGACATAACCGAGGAGGAGTAAGGTGGCAATCAGGGTTGTCTGTTGCGTATGCAGGGAAGTGCTGGCCTATAAGGACTGTTATACGCCAGGAGTGAAGACGAGCCATGGGTGGTGCGAGCCGTGCTTGCGAGAACACTGTCCTGAGGTGGCAGAGGAGGTGATCGAATCATGCAAGACCGAGCCGAGGCCAAGCCAGTTGCAGCTCAAGCTGTGCGAATCATGTATTGCCTCGCGAAATGATTCGCAAGTTTGAGAATAAAAGACGCATAAACAATTTTATGCGTCGGTCAAAAAAACATTATTTAATATATATGCCAAAAGGTAAACAAGGATTTCAAAAAGGAAACAAGCTTGGCCATTCAAACAAGGGAAGAAAAATGTCAAGCGCGTTTAAAAAAGCAATAAGTTTAAGACAAACTGGTAGGAAATTATCAGAAAACTGGAAAAGAAATATAAGTGAATCTTTGAAAAAAAAGACATATCTTAGATTGCCGTCTTGTCATTCTCAGGGATATATTTTGATTTATAATCCGAAACATATTTATTGTAATAAGGATGGATATATTCCTGAGCATAGGTTCAAATTGGAATGTGAATTGGGAATTATCATAAATCCAGTTAAATTTATCGTGCATCATAAAGACGGAAATAAAAAAAACAATAAGATAAATAATTTACAATTATTAACACGAAAAGATCATAGGAGATTACATGAGGGTTGGCTCAGAAAAATGGATGGTTGGTATAAGCATTGTCATTCCTGCGGTGTATTATTAAAAGTTTGTGAGGATAATTTTTATAAAAGAAAATCTGGAAAATTTATTTCATGGTGTAAGAATTGTAATAAAAATGTAGTTTACGAAAGACGGTTTAGAGAGAAAGAGAGGAGGATGGCGGATGAATGTTCAGCCCAAAAACGACATAACACATTACTTTTATTGTCATGTTTGCGGTCGTGTAGAATTACACGAAAGGCTGGGCGTGATACAGACAGGCGATACGCAGACCAAGCAGAGGCTGGTGTTGGTGCAGTGGCAGTGTCCTCGTTGCGGAGACAAGTGCTATGTGCAGGAAAGGAAGTGAGAACGCGGGGCAGGCCAAGTCTTGCCCCCGAAAATTATGAAAAATAAAATACACACAAAAAAATGGTTTATTCGTCGGATAGGTAAGCGAGTATTCAGGGATGCTGACGGGTGTGAATGTGATTTGTGCAGAAATGTCGTTGAAAACGGAATTATTATAAACGACAAGCAACACGCCGATTATATGTATGAGATGCAATGGGAATGTGCTAATTTGGGGACTTATTTAAATTATAGAGATAAAAAGTAATAAATAACTAAAACATTATGACAAAAACAATTGAGGTGTCAAACGAAACATTTGAGTTAATCAAAGATCAATTAGGTGATGATTTTACTGATGATTCGTTCGATGAATTGGTCGGTAAAAAAGTGTTTATGAGGACGGTGACTTATCACATGTTAGGAGAAGTCAAAAAGAAAGTTGGTAATTTTTTATTGTTAAAGGACGCGTCATGGGTAGCGGATTCAAAAAGGTTTTCCGATTTTATTAAAAAGGGTGTTCAAGATGAAACTCCTGAAATTGAACCAGTAGGAGAAGTGATGGTCAATATGGACTCGGTAGTGGATTTGTATATTTGGAAACATAAATTACCGACCAAACAACAATAATTTATGAACATTTTTATTAAATATATTGGGTCTTGGTCTTGGTCTCGGTCTGGGTCTGGGTCTGGGTCTCAGTCTTGGTCTTGGTCTTGGTCTCGGTCTTGGTCTTGGTCTCGGTCTTGGTCTGGGTCTCGGTCTTGGTCTGGGTCTCGGTCTTGGTCTGGGTTTTGGTCTCGGTAATTTTATGATATATAGACTTCGTGGCAAGGGAAAACTTAATAACAAAAAGCGATGGAAAAATCTAAATATTCTTTGTAAAAAGACTGAAAAAAGGCACGACCTCTTATGTCGGGGTAGGAATGAATCCTGATTATTATAATACGCATAAAAAATCTAAGAAGTGGTGGCAGATTTGGAAATAATTATATGAAAAAACAAAATAACATTTCAGAAGATAGAATTAAGTGGTTATGTGAAAATGTTAAGGGTTGGATGATATATGCAGGATTGCCAAGGCATAAAGATTGTAGGTTGATTTTAGAGTTTATTGATAAGGATGATTTTTTAGAGGTAGGCAAATTCGAGGTATGGGGAGATAAAGAGATGGACAAACATCAAAAAGCGGAAATTCAACACTTGAAAAATTTTGCGAAGGAATGTTTAATTTATGCGCGAGACGCAAAAAATATAATTAAAATATGATTATTGATAATTCAAATAATTAAAATTTATGAATGAAAAAATTAATCAACCTGATTTTATTGGTATGCCGGATAGGGATGTTTTATTGGGTGCCCTACACACCGCCCGGGTGGAGTGTTTATCGCAGATAGCATTATTTACGACAAACAGAAAGTTTTTAGAAAAAAGACAATTTCGGGAAGGATTAAATCCAAAGCACAACAAGAATGAGTATCAAAAATTATTAGGAGAATTACAAAAACAAAAACGAAATTTAGAAACAACAGAAATTCAATTGGAAGCGATAAAAGAAGTAATCAAGGATGTTGGCAAGATTTTAGAAGAATAAAGTTATCCACTTGCATTATTTTTTATAATACTATAAGCAGAGATTAGTCAGGGGGATGATAATCTGTACGAAAGGCCTCGTTAAAGGACGGGGTTATTTTTGTTTAAAAATTGTAGTATTGCGCCTTCTTGAAAAAAGAAGGTTTGACAACGCATTTTGTCTTTCTCACAAAGCCTTTAACTCACTCTTTCGACCAGTGGGTTGAGGGCGCAAGACTATAACTTATGCCGTATAAAAAACCAAAAAAGGTTAAAGGGGGCTGCAAAATAATCAGATATAAATCCAAAGAAAAAGCAGCCCGCGCGGCCCGGGCCATAAAATAGTATGCCTATACAAACAATAGAAGAATATTGCGTTATATGCGACAACAAAACGACATGGATGGCCTCCCAGATAGTCGGCCAGCAAACATCCACGACTTTTCGTGATTTTACAAAAGAAAATGAAACAAAAGACGGTTATGACAAAAAAATGGAAAAAGGGCTGAAGTATACGGCAGAGATAATGTTTATCTGCCAATCTTGTTTGAAAAATAAATTAACAAAACAAATTGAAGTTAAAAAAATAGCTGAGACTAAACTCACTAAAATGAAATATGAAGAAACCGCAAAAATTGACAATTAAACAGCGAAAACTGCAAAAGTTAATATTGGAAAATTTGGGAAAAGAGGGGGGATCAATGACGATGACCGAAATGATGATAAAGGCCGGATATTCTAAAAGTACCGCTCATGAACAGTCCAGAACCTTGTGCGGCATTAAAGACAAAATTGAACCTTTTATTGAAAAATTAGAATCAGAAAAAGAGGCGATTTTAGATGAAATGATAAAAAAACGGAGTAAGGCGAGATATGCCGATCTTACTACGGCCTTTGATAAAATATCAAAACACGCTCAATTATTGCGAGGAAAACCCACGGAAATCAATGAACATAGCATTTCTGCGATATTAGATAAATTGGAGCAATAGATATGGATAAGAGATTAGCAGATAAAAAATGGCGTATAAACCATTTATATAAAATTAAAGATAAAGACGGGAAAACAATTCAATTCAAATTGAATCGAGCGCAAAAGGAGTTTTTTGAAAAAAAGCACACGAAAAATATTATCTTAAAGTCAAGGCAGTTGGGATTTACGACGCTGGAAGCCATAGACATGCTGGATGACGCCTTATTCACAAGGAATTACGACGGATTATTGATAGCTCACGAAAAGGAAGAGGCGCTCGATATATTCGACAATAAAATAGATTTTAGCTGGAAAAACTTGCCGGAGCCGATTCAGCGATTATACCAAGTCGATACTGATCGCGCGAATAAAATCAAGTTTGGTTTTGGGGATAATACTTTCAGCAGTTTATCGGTAAAATTATCCGGTCGTTCTGGGACATATATGCGAGTCCACATTTCGGAATTTGCTAAGATTTGTAGGAAATATCCCATAAAAGCAAAGGAAATTATAAGCGGAACGTTTCCGTCCGTGCCGATTGACGGCAGAATAGACATTGAAAGCACGGCAGAGGGCGAATACGGGGAGTTTTATGAGATGTTTTGGGAAGTATGGAATAGAGGAGAGCCGGAAAACGAATCGGAATATAAGGCGTTTTTCTTTAATTGGACTTATGATGACGCCGAAATAAACAAAATAATTCATATAATTCCGATTGAAGAAATGGATCAATCGAATAAATTCGCTGAAATAAAAGCAAGATATTCATTATCGGATAAACAAATTACATATTATTATCAGAAATGGTTATCGTTAAAAAAAGATTGGAATGTTCTGAAGCAAGAATATCCCACGACCCCGGAGGAAGCCTTTGTCAGTTCCGGCGGGAAACACTTTGACATAGAGAGTATTGAAAGGCAAAGACAATACATTAAGCAGGGCGAGAAAGTCGGATATTGGATATTTTTCAAAGAATACCGGCCAAATCATAATTATGGTATTGGATCCGATGTCAGTGAGGGAGTAGGTCAAGACGCAAGCTCGGCCCAAATAATTGACTTTTCATTGAAGACGCCGGCAATTGTGGGAGCATATTATAACGATAAAATAGCTCCGGATTTATTCGCCTATGAGCTTAAAATGGGCGGTGAAAAGTATGGAATGGCGGTTATAGCGGTAGAGAGAAACAATCACGGTTTTGTTACTTTAACCAAACTAAAAGAAATTTATCCCGTTCACAAGATTTTTAAAGAAGTTGTCCCCGATGTTTTAACTCAAAAACCGACGGATAGGCTGGGCTGGAAAACGACTTTATCAAGCAAACCTAAAATGTTATACGATTTGAAGACTGCATTGATTGATGACGCAATAGAAATACCTTGCGAGGCGACGATTCATGAATTAAGAACATACCCAAGCGAGGACATTCAAGCATTAAAGGTTAAAGATGACGTGGGGAAGCATTGGGACCGAGTAATGGCGCTGGCGATCGCATACCAAATGAAAAATCACATTGATCAATATGAAGATATTGAGGACGAAATAGATTGGGAGCGTGAAGTGCGGGAGTTCCGTGGTAAAAAAGAGAAAAACATTCATAATAGATTTAGATAATTATGACGCAAGACAATGTTTTTGAGCGAATAAGAAATTACGAAAATGATTTTTTGAATAAAAAGGCCAAGATTGTTGGCGGATATTATTTCGATCAGCTTGAGACGATAAAAAGAATCCATTTATATTACGCCTCGCAGTTTGATAACGGCAACAGCGATGAGTTTGGATATAAATATTTTTATAATGAATCGAAGCCGCGCTGTAAAAACGCCACTAAAAACATAGATTTTGATACAAAGGATATTCAAATTAAGGCGGTAAACGGCGGGCTTGATTATCATAAGGCGATGATAATGAGAACGGATGTCCGGAGGTGGATGCGCCAAAGACAATTAGGCAAGGTTATAAACGAATCCGTGATCAAGGTGCCGCGATATGGAACGTTTGTTTTAAAAAAATCAAATTCAAAAAAAATAGTTGAGCCGGTGGATTTGAGAAATATCAAATGCGATACCACGGCGAACTCATTGCAGGATACTTGGGTAGTAGAAGATCATTATTACACCACCTCGGAATTGCGGAAAATGAAGGATATTTGGAATAGTGAGGCAATAGAGCTCGCGATTAAAAGCTTTATAACGCATAGAAAAGAAAATTATGATGATGGCGAGATAAGCGAGAGTGGAGAAAAAGGAAACGCGCAATATATTTTGGTTAAAGAGTTTTATGATGATGTCCCCGAAAATTGGGTTGTAGATAATGGAGACAATGAAAAACAGGTTTTGGCGCAGTTCGTGGTGATTATGCCGGAGGATTCTGAGAAAAAAGGAAGCCAAAATGATAATAAAAAACAAGGATTAACCCTGTTTAAAGAGGTTTTAGAAGACGGAAAAAAGGATTATAAAGAAGTTCATTATGACAGAATTGACGGCCGCTGGCTTGGATGTGGAATCGTCGAGGATAGTTTTGATGGCCAGATGATGAAAAATGAATATATCAATCAAATAATGTTATCAATTAGATTGTCGAATTTAATTCTTTTTCAGACCGAAGACAAGACTTTGGCTAAAAACATTTTATCTGATTTGATGAATGGTGACATTTTAAAAGTGAAAGGAATTATTAACCGAATAGACACAACGAATAGAGGAACGCAGGAAAACACGATATTAAACTCTGAAATAGAAAATTTATTAAATAAATTATCAAATTCGTTCGAGGTTACTACCGGTGAAAGCATGCCGTCGGGGACGCCGCTGGGACTTGGTCAAATGCTAAATCAAAACGCGAATAAATTATTTGATTTTATTCGTGAAGAAATAGGGATGTTTTGGCAAGAAGTTTTTGAAGATTGGATCATGCCGGAAATAGAAAAAGATTTAAATAAAGAACATATTTTAGAAATTTTAGATAAGGATCAAATAATTTTACTTAACGAAGCGGTAAAAAAAGACAAAGTTTGGGAAGCTATTAAAAAACGAATATTGCAGGGGCGCGGCACTCCGACACAAGAAGACATACAAAACGCAATGCAGATTATTGATGATCAATTCGCGACAAAAGACACTATTTATCTTGATTTGCCTAAGGATTTTTACAATTTCAAAAAGTCCGTTGAATGCTATATAACAGACGAAAGGTATAATAAAATGGAGCGCTCTCAAACGCTGATGACGATATTGCAAACAGTTGGCGGGAATCCGCAATTACTCGATCATCCGATATTCAAACAATTACTTGATTGGGCTCAGGTGGCCCCGTTTAACATGCCAAAGCAAGGCGCGCCAGAGCCAAATGTAAATAACGCGCCAATGCCGGCGCCGGCGATGAATAAATAAAATATGAATGAGCAATTGGAAAATATAAGTATTGCTGAGTTGGTTAAGGAGAAATTGGATAAATACGCAAGAGAGATGCTGTCTAAGTCTTATAATACGGCGGATAACAACGAAATAGCGATCGAAGCGCTGGGCCGACAAAAGGCGTTCGAGATAATACAAGATTTAATCAAAGATATTGATATTGAAATTTCGGCAAAAGACAAAAAAAAGATAATGAATCGGTATAGATAAATTGACAATCAATAAACAGGGTTGAAATTCAAGGCGATCAGCTGAGCCTTGAAAGAGATTAGCTCAACCCTGTTCTCTTTCAAAAGCTCGGCAGATCACCTTGATCTGCCGTTTTTTTATCGGCAAATACGAGAAAAAACTCGAATTAAAAATTAAATTGTCAATTTTATGTCTATTGAAGACAAAGATGGTTATCAAGACCATAACGCAAATCTTGATGAAGACGACACTTCTAAAAACGAAGACAAGCTTGATGAAGAAGAGTTTGAAGATGATGAAGATGAAGAAAAATCAAACGAACCAGATTCAAGCAAAAAAACAGAGGATAAAACCTCTAAAAAAGACCTTGATGCAAAAACAATTCTCGCGCAGAAAAAAAGGTGGCGCGAGAAAGCTCAAAAACTTGAGCAAGAGTTGGCCGAATATAGAAAGAAACAAGATGAGAGCGAGAAGGCCGAGGACAAGACTCCGAAAAAAATAAATTCCGAAACAAGATTGCTTCGAATGGAATTGAGACAGACGTTTTCCGATAAGCAATTGACCGACGAAGACATTGATAAAGCGGTTGCTTTATCAAAAGTCGAAGGGTCGTCGCCCGAAGACGTCATAAAATCTCCTTTATTTGAGGCTTATTTGGAAAAAAGAGCGAAAAAAGAGTTAAGGGAAAAAGCAACGCCCTCGCCGTCAAATCGTGGTGGCCAGGCCAAACATGATTTTTCCGATATTACTCCGGAGAAAATTCGCAATATGGACGAAAAGGAGTATGCGGAATATCAAAAATGGCGAAAATCACAGGATTCCGGTGGAAGGTTGCGGTTTATTCAAGATTAAATAACTAAACATTTATCGTATGGCGAATAGTTTAACCGCGCTAAATAAAGAGATATGGTCTCGGAACATGCAACTCGTCCGAGAAAAAACTCTTTGCGCGATGAGAATTTGTAATTTCGAGTTGCGCAAGGGATTAAGTGATGGAGATAAAGCAAATAAACCTTATAGATCAACACTGAAAGCCGTTGATTATACTAAGGGATCGGATGTCACGGCGCAGGATGTTACCGCGACTAACGAATATTTGGATGTCGATCAGGTAAAATGCGTGCCGATTTACGTGGATAACGTTGATAAGGTCCAGAATAGTTATAAGACGATGGAAGATTTTTCAAAAGACATGCAGGCCGATTTGTCCAGACAAGTCGACGCGAAAGTGTTATCTGAATATGATAACGCTACATCTGATGTCGACGATGGCGATATTGGCGGCACGGCATCCAGTTCAGCTGTAATTACTCCATCGAACGTAAACAGATTATTTACTGCGGCAGGTAAAAAATTAACCAATCAAAATGTGGGTATGGATAGCAGGTTCGCTGTTATCTCTCCGTCAATCCTTGAGATGATCCAGTTATATTTGGGTTCAAAGGATACTGATTTTGGCGAAAAAGTGGCGATGAATGGTCTTGTCGGCAACAGGTTCGGCTTCGAGGTGTATGTGTCGACTAACTTGACTTATACCGCCAAATGGACTCCGGCCGATAATCCCGCTGATACCGCAACGATTACCATTAACGGAGTAACGTTCACCTTCGTTGCAACGATTGGCACGACTCCTGGGAATGTTTTACAAACCACCAGTTTAGCGGTTACTCTCGATAATTTGGTGGACTTAATCAATAATCCATCTTCGACTACGGCTAATCATGTGGCGTTAAGTCAGGCCAGTCAGGTTTTGCTGGAAGGATGTGTTGCTACTGATGGAACAACTTACTTGGGTATTGAGTTTGTGGGCGGCGGAGAAGTGGCCGTTACAACATCAGAGGCTGCGGATGTATGGTCTGTCGAAACTGTCCATTGCTTATTCGGTCAAAAGGGAGCGATTGACTTAGTTTTGCAAAGAGCGCCCGGAATTGGCTTTAACCAAGAGCCGAAGAGACTGCCGGGTTCTGGTAATTTGATTGCATGGGATTTATACGGGCTGAAAACCTTCGCGGATGGCGCGAAAGGCCTTGTCGATGTCAATGTTGATAGTTCAGCTTTCTAAGTAATTAAAGAGGGGTAGCTTAACCTACCCCTCTTAAAAATAATTAACATTAATTTTATGGGCAAATACGAATCTAAAGAGGTTGCTTTCGCGAAGGATTCCGGAATAAGTCAGCAGGTCGTGTCTGGCACGGACTCTTCGCAGGCAATTACTCAGCATTCTCGCGCCGGAAAAATAACAAGCTCGACGACAAACTTGGGGGCCAAAACGACACAAGACATTACGGTCACGAATAGATACTGTAAATCCGGTTCAATCATTTTATGTTCAGTGTCTGGTGGCGGCACTGGTGATGTGGTGGTGTCGAGGGTTACTCCATCCGCCGGTTCATTTATTGTCACGATATTAAACGCGGATCCTTCAAACGCGTGCAATGCCGCTTATGTCGTTCGATATATTATTTTCAACGTGACTGTTTAATTCATAACTTAATATTTATGGCTCCAGAAAAAGAAAAATGGGACGCGCACGAAAAGGCGAGATTGGCGGCATTGGGCATAGAAGCTAAGACCGACGCCGAGCCAGTATCCGACTCCGAATCGAAGCCGGCCCGAAAAAGAAGGGTTAAGAAATAAAGTTAAGGGGAGGGATCCCCTCCCCTCTCTATAAAATATGATTACTCATAAATTACCGAACGCAAGCGCGACTATCATAACCGTTACGGCTACGGCGACCTTGTTATATAGCTTGATCGCAACGGCGGCGTCCGCGGCGCATGGATTGCCAAATACACTTGATGAGGCGGAAATAACACCGATTGACGGCGATGTCCGGTTTATGCTCGACGGCAACACTCCAACCGGAGCAACGGGACAAAAGGTGGTTATTGGCCAGACGATGACCGTGAAGGGTGTTTTGGCGAAAATGAAACTTATTAGAGACAGCGGGGAGAGTTCCAACGTAACCGTGGCTGTTCGGGTAGGGTGGCAAGAATATTAAAAATCTATGCGAAAAAAATTATTTATTATCTCAATCGTAGCATTCATCGTCGTTGTTTCGACGCTGAGCTGGTTAAAATTGACCAACGCTCAAGTTTCTAACCCTATTTTTTGGAAGAGAACGGGAACCACGGTGCAATTACTTAAAGACACTTGGAGCTTGCTCGTGAATAACTTGACCGTAGACGGGACGTTCACTTTCAGCGGTGCTGTTTCTGGTGGGAATTTGACCGGCATTCAGAGGATGTTTGGATCGAGTGACGCAATTTTGGTTGGATATGGCTCAGATAGTCATTCTTTAGCCGCCAGCGATGATTTATATGTTGGTGGAAAATTCGAGGTCGACGGCGCGTCTTATATCGACGGCGCGATGACTGTTTATACGGCAAACGGGATTGACATTACGCCAGGGTCTGATACGGACACGGATTTACTGACTTTGAATGTAACGGGAACGCCAAAACTATGGTGGGACGAAAGCGAAGATTATTTAACGACTTCATCGTCTTTCGCCACCGGGCCGATAGTATTGACGACCGACGCCGGCCTCGTGCCGTTCGTGGATATGTCGATTACGAGCTCCTCGGCAATAAATACGGAGCATAGTATTCTATTTTCATTAGATAATGATTATTTTTTGAAAGTATACGCTGAATCCGACGGAGCTGGGGGAATACAGAAGCCGTCCATTAGAATGTATAAACCAGTCGCTTATCCAACGACGGGTATAAATAGCTATGCCACGGCAGACACGATTACTGCAACGGCAACGAGAATGAGAATAACAAGCTCAGTCGGCAATGTATCTATGACGGCCACGCCCACGATCGCCGACGGCTCGGTTGACGGCCAGATGTTGATATTGCAAGGGACTGATGACGGGAATGTTTTGACCTTGCAGGACGAAAGCAGTTTGGCAAATTCGGGCTTACAGCTTACAGGCGGGTCGGATTGCGCCTTGGCGAGCGGAGATATTTTAATGGTTATGTATAATTACGCGACTGATAAATGGTTAGGAATGGTTTGCTCAAATAATTAAAAATTATGATGAAACGGTTCAAATTATTATTTATCGTGTTTCTCATAGCGATTACAACGCTTGTCAGTTTTGGATTCGCGGATGCCGCACAACAAAAAATAGCGTTCAAAAACCTGCTGGTGGACGGGAATATGGAAAAATCTGGCGTGACGGATTGGACTACGGGCGGGTCGCCGACGGTAACCAAGTCGACATCAAATCCATTTTCTGGGACACAAGTTTTGCGCGTCGCAATAGGCGGCACGGCGAATCCTTATGTATATCAATCGGTATTAACCAACGGACAAACATATAGAATACAGGGACGGACACGAGGAGACGCAACGGCTTATCCCGAATTTAGGTCGGCCACTGATTCGATGGTATGGACGGGAACTACAAGCACTACTTGGCAGCCTTTCAATTTTACGCATACGGCGACAGGAACTTATATCCGAATGAATACGAGAGGGAATGCTGGCGGTGGGAATTACGTTGAATGGGAAGACGTAACGATAACGCTGGAAGCGCCTCCCCAGAAAGTCGCGTTCAAAAATCTGTGGGCAGACGGGAATTGCGAGGCCAGCGGAGTTACGGCATGGTATGCGTATCGAGATAACGCCAGCAAATCAAAACAAACGGCCAATCCATTCAAGGGGACGCAGTCTTTTCGTTCCACTATTCAGGCCGGATGGGTAGACGAAGGTGTGTCTTCTGGTCCCGTTCTAACCGTTGGTAAAATATACCAAATTAAATATCGCGGACATGGCGACGGGACTATTGGCACGACATTATATCAAGGAACGGGACAGAGTTTACTTGGCGCGGCATTCTCAAGCTCTACTTCATGGCAAGTTGGGACTACTTATACTTTCACTGCGGCATATACCAGCGTTATGTTTTATATTTCCGGTTCGCCGGGCAATTACATCGAGCTGGACGATATAACGTTGACCGAATACACCCCTCCCCAAAAAGTCGCGTTCAAAAACCTGCTGGTGGACGGGAATATGGAAGCCAGCGGGACGACGGCGTGGACGTCCAGTAGTGGTGCTGTAATAACTAAACAAACAACAAACCCATATTCGGGGACGCAATGTATAAGGATTGCTACTAGTGGATATGCCTATAATAGTTTTGCAATAACGGTCGGTCAAACATATAGATTGCAAGGTCGAGCAAGGAGTGATGGGACAAGCACGCCAGTAATTGGTCAAGGTGGGAATACTCTGTGGACGGGGACGACTTCGACGGCATGGCAACCGATAAATGTTTCTTTCACCGCAAGTGGACTGACTTCATTTAGGCTGTATGCGAATCCCGGCGGAGGAACATATAGCGAATACGATGATTTGACATTAACACTCGAATAATATATGGAAAGCAGCATATTAAAAATCTTGGTGGAAGGCGGCTCGATTTGTGTAATGATAGTTGTGCTTGTCTATTTTCGATATAAAGATGGTTTGGTTCACGAGGAGCGAATGGCTTATAACAAGACGATTAACAATCACCTTGACCACCAGACCGCGGCGGATATTCAGAGAGCGCAAGCGGATAAAGAGCTGGCTATGGCGATAACGGAATTGAAAGACGCCGTGCAAGGATGCCCGACGAATTACAAACACAAGTAGAACATTGACATAAAGGAGGTAAACGATGAGATGCGATGACGTGAGGCGGACGCTCAACAACAGCAAAACGCATAAAAGCAGACCATTGCTATTATCTTGTTTGATTCATTTGCGAGAGTGTGAATCGTGCGAGAATTGGTGGAAAAACAAAAAAAAGAAACGGCAGACAAAACTGAAAGTGAGCTGGGAATGCAGGTAATAACAAAAATTGAGCATTGGTGCTGTAAATGCGACACTCCAAGAGTGTGTTACATATTGCGGCGCAAAGTCTCGGACAAAGAAGTCATCATCTATTACTGCTCATATTGCGGTAGTGAAGTCGAAAAAGAAATAATACCTCCTTTACAGGCGGAAGTTAACGCGTGTTAACTTCCTTTTAACAAGTTAACAAGAAAAATATTCAAATTATTGATTCGATAATTAACGGAATTATTGATTATTGGTAAATAGTTTTGATTTCGACGCTTTTTATCTTCCTATTGATTTATTTATTTAAAAAAATATGAAAACACTTACTTCTGGACAAATAGCCGAAGTCATTAAGGTTATTCGTCCAGTCAAAAAGTCCAAAGTGTCTCAAGGATTCGGCCCAAGCCCTTATTCAAAACTCCAAGCGTGGTATACAAGCTTTGGTTGGCGCGGACACAATGGAATTGACTTCGTGGATATGAGAGGGACGCCGTGCCAGGCCACGACGAGTGGAGTGATTACGAAAGTATATTCCACTGAGGGGGCGGGCAATATCGTGGCGCTCGAAACGGACTGGATGCAATACGGCCAAATTACATTCAAATTGAGATTTTATTATCTTCATCTTTTGAAGGCATTGGTCAAAGCCGGCGATAAGGTGGTCGAGGGGCAAGACATTTGTCAAATGGACAACACCGGGCATTACACGACGGGAACTCATCTTCATTTCCATTGCGTGCCGGTTTATCGAGTTGGATATAAAGAAGTTATTGATAGCGCGAACGGATATGACGGAGCGGTCAATCCTGCGCCGATGTTTAAAGAAGACCATTGGGATAAAATTCCGGTCGAAAGTTTTTACGGAAAAAAAAGGAATTGGATTTTGGAATATACATTTAGATTCGCGAATACCCCGCTCGGCACATTATTGACGCCATTTTTGTCGGAAAGAATAAAAGCGGCGCGATTTGTCCATAAAAAGTTGATGTCATTGAATAGAATACCGCCATTACTCACTGATCAAGAGACGAACGCTTTGATATATGGGTCATGGGATTTGGAGACAGTATTAGATCCAGCATTATTTATTATGTGGGGCTGGTATACGAAAAAAGAGGTTATAGATGCGAAAGCAGAAGGTAGAGAGCTTAAAAGTCCACTGTTCGCGGGTGGAGATATAACAAATTTATTACAATAAATATGCAAGAAAAAAATCAACTTTATTTGTTATTGTCTATCATGTTTGAAGTTTTGTTGGTTGTTTTGATTGTCTGTATCGGTTTTATATATTCACTTAAATTGCTTGGGGAATTGGCGAATGATTTGCAAGCGTTGAATGAGCCTATCATTGGCGGGGCCGGCGAAGTGGAAGAAATAATTGAAAAGCCCGTTGAATCGAAAATAAGCATTGGAGAACGGCAAGATTTATTGAATATCTTGAATTACGAAATGGGAAAGCTCGGCACCATAACACTAAACGGTTTTGACGGCCGGCCTGAAACTCTCATAAAAGCAATTTTAATAGAGGCGCAAGAAAGAGAAGTCAAAGAGGCGGAAATAGATTTGGGAGACAAAACATTAAGCGTTGAGGAATATAGCGCAGAAAAAGCGGATTTTATAAATAAACTTCAATAATATGGATATTTTTGCCGTATTAAAAGAAATTTTACCCTTAGTAGGAAGCGCGATTGCTTTACCTATTATTCAAGAACTACTTAAAAAATACATTCCTGAAAAATGGAGACACATCGTCGCTGGGACTTTAGCGTTCGGCGCTTCCGTATTTTGGGCTCTTGTTTTGCAGGGAAGCTGGGAAATTACGCTACTCAATTTTAGCGTGGTGTATGGCTTGTCTCAAACTTTTTTCCAAAAGATTATAAAAAATTGGAGGTCAGAATAATTTATGCAATTTAGCGCTTTACGAACCAAAGCTCGCTGGTGGAGCAAAACGGACTCAGATTCCTTTTCGGACACGGATTTGAATTTGTGTTTGAACGAAAATCAGAAAATAGTTACCTGTTGGATTTTGGATAGTATGGATGAATGGGAGTTTAATGAAGAAATTGGCACGGCCAGTTTGGTCGCTGATCAAAGAGAGTATTCATTCCCAACGGATATTCTAAAAATAAAAGAGGTTTATTTAAAACTTGACGGCACGAATTGGGTGCGAGCTTTGCCGCTTGAAGGGGCTATGCAGGATTATATCGATAATACTGATATTAAAGACCACTATTCGAACGAACAGCCCTATTATGACGTATATAACACGGACGGGGTGGGGTATTTTAAAATATATTGCGGGGCGATTATCGCGGTAACCGGCGGCATTAAACTTGTTTACGAAAAAGCCGGCAATGATATGAGCGCGGATGCCGACACTCCGGCCTTTAATGTGTTGTTTCATGAAGTTTTAGCGCTTATATCGGCCCAGGATTACGCGAGCAGAGAAAGCTTGGCAAGTTTATATAATTCATTAGAGGTCAAAAAAATTGAATATAAAGAACGAATCGAAAATTTCTATTCACGCCGGCAATTGGATCGGCCGTTAAGATTAGAACCTAAAACACGAAATATGAGATAAATATGGCTACTTCATACACCGAAAGCTCAAAACCAACAACGAGCACGACGGAAAGCTCAAAGCCCGCGGCGACAAGCTATACCGAAAGCTCAAAACCATAAATTATGCCCAGACACACAATCACACAATTTACGGGCGTAAAAGACAATGGTTATTATTGGCTTTTGGGATTAACGCCGAGACGGGACGCGGGAAAATCTTTTTTAATCCAAAGGCCAAAATTAGTAAAAATTAAAAAGACAGGCGAAACAAGCGTTACGAATTTATCTCTAATACAAGGATTTACGATTTCAGATGTGAGTGGTTCTGCCAAGGTTTATGCTATTGATAAGGCCGGCTATGTGTATGACGCGATACGCGGGACTTTAAGCAGTTTTGCCCAGCTCAAAGACTTGACTGATGTTGCCTCAAATTATCCAGATATAACCGAAGACCCTGACGGAGATTTAATGGTAACCACGGCAAGATATTTAGTTTTGTGGACAGGATCCGCGTGGACAGAAACAACGCATGATTTCGGGGCGGAGCAGGCGAATTATGTCAGACAAATCATCAAGGTAGATGATTATAGATATATTGGCAATGGCAATTATTTGGCGAGTTGGGACGGGACGACTTTTACGGCCCAGGCAAAACAACTGCCGGAAGGATATTTATTCGCTTGCGGATCATACCATAACGATTACATGGCGATTGGATGTAATTTGAATGGTAAAGGAATGGTGGTGTTTTGGGACTCGTATTCGCCAGGATTTCAAAACCAAATATATTTAGAAGATGAAATTAAAGCGATTTATCCATATAAGGGGGGCTGGCTCGCGATAGCTTCGGAGAAATTATTATATATCACCCTATCCAGTTATGAAGAAATTTCAAGAATACCTGATTATGGTTTCGCTTCCGTCATGGACATTAATCATAATGGAATGGTTGTTGTTGGTGAAGATGTTTTTATCAATGGCGGATTGAACATGTATACGCGAGGAAAAACCGGAGTATGGCGATTTAACATGCCGACAAGGAGCTGGTCTTTTATTCCTTATGACGATGGCGGATTGCGGCTTTTATATAACACATCGGCTGGCGCGATATATTATGATATAGGGACAATGCGGTCTTTATATGTCGGTTATGCCGGAAAACCCTCCGCAAGCACTTTATATTATGTTGGAACATTAAGAGATATAAACAACACTTATGCGGAAGTGGTATTACCAATAATTGAATTTAGCAATAAAACAAAAATCAGTAAAATCTGGTTGAATTTAGCCGAGCACTTATATCATACAGATTGCGCCACGCCGAATATTTCAGTCGTGGCCAAAATAGCTGACGCTCGTGAGTTCGTGTGGGGATATGCTTTAACGAATAACGCTGCCAGCGCGAGCAATAAAATTAAAATAGACGGAACGATTAGCACGTATAGAGGGGCGGTAGGCGATGAAGTTTTGGTATTGGAGGGGCAAAATGCCGGTTTAACTGCTCATATAAGTTCAATAGCCAATGAGGGCACGAATACGGAAGAATGGACATTAGATACCAGTTTGAATGGGAATACGGAAAGCGGAGTATTGGTGAATGTTTTACCATTCAAAAAATTGGATGTGCGGACAATATCAGCTAATCCATATTCGCAATTAATGTTTGACGCTAAAAGAATTGAATCAACACACTTTTTGATAAAATTTATAATTACAGCAACGGCCGGGACGATACAAATTAACTCAGTAGAATTTGAATATGAGCAATCTTCAAACAGATAATCAAAATAATAATGAAAAGATAATAATTGAGAAGGATGATTCGAAACCTAAAATTCAAATAGACGACACCCCAAAGGAATTTTCATTTACCAAAGAAGAATTGGATATATTGTCGCAGCTGATGCATTTGGTCAAATCGATTAAAAAACCTTTATCGGCGTCCCCGACATATAGCCCTAAAAATTTTTTTGAACAAATAGCTTTTTATAGCGGACATCTTTATGCTCACATAAATAATAGTTGGGTAGATGTTGGCCCGCCAACAGCAGCCGCTCAATATGCTTCCGGTCAAAGTTCAAGAAACGCAGACGGCGATCAGGCGATTACAGTCGGATTTGAGGCCAAACTTATAAAAATAACCGCGTATTACGCGCAAGATAATGGCGGCTGGAGCGAAGGACACGGCAAAACCACTTCAGATTTCGCGTGTCTCGCTCGATATTATGATAGTGGCGTACCCGCATGGATCTATTCGAACACAACGAGCTATATAATATACGCCGTAAATGTAGGCGGAACGGCGTTTAGACAAGCGATAATTTCGGCAATAGGCGCGACAACGTTCACTCTTACTTGGTCATCATCGGGCAGTCCGGGAACGGTATATTTTAATTGGGAAGCATGGGGATAATATAATTCAATAATTTTATAAATATGGCGCAAGCAACGCTTATCAATAAAACAGGACAAAAAGTGGTAGTCGAATCCGGCTCGCAAGACGCTCAGAAATATTTCGGGCAAGGTTATCAATTAATGAGTAAAAGCGGTAAATATGAAGAGCCGACTACGCCTGATCAATTAAAACAGGGGGTTCCCGGATTCGTACAAAATAGACCATTGACGCAGACCGTGCAACAGCAAGCCCAGCAATTCGGGAATACAAAACTTGCCAATCAAGACTATGTGCAAGGCACTTTTAAGGCTTTGCATGGCAGACCCGCCAATGCCAACGAATTGCAGGAATTTACGAATAAGGGTGTTTTGGATGTATATAAGGCAATAAAAGCCGGTATTCCCAAAACGACAAGTCTTGATGTCGGTAAAATCGGGAATACTTTCTCGCCGGATGTTATAGGCAAATCCGAATCCGTGCCGGACTTATCGCAAGTTCCACAGCCGACCGCGCCAAAAACAGCGGAAGCTTTTAAGACTGCCATTGATCAAAACTTAACCGGCCTGGCCAATCAGATGGGCAGTTTGTATAACATGATGCAATCCGAGGCGGAGACAAAGCGCCGGGAAGAAGAATTAAAATTGAAAGATAGAGAAGGTAAATTTGAGGCGACATTAGACGAAACGCCACGTTCGGATTACTTCGAGGCTAAAAGCGAGGAATTTAAGATAAAGGAGAAATTCGACGCGCTTAGTGAGATATATAATAAAATCAATACTCATAAATCAGCGCTGGATTACGGATTGATACAGGAAGCCGGCAAGCCAATTTCTTATAGATTGATTCAGGGACGCTCGGCCGAAATGAAAATGCAGGCTTCGGCGGCTATTTCGGCATTATCAGCGACAGCCTCGGTTATTGAAGGCGACATTAACGCGGCCCAGAATTTCATTCAAATGGGCGTAGAAATGATTGACGCGGACAGACAAGATCAAATTGACGGATTAAAATGGCTGATTGGATTAAGTGAAGATAGGATTATCAGACTTGACGAAAAAGAAACCGAAATGGCCGAAGCTCAAATCGCTTTGCTTGAAGATGAGAGACAGCAGCAAAAAGAAGACCTTAACTTTGTCAGGGAGCTTATAATGTCAAATCCCGTTGAAGCACAGGATGCAGGAATTACTTTATTAGATGGTATTGATGAGGCAATAACCAAAATACAGCCAGTGTTAGCTGATACAGTGAGGCAGGAAAGATTATTGGCAGCAGAAAAAACACTTGGAGATGAATGGGTTTCGATTCCAGAAGGCAGGATATTGAATAAAAAGACTGGTGAAGTAAGAAGTGCGACAGGATTTCAAGGAGATGTAACAGTAACTCATCCACAAGTTGGACAATGGTCCGGTCAATGCGGAAGCTTTGCGCGTTCTCAGTACAGTTATATTGCCAATGGCGAACCAATGGGCGATTTATACACACAAAAACAGGCGTGGGTAAATAAGCATGGAACAGTTGGTGTTGACGGCTTGCAGGTTGGTGATTTGATGATTACAAGCGAAGATAGTAAATATGGGCATGCTTTAATAGTGGCTGAAATAAAAGACGGTAAAATGAGATGCTTAGAATCGAATTATAATCTGGACGAAAAAGTCACTGATAGCCGCTGGTTATCTTTGGATAGCAGCAAAATTTACGGTTATGTCAGGGGTACTTTGAAGCCCGGACTTCTAAATGTGCCGGCAATAAACGAAAAAGAAGAAATGAGGAATGAATTAGCAACGCTTGCGGGTTCAGACGGTTTTGTCTCGCCAGATGATTATACAGTAGCTCGAAAGGCATGGATAGACGCCGGGCTTGATCCCAGCGAATTTGATAAAGAATACGCCGGATTTAGAAATCCAAACAATCCATATTACGTGACAAATAAACAAAAAGAAGGAGAGGTCGCTGGACAATTTTTAAGTATGGATTGGTTTAAACAAACATATTCACAGGATCAATTAAAAGAAGCAGCTAAAAACGCCGGATATGCGAGTATTTGGAAAGGATCGGAAAAAGAAATAGAAGCTTATTTAGACGCGACGATGAAAACAATTGAAGCGTGGAGACAAGCAGGTAAAACGGATTCGGAAATATTAGAGGAAATGATGAAAAATAAATAAATATGTTTCAGGGTTTATTTACGCAATCAAAAACAGTAGCTACAAATCAGAAAACGGGGGGGACTGCAAAGCCCTCTTTTTCTGGTTTGTTTAGTAATAGAGGGGAACAAAAAGCTCAAAAAAACAATAAATTTGCTGGAGCGGTTATCAGCGCTGATCAAAAAAAGGTCGGGATGTTTAAAGATTTATTTAAGGTTGGGAAAAAAGGATATGAACGGGCTGGTGATATAGCCAGTAAAAAATGGAGCGAGACGAAAGAATTTGTAAAAAAATATCCGACCCCACTTGAGTATATATCTCAAAGGAAATATGAGGGGTGGGCCGGACAAAATAAAAGTTTATCAATTCGGAAACAATATGGATTCGCACTGCCGGAAATAACCGATTTAACAAAATCGGGGTTTGATCCCGAATTATTGGAAAAAGCGAATGACTTTAAAAGTATTCCATTAAGACATAAAATAACTCAATTTTCTCTGCGTACTCAAACGCAATTAGTGGATCAAGTATCAAGAAGTTTTGCTTTTACTACGGATTATATAATGAAAGACCCTGTTCGCGCGGCCGCATTACGAGATATGGCAAAGAATCCTTCGATTTTGGGGGGATTTAAAGCCGGGGCTACTTACGCTGCTGGGAAGTTTGTAGAAAAAACAAATACGGGAAAAATGTTAAAAGATAAATGGGTTAATTTTTATGATGGCCTCAAAGAAAAAGGGATTATTCCAACAGATAAGGCAGTCCAGCTTGCGAATACAATGAAGCAATTACCATATATGCAGAATAGAAAAGAATGGGAAGGTGCTCCACTAAAAGATAAAATGACAAAATATTTAGGAGAAACTTTATATAATCTTGGACCAAGTTTATTTGCGTCTGTGGCGACTTATGCCGCCAGTCCGTCTTTTGGTTTTTCCGTAACGGCCAGTTCAACCGCATATGATGTAAAAGAAGATGCCATAAGATATGGCGTTGATGAAAAAAAAGCTGAAAATTTGGGATTAATAACGGGTTTGTTGGTAGCGTCGCTTGATAAGATTGTGCCGGATAAAGCTTTCTCGAAGAATATAAAAAATAAATTCATCGGAAACTTTGCAAAAAGGATTATAAAAAGTAATGTGCTTGAAGCCGGAACGGAAATGGGACAGGAGAATATTCAAATTTTAGCTGAAGCGACTTTCAGGGATGATTTGGGTTGGGACGAAATCAAGACGCGCAATGCGATGGCGGCTTTGGGTGGGTTGGCCGGTGGTAGTGCAATGGAATCAATAAGCACGTTTAGTAATACAGTCCAGAGAGACGCGCTTTTTGAGGATATACGAAATATAAAACCCGGATTTACAGTAGAAGAGGTTTATGATGATAATTTAATGAATGAGGCGAAAAAATATAAAACGGCAGAGGATTTTATTGTAGCGGCTGAAAATAAAAAGATTGATGTATCTTCTATTGCAGAATGGTCGGATTTAAAATTTTCTGATTTGGGGAAAATAGGAAATATTAAAACAAAAAGTCCGATATTTAAAAAGAAAGTGAAAGATGTTTCAACCGAGATATACGAAAAAACGGCACGGGAAATTTTTGAGAATGCAAAAAAGAATGGGGAAAGTTGGGCCAAAAACAGAAGATATGAAAGCGTGTTTTCGGAAGCATTCGCCCGTGCAACAGAAAAGTTGACTCGTGGAGGTAGAATTGGAGAAAAGGAAGTATTGGATGGTTGGAGTAGAAAGGTATTAAAAGAAATATGGACTACAGCACAATATAAAACAAAATCACCTTCTGACACAAAACGTGCTCTGTCTGAAGACCGCCTCGTCAATGTTAATAATAAAACTCATAAATACAAGAGTGTGAAGGAGCAAGTAAAAATACCTTATGCAAAGTCGCTTATACAAAAAGCATTTGATAAAGACTTGCCAAACAAGACGCCAGAATATATCCAAGACTTACTTGTTAAATTACGAGATGAAGAAGCACGGGCAATTAGAAACGGGGTTGATACGAGCAAAACTTCTTATACACAGGCTGGATTTATCAACGAAAATCTCAAACAGGCACTTGACAACGTAATAAAAACCAAATCTCAACTCCAAGAAAAATTTGAATATAACACGCCAGCGATCATAGAAGCCCGGGAAAAGGCAATGTCTATTCCCGAGACAATAAATATACAAACAGAAGAACGAAATAATTTGAGAGATAAAATTGTTCGAGAATATTACGGAACGGGAGCAAAAAATAAAAACCGACGCGCCGATTTAGTTTTAGGCGTGCCTGCTTCTGGAAAATCGACCTTTTTTGGCGACCATTTAGTTAATAAGTATGGTTCACTATTGGTTGATTCTGACCAAATTAAAAAGATGTTGCCGGAATATGAAAATGGCATTGGCGCCAGTTCGTTACACTTAGAGTCTGCTATGCTTGCCGATGATATTATCCTATCCAATGCGATACAAAATGGTGATAATGTTGTGTTGCCCAGACTTGGGAAAAACGAAAAAACGATGATTGAGCTTATAAATTTATTGAATGATTCGGGGTATGATGTTCACTTGCATTACATGGATTTACCAATAAAAGAAGCGGTCAAGCGTATAATATCAAGATTCAATGAAACGGGGCGTTTTGTTGACCCACAATTTTTAATAGAAAAAGTTGACGGAAAACCCAAAATAGTGTATAATGCAATCAAGAGTAGAAAGGAGATTAGATCTTATGAAGCATACTCAAACGATGTTCCAAAAGGAACAAAGCCAAAACTCATCGAAAAGTCAGTATATGACGCTGGACGAGATGGACGAATACAGCAATCTCGTGGCGATCAGGACTTTGCGAAGATTCGTAGCAAAAAAGAAAGGGAAATAAAACAGACTCAAAAAAAATCTGAAAATGAGTATTTTTCGGATAACGGGTCTGTTTTTGAATACAAAGAAATGTCTAAGGAAGAAACAAAAACAATGCAACAAGCATTTGGCGTAGTGGACGGAAAATCTGGATTTAGTTTTTCACAAGAAAAAGAAGAACAATATAAACAATTCAAAAAATTAAAATTAAGAAAATTAGACGAAATCGAAGATGCTACACAACTAAAAGAAAAATATCCGAACATGAATATTGATAATATTTTATATTCGCAAGAGCAATCAGGGGATGAAGTATTTGATGATTTTAAGGACAGACTTTTAGCCGAGAGGGAAGCAAAAAAACAACAGATCGAAATACGGAGAGAAAAAGCTGAAAAAAACTGGGCCGTAAAATTGGAAAGGTCCAGAATTTACAAAACTATAATCAAAAGAAGGAAAGAGGTTAAAAATATAAAAGGTTTTTTCAAACTATCCGATGTTGACTTGAAACGCATAAATGGCAAGGATTGGCGATTTATGGATGAGGTTGAATATAAAATGTTTTTAGATGAAATAAAAAGAAAAGCCATGCAATTCACGGAAAAGAGAGAAGCTAAAAATAAATTGATGGCCACTATACAAAGTAAAGAATTGAAAAATACCGACGATCTAAGAAAAGCAATGAAGCTCCCGTCAATTGATCAAATGACAGTCGCGCAAATGGAGCAATTCAATAAAGCACTCGAGCCGTACATGGAAGGAGATGTGTTTTTAAGTCAAAGGTTATTGGAGACTGTTGAAAATACAGAGCTGGGAGAATATAAAACATATAGGGAAGTTCAAGAACATCTATCTAAAAAGCTGGGGGTTCCGATCGCCGAATTAAAAGAAATTAAAGCCGGCTGGGTTGAAAAGTCTTTATATGACACTGCTTTGGCAAGGAAAAATCCATTTTATGCTTATGTTATAGATCAATTCAATAAATATGAATTGCAAGCTACAAAGGAATATTTGGATAGGAAAAAAGAAATAAATGTATTGGTTAATAAGGCAAGGAAATCCAGAGAACGAAGTTTGTTTGATAAACTTATTCCTACGGATAAAATCGTATTTGAATATTTGGAAAGCAACGATGCTTTAAAAGAGAAGTTATCGGAAGGAATGACAAAAGAAGAATTGGACTTGGCTGGATTTCTACAAGCTGATTTTTTCAGGATGCGCAATGAATTGATAAAAAAAGAAGCGTTAAAAAAATATAGAGAAAATTATATTACTCATGTGCAGCGAGGATTTTTAGAAGCGGTTAAGGATGGTGGATTAAAGGCTGGATTTGTGGAAATGTTTAAAAAATATAAATTTGAGGAAGCATATTTTAATATCATTGATGAAACCGGAAACGTCCTTGCGCTTGAAAAATTCTTTTCAAATTCATTACATAGGACTGGGGAAGTCAGCCCTACTCAAAATGTCGCAAAAGCTTATTTAACTTATGTAAAATCTTTTGAAAAGAAGATGGCTTTAGATTCTGTAATTCCGGAAATAATGGCATATTCTCAGGTTTTAACAAAGGATGTCCGGACCCCGCGGGGACTTGTAAAAGATAAAACATTGATTACTTTTATGAAAAAGTGGATCAATAATAAAAAGGGGCGGCGTCATAAATTATTTATTGAACAGGGAAATAGATTAGACGCTTTCATAAAAATATTAAATTCATTTATTACGCTTCGAGACCTGGGTTTTAATGTATATACTTCAATAGCTTCAAGGGTCGGAGAAAATGTAACAAATTTCGCTACGTTGGGCTTGAAAAAGTATGCTCTTGGTAGGGCGAGGGCAACCACTCAAAATGGCAGAAAAATATCAAAGCAATATGAAAATTTCATTGGAGAAAATCCGTTTTTAGATATAATACATGATTCAAGTCAGCACATTGGCGAAAAAACAATGAGGATGGCTTTTATTGGATTTGCGGACGCCACATATAGGTCAAATAAACACTTTCTCCTTGGATCAATGACGAAAGAAGAATATGAAAGCGGGGAAATTTCGGACCAAAGATTGGCTGAATTGAGACGCGAAATGGGCAAGTATAGAGTCGTGGAAGGAGCAAAATCAATAATGGGAAGCACGACTGAGGGCGAAATGTTTTTGAAGTATAGAAGTTGGGCCGTGCCGACTTTGATGACAACTTATAGCAATATCAAAACATTGATTAAAATGGCCGGACAGAAAAAATTCGCAAAAACTGAATTTTTAGAATTGACAAGAATAACACTTATATCAATAAGTATGTATTTATTAATGGCTACTTTGTTTGATGACGATGATGATAGCTTTTTGGGGAAACTGGCAACAAAGGCAAAAAGAGAATCGATGTCTTTAATTGAAGCATTAAAACCCACAACGTGGGCGAGTACATTTAGGATGCAAGCTTTTTTCATTGACTTGGCAAAAAACGTTATGTCAATGATCAATATGGAAAAATATAAAACAAAAGAGGGATATAAGGGGTGGGAGGGATTGAAAAAAACATTAAAGCCGACTATGGTCAGTCAGATACAAGGATTTTTTGGAAACGAAAAAGAAGACGAAAAGTCTTCTGCGTTGCCAAGCCTGCCCAAATTACCGTCCCTTCCTCAATTACCCGGCTTGCCGGCGTTGCCGTCTTTACCTTCCTTACCATAATCTTTCTCCAACGCTTTATAAACGGAATACCATGAAAAAATAAAGAATATTGGCAAGAGTATTTCTTTATAATTTCCTTTATCTGTAATAAGGAAAATAACAAAAAACCAGATACACGCTCCTATAAAACTTTTGATATATAATTTTTTTTGTGGGGACATATTATGATATTTTATAATTCGTATTCTCGATAACAATTATCAATTTTAGTTTGTTTATCAGCATCGGCTTTATTCCATGTGCTTGTAGCGGCCGAAATTGTGCCGTCATCGTTTTTAATGCCATTTAATTCCATATAAGTCCAATAACTTTCCTCAACTTTACTTAAACAATTATCAAGGCTCCATTTTTTCATTTTTTGTTTAAATTCCGTAGCTTCTTTTTCTTTTTGTTCGGCTTCAAAAATTGATTTTTCTTGATCTATTTGCATTTGTGTTTGTTTTTCTATGGAATTTTGTTTGTTTAATTGAATGAGAATAAGACTGCCGCCAATGATCAACCCGCACATAATTATAGCTATTGATAAAATGATATATTTTTTATCCATAATTTTTAATTGATAATAATCCTATCTTCAAAATAACACCGAATCATAGCAGTTGGCAATAGGGATGTCAACAGGGGGTTGACGATAAATAAAAAAGGCGATATAATGTTATCCACTTATCAGATTGAGTAATAGGCAATAAATTTGATATAGTGTGAATATAACAAAGACATTCCCTGAAAAGGGAACGTCTTTGCGAATCCTAAGAAGCCGCCATTTTGGCGTCTTCTTCTATTTTCTTGCGTTTCCAGTAATCTGGATCAGCGAGAAAACAGAAGGCGCGACGGCCGACTTCTCTTGCCCATAATACTCGTCCATTGCGGAGAGTAATGTAGGGCCGGCAAATTATTTCTGCCATATTTTATGGTTAAATCCCAATAAACTATGTCAGAAACGAGGGAATATTTCGTCTTCTGAGAATAGTTGGTATAGGAAACCTAATCCCAAAAGACAAAAAAAATCCCTTAGCCCGTATCCTGCAACCAACATTTTGGAAGAAAATGATTGGCCGTAGTTGTCCTGGCAACCATTTAAGCTATGGCGCAGGATACCAGCTAAGGGATTCTTACTCTGGAATAACGGGCTTCATAGATAGAAAGAGGACAACTTTCTTTCTATGAACTGTAATTATAATTTATCAAAAGTTTTAAAATATGTCAAATATCCACAGCGAAAACGGCTAAAAATAGGGCAATATTGACAAATCGGTTTGCGTAAAGTATAATGCTTTGTTATGGTAGAAGTGGAGACAAAAAAATACCTAGATAAAGGGGCGGGCAGACTCGAACTGCCAACTTAGGGATTAGTAGTCCCTTGATCTGTCCAATTGATCTACGCCCCCTTATCTGGGTATTTTTATTTTAAACAAAACACGTCAATGGCAGACACTTCGCAGGGCGTTCCGGACATTCCGTTTACGACCCCACGATTTACCACTCGCGAGGCTCTTTCCTAAGAAAGTTAGCCCGACGAAGTGGCCACCATTAACGTGTTATTGACCTTGAAGTCTGCCATGCCTTGGTAAAGGCAAAAATATTTCTTAATAATATTATATCACGCCTAAAAATCTTCTGCAAATAATTGTGGACAGCCGACTTGACAAACGATATTATCAATGTTAAATTATAAATAATAAAATAACAATGCGGTGAACCCCTCTATATTTTCGAGGGGTTTTATTTTTCAAAAAGTGTCCAACGAATGTCCAAAAAATAAAACGATTATAGAAATTTTTTCAAATTCTTTTTTAATTCTTCGCAGTTGATGTCTTTCGTGTAGTGATAATAAGTAGAGCGAGAAAGACCAAGAAAATCAATAATATCCTGCGTTTTGATATTCTCATTGTCTTTAAGGCAATGCAAAATGCAGGCGCATATTTTTATAATTTTTTCTCTTTTTTCTTTGGTCATAATGTCCAAGGAGTGTCCAAAAACGACTTGACGATATTTTAAAATCAATGTTAAAATCCATTGTTATTTCAATTATACAATATGCGGTTAAGTTTGGCAATAAAACAATTTACGGAGTGGCGCGCGTTGAAGGTCGGGCAAAACACGAATCAAGGCTACGAATTGGTTTTGAAGCAATTTTGTTTGTTTATGAAAAACTGCGAGATTGAAGATGTGCAATTATCGCATATTGTTGAATGGTTTTCGATGATGCAAGAGCTCGGCTGGGATTCAAATAGTTTTGTAATCAAATCAACCGCGTTGCGCAAATTTTTTGAGTTTAATAAAAAGCAGGGATTTGAGGTTTTGGATCCATGGTTTATTTTCACGCCCAAGGCAAAATTCAAAATTCCTCGCATTATTACCGAGGAAAACTACCAGAAGTTATTATCAGCCATACCTGATAATAACGATCCCCGTCATATACGAAACAAGGCTATAATTTCGCTTCTGTGGGACACGGGAGCCAGAAACGGGGAAATTGTCAGCTTAGATATTCAAGGCCTCGATTTGGTCAATTTCAAGGCTTTAATCTACACAGAAAAGTCGAAAGGGGCAAGGCCGGTGAGGGAGATGTTCTGGACAGAGGAAACGAATAAAAATCTCCTGCGATGGATTGACCGGCGAGAGCATTTGTCGCAAAAAATGAAATGGATTGATCCCGAGGCTCTTTTCGTCTGCGTCAGCTTCCATGCCGGAGAGAGATTGACGATCAAGGGTGTTGGAGAAATGCTACGCCGGTATTCTAATCAAGCAGGAATCGAAACGATGAACGCGCATAGTTTCCGTCATCACTTGGGCCGCGAAATTATTAAACGGGGCGGGACTAATGCCGATGTGATGAATGTTCTCGGCCATGCGACGCTGGAAAGCACGAAGCCCTATACATGGCTTGAAAATAAAGAAATCGAGAAGCGATATAGGAGTCTCAAGTTATCCACATAATAAAGGTTGGCAATAATTTTAAAGGGTGTTATCATACATATAGATAATAAAGAAAATTACTATATGTCTAAAGCATTCGGGTCAAAACCAGATTATAAAAGTATTAAAAAGGCGAAAAGATTAAGAAAAAGGGGGCTATCTTATCGGAATATAGTTAAAGTAATGGGGCGTCAAGATATCAAGACGATATTCCGCTGGATCAATAATTACGACGAAAATCTTAAACGAATCAAAGTGGATAACTCGCTTGACAAAGTATAAAAGGTTGGCTATAATACAATCAAGAACATTGAAAACTTAAAATCAAAACAAAGGATAACTGAGGTGTTTATTCCATGCGGTTCTGGCCAATAATATAAAAAATGCTGCGGTGGCTAATAAAAAGTCCGAAAAAGACTCAATGTTTTGTTGCTTTTAAAATGAAAAAGAAGCTTGTTAAGCTTCTTTTATTTTTTAGAAAAATTATTCAGACGCCACTGTCCGGCTTCCGGCCCACTGGTTGGCGGTAGCATGTCGCTCAGTTCTTCAGGATAGTATTTGGTGATGGTGACAGGGGGTGATTTCGTCGATGGAATGACCATTTTCTGTTCGAAGAAAATTCGAATCGCCTCGATAACCTGTTCGCCAAGCTCCGCCGGATGATCAAAATTTCTCATCAGGCATTGCCTGTCGGTGTGAATGTGCCCGGATTGATCGGCGTATTCAACAAACAGAAAAAGTCCATATTGCGTCCTTTTGGGAAATCCGGTGACAATATCCCACTTCAAGTAGATTTCCCTAATCGTTACTTCGATCGGGTAGGGCATGGAGTTCTCCTTTCCCTTTTTTCATGAAGGTTTTGTTAAATTACCAATTTTATTTTGATTTGTCAAATGCTGTTTGTGCACATTTTATTGTTGCATTTCAGGAAAAAGTTGAGTATACTAAACATCGATATCAATCTTCAAAATGATATAAGCCTGCTGCGATGCGGGCAAATGACATTAAATTCGTATAATTTGCATCAAATAGTGCATTTGAATCGCTATTATGGCAAAGCTGAAAAGCAGAACAAAAATCAGAATTTCAGTCGGCATAATTATCGTCTTGGCTTTGGTCATGGCTGTCTTTGATTTTCCTCAGCCGATAAACAACGCCTTAGCCAAATTGGGGATCGATAAAAAGATACAAGGCACTGATTTTCATTTGGGGCTTGATCTTTTGGGTGGCACCCACTTGGTTTATGAGGCGGATACATATCAGATAGAAGAATCCGAAAAAGGCGCGGCGCTTGAAGGCGTCAGAGATGTAATTGAAAGAAGGGTGAATGAACTTGGTGTGGCAGAGCCGTTGGTTCAAGTTAATCGGTCGGGGGAGAAATGGCGGGTGATAGTCGAGCTGGCCGGCATCAAAGATGTTGGAGAGGCAATCGACATGATCGGCGATACGCCGCTTTTGGAATTTAAAGAAAAAAATAATGAAGTCCCAAGAGATTTGACAGCCGCTGAAAGGACCGACCTCGAAGCTTATAATAAGAACGCCCAGAACCGAGCCAATGATATTTTAAGCAAAGCGCTGGCCGGAGAAGATTTCGGCGAGTTGGTCAAATTATATTCGGAAGACGATGATACTAAGTCCAATCAGGGTGAATTAGGATATATATCCGCTGACGGTCTCTATTCTGACATATATACGTTAGCCGATAAAACAGAGGTAGGGCGGGTGATAAACAGCGTCATCGAAAATCCGGAAGGGTTAAACATTGTCAAAGTATTGGCAAAAAGAGACGGTCCGGAGGAAATACGCGCCAGCCATATTTTAATATGTTATGAAGGAATTGATTTCTGTCAGGATCAAATATCAAAGGAGGACGCCAGAAAAAAGATCGAAGAAATCAGAAGTCAGGCGACATCGGAAAATTTCGCTCAGCTGGCTAAAGATAATTCCGCTGATCCGGGCTCGAAAGATAATGGCGGTGAGCTGGGTTGGTTTACTAAGGAAATGATGATCGAGCCGTTCGCCACCACCGCGTTTGATCTTGCGAAGGATCAGATTTCCGAGGTGATTGAAACGGATTTTGGCTATCATATTATTTATAAAGCCGATGAGCGTGTTCGGCCAGAGTACCAAGTGGCCAGACTGCTGGTTGATTTGAGAGATCAATACGATTATGTCCCGCCGGTCGAGGAATGGAAAAATACCGGCCTGTCTGGCAAGCAGCTCAAGCACGCCGAGGTTGTTTTTGACCCCAACACCAATTTGCCTCAGGTCAGTTTGGAATTTAATGAAGAAGGTAAAAATTTATTTTCGGAAATTACTAAACGCAATGTCGGCCAGCAAGTGGCGATATTTTTGGACGGTTCGGCCATCAGCATTCCGCGCGTTAATGAAGCTATTACCGATGGTCGCGCGGTGATATCCGGCAGTTTTAACATCAAAGACGCTAAACTTTTGGCTCAGCGGCTCAACGCCGGTGCTTTGCCGGTGCCCATTCAGCTCGTCAGCCAGCAAACGGTTGGAGCGACTCTGGGCCATGAATCGCTCAATAAAAGTTTAGTTGCCGGGTTGATCGGATTGATCTGCGTCGCGCTGTTCATGATTGCTTTTTACCGCCTGCCGGGTCTGTTAGCGACTGTCGCGCTGTTCATTTACGGAGTAATCGTCTTGTTTTTATTCAAATATATCCCGGTGACGCTTACTTTATCGGGAATTGCCGGCTTTCTGCTGTCTATCGGCATGGCTGTCGATGCCAATATTTTGATTTTTTCCAGAATGAAAGAGGAAGTGGCTGAGGGCAAACCGCTTGATTTGTCGGTACAGGAAGGCTTTCGTCGCGCTTGGCCGTCCATTCGCGATGGCAACATATCCACGCTGTTGACTTGTTTCATATTGGCTTGGTTTGGCACCAGCATGATTCGCGGGTTTGCCATCACTTTAATAGTCGGCGTGTTAATCAGCATGCTCTCGGCGATTGTCATTACGCGGCAATTGCTGAAAGTGTTGGTGACTCCGAAAAGACAGGAAAATTCCAAGTTTTTATGGTTGTTTGGTGTGAAAAGCCGTGTAGTTAAAAAATAGTATGAAGGAAATAATACAAAAAAGGAAAATTTGGCTTATTTTTTCCGGCACGCTGGTAGTGCTCAGTATTTTAGCGTTGATCGCTTTTGGCCTAAAACTGGGCATTGATTTTACCGGCGGCAGTTTATATGAAGTCAAATTCCGGCAGCAAGTTCCGGCCCCATCCGATATTCGTCAATCATTATCCGAATTGACCATTGAAGGTGAGATTGTCGTTCAACCGGCTGGAGACGACGGGTTTATAATTCGAATGAAGCCGGATGATGAGCAGACTCACCAGCAAGTTATTGAAAAGCTGCGCGCCGCATTTGACGCCAATGACGCTCAAAATTTGGAGGAATTGAGATTCGAATCAATCGGACCATCAATCGGCGCTGAATTGCGAGACAAAGCGGTAATCTCCATAATTTTAGTGCTCATCGCCATAATTTTATATATCGCCTGGTCTTTTCGAAAGGTTTCCTGGCCGATCGCTTCTTGGAAATACGGAGTGATCGCCGTGATCGCTTTGTTCCACGACATACTGATTACCATGGGCGTTTTCGCGGTGCTGGGTCGGTTCATGAATATTGAAGTCGGTTTGCCATTCGTGGCCGCGTTGCTGACCATTTTGGGTTATTCGGTTAACGATACTATCGTGGTGTTTGACCGCGTGCGCGAGAATTTGGCCAAGCACGGCCGAGGAGATTTTGAAAAATTGGTCAATTCCAGCGTCAATCAAACATTGTTAAGATCGATGAATACCTCTTTGACCACACTATTAGTTTTAATAGTGATATTCATTTTTGGCGGCGCTTCGATTAAGTATTTCGTCTTGGCCCTGATAATCGGCATCGGCTTTGGCACCTACTCATCAATTTTCGTGGCCAGTCCGTTGCTAGTTGTTTGGCATAAGCTGACCAGGAAGCTTAAGGAATAAATGTAAAATAAAATATCAATGGTAGTCTTTTGGGCTATTTTATTTTTTTGCGATACGTCCTTGATATTAAATCCATCGTATGAAAATATTACTGATACAAATAAGGAAAGATAAAATGAAAGAGCATGAATATCGATGCATTCTTTCTGGTATGCAATTGTCCACCGACGAGCTGATCTCGTATGATATGTTCGAACGAGGTGGAATCAAACAATCGGAAATTGATAAATATGATGCGGTGATCGTCGGCGGTAGTGGAGATTTTTCTGTTTATGACAGTTCGTCCCTGCCGTTTTTGGATGAACTGAAAGGCGCGGTCAGATATTGTTATGAAAAAAATATTCCATTTCTGGGCATTTGTTTTGGTATTCAGCTGGCCGCGGTTGCGTTTGGCGGCACCGTGCAGAAAATTCCAGAACAAAAAGAAGCCGGTAGTTTCAAAATATATTTAACCGCTGCGGGAAAAAACAGTCCGATTTTTGCCGATATGCCCGATGAGTTTTATGCGGTGACCGGACATATGGACAGTGTTACCGCCTTGCCAGCGAGCGCCCGCCTGCTGGCCAAATCCGATCTTTGTCCGATTCATGCTTTCGATTTTCCCGAAAAAAAATTTTTTGTGTTTCAATTCCATCCGGAGCTTGATAAGAATGGCTTGGTCGAGCGTCTGACTTTTTATTACAAAAAGGGCTATGCTCGCCAAGATGAAATCGATGATATCGTGAAGAATGCCCATGAAGCGCCTGAGACTAAAAAAATATTGTATAATTTTAAAAGAATGATCTAAATCACCTAAAATAGCGGTCAACCACCTTCGGAAACGAAGGTTTTTTAAGTTTAAAAAATAAATTGACAATATCGCCGATTATTGTTAAGATAGCTGTTCAATACCGATAATTTCCATATTTATTATCTAAATTTGAATGATTTTATGAATATTTTACTGATTGTTAGTATTGTCCTTGACAGTTTGCCGTAAAGATGATATTCTTAATTTAATATTATCAGATAAATTATAGCGACGCTTGTCCACTATTGAGTAATAATTATGCTTAATTACAGCATTAAAAACAAACAAGCTGTTCGACAGCTTTTGGATAACCTTTTCTCTGGCTTGCCTAGTCGCGAAAAGGATGTTTTGATTAGACGAAATCATCTTTTAAGCGAGCTTTCCGCTCGCGAGACTTTGAAGGAAATCGGCGATGAGTATAATATTACCAGAGAAAGAGTCCGTCAGATTGAAAATGAAGGCATTAAAAAATTACTTCGGGCCAGACAAGCGGAAAAGGAATTAATCACCATGATTGAAGATGATATTTTGAATTATTTCAAGCGAAACGGCGGTATCGTGCTGGAAAGACATTTGATCGATAATTTTGTCGGCCAATTGGATTTAAAGCATTACAATCAAAACGCGGCTATTTTTGTCCTGGATATTTTGATCGATCCGATTCAAAGGATAAATGAAACGGAAGAGTTCCACGATCACTGGAAGTTAATTGATTTGGAAATCAATCATGTGGCCGAGCTGATCCGCAATTTGGTGTCCCAGCTTGAAGAAAAAAATGAGCCGATCGCTCATCAGGAGCTGATTGATATGCTGGCCGGACATGAATTGGTGTCTTCAAATCGAGAGCAGTTTGATCGTTTTTTAACTGAATATCAAGACGTTCAATTGGAGCAGCTGCTGCAGAATTATCTTAATCTGAGCAAGCGAGTCAATAAAAATATTTTAGATCAATGGGGATTGAGTCAATGGCCGCAGATCAGACCGAAAAAATTATCTGAAAAAATCGCTTTGGTTTTTCAGCGCCATAATAAACCGCTGCACTTTTCACAAGTCGCGGAAAATATCAATCAGGCCGGATTTGATAAAAAGTCAATTTGCGCGGCCACGGTTCACAATGAATTGATCGCCAATCCGGATTACACATTGGTTGGCCGGGGGATATACGCCATGAAAGATTGGGGATATGAATCAGGCACGGTCGCTGAAGTGATTGAAAAAATCCTTAAAGAAAACGGACCGATGTCCAAGGATGATTTATATGAGCGGGTGCTCAAACAGCGCCTGGTTAATAAATCAACGATTTATCTTTCTTTGATCAATAAAAATAAGTTTGTCAAAATTGACGGCAATAAGTTCACCTTAAAAGCTTAATCTTAATAGTTCGTAAGCAAAAAACGGTCCGCCCTGGACGCGTTTTTTGTTTTATATTAACTTTTTAAATGGCCGCTGCTTTCTTTTTTACACAATAATTTTTCATCTCTCATAATAATGTGGTATAATAATTGCAGTATGGATTCACTCGAATTCGGATTATTTTCTATTGACTTGAGTTTTGTCGAAAAACTGGCAAACCAGCCTTTGTATCAGGTTTTTTTATATATCTTCTTCAATTTGTACGGCTGGGTTTTATTTTCGGTATTACTGATTTGGGGGTTATCTCAGATTTGGATGTTTTGGCGGCAAAATGTTTTCGCTTCCAAGCAAAGCTACATTTTATTGGCCGTGGATATTCCCAGGGAAAGCATCCAGACCCCAAAGGCGGTGGAAAATGTTTTTGCCAATTTGGCTGGCGCGCATGCCGATCCGAATTGGAAGGAAAAATACATTGATGGCTATTTTCAGGTCGGATTTAGCTTGGAAATCGTCAGCATCGACGGCTTTATTCAATATTTGATCAGAACGCCGGTCAAGTTCAGGGAATTGGCCGAAGCCGCCATTTACGCGCAATATCCTGACGCGGAAATCACTGAGGTTAATGATTACGCCAAAGCAATGGATATCAAATTTCCAAATGATGAATACGGATTGTGGGGAAGCGATATCACTTTGGCCAAACCATACTATTATCCGATAAGAACATATCCCGAATTTGAACATCAGATGTCGCAGGAATTTAAAGATCCGATGGCGTCGCTATTGGAAATCATGAGTAAAATAGGTAAAGGCGAGCAGATTTGGTTTCAAATTTTAATAGTGCCGGTGCTCGGCTCTGCTTGGGTTGAGGACGGCGTCAAGGAAATCAATAAATTGGTGGGAGTGGCCACACCCGTAAAAAAGACAGCGCTATCCAAGATCGCCGAAGCGCCGATCAGCGCGCTGCAGATGATCAGCGAACAAATTACCGGCGGCGGGGGCGGCCCAGAAGAAAAGAAAAAGGAAGCCAATATGCTGGCTTATATGCCGCCAAATCAGAAAGTTAAAGTTGATGGCATTTCCAGAAAAATCAGCAAGATTGGGTACAAAACAAAAATGCGGTTTATATATTTGTCGAAAAAGGAAGTGATGAGGAAGGGATTGGGTGTTTCCGGTATATTTGGCGCGCTGAAGCAATTTAACACCGAAGATTTGAATTCGATGAAGCCCCATAAAAAAACCAAAACCGTGGCGAATTATTTTTTCATCAATCGTCGAATGGCGAGTAAACAAAATCATATCATGAGTTTTTACAAAGGACGATCGATGGATTCATACGGCTCGCCTTTCTATTTGAATATCGAAGAATTGGCCACGCTTTATCATTTCCCGGCGATCGAGCTGAAAGCGCCGCTGATCCAGCGCATCGAAAGTAAAAAAGCGAGCGCCCCGATTTCTCTGCCGACCGAAGAAGAAGAATATATCCCGACGCTGGGCGCGCCGCCGGCAGAAACGCCGCAACCGACGCCCGAACCGGTGATTGATTTTGACACTGATGAATTTGAAAAAAGATTCGCCAAGGATAAAACCGGTCAAACCGCGGCCATAAGAAAAAAAATCATCAAGCAAAAATATCATCTTGAAGAAAAAAATGACGCGATTGAGCCGGCGGATAATCGGGTCGGCGAAACCGAGGAATCAATAATGCCGGCGGGTGAAGAAATCGCCGCGCCGGCCGGAACGATTTTTAAAAAAGGTGATGTTCCCGCGTCTTCACGAAAAGCGACTGATGATCACGGTCAAGCGCCCGATAATTTACCCTTTATCTGACTTATTCAAATAAATTTAAGCCATCGGTGATATTATTTTAAGGCTTACATTATATGCCAGAGATAAATTCACAAATCGCGGTTTTTGCCGAGACCAACTTTCGCAATGAAAGGCGGCGTTTTGGGATTAAAGTCGATGACCGCCGGCGTCACATGTATTTTGTCGGAAAAACCGGCATGGGCAAATCCGTGGTTTTGGAAAATTTGATTTATCACGACATTATTTCCGGCAATGGCGTGGCCGTGGTTGATCCGCACGGCGATTTGGCGGAAAAAGTCATCGAATTCATCCCGGCCAATAGGATTAACGACGTTATCTATTTCAATCCTGCGGACATTGATTTTCCGATAGCTTTCAACGTGCTCGAGAAGGTGGATCCCAAATACCGGCACTTGGTCGCGTCCGGTTTGATCGGCGTATTCAAAAAAATATGGGCGGACAGTTGGGGCCCGCGCTTGGAGTATCTCTTAAGAAACGCGATATTGGCTTTGCTCGATTATCCGGACAGCACTTTGCTGGGTGTCAATAGAATTTTAGTGGATAAGGAATATAGAAAAAAAGTGGTGGCCAAAATTCAGGATCCGGTGGTCAAAGCATTTTGGCTGGATGAGTTCACCAAATACAATCAGCAATTTTTGGTCGAGGCCATCGCTCCGATTCAAAACAAAGTCGGCCAATTTTTATCAACTTCGCTGATCAGAAACATTGTCGGTCAGGTGAAATCGACCATCAGCATGAGAGATATAATGGACAATCGAAAAATTTTGATATTGAATTTGTCCAAGGGCAGAATCGGCGAGGATTCTTCCAGCTTGCTCGGCGCGATGATCATCACGAAAATTCAGCTGGCGGCCATGTCCCGGGTCGATATTCCGGAATCGGAGAGAAAAGATTTTTATCTGTACGTCGATGAGTTCCAGAATTTCGCCACCGAAAGCTTTGCCGGCATTCTGTCCGAGGCCAGAAAATACCGGCTAAATTTGACTATCGCCCATCAATACATCGAGCAGCTGGGCGACGTGGTTAAGGCGGCCGTGTTCGGCAATGTCGGCACGATTATCTGTTTTCGTGTCGGCGCCGCCGATGCGGAAGAGTTGGAAAAGGAATTTACGCCGCGTTTTACACCGGAGGATTTGGTTAATTTGCCCAAATACAATATTTATTTGAAATTGATGATCGACGGTGTCGCTTCTGATCCTTTCAGCGCCAATACATTGCCGCCGCGCCATGAAAATACGGGCAATGTCGATAAAATTGTGACGATATCTCGTGAACGCTACGCCAAATCCCGCGAAGTGGTCGAGGAAAAGATCGCCCGCTGGAGCGGTGTCGAGACCGAGGCGATGTTGCTGCGCGAGGAAAAGAAATTAAAGGAAATGAAGGCCGGTGAAAAACAGATTGAATCCGGTGATGTTTTTAAAAAATCAATTGATTTTTTGGATATTTTACGAAGAAAAATTATGCCGCCGAAGGAATTGGCCAAAGCGGAACAGGAAATAGCCGATGTTAAGGAACAAATCGAGGCTGAACCGCAGGAAACCAAAGCCGATGTTGAAAAAATTGTCAAGTGTGACTGGTGTTCCGCCAGGACTCGAATAAATTTCGAGCCGGATCCGGAAAAACCGGTTTTATGCAAAGAGTGCCTGAAGGATTATCGCCGCATGCAAGCCAAGGGAATTGAACCGCCGAAAAAACTAAAAGGCACACCGCAAAAAATGCTGTCCGCCAGCCGTCCGGAGCGGCCGCGGCCGGCGGATCGCCGACCCAAAAATCAGTCGGTGATCAGCATTAACGAGGCCCTGAGTAAAAAACCGGTGGCTTTTTCGAGGCGTCGGTCGGAATCGGGCAGTCGATCAGCGCGGCCGGTGATTAGCGGCCCGAAGCAAGCGGTCGGCTTGTCGTCATTGCTCAATAAAACAAAATTTGAAAAAAAAATAAATAATGACGATATCGAATTGCAGTCGGGGGAGGAAGTGAAATTGTGACCAATAGATGACTGATTTTAATGCGAATATTAAAAGAACGCCGCATGAATCAAGGCCTGGAAAATATTTTATAAAATTTTAATCTTCACACTTTTTTTAACTTTGTTATATGAAAAGAATTTTTCACTTGGGAGGCTTGATCGCTTTCTTTTTATTTATCCCCAATATTTCGCTGGCGCAAAATGTTGGCGCTCCGACCGGTGCCGGCCAGCTTTACGGTTGGGACATTGTCGATTATCAGACGGAGATCGCCGTGAGAACAACCGGCGAGTTTGAAGTGACGGAAAATATTTTAACCGATTTTTATCAGCTCAAGCACGGAATTTTTCGCTATATCCCGCTGAAATATAAAGTCGGCGGCATTTTTAATTATTATTTGGGAATCGATTTGATCGGAATTTACCGTCAGGACGGTGCCGAATGGGATTACCAGCAAACCAAAAGCGGAAAATTTTGGGAATATAAAATCGGCAGCCCGGACCAAACGATTCAGGGGCGGCAGCTTTATAAAATAAAATATAACGTCAAACGCGGCATCAGATATTTTGGCGACCACGATGAGCTGTATTGGAACGTCACCGGCACTGATTGGGAAGTGCCGCGCCAAAACGTCGGCGCGGTGGTTTCTTTGCCCAAAGAAGTTTCGGAAAATGAACTGAAATTCGCTTGCTACACGGGATTTGAGGGATCAACCGAGCAAAATTGCAATTATCTTTATGATCCCTCGGAAAATTCAGTGACCTTCACCAGTGTGGAAAAAGACCCGGCTCAAAATTATTTGACCATTGCCGTCTGGTTGCCCAAAGGATACTTGATCGAGCCGAGTTTGCCAATGAAAGTTTGGTATTTTATCGGCGATAATTACGTATTATTTTTGCCAATTTTGATTTGCGCCACCATGTTTTTTATCTGGCGTAAAAAAGGAAAAGATCCGAAGTCGAACAAACCGATTGTGGCTCAATACGATGCCTGCGACCTTTTAACCCCGGGTCTGGTCGGCGTGATTGAAAAAGAGCGGCCGTTCAATGCCCATGACCTGCCGGCGGAAATAGTTTTACTGGCCACCATGAGAATATTAAAAATTAAAGAAGTTGACGCTGAAAAGAAGAAGTATCAATTGATCAAGCGGCGCGATTGGCAAGGAAACAGCAAAGTCACTTCGTATCAAACTTATTTGCTGGAAAAGCTTTTCCCGAGAGGCCAAACCGAGATTGATTTGGATGAGTTGAAAAATAATTTCAGCCATACCGACTCGGTTCAATTTAAAATGCTGGCCGACGCGCATATTAAAGCGCAGGGGTATTATCAAACGTCAGTGGCCGCCAAGGGCGCGATTGTCGGGATTGGGGCGCTGCTGTTGATGCTCAGCGTTATTTGGGCGGCCGCGTCTCAGAGCGGATTGAATTTTTTCATTGGAGCGTTGTGCGCGGTGATTGTAATAGTTTTCGGCATTTTTATGCCCAAAAAGACTCCGGCAGGCATCGAGATGCTCAATTACATCAAAGGTTTGAAGGAATACATAAACGTAGCGGAAAAGGATAGAATCAAAGACGAAGAAGCGGCCAATATTTTCAGCAAGGTGCTGCCTTTCGCCATGGTGATGGGACTAACCGACAAGTGGGTAACGCTGTTTAGCGGCATACTGAAAGAGCCGCCTGAATGGCTCGAAGTCAGCGACCTGAAAGCTTTTTCCGGCGCATATTTGGCCGGCGCGTTGACACGTTTTGAAAATCAAACCAACAGCGGTTTCGCGCCGGCGTACCGAAGCGGCGGCAGCGCGGGGTCGAGCGGCTTTTCGAGCGGCGGCAGCGGCGGCGGCTCATCAGGCGGCGGATTTGGCGGAGGGGGAGGAGGATCGTGGTAAATTCTAAATCATAATTTCGAAATACTAAACAAATTCCAATGATTCAAATTTCAAATAACAAACAATACGATCTTGAGGATAGAACCTTAAAATTTTCAAAGAGTGTTATTGAATTTACGAAACATTTGCCACGAACAATAGAGAATATTGAAATAATTAAGCAATTGATCAGAGCAGTTTGTTCTGTCGGGGCAAATTATATTGAAGCTAATGAGGCACTTAGTAAAAAGGATTTTTTGATGAGGATAAAAATAAGCAAAAAGGAAGCGAAAGAAAGCATATATTGGCTTAATTTGATAATTGTGAATAATGACGCTGATAGAAATTTAAGAATAAAATTAATCAATGAAGCTACGGAATTGATGAAAATACTAGGATCAATTTTAGAAAAGTCAAAATAAAGCCTATAAAATTGTGATTTCGATATTAGAATTTGTTTAGAGTATAATGCTTCTGATTTAGAGTTTCCAAATTTATTATGGAAAAAATTCGTTTACAAAAATACTTGGCAGACTGCGGCATAGCATCTCGGCGACAAGCCGAGGTGTTTATTGCGCAGGGAAAAGTCACAGTGAATGGTGAGGTGGTCAGAGCGCTCGGCACGAAAGTCGGGCCCCGAGACAAAGTTGAATTCAAAGGCCATGTTGCCAAGCCTGAACGGAAAAAGGTGTACATCATGCTGAATAAGCCTGTCGGATATTTATCGACCGTCAAAAAAGGAAAAGAAAAAGGAAAGACTGTTTTGGAATTGGTTAAAGGCTCGGCCAGAGTGTTCCCTGTCGGTCGATTGGATAAAGAATCAAGCGGGCTGTTGATTTTAACCAATGATGGTGATCTCGCGCTGAAATTGACACATCCCAGGTATGAAAAAGAAAAAGAATATGAAGTGGCGATCACCAGACCGTTGACTGATGAATTTCTTAAAAAAATGAGAAGCGGAGTAAAAATTGATGGAAAAAAGACTTCTCCGGCCAAAGTCATACCCAGGGGCGTTAAAAAATTTAATATTATTTTAAAGGAAGGCCGCAAGCGCCAGATCAGGCGCATGTGCGAAGCGCTCGGCTGCGGCGTGATCAGCCTGCGGAGAATAAGGATAAACAAATTGACTTTGGGAGACCTGAAAATGGGTAATTGTCGAAATTTAACCGAAAAAGAAGTGAATTTATTAAAATAAGGGTTGCCCTCATGATTATACGTGATTTTTTAATGTTAATAAAAATTTTTCTTTTTGTGTTATAATGAGTGTAGAAATAAAAATAAAAATTCATGTTGTACAAGTCATGCGGAGCGGCGCGTGAAGTGACCGGCTCACGTCATTTATTTGAAATCGGCGGTAAAAAGATACTGTTTGATTGCGGTTTTTTCCAGGGAGGGAATACTCACGAGTCCGAGGAAAAGAATCGAAATTTTTTGTTTGATCCAAAGGAAGTGACCGCGCTGGTATTAAGCCACGCGCACATAGATCACGCCGGCAACATACCTCGTTTGGTCAAAAGAGGCTTTAGAGGCGCGATTCACTGCACGTCGATAACGAAAGAATTGATGGAGTTGTTGCTTTTGGATTCGGCGAAGATACAAAAGCAGGATGCCGATCATATTTACAGACATCAACATCGAAAAGTCGAGCCGCTGTATGACGAATCCGACGTCCGTCAGGCGATGAAGCAGGTTGAAATTCATGAATATAACGAAAAATTTGAAATTTCCGGCGGGTGCCGGATCGAATTCATCGAAGCCGGACACGTGCTCGGATCCGCCATAACTTTGGCGGAATTCCGTGAACCCGGAAAGGAAATAAAATTAATTTACACGGGAGATTTGGGCAGACGGGGCATGCCGATTTTAAATGATCCGGCTTTGCCCGGACCAGCCGACGTGCTGATCACGGAATCGACATACGGCAGTCATCTGCATGAATCCATCAATCAGGCGAAAGACGAGCTGAATTGGATCATCAATGATGTCATCGGTCGCGGAGGAAAAATAATCGTGCCCGGATTCTCACTGGAGCGGACGCAGGAATTGGTATACCTGCTCAATCAGCTTTATGAGGAGCGAAAAATTCCCAAAGTGCCGGTTTACGTCGATAGTCCTCTTTCCACCAAAATTTCTCAAATATTCATCAAACATCCGGAGGCCTATGACAAAGAAACCGCTCAGTTATTTTTAAATAAAAGAAAAAGCCCTTTTTATTTCGAGGGGTTGCATTATATCGTGGATAAAGCCGAATCGATGGCCCTTAATTCATTGAAGCATTCGGCAATTATCATCTCGGCATCCGGCATGTGTCAGGCGGGTCGAATTCAGCATCATTTAAAATTTAATGTCAGTGATTCGAAAAATCTGATTTTGGTGGTCGGCTACATGGCTCGGGGAACTTTGGGACGCGCGTTGGTGGAAAAAGAAAGAACCGTCACCATTTTGGGAGAAAAATATCCGCTGCGCGCGGAGGTGGTGGTGCTGAACTCATTTTCCGCGCACGCGGACAAGCACGAATTGTTGGAATTTGCCAGAAACATCAAAGGCTTGAGGAAGATATTTTGTGTCCACGGTGAAGAAACCGAAAGCTTGGTGCTGCGCGATAATTTATACAATATCAACCGATTTGCCGGCAAAGTGGAAGTGCCCGTGCTGGGGCAGGAATTTTATTTATAATCGAAAGAGATTACGGATAAATTAAAATTTTTAATCCAAATTTCATGAATCACATTGATAAGATGTATAAAAAAATAGTTAACATCGAAATTCAAGGCGCCACTAACGTATGTGAAGCGGTTTTAATGACATTGAAAAAGATCGCCGCTGACCGAAAAGCCAAAGACGCGCGCGCGTTGATTAAAAAGCTGCATCAGGCAGGCCATTATTTGATCCGTGCGCGCGCGACAGAGCCGATGGCGGTCAACGCCGTCAGATTCATCGACTTTCATCTCGATCGCCATAGGGATTTGTCTGTGGCGAAACTTCGAGTGTTAATCAGTCGCGCCATCGGCAGTTTTTTATTCGATCTTTCAAATAACCGAAAAATTATCGCCGATCAAGGCGACGGATTAATACGGCGGGGCGATAATATCTTTACTCATTGTCACTCTTCGACAGTCATTGATATATTAAAACACGCCCATAAGAGCAAAAAAAAGATTCGAGTTTTCAATACGGAAACCCGGCCGCTTTTTCAGGGCCGGACGACTTCCAAGGATTTGGTAAAAGCCGGAATATCCAATACGCAGGTTGTTGATTCCGCCGGTCCGTTTTTTGTCAGCAACTTCAGCACAGGATATAACATGGATATTTTGATTTTGGGTTGCGATGCCATATCGCGTAGCGGAGATGCGGTCAATAAAATCGGATCGTTTGGATTGGCATTGGCCGCTCGGCAGTCGAACATACCGCTTTATGTCGCCACTCAATCTCTTAAGCTGGATGTGGGAGCGGCGCATTTGGAAAATTTGGAATTGGAAAAAAGGATGGCTCGAGAGGTCTGGCCGACCGCGCCCGAAGGGCTGAAAATCGTCAATTATGCCTTTGACATCATCCCGGCCGCTTACATTTCCGGTTATATTACCGAGCTGGGAATCATCCGTCCCCGGTATTTGGCGAAAAGGGTTTTCAAGAAATATAAATTTTTAAAATTATGATCAAATTAATAATCTGGGATTTGATCGGGGTGGTTTATCAAAATGCTCACATCGATGAAAAAGCCAAGATCATAACCAACGATGTTTCCAAAATGGGCATAAAAAATTGTACGATCAGCAACACCATTCCCGATTTGATAAAGGAAGTGTCAAAAGTGTTGGGCATGAATCCGGCGATATCCACCGTCGAAACGGGATTGAGCAAGCGTGACCGGGAAACTTATGAATATTTGCTCAAAGAAGCCGGAGTTTTAGCATCGGAAACATTAATGATTGATGATCATAAAAAAAATTTGCACGCGGCAAAAGAACTTGGAATTATCACGGTGTTTTTCGGCGAAGGCTGGCCACGGGAATTGGGAGTGGATTACGCGATAAAAAAATTGGATGATTTGATCGATATTTTAAATAAATTAAATACATAAGAAAAATGAAAAAGTGCCATAAATGTTTTTTTCTTCTTCATTATTTCTTTTAGATCACCTTATGCCATCAGTCAAATTCGTTGAAATCGGCTATAAACCTAAATATGACAGAGAATTAATCGCCACTTTTTATCTTGAGCCCAATAAAATCAGGTTTCAGGAAGCGGCCGACGCTGTGGCCGGCGAAAGTTCCATCGGATCATGGACCGAATTGAAAACTCTAAACCCGAAGCTGGCCCAGCGGTTAAAAGCTCGAGTTTTTTTTATCAACGAAAAGAAGAAAATCATCAAAATCGCTTACCCGATGGATCTTTTTGAGCGAGGCAGCATACCGCAAATTTTGTCGAGCATCGGTGGCAATATTTACGGCATGAAGGCCATAAAAAATTTGCGTTGGTTGGATATTGAATTTCCGAAAAAATACATTGATTCATTCCAGGGTCCGGCTTTAGGTATCGAGGGCATCAGAAAAATCACCAAAATTAAAAATCGCGTCATTTTGGGAAGTATCATCAAACCCAAAGTTGGGTTGACCGCTTTGCAGCAGGCAAAGTTGTCGGCGACAGTTTGGCTTAACGGCATTGATTTGATCAAGGACGACGAGAATTTGACCAGCATGTCGTTCAATCGTTTTGAAGATCGCGTTAAAAAAGTTTTCGAATGGAAAAAACGCGTGGAAAAGGAAACAGGCTGTCCCAAGATATACGCTTGCAACATCACCGCGACGCCCGATGAAATGATCAGGCGCGCCAAATTGGTTAAGAAATACGGCGGACGCTGCGTCATGGTTGATTTGGTCTCGGTCGGGCTGGACAATGTTCAATATTTGCGAAAGCAGAAGCTCGGTTTGATTATCCACGGTCATCGAGCGGGCCATGCCATGTTCACCAGATATAAAAAGCATGGCATGAGCATGCTGGTTTTGGCGAAATTGTCACGATTGGCCGGCATTGATCAGCTGCATACCGGGACGGTGGTCGGGAAAATGGTGGGCAGCGGCGAAGAGGTGGTGACCGTTAACAATTTGCTTAAAGAAGACTGGAGCATATATAATGCCGTTCGAGAAGATTGGAGCAAGATGAAACCGGTGATGCCGATCGCTTCCGGCGGCCTTCATCCCGGATTAATGCCTAAGTTGGTGGAGATTTTGGGCAGTGATTTGATCGTGAATTTTGGCGCAGGCATTCACGGCCACCCCGACGGCTCAGCTGCCGGCGCCAGAGCCTGCCGCCAGGCGGCAGAGGCGATTTTTAAAGGCGTTGATTTACGGGAATATGCTAAAAATCATGAAGAATTGAATAGAGCGCTGCAATTCTGGGGATAATGAGGACACGGATTACCACGAAGCGGTCACTTGATGCCCAGATCATCGTACAAGATGTGCAATGTAATTTTTGAGGAAGTAATTTATGCACGCGGTATCATGTAATCTGCTAACATAAAATATGGCTTTTTATTTAAAATGCAAAAAATTGGATTTTTCCACCGGTGATAAATTGGTTGTCGTCATCAACGAGGATGAAGCCGATTCTTACGGCATATATCCGGGCGATCGCCTGCAGCTGGTTTGGAGCAAAACCAAAAAAGTGATCGCCACCGCCGACACCTCCAATACCAAGGTCAAGCCGGGCGAAATCGGTTTGTTTCAGGAGGTTTGGAAAAAGCACGCGGTCGAGCAGGCGGACATTGTCGAAGTCAGCATCATGAGCCGCCCCCTGTCTATCGAGACGATCAGGAAGAAGTTATTGGGTCAACCGGCCACATACCAAGAAATTCACGCGGTAATCAAAGACATTGTTGACGGCACTTTGGGTTCGATCGAAACAACGTATTATGCCGCCTCGAGTTTCGTGAAAGATTATTCTTTGGACGAGCTTTATTACGTCACCAAAGCAATGGCGGATACGGGAGAGAAGATGAATCTCAATGTCGAAGTGGTTGATAAACATTCGGTCGGCGGCTTGGCCGGGAATCGGGTCACTCCACTGGTGGTTTCCATTATCGCTTCACTCGGACTTTATATACCCAAAACTTCATCCAGAGCGATTACTTCGCCGGCGGGCACCGCCGATACCATGGAAGTGATTTGTCCGGTGTCTTTTTCCATGAATGAGATACGCAAAATTGTTAAAAAAACGAAAGCATGCTTGGTTTGGGGCGGGGGATTAAGTTTGGCGCCGGCTGATGATAAAATCGTCAATGTCTCTCGGCCGCTGGCTTTTGAACCTTATGATAAAATGATTGTCAGTATTTTAGCCAAAAAAGTGGCGATGGGAGTCGATTATTTGGTCATCGACATACCCGTCGGTCCGAGTACGAAAGTACCCAGCATGGCCAAAGCCGACATGATCGAAAAAAAGTTTGTCGCGCTGGGCAAGCGATTCGGCATGAAAATCAAAGCGGTAAAGACTAAAGCGATGGAACCTATCGGCCGGGGAATCGGTCCGGCATTGGAAGCGCGGGACATTTTTCGAGTGCTACAGCGTCATGAACTGCGACCGCTTGATCTGGAGAGAAAAGCGGTTAAACTGGCTGGCGAGCTGCTGGAGTTGAAAAAATTCGCGCCCAAAGGTCAAGGCCGGATTTTGGCCATGCAGCAGCTAAAAAGCGGGGATGCTTGGGAAAAAATGAATGAAATAGTTGTCGCGCAAGGCGGCAACCCCAACCAACATTCCGAGGATTTTACCTCTGGAGCGATCCGCTACGAGATACACGCGAAAAAAACGGGCAAAATAATTGCCGTGGACAGTAAGGCGATCAATGAAATTTGCATGAACTTGGGTGCTCCCAGCGATAAATTGGCAGGGATTCACTTGCATGCCTTTTATGGACAAAAGATAAAAAAGGGAGACAAATTGTTCACTCTATACGCCAGCTCGAACGATCGCCTTAAGCTTGGTTTGATGGCGACTAGCAAGGTGGAAATTTTTAAGATAGGTCGGTAGCTGAGTCGTATCGTACCGGATGCGGTTATAATTCCCATGTATCCACTGCTTGCTCTAAACAAAAATTTTTGTTAACATAAAGTCGTTGATAAATAACTCAAAATATTATGGAAAAAACAAAAAATAATTTTTGGCTGGGATTCTTCGTGGGATTGGCCGTGGTCAGCGTCGTTTGTTTCGCCGGGCTGCTGGTATTCGTGCTGAGTCAGGGAGAAGCTGTGAATTTAGCGGAAAAGGTGCAAGCCGCGCCGGAGACTGAACAACCAACGGAAGCGAGCGCCCAACCGGTGCCGGCAGTGACCGCGGATGATCATCTTAAAGGTTCAGCCGACGCCAAGGTTATTTTGATCGAATATTCCGATTTTGAATGCCCCTATTGCGCCGCGCACGCGCAGACCATCAGCCAGATCGCTAAAAACTATTCAAAAGACGTCGCCATTGTTTTCCGGCATTTCCCTTTGTCTTTTCATGCCAATGCGCAGAAAGCGGCCGAAGCATCCGAATGCGCCGCCCGGCAAGGCAAATTTTGGGAAATGCATGATAAGCTGTTTGATCTCAACCAAAAAGGGAACATGGGGATCGCGCAATTCAAGTCAGCCGCTAAAGAAATTGGTTTGGATACCGGCAAGTTCGATGATTGTCTAGATAGCGGTCAAACCGCCCGGGAAGTGTCGAGCGACATGGCCGGCGGCCAGCAGGCCGGAGTCAGCGGCACACCCGGCACGTTCGTCAATGGACAGTTGGTGAGCGGCGCCTTGCCCTACGATCAGTTTTCACAGTTTTTGGATCAGCTGTTGGTTAAATAAAAAAAACAATATGGAAAGCTCGGCATAGCAGCCGAGTTTTTCGGTCTTATTGACTAATAATTTGGTTATGATAATTTTAAAATATGATTTATTCGTCACATTTAATTTATGAGCAGAAAGATTAAAATCGGTGTTATCATTCTTTCCTTATTGTTTGCTTTGGGCTATGACCTGCTTTTCCCTTCGCCGGATTTGGGCATTAATTTTGGCGTTTTTATCTTGGCATTTTTGGTCGCCGCCATCTTGCTGAAGTTCTCGATCGACAAAAAAACATCGAATTTATGGTCTTTGTTTTTTTGCGTGCCGATTTTATGGTACGCGGGATGCGTTGCCGTCTATCAGAGCCTTTTTGTCCATGTGGTGGCGCCGCTGGCCAGTATTTTTCTTTTGATTCTATTTTTGTTTTGGTTTGGCGTTGAGGATCTGCCGATGAAAAAAGTGAAGAGAATTTTACCGCTGTCGTTGATTTTGTTTGTCGGCAGATTTTTCTCAAAAATCAGCGCTCCATTTTCAGGAATTTTTAAGCTCGATGCTAAAAAATCCGGCAAGGTGATCGTCGCTTTGATCATATTAGTGCCGTTGCTTTTTATTTTTGGCGCGCTTTTTATCAGCGCTGATTTAATATTCAGAGAATGGATCAAGCAGCTTTTTGATGCTTCGATAGACGTTCATAACACTTGGCGAGTCGTCAGAACCATCGGTCTGTTTTTGTTCTTTGGCGGATTGATGTTCGCCTTTATCATGAAAAAAAGATTTCCGCAAAAAATCGAATCGGAAGCCGCGACCAATAAAGAGCCGGAGCAAATTAAAAGGGATTCGATCATTGCCAACATCATTTTGGGGGTGTTAAATTTATTTTTTCTGTTGTTTATCGTGATTCAGGTGATGTTTCTTTTCGGTGGCCATGACATCATTAAAAAATACGATATTACTTACGCGGATTACGTCCACCAGGGGTTTTACCAAATGTGCGCCATTGCCGTTTTGGTGTTGATCATCAGCTATATCATGTTTAGAATGAATCGATCAGAAAAATTCGACACCGTAAAATTATTAAACAGCGTTTTTATCATTCAATCGCTGATCATCGTCAGCTCGGCGTTAAAAAGATTGTTTTTGTATCAAGAAGCCTACGGTTTGACTCAGTTGAGATTTTTGGTCTGGCATTTCACTCTTTATATTGGATTAATTTTGCTGTCGTTAGCTTTGATAATTGTTTTCAAAAAGCATTATCGGCTGTTCGTGAAGGTCGGCTTGGTGATCTCGACAATTTATCTGATGTTCATGACCGGTATCAATATGCAAGCAAGAATCGCCAAAGTCAATATCGATCGGTATTTGTCCGGACAAGATAAAGAAATAGACATGTCTTATTTGTTAAATTTATCCGTGGATATTTCCGAACAAATGAAGCGTTTAAAGAACGACCAATCTGAATCTGTCAGAGATTATTATCAGCGCTGGCGAGATTCAAAAGACAGACGGGGAAACATCGACACCCAATGGCAAAATTACACTTTGACAGAAATAAAATTTTGGCGGGATATCGACCAATAACAAAAACCTCGGCATAGCCGGGGTTTTATATAATCAGAAGATAGCGAATTTTTTACCCGTGCCCCCGCATTCGAGGCAATCGGGATATGTTTCGACTTCTCCTTGGCCCAAACAGTGGGTACATATTGTTTTTATTTGTGTGTTACGGCTCGGTGATCCATGATGGAAAATTGATCGTGGGGTCATCTTCTCTCCCTGGCAAAAGGGGCAGATTACTGTTTCCACTATTTTCCCGGTTCCGTTGCATGTTGGGCAATTTCCGCATTCAACGAGTTGTGTCACCTTCAGCTCCCTCCTTATAGCTGGAACCGTCTACTGCTTGGTCAAGGTAAGTATGATATCAAAAAAAATATTATTTGTCAAATGCTTGTATGAATTTTAGGCTAATTTTAGAAAAAAAGAAGCGGCTTTTTAAAAATCAATTTATTATTTTGATGGTTAATTATTGAGTATATTTATTCATTATTAAATCAGATTCAGCTTGATTTTTCCAAGGAAATTTGGTAGAATAGTTTTCGAATGGTCATTGATTATAAAAAATTATTTTTAGAAATAATAGCAAACAAACCATGGAGAGATGGCCGAGTGGTTTAAGGCGCACGCTTGGAGAGCGTGTATGGGGAAACTCATCCAGGGTTCGAATCCCTGTCTCTCCGCCATGTTCCTCACGACGACGTGGCTACGTTATACAACGAGTTTAAATCCTTCAAAATATCAACATGTCCAGCAAAATAGCTCAAATCAAAAATTTAGTAAAAAATGAATGCGCCAGTCTCGGATTTATTGATGACTGGTTTTATAATGTGCATTTATTGGGAGTGGAAAAGTTCGCCAAAATATTATTGAAAAAATGCCCAAGGCCGATAAAGAAATCGTTATGCTCGGAGTGTGGCTGCATGATCTGCAATATATTCATGGAATAAAGGGCGATCATGGCAAAGTCGGCGCGGCTGAAGCGGTGAAAGTAATGAAGCGATATAATTATCCTGCAAAAACCATTGAACAAGTAAAGGAGATAATTTTATCTCACAGCTGTGATACTGGCCCAATGCCGAAGACTTTGGAAGGTAAAATTTTGGCTTCAGCCGATGCCATGTCCCATTACATTAATGATTTTTATTTTGCCATTGCCGTTACCGGAGAGAGAGATTTGAAAACTTTCAAAAAGTGGGCGCTGAAAAAGCTTGATAAAGATTACAATAAAAAAATATTTTTCGGTTTTGCGAAAAAGATGATTGCCGGGCGGCATCAGACATTAATGGATGTTTTCAAAATGGGTAATTTTAAAAATCAACAATAAATTTAAAAAAATTATGACCGATCAAACCGTGAAATCAACCGGCTGCTGCGAGCCATTTAATCCCCAGCCGTGGCAGGAAAAAGAAATTGTCTGGAAAGACAAAATTTTCGTAAAAGATCATGTGACCAATATTTTTCACATTCCGATCAACATGGGGAAGAAAGTCGTTAAAAACATGAAATTGATTGAGAAAGCGGGCGCAAAAACTTCATATCAGCTGATGCTGGTGGATGAGAAATCGTCTTGGGGGTCGGATATATATATTGATGTGGCCAAAGACGTTCCCGGCGCCGAGATGTCCAAGCTTTCCGGCACGTTTTTAACCAAAGTTTTCGAAGGGCCTTATCAGAATGCCGGCCAGTGGGCGAAAGAAATGGAAAGCTATGTAAAAAGCAAAGGCAAAGAGTTGAAGAAAATATATTTTTCATATACGACCTGTCCCAAATGCGCCAAAGCGTACGGCAAGAATTACGTGATATTGTTCGCTCAAATCAGTTAAAGGATGCGTATGTATCACCTTTGTATCCTCGAACGCGCTGATCGGACATTAAATACGGGCATTTTCATTGATTTGGAAAAAAGAATCAAGAGCATAATTCAATCGACCTTTGCGTCGAATACACGCGCGAACGCCGGCCAGTGAAATTGATTTTTTAAAAAAATTCCATGATCGATCGAGTGAGAGCCTCTAAAGAAGAGGCGGGGGTGAAGAAGATGTCGCGAGCGGAGAAGTTTAAGATGATTTGAAATAAAAACAATGTTATTTGATAAAATAATTATGGATAATCAAGTCACTGCCACAAAAATCGCTTTATTCAAAGGTAAAGAGATAAGAAAGACGCTTTTCGAGAATGAATGGTGGTTTTCGGTTATAGATATCGTAGAAGCACTTACAGATAGCGTAAAACCACGTGTTTATTGGAATGCGATGAAAACAAGGGTAAAAAGCGATGATGGAATTGAGTTGTCTACAATTTGTAGACAACTGAAATTGGAATCCGCTGACGGAAAATGGTACGAAACCGACTGTGCCAATACTGAAGGCATTTTCCGCATAATTCAGTCGATTCCTTCCCCCAAAGCTGAACCGTTTAAGCGCTGGCTGGCAAAAGTCGGATATGAACGCGTTCAGGAAGTTGAAAATCCGGAACTGGCCACCAAGCGCACCAGAATGCTCTATAAACTCAAAGGTTATTCCGATGACTGGATTGAAAAGAGAATGCGCGGCATCGCGATTAGAGAAGAGCTGACTGGCGAGTGGCGACAGCGAGGAGCGAGAGAGAAAAAAGATTATGAAATTCTTACCGCGGAAATTTCTCAAGCGACGTTTGGCATGACTCCAAATGAATATAAGAAGCTTAAAGGACTGGAAAGAGAAAATTTGCGGGATCACATGGATGATCTTGAGTTGATTTTCACGATGCTCGGAGAAAGGTCAACGACGGAAATTCATCGCGCCAAAGATACGAAAGGAATAAAAAAATTAAAAGATGACGCCAAAGTCGGCGGGCAAATAGCGGGAAACGCGAGAAAAGAGCTGGAGAAAAAGATAAAAAGACCGATTTCCTCGAAAAACAATTATTTGGAAAAACCTGAAAATAAAAAATTATTATCGGACGCCTAAAATTTCAACTATGCTGGAAAAGCAATTGGAAAAATATTTTAAATTTAATCAATTTCGTCCCGGCCAAAAAGAAATAATCGAAGCGATTTTAGCGGGCAAAGACGTAGTGGCCTTAATGCCCACGGGCGGCGGCAAATCCTTGTGCTATCAATTGCCCGCTATTTTACAGGATAAATTAACCATTATCATCTCGCCATTGATCGCGCTGATGAAAGATCAAGTGGACAGCCTGACCGTCAGAGGGATTCCCGCGGCGTTTATTAATAGTTCAATCTCTCAAGAGGAGATTCGCTCGCGAATGGAAAAAATTTTGGCTGGCGAGATAAAAATTTTATACGTGGCGCCGGAGCGACTTTCGCTCTTGCGATATAACGAATCTTTTTCAAAATTGAATATCAGTCTTTTGGCCGTGGACGAGGCGCACTGCGTTTCTTCGTGGGGGCATGATTTTCGCCCCGATTATTTACAAATTAAAGATTATATCAGCGACTTTGAATCGCGGCCGACGGTCGCGGCTTTTACAGCCACGGCCACGCCCGAGGTTCGGCAGGATATTATTGGCAGACTGGGTTTGATCGAGCCTGTCATTTTTACCAGAGGATTTGATCGGCCAAATCTGAAATTTTTCGTCCAGAAGGACATTAAGCCTGCGCAAAGAATGGACGAGGTTTTGAGATGGGTAAAATCAATTGAAGGCTCGGGCATCGTCTACGCGCTCACCAGAAAAGAAACCGAAGCCATCGCCGACTATCTTGTTCGGCAAGGAATTGACGCTGTTGCTTATCACGCGGGCATGGGCAGTAACTGCCGGGAAGAAATTCAAAATGAATTCATGGAAAATAAGCATAAAGTAATCGTGGCCACGATCGCCTTTGGCATGGGCGTGGACAAGGCCGATATTCGGTTTGTCATCCACGCGGGCATGCCGAGAAACATGGAAGGCTATTATCAAGAAGCCGGCCGAGCGGGCCGGGACGGCGAGATCGCTTATTGCGTGTTGCTGCACAGCAAAAAGGACGTGTCCGTTCACAATCATTTCATTTTTTTGGACAGAAACGAAATGCTCAGTCAGGGAAAGAGCTGGGAAGAAATAAACAGATTGATTAACATTAAAAAAAATAAATTGGAAAAAATGGCGGAGTACGCGACCGCGGATAAGTGCCGCCGGAAAATGATGCTTGAATATTTTGACGACCCGGCCGCCCGACAGTTGAATCAAAATTGCCAAGGCTGCGACGTTTGCCTTGATTGGAAAAGCGACAGTCAGCCGCTGGGGAGCGATAATTTTAAAAAGAATGAGGTTATTGGAACCTGTGGCGGACTAAGCGACACTGTGGCGCAAACAGTCAATTTGTACCGGCAAGATTATTCTATCGAGCAAATCGCCAAAGCTCGAACACTGGGCGAAAGCACCATTTTCGGCCACCTGATCAAATGGTATTTGGCCGGCGGAGACATTGACTTTGGCGAAATGATCTCGCGCGAAGAAGAAAAGCAAATCTTAACGGCCATGGCCGCGGCAGACGATTATCAGCGCTTGTCCGCGATCAAGCAGCATTTGCCCGAAGAGATTAGTTATGAAAAGATAAAATTGGTATTTGCTAAGATTAAACGGATTGATTTGCATTAATGAATGAGGTTCGATTTTTTGAAAACGAAAAAAAATTCAAAGAAGCGGCCTTAAGCCGCTTTTTGACATTTCAGGAGGGATATTATAAATTATTTTGCTGAATAGCAAAACGCAATCAAGGAAACCAATCGAAAAGGAGAGGGAAATGCCTGATATTTTCGCAATTGCCGGCAAGGCGGCAGGTATCATTTCTTTCATCGCTTTCATCCCGTATATCGTGTCGATTTTGCGAAAAAAGACAGTGCCTAATCGCGCGTCCTGGTGGATTTGGGCGATTGTCGGATTTATGCTGGCCGGCAGCTACTATTCATCCGGAGCCGAGCATACAATTTGGGTGCCGGTGAGCTATGCGGTCGGCCCGTTAATCACTGCCATTCTTTCAATCAAGTATGGCGAAGGGGGATGGACTGTATTTGACAGGTGGTGCGTAACAGGAGCGGTCGTGAGTTTGATACCATGGTTTTTGTTCAACTCGCCGCTGATTGCACTGCTGATTAACTTGTTCATTGATTTTTTGGGCGCTCTGCCCACAATTCGCAAAGCTTACCGCAAACCGGAAGACGAAGACCGCCTCGCCTGGATTCTATTTTTCACTGGCAATACGATTAACATGCTGTCTGTGGGAAGATTGGATTTTGCCATTGTTGTTTACCCCGTTTATATGTTTCTCGCCAGCGGTTTGATAACTGCATTTTTATTTTTCCGGCCTCGGGAAAAAGAGCTCTCAAATGATGTTAAAAGTAACTCGATAACGTAAAATTGAAACATTGATCCCTGAGCAATCTCAGGGATTTTTTAATAAAGTTATTGACAAACTTTTTCAAATATCCTATAATTTAACAATCGAATATTTTATTCGCCAATTTAAGCGAATTTTTTATTTCATTTTTAACTTTCCATTTACTTATAGCAATTCAATATTTTATGAATAATATCCGAAATGTCGCCATCATCGCCCACGTTGACCATGGCAAAACCACTCTTGTTGATGCCTTGCTGCGTCAGGCGAAAGTCAAGCTGAGCAAGGAAATTGCGGCGGCTGATTTGATAATGGACAGCAATGATTTGGAAAAAGAGCGCGGCATTACCATCTTTTCAAAGAACGCTTCAGTGAATTGGAATGGCACGAAGATCAATATCATTGACACGCCCGGACACGCGGACTTTGGCGGGGAAGTCGAACGCGTGCTCAATATGGCCGACGGCTGTTTGCTGTTGGTTGATGCTAAAGAAGGACCAATGCCGCAAACGCGTTTTGTGCTGAAAAAAGCTTTGGCCATGAAGCATAAAATAATTGTGGTTATAAATAAAATCGATAAACCGGATGCTCGGCCGGCTTATGTGCTGGATAAAACAATGGATTTGTTCATCGAGTTGGGAGCCGATGATCAGGCGCTGGATTTCCCGGTCGTTTACGCTGCAGCGAAAAAAGGTCTGGCCGGCGCCCAGCCTGATTTGAAGGCCATGAAGGACATCGTGCCAATTTTCGAGGCGATCTTGAAAAACATTTCCGCGCCTGAAGGCGATGTTCAAAAACCTCTTCAAATATTAGTTTCCAATATCATCGGCGATAATTTTAAAGGCCGCATCGCTATCGGCCGCGTCCATAACGGAGTAGTGAAGGCCGGCCAAGACATCATGCATATAAATCGTCAAGGTGAAATGAAAAAAAACCGTCTGGTGTCATTAATGACTTTTGATGGTCTATCGAGAAAGGAAGTTGATCAAGTCAGCGCCGGCGATATTGTGGCCGTGGCCGGTATTCCGGAAATCACTATCGGCGAGACTTTGGCCGACACCGCCAACCCGATAGCGTTGCCGGTTTTAAGCATTGATCAGCCGACGGTTAAAATGACTTTTATGGTCAATGATTCTCCATTTGCCGGCCAAGAAGGGCAGTATACCACGTCGCGGCAAGTGCGTGAGCGATTATATAAAGAACTGGAAAACGACATGGCGCTGAAGGTCGAAGATACCGATGACGGTAAATGGACGGTTTCGGGCCGGGGCGAGCTTCATTTGTCAATTTTGATTGAAAGAATGCGGCGCGAAGGTTATGAATTTCAAGTATCACGGCCCCAAGTGATCAATAAAAAAGCGGATGGGAAAACATTGACTCCATTTGACCGTTTGTTTATCGAAGTCCCGGAAGCGCATTACGGATTGGTCGTTCAGAAATTAAACAGTAGAAAGGGCGAGCTCAAAGACATGAAAGTGATTGACGGCGTCGCTCACATCGAATACATCATCCCAACCAGAAGCTTATTCGGCTATCGCACCGAATTTTTAACCGATACGCGAGGCTTGGGCATCATTAATACCTCTTTTTACGATTATTTGCCCGACCCGGGAAATTGGAAGGAGCGGGAGCAGGGATCACTAGTCGCACACGAAACCGGCACCACCAATCTTTACGGATTGGTGAATGTTCAATCGCGCGGGGTTTTGTTTTTTGGCCCCGGCGTCCCTGTTTATATGGGGCAGGTCGTCGGCCAGAATTCTCGTGGCGACGATATCCGAGTGAATGTCTGTAAGACCAAGCAACTGACCAACATGCGCTCAAAAGGAGACGGTCCGATGGAGCATTTTAACGTGCCGAAGGAAATGAGTCTGGAAGCGGCGATTGAATACATCGGCGATGACGAATTGGTGGAAGTGACGCCTGAAAACATCAGAATCAGAAAAATTTATCTCGACGAGCTGACCGCTAAAAGAGCAAGGTTTGCGGAAAAAGCGGAAGCTTGAAGTACGTAGCACATAGCATGGAACATGGAGCAAAAATAACGCTATCATAACGCAGAATAACGCATATATAAAGCCATATAACGCCCATTCCGGGCGTTTTATTTTAGACAAAAACCGTTGATTTTAGTATAATAATTTTATAAATAGCCCCTAATATTATGAGGAAAATTATTGGAATTTTCTTGGTTTTCTTTATCGGTTTTTATTTTGCAGCATCAGCCAGCGCTCATCAGCCGAGAATTGCTGAGGAGGAAGTAATATACGTAGAAAATCCGGAGGTTTCGCAGGCTTTTTACGGAGAGCTTAACGGCGCTCCGGAAATTTACATTATCGATTCAGATCGGAACTTTCGATTATACGTCGGCATACTTTCTCCTGATATACCCGGAGCGGATAAAGATTTTTCAGTGCGAGTAGCCGAACAGGATACGGATCAGCCGTTTGAATATCTTTTGGACGCGTCAAAATCGGATTGGGAACTGTTTCACGAGGAATTCGCCAAAGACGATTATTTCAACGGCCCTGAATTAAAAGACACTTCATACGAAGGCGAATTGCCCCGCGGCGTGGAAGTTGGCGCCGGCAAATATCAGCTGACTGTGTTCAGTCCTGATAATTCGGGCAAGTATGTTTTGGTTGTTGGCGAAAAAGAAGAGTTTCCGCCAAAGGAAATTTGGAACACATTTAAGGTATTACCAAAACTGAAAAAAGATTTTTGGGGTAAAAGCTATCTGAGCGCGTTTTGGAATCTGATCGGATTATTTTTCCTGATCGCGATTGTGATTGCCGTTGTTATCGTATTATTATTGATTTGGATAACAAAAAAAGTTGTTAAAAGATATGGCAAAAGTCGAGCCAGGCGTTTATAAACATTTCAAAGGCAAGGAATACGAAGTCATCGGCACTGCCCGCGACAGCGAAACGCTGGCTGAGTTAGTAGTTTACCGCGCGCTTTACGATTCGCCGGAATTCGGCCCGAACGCGCTCTGGGTCAGGCCCGTGAAGGAGTTTTTTGATGAGGTGGAGGTGGACGGGGAAAAGATCCGCCGTTTCGAAAAAATCAATATCACGAAAGTTTTATGACTCGCCAGGAATTTTATAGGAAAAAATATAAGAAGATAAATCCGGAATGGCAGGATAGCCTGACGCTCTACAAAGAAATTATTGATAAGTATGTTAATCAGGAAACCAGAATTTTGGACATTGGCTGCGGTCATGGCGATTATTTAAAAGATGTTTATAGCAAAACGAGCTATACTTATGGCATTGATCCAGATCGCAGCGCTCTTTCTAAAAATTCAATAATAAAGAATAAATTTTGTTTCGAGGCCGAGACCTTGTCCTTTTGCGATAATTTCTTTGATTTAGTTGTCAATGCCTGGGTGATGGAACATCTTATAAATCCATATCCAGTGTTCAAGGAGATTTTTCGGGTATTAAAGCCTTCTGGCAAGCTGATTTTTTTGACGCCCAACAGTCTTAATTATAATATTTGGATCATCAGAGCCGTGCCTCAAAAATTTCATCATTTTTTCACGCACAAGCTCTACGATCGGCAGGAACATGACACTTTTTCCAAGTATTATAAGGTGAATTCAATGAAAAAAATTGATAAAATGTTGCTGCCGCTTGGTTTTAATAAGATTCAATTTATTTGTAATGGCGATCCCACCTACATCAGTTTCAATAATTTATTTTTCAAGATTGCGGTTTGGATAGAAAATATTATAAATAATAAATTTCCAGATGCCAAAGTGCATTTAATCGGTATATATGAAAAATCTTCAAAAATTATTTCAAAACTCAGTTAATTTTTTGAAAACAAAAAACAAAATTTTATTTTTGACCACGTCCAATCGTTGGTTTGGAGAAAAAGGAGGCGAGCAGCCGAAGAGCACTCGTTTGGCGGAAAAAATTGCTGAGCATGTGGGCGGAGATAAAGTTGAAATCGTTGACGTTTCCAAATTGAAAATTTATCCCTGCGAAGGCAATGTTTCGACCAATGCCGGCAATAATTGCGGGCCCAAAGGCGCGGTACTGAAAGACCATGAGAAAAATCCCAGCGGCCACCATCGCTGCTGGGCGAGTATCAATAATCCTGACGATGAATTATGGAAAGTTTCCAAGCCGCTGCTCGAGAGCGACTGCGTTGTATTTTTCGGATCAATTCGCTGGAGCCAGATGAATTCGATTTATCAGAGATTAATTGAGCGATTAACTTGGCTCGAGAACAGGCGGTCGACTTTGGGTGAAGAAGATTTGCTCGGCAAAATTGATGCCGGAATCATTATCCTTGGCCACAATTGGAATGTTGATAAAGTCCTTAAAATTCAGAAGGACGTTATATCATACTATGGATTCAAAGTTCAGCGAGACATTTGCTGGGGCTGGCAGTTCACCAAAGACGACCATGATGAGAGCGCTGACACTTACAAAAAAGCGGCTGATTATTTTAATGAATTTTTAAATCAATAATTATGCAGGAAGTTTTTTGTGCCATTACAGCTGTAATTAAAGACGATGACAAGTTTTTAATTATAAAAAAGAGTTGGACAAATTTGTGGAGTATTCCGGGAGGCAAGATTGAATATGGTGAAAATCCCTTTAACACGCTTCATCGAGAAATAAAAGAAGAAGTGGGTCTTGCGGTCAGGATTATTAAACCAATTGGCATTTGGTGGTTTTTCCGCGTCATTGATGATAAGCAAGTGGTTTGTTTTACCTATTTATGCGAGCCGGAAAATGAAGATGTTGATATTTCAAAAAATCCGGGCAAAGATAATATTACTGAATTCAAATGGGTGACCAAAGATGAGTTTTTACAAAATAATGAATACACGCCGGATCATGAAAGTTTAAGGGAATTAATTAAAAATTTATAATGCTTGAAGCGCAAAATAAATTTTTGAATTATTTATGAAGAATACTTGCTTGATAATCAGAGGTCCGGCAGGAGTGGGCAAAACTACTTTGGCCAAAAGCCTGCAGAAAGATTTTGATTTTGAATATATCAATTGCGATCAGCTTCGAAGAAAAATATTTGGAGACGACAAATGGCAAAAAGAATATAAAATTCAAGCGATGCAACACGCCGCTGAGCAGGCGAGTGATTTATTGAATCAAGGTAAGAATGTCATAATTGACGATGTGTTTGAATACCCGCAGCAAATTGAAATAATAAAAAAACAATTGCCCATTGCGAAATGGGTAACATTGGAAGGGACAGAGGAGCTTTGCATTAAAAGAGATATTGGCCGAAAAGAAGGCGAAGACGAGCGCGGATATTGCGGCGAGGAAGCGATCAGATATTTGTATAAACATTATTTGAAAGAACCAATTGAAGGAGAAATCAAAGTCCAAACCGCGGAAAAAACTTCGAGAGAGGTATCTGAAGAAGTAAAGAAGAAACTGATATGATCTATGATAAATAATATTGAAGCTGTCACAAAAATAGCGATCTTCAAAGGTCAAGGGATTAGAAAAACTATTCATAATAATGAATGGTGGTTTTCTGTTGTTGATATAATTGCAGTTTTAACAGACAGTGTGAATCCTCGTGATTATTGGTATAAAATGAAAGTTCGCGTAAAAAATGAAGACGGTGTTGAGTTGTCGACAAATTGTCGACAACTGAAACTTGAATCATCAGATGGAAAAAGAAAGCGGCAATAAAGTTTCAACACAAAATAATTATCTCAATAAGCCCCAGGATAAGAAGTTATTAGGTAAAAATTAAATATGAAAAAGTTAGTGGTATTTTATTCCCTCGACGGCAGTACAAAATTTATTGCCAATATCATTGCGGAAAAGACCGGCGCTGAGCTCTTGGAATTAAAGCCGATCAAGCCGATCTCAAGCAAAGGATTTGGAAAAATGTTCTGGGGAGGAAAACAGGTGATGATGAAGCATAAGCCCGACTTGGAGCCGTTTGACAAAGATCCGCAAGATTATGATTTGATTTTTATCGGCACGCCGGTGTGGGCCTGGACTTTTACGCCGGCATTGCGAACATTTTTCAGCCAGGTTAAACTTCAAAATAAAAAGATCGCGCTTTTCGACTGCAATGGCGGCCAGCCGAAAGATACGCTTAATGATATGGCAAAAGAACTCGAAGGCAATGAAATTATTGGTCAATATGAATTCGAGGAGCCGATCAAGCGGCAAGAGGCTGCCAGAGAAATGGCGGAGAAGTGGGCGGGGGAAGTTTTAAATAAGTTAAATGAATAATTATGAATCAGAGCGAAAGACCTTATGTTTTCTTGGTTACCGGAATGTCTCTGGACGGTAAAATTTCCAATTATAAAAGGACATGCTCGCCGATTTCAAGCGATGACAATCGGGACATGCTTTATGACGGCAGAATCAGAGCTGATGCGGTGATGGTTGGCGGCAGGACATTGCTTTTAGATGATTCTGCATTGGATGTTAAAACAGAAGAGAGGCAAAATAAGCGTGTACAATTAGGTAAAACCAAGCAGCCAATGAAAGTGGCTGTCGTTTCAGATGCAAGTGATTTGAAGTTGGATTCTGACTTTTTAACAAGAGGCAATGGTGATAAAATAATATTTACTACTGAAAGAACTTCCAAAGAAAAAATCAGAGAGCTTGAAAAAGTATGCAAAATTTTTGTAATTGGAAATGAAAAAGTTGATTTGAAACAAGCTTTAGCAAAGCTTAAAAAGTTTGGAGTGAAAGAATTAATGGTCGAAGGCGGCGGAGAATTGATTTATTCCTTATTTAAATATGATTTGGTTGATGAAATAAATTTGAAGATCGGCGATATAATTTTAGGGGGAAGAAATGCTTCAACTTTATGCGATGGTGACGGATTTTTAGCTGATACAGCTAAAAGAGTTGAATTAATTGATTTGAAGCGGATGGGAAGTGTTTTAGTTCTGAAATATAAAGTAATTCGTGAATAAATTCCAGCGAATTTTTTATACTATTGCACCAAAAATTCGCTGATAAAATGATATGAGAATCGAGAAAAAAGTCTGGCCGAAATATTTCCAAAAAATTTTGGACGGCGATAAAACTTTTGAAATCCGCCTGGCTGATTTTGAGTGCGGCCCGGGTGACACTTTGGTTTTAAAGGAATGGGATCCGGAGACTGAAAAGTATACTGGACGTGAAATTGAAAAAGAGATTACTTATGTTTTAAAAACCAAAGAGTTGGAATTTTGGCCAGAGGAAGACGTTGAAAAATACGGCTTTCAGATAATTTCATTTAAATAAACATGAAAATATTATTTTTTACTGACACATTTTTACCGGAGATCAGCGGCGTGGTCACTTCAGTGGTTAATTTTTCGAAAAGATTGGCCGAGCGCGGCCATGAAATTTTTATTTTCACCACCCAAAAAAAATCAGCAGAAAAAATCGACCTCGGGCCGCGCATTCATCTGCGGTATTTCAAGCCGATGAATTTTTTAATTAAATATCCTGATTTTCATCTGGCGCAGCCGGAGATTATCAAAACATTCAAAGATATCAGAGAAATAAAGCCGGATATCATTCATCTTCACATTCCTTCGCCGCAAACCTGGATGGCGATCGTGCTGGCGCGGCATTATAATATTCCGGTCATTGCCACTTACCACACGCTGCTGCCTAAATTTCTGGGCCATACCTCGCTTCGGGTGCTGGGCAATGGCAAATCAATGGAAAAGCTGGCCTGGGCATACACGAAAACTTACTATAATCGCCTGAATTTGATCATCACTCCCAGCAAAGTGATGAAGCAGCAGCTGGCCAGACACGGAGTGAAAAAGAAAATCGAAGTGGTCAGTAATGGCGTCGACGAGACGGTTTTTTCGTATAATCCGATCGCCCATGATAAAATTCGTCTGCTTCATCTGGGCAGAATAAGCGATGAAAAAAATATTGATCAGGTCGTTCAGGCATTTAAATTGGCAAGGCAAAAAAATGATCAGCTGACATTATCCATTTTAGGAGATGGCCCGGCGCTGGGCAGCATTAAAAAGCTGGTTGAAGATTTAAATCTTGGCGGCGACGTCACTTTCATTTCGCCTCAGCCGCTCAGCGAGCTGCCCAAATTTTATAATGCCCATGATATGTTCGTGACCGCATCGCCGATTGAAACCGAAGGCATAGTAATCTTGGAAGCCATGACTTGCGGCCTGCCAATAGTCGGCTGTCGCGAAATGGCTGTGCCGCATTTGGTGAGGCATAACAAAAATGGCTATTTATTTGAAAATGGCGATATTGATCGAATGGCTGAGTATATGCAGACGCTTGCCATGAATGTAAAAAAACGAAAGCGATTTTCCAGAAATTCATTGGAAATGAGCAAAAGATACGCGCTGAAAAGAAGCATTGATAAAATTGAAGGAATTTACAAGAAATTAATCAAGAAGAATGTGAAATAGGCAGTAGGCAGAAGTATTTTAAGATATTCTTAAGTTCAAATAAAAACAAAATATGTCTATACGAATTCCGTTAAATGCTTTGATTTTAACTTTGATAAACTTGGGATCAGTACTTTTATCTTTAGAAATAGTGAATGTGTCCAGCATTAGGAATAATGTCGCTTGGGTAGCGGCACTTCTAGCTGTCTTATTCAGTATGATCGGATATTGGGTATTTCGATTCATCGCCAGAAGTTTCAGGGAGCGATTTGTGATTTTTCAGGGTATTGCCTTTGCGTATCTGTATATATTCTCTTTGATTTGGATGGCAGTTATTTATATCGCCGGATATTACATGATTCGCGGCAGCTGGCCAGAATTCGGAAATCTGGTAATGCTCTGGGCTTTTCAGCTGCCTACGAATTATTTGGCTCTATATATTGTGTATGAAATTCATCATAAACAAGTAAAATAAATTTATGTTTAAATTTTATTATCCAATCAGAATAAAATCTTTAATCATTCCGGTAATTTTTTGGGCAGGCTGGATGATCGCTTGGATCTGGGCGCCGTCGGAGATTTTGGTTTGGGGGCCGATCAAATATATCATCATCGCCATTTTCGCTCCCATCGGCGTAATAATTTTAGGCGCGCTGACTGGCTATCGAGTTGAATTTGATCAGGTGACGCTCAAAGTCGGATTTTTTCCGTTTATCAGAAAAATTAAAGTTGAAAAAGTGTCAGCCATCAAAAAGGGCGGCATCTATCCGCGCAGTCTGTGGCAGACGTCAGATTTCGTGACGCTGGGATTCAAAGATAAAAAAGGTTTTTCTTTCCCCTGCAACGAGGCGGAGAAAATAATCGATATTTTAAAAAGATTCATCAAGCCATAATTATGAGAAAATTACCCAAAGTCGGCGTCGGCGTCATTATCCGAAAAGACAATAAAGTTTTATTAGGCTTGCGCACCGGGCATCATGGAATCGGGACGCACAGCCTGCCCGGCGGACATCTCGAATGGAACGAAAGCATTGAACAATGCGCCAAGCGTGAGACTTTAGAAGAAACCGGATTGAAGATAAAAAATTTGCGGCACTCAATTTATACCAATGACATTTTTAAAAAAGAAAAAAAGCACTATGTCACGGTTTTTATCGTCGCTGATTATGCGAGTGGCGAGCTGAAAATAAAAGAGCCGAATAGGGAAGTAAACTGGCGCTGGTACAGCTGGAATAAATTGCCAAAGCCGCTTTTTCTGCCGGTGAAGCATTTGGTCGAGGCGGGATTTAATCCGTTTAAAAATGTAAGGGATTGAAAAAAAATAAGTATTTTGCTATACTGCTTTAGTGAAATAAATATTTGAAAATTCGAAATTTTGTTCGGGCGTATGGCTCAGCTGGTTAGAGCGCTACCTTCACACGGTAGAGGTCTCTGGTTCGAATCCAGATACGCCCACCATTCTTCGCTCGCTAGAGCGAAGAATGTCCTCCGAAGCCGTCCTTCACTAAAAGCTCCGAACAGCGAAGGAGGACCAGTAAAATAAGTTCGTACTGCCCTTCTTGACGCGAGCTTCGAATGGCGCAGCCATTTCAGGGCGAAGGATGTCGTTCGAAGCCTTGGCGAGGAACGCCCAAGTTACGTATAGGTACTGAAGCTCTCAATCGCTTCGGATGGCATGGCCATCCTGAATTTTAAAGCAAACACCGATTTCGGCGTTTTTTTTATTGTTGCTATTGACTAATCTGGTTAAAATATCTACAATACCAAATCCTGTGAAAGGATGGAACCTTTACAAAGGAGGCACCCAATGCCCGGCCGAAAGGAAATTGCCAAAAGAAGAATTACAGCCAAAGAGCTGTTTGAAATGGGCCATAAGATACCTGATATTGCTGACATGTTAAGAGTGGCAAAGGAAACAATCGATCGGGACTTATTCATTATCAGAGATGAAAAGGAAAATAAGCCGGCCCCAAAGCGTAGTCTGTTGGCTAGATCGATCGTCATCATTTTGGCTGAACGCGAAGAGGAACTTGATTTAAGAAAAGCGCTTGGCCGCTGGCGGCCGCTGGCGCAGTTGCCAGCTCAGGCGAAGACCATTGAACTGGTGCTTGGAGAACTTCGGGTCGGCACTGATTTGCCGAAAAAATATCAAAGAATCATCAATGACATTTTCGGCGACTATTACCGTCCAGCCGAGGACATGGTTATTTTACGAAAATTGCCTGAAATTCTTCACTATGTCTGCCAAGAAACAATTCCCGAAACCGAAAACGAGCTGATCGCGGCCTATGTCAGGCAATATAAAACAGCAATAAGGCGATTTACCGGCGATATCGCCTTGCCGTGGTGTCCGGCAGTAATTATTTATGAGATTGATGAGGCCATCGCCTCGCTCAAGCCGCTGCAGCGGCACGCAATTAACTTGCGCTACGGCGAAAAAATGACTTTTAGAGCCATTGGCAAAGAAATGGGTTATCGCAGTGGGCAAAGAGCCAGACAAATCATCGAAAGAGCGTTCATTACTCTCCGACATCGGATTAAAATCCGTGAAATTATGCCAGAAGTCGACACTCTGCGGTCCGAAATCAAGCGGCTGAATGATTTGCTGGGTAAGCAGGAAAGATTTAGTAAATTCCAAGCTCTGCAGCTAAAGTCTCTTAGAGACGGCCAGTGGCCATCGGAAGCTGAAATTGCTGAATATACGCCCCATTTCAAAGAGTTGTTTACCAGTCTTGATGAACTTGAATTATCGTGTCGATCGGCTAATTGCCTGCAAAACGCCAATCTCCGTTTGGTCGGGGAATTGGCGCAGACAACAGAGGAGGAATTGCTCAAAACCAAGAATTTTGGACGCAAATCGCTCAGAGAAATCAAAGAGATTTTAGCCGAGATGGGTCTTTCGCTTGGAATGAACGGACCCGAGATTGACGTTTTCAATGACCGGCTCAATCGGGAGTCGGCAAGTCAGCGCCACGGCAACGAAGTCAGATAGCGCAACGGTTATCCGGCTATTTAATAAATAGCCGGTTTTATATTGGCAGAATTATGCACAGGGGAGTCTACATTTGGCATTAAAAATGGTATAATTTGTTTAACTTTTAAATAAAATAAAAAAAATTATGAATTTTAGGCAAGAGTCAATTTTCAAGTATTTTTTAATCTGCGTTTCACTTTTTTGTCTGTTCTTCTACGTGGTGCAGATAATCAATGCTTATCCTTTTGAAACAGTGCGTCAAGACACTGTAAACGGCTCGGATGTCGCCGTATTGGTATCTGAGGATTTTAATACCGATGGCTGGCTCGATGTGGCGGCCACCAGCTGCAATGATAACACGCTTTCGGTGCATATGGGCAGGGGGGATGGCTCGTTTGAAGACGCGGTTTCATATTCGACCGGAAATTGTCCATGGGCGGTTCGATCAGGCGATTTTAATTTGGATCGTAATGTCGATTTGATGGTGACCAATTCAGGGGAAGATACGATCACGGTTTTTTTAGGAAATCCTGACGGGTCATTTAATGCCGGAATTGACTATACGGTTGGAAATAATCCTTATGACGCGGTCGCTTCGGATCTCGATGGAGACGGATTTTTGGATTTAATCGTCGGGAATTATAGCGATAGCACCGTGTCCGTTTTGTTAAATGACGGTACGGGTAATTTCAATTTTGACTCTGAGTATGACACGGGCGATAATAATTGGGGAGTTGTTGCCGGAGATTTTAATAACGACGGCTTTAATGATATTGCCACCGCAAATTATAATGACGATAGTGTGTCAGTGCTGCTGGGCAATGGAGACGGCACGCTTGGAATCCATACGGATTATCCTGCCGGAGACAATCCTGATGCGATCACTGCCGCCGATCTAAATAGGGATAATCAATTGGATTTGATGACCTCAAATGAATTGAGTAATGATGTTACTGTTTTGATAGGAAACGGGGATGGCACGTTTCAGGCGGCAATCAGTTACGGGGTCGGGGCGGCACCGTATTCCGTAGCTGCTAAAGATTTGAATAATGATCGCTATCCGGATTTGATAACGGCAAATTACAACGATAATACCGTTTCCGTGTTGATTAATAATGGCGGCCTAAACTTCAACGCGGCCACGAATTATTCATCAGGATATGGAACTTTTTGGGCGATCGTGGCGGATATCGATGACAACGCCATTCCGGATATTGTCACGGCCGATTACGATTATGGAATTTTTTCCGTGCTTTTCGGAAATGGCAACGGTACATTCAAGGTTTTACCGGAATATTCGGTTGGGGATTCTCCCTACTTTGTTTATAGCGCCGATATCAATAAAGACAATAAGCCGGATTTAATATCGGCTAATTACGATTCTGATAATATTTCCGTACTAATCAATAATGGTAAGGGGACTTTTGCCAATGCTCAGAATTATAATGTCGGGAGTAATCCCGGTTCCCTGGTATCCTCGGATTTAAATAAAGACGGCGATGAGGATTTGATTGTCGCCAACTATGGAAGCTCGACATTTTCCGTGCTTTTTGGCAATGGAAATGGAAGTTTTGGCGATCCCGTTGATTATTTGACAGGCTCCGGACCCAGGCAGGTAAAAACCGCGGATGTTGACAATGATGGTGATCAGGATATGGTGATCGTCGGGTCAAAAGTGGTTTGTCGCTTGCCGATTTTTCCCATATTATTCGTAATCAGACCTCGTCCGCCGTTTCCTCCGGACTGTCGATTAAGAAATTTCGGTTCAGTATATTATAATGACGGTACCGGATCTTTCACCGGCAGCGCCGCTTTAACGGTGGGAGGAAATCCGATGGATATTTCGACCGGAGATTTTAACGGTGATGATTATATCGATTTAGCGTATTCAGTCGCCGACGAAGGTAACTTGTATGTTGTTTTGAATGATGGAGCTGGTGTATTCGGATCACCGACGTCCTACGCCGCCGGCGGCGGCGCTCATGGCGTCAGCCTGGCCGATTTTGATCAAGATGGAATACTTGATGCGGCAGTTTCAAATACCGATGATAATACCATATCATTGTTGATCGGCAATGGAGACGGATCATTCCAGCCGGCCGTTCAATACGATTCCATCGGCGGGCCGGCGATGATGATCGCTTATGATATTGATAAGGATTCAAAAATAGATCTGATCGCCACAAACACCGCGGCTGAAAACTTCGCGATATTGATGGGAGCAGGCAGCTTTAGCGCCACCAAATATTTCGGAGCGGGAGATGCTCCCGTCGCTGTCGCTCATGGCGATTTTAATCATGACGGTTATGATGATTTGGCCATTGCCAATTCCGGAGAAGATTCCATATCCGTCGCTTTTAATCGCGCTGCTCGTGCGGGCTCTGGCGGCGGTGGCGGGGGAGGATCAAATTTTTTGCCTCCCGAAGCATTCTTTCCTCCAAGTCCTCCTGAGGACGGTTTTTCAGTCGAGCTTTACGAAGACAACGATACTAATGACGCTTGTAAAATGTTTTTGGTGATGAATGGCGGTGTGGACGCCAATAGAATAACCATATCTAATAACCCGGAGTTCGAGCACGCCATTTTAGATTCATATTCGCCGGTGATGACTTGGAATTTTTGCGATAACCCGACCAACCATGGAATCGGTAACAAAGATGTTTCCGCGGTCGCTGAAAGTCAAATGATTTACGTCAAATTTTACACGAAATGGGGCAGATGCAGTGATCCGATCAGTATTTCACTGGACAGTATAAAAACCTATGCTGAATTTGAACAGATGATGGTATCCGATGGCAGCGTCATTGCCGCCAGTGGAGATTCGACTGTGTATTTGATTAAAGATAAAGCCAAATGGCCGTTTATGAGTCAACATGTTTTGGAATCATGGGGGTATCGAGAAGAGAATGTTATTTCCGTATCGAATTTAAATCTGTGGGCGACCGGGCATGAATTATGGTACCCGATCGATCACCACTATATCCAGGGAATGCTAGTCACCGGAAAAGATAAATTGTATATTATCTCCGACTCAACGCTAAGAGAATTTGACACAGATTCGATCGCCGAAAAATTGGGATATAAAATTGCTAATGCCGTGACTTTGCCAGATTACATCTTAAACGATTTTCAGATCGGTTCAAAAATCGAGTCGGATTCAGCGCATCCTGACGGCACATTGATAAAATATGATAACAGTCCGAATGTCTATTTGCTTGATAATGGAGAGAAAAGATGGATCGTGACGATGAACGCTTTCGTTTCCGGCGGATATAATTGGGATTCAATCATAACCATTCCCGATGATCATCAATATCCTAACGGAGAATCAATAAAATAAGATGATTAAAACGGCGGTTTATCCGTCGTTTTATATTTTAAAAAAGACAGTCTTGGACTATCTTTTTATGATGTGTTTGGACAAACTGGAAACAGCCATCAGCAAGGCAAAGCCCAGCACCGCGTTCGCCACTCTGACCAGCACGTAAGTGTTGGCGATTTGCGACAGGAAAAGCAGCAGTATGCCGATGATTTCCAGATTGCATTTGAGCTTGCCGGAAATATTGGCCTTAAGATCAGCTTTTTCTCCGGTCGCCAATGAATCGATCATTTTAAAAATTCTGGTAATCACCAGTGAGCCTTCGACTAGAATAAGAGCCCAGACGAAAAATTGATCGACTGTTCCTTCAAAGAAAATCGCCAGGGGAACCAGGAAAATCAGCTTATCGACCAGCGGATCGAGAAACGCGCCCAGCTCTGTTTCTTTTTTCGTGGCTCTGGCCAGTGCGCCGTCCAGCAGGTCAAGCGGCCAGGCTATCAGATAAACCAAAAAAGCCTGCGTCAGCTGTTGGTTTTGAAAGAGTACGATCACTGGTACGATTGAGGCGAGATGTAAAACAGTCACGAAATTGGGGGTGATTTTTTGAATCGAGCGATGCTCTTTTATGAAAGAAACCAGCTGTCGGTCAAGCTGGTAGTACATTGATTCAAAAATCATCAAAACGGTGTTGACATTCATGTCGCCCCTTCCGATGAGCTCATGTCAGGTATGGTAAATAACCGCAAGATTGTTGTCAAACTTGAAGCTGTTAACGATCGGATTCTCCAGATATTGTATCACATCGGGAGCATTATACACAGCTGCTGTTTACAGTATTATCTAGATTTAATATATTACATCCAGCAGGAGGCGAACGTGAAAAAGACAAACGGCCATGTTGTTGGACTTCATGACACCATAACCAATGCCGCGGTCTTCGAAGCGAAGTTGCATCAATTTCCAGATCAAATCGATGTCGTGAGATTTGGCGTCCTCGATGATGAATATATTTACGCAGCAGCGTATTCGTCAAAAAACGGCAGTGGATACGGCGGCTTGCTCATGCCATTGATTAAGCTTAATGAACTGATGAGAAAGTATAATGGTAGAATTGCATTTGTGAATGTCGCTGAATAATCTTTTTTTAGACGATCAATAATATTGATCGTTTTTAATATTGACTTTTTTATTAATATATGATATAATATAAAATTAATAAATAATTTGAATTATGGCAAAAAAGACTAAAAAGACGGCGATTTCTAATTTTCCGCACTATTACAACATCACCGCGGTGGCGGTGGCCATATTGTCATGCTATGCGGTTTCGTTGATGGCCATTGACTCTTTATCTTCTAAATAAAAAGAGTGCGCCAAAAACAGCCTGTCGGCTGTTTTTTGGTTAAACGAAAAAAATCCGGGCCCCGATGTTATAAAAGAAACAAGCGTTGATAAACAATAAAAATCGATGGCCCGCATCCCGCAAAAAAGAAACCACCGGCGATGCCGGTGGTTTCTTTTCAATTTAGATCTTTTATTTGTTCCACTCCATGAGTTTATCCAGTTTGACCCATTTGGATAATCGGTCGCGCATCACTCGAACTCGGCCGGAGTTAACATCATATGTAACCACTTCCCAATTCGGCTCGATTCGGCCGAAAGTTCTTTTAACTTTCACTTTGTCTCCCATTGAAAAAGGGATTGCCGCCATTGCTTCGACGGTTTTTATCGAATCTTGATCAAGGGATCTCATTGCTCTTACCGGCTCTCCCTCATGTACTTCTTCCGTTTCATTCGTTATTTCTGACAGCTGTTGTTTTTCATTTATTGCGGCCAATCTGGGATCATTAACGTTTATTTTTATGAATTCCTCGTCTTTATACACTTGGGCATCGCCATTTCTCGGATCAATGTCCAATATCTCCCAACCCGGAACGATTTTTTCATTTTTAAAAATTTTAATTTTATCTCCGACTTTAGCTTTCATTAAGTTCGACTCATCGAACGGTGTTTTTTCAGGGGTTGTATTTAATTCAGTCATCAGTCCGCTACCAATGTAAACATCGGCAGGCCGCTTCGGATTATAGGGAACTTCCCCCTTTTTTCTTGGTGGAGGCGTTTCGAATTGTGGCATATAATTAATTATGAGTAAATCTTGACATAAATATAGCAGCGTATTAAATTATATCAATATCAGCTGAGGAGGTCGGGCATGAACCCAGTGCCGCATTGTCAGCGCGTTCCCGGAAAGAATTCGGTTCGTGGACAGCATTGTCCATATTTGGTAAATGGCCGGCGGTGTTCCTTCTTTACCCACAACGGGGAGCCTGCTCTCTGCCTGACTAATTCAATCGCTCGTGATATTCAATGTTACAACAAATGGAAGGTCGCGGCAAAGGATGTTAGCGGTGAAGTCTAGAGTGCTCGTTGTGCTCGGGGTGATTTTGCTGCTCGGCTCTATCTGTGCGTTTTTGACGGCCCTATACTGGCATCGATCATTGAGCGCTGACGGTAATATAATGGACACGACTCTGACGGCGTTTCTTTCAATTTTAGCAATCAGTATTGGAGCTTTTCTATACAATTATGGAAAAGTGCTGTCGGAAAGCTCGACACGCGACAATATCGATGATCTACATTAGATCATTTTTATTATATCAAAAATAACAAAATTTAGACAATTTCCATTGATTTTGTTAAGATAACTGAGCGATAGACATCAAGCTTTGTTAAGAGATCAAAATGGTTATGAGCGAAATAGACGAAATAAAACAAAGAATCGACATCGTTCAATTGGTCGGTGAGTATGTTCAGGATTTGAGGCAATCCGGTACCAATTGGAAGGCGAAGTGCCCTTTTCACAATGAAAAGACTCCCAGTTTTTTGGTTTCTCAGGAAAAACAGATTTATAAATGCTTCGGCTGCGGCAGCGGCGGCGATATTTTCACTTTCATTCAGGAAATTGAAGGCATGGATTTTCCGGAAGCGCTGCGCCTTTTGGCGAAAAAAGCCGGAGTGTCGTTAAAACAGGAAGACCCCAGAATTCATAGTCAGAAAACGCGGCTACTCGACATTCAGCGCTGGGCCGCGGCGTATTGGTATAAAGTGCTGGAGGAGTCATCGCGAGCCGCCGCGGCCAGAGAATACATCATCCGGCGGGGAATATCAAAAGAAACGGCCATTGATTTTAAGCTGGGTTACGCGCCGGACTCTTGGGATCGAACAATGAATTTTTTGAAATCAAAAGGATACACGGAAACGGAAATCAGCTTGGCCGGATTGATTAAAAGAAAAGAACGGGGGAGCGGCTACTACGACCGTTTTCGAAACAGGATAATTTTCCCAATCGGCGATGTTCACGGCAGCATTATCGCTTTTGGCGGCCGCGCCATGGATGAGCAATCGGGAGCGAAATATCTAAATAGCCCGCAGACGCCGATTTATGATAAAAGCTTCACCGTATACGGATTGGATAAAGCCAGACAAGAAATAAAATCGAAGGATTTGGCGATTTTTGTTGAAGGGTACATGGATGTGATTTCATCGCATCAAGCCGGTGTAAAAAATGTGGTAGCCACTTCGGGCACGGCGCTCACTACCGGACATTTGAAATTAATCAAACGCTATACCAATAATGTCGCTTTTTGTTTTGATCAAGATTTGGCCGGCCAGCTGGCCGCTCAACGCTCGATCGATATCGCCTTGGCCGAGGATATAAACATTAAAATTATTCAGGTGGCGCATGGAAAAGATCCGGATGAATGCGTTCGAAAAGATCCGAACTTGTGGTTGCAGTCGATTGGCAACGCCAAGCCGTACATGGAATATTACCTGGAGGTGGTAATGAAAAAACATGACATCGCCGATATCAACCAAAAAAAGAAAGCGGCCAAAACGATACTGACCCAGTTGTCCAAAATTCCTTCAAAAATCGAGCAAGATTTTTGGATGAAAAAAATTTCCGAATCCTTTGCCGTCGGCGAAAGGATTCTATGGGAATCCATGCCGAAGCCCAAAAGTCCGCTAGTGACGGCGTCGCCGTCTGCGTCGCCGCCGGCCAAAAGCCAATTTACGATTTTCGATCGATTGTTCGGATTGATTTTAGCTAATTCAGAAAACATGGCCTATTTCGTGGAAAATTTGGAAAAAGAAATGGTTAAGGACACCCGGTGGCGTGAGTTTTACAGTAATTTAATTTCGTTGTATAATGAAAATAATAATTTATCAGGGACAAATTTTGAGCAATGGCTAAAAAAACAAGAAACCGCCAGCTTTAGCGATGGGTTTTTTAACAACCTTATTTTAGTTATTCAAAGAGAATTCGACGGCTTTTCACACACTGATATCCAAAACGAATTGGTTTCATTAATCAAAAAAATAAAAAAAGATTATTTCCGCGGACGGGTCAATGAGCTGTCAACCGAAATGAAGCGCCTGGAAGCGTCCGGGCAATCCGACGAACGTATCGATCAATTGATGCAAGAGATTCAAGAAGTCTCCTGGCAATTGGCGCGGTTGGAATAATCATTGTTGTGATGGTTTCGTTTGGGTTCCATCGCTTCGTCATCAATTTTTAATCCACATCAAATATGCCTAAACAGGCAGACAGTAAAATCAAGCGAGTTCGGCCGCAAAAAAAACGTTCGGCCGCAAAAAAAACAGCCGCCAAGGCTGCTTTGAAGAAGTTAAAAAAGGGCCATAAAAAGCCCCATCAAAAAGTGAAGGTCGAAAGGCGCGGACGACCCAAAAAAATCGAGCCGCCATCAGAGCAATTTATCAGACAATTAATCGATAAAGGCCGTAAGCGAGGTTTTATCACCGAGCGGGAAGTGCTTAAAGTGTTCCCGGAGCTGGAAGGCTACCTGGATTCATTTTATGGTTTTCAGGAAGAGATGGAAGCCAACGGCATCCAAATCGTTGAACTGCGAGGCGGGGTGCTGGGTGCCGATGATGAACGCGATCAAATATTATCCGGCGTGGGGCAAGGATCCAATGGCAGTCCCGTAGCTAAATACGACATCCCCGAGCTAACTGCGGATTCAATACAAATGTATCTTCGAGAGATCGGAAAGATAAAATTATTGACGCAGGAAGAAGAACTGGCTTTAGCCAAGCGCAAGGAAAAAAGCGATCGCGAGGCGGAAAAAAGATTGATCGAGGCGAATTTGCGATTGGTTGTTTCGATCGCCAAAAAATTCGTCGGCAAAAGCTTGTCACTTTTGGATTTGATTCAGGAAGGAAACATCGGTTTGTTTCGCGCGGTGGAAAAATTTGAGTATCGCAAGGGATATAAATTTTCCACCTACGCCACCTGGTGGATCCGGCAGGCGATCACTCGCGCGCTGGCCGATCAGTCGCGAACAATTAGAATTCCGGTGCACATGGTCGAAACCATCAATAAATTCCAGCAGATAGAAAGACGGTTGATACAAGATCTGGGCCGTGAACCACTGCCGGAAGAAATCGCCGCGGAAATGAATGAAGATCTGGACAAAATCAAATACATCATGAAAATTTCACAAGAAACGATTTCGCTGGAAACGACAGTGGGCGATGACGATGAAGATAGCACGCTTGAAGATTTTATCGAAGATGTTAAAAATGTGTCGCCGGATCATTCGGCCGCGCTGCGTTTGCTGCGCGACTACGTGCGTGAAGTGATCAGGGAGCTGTCGCCGCGCGAACAGAAAATATTGGAAATGAGATTCGGTTTGGTTGACGGCGTATCGCACACGCTGGAAGAAGTGGGCCAGGAATTCGACGTGACTCGCGAGCGCATCAGGCAAATTGAAGCGAAAGCCTTGGAAAAAATTCAAAATATGAAAGGGATTGAAAAATTGAGAGACTATTAGAGGTAAAAAGAGAATAATAGGCAACTAATTTTTGAACAATAAAAAGCCGTCTGTTTGGGCGGCTTTTAGATTCGGCAAATCAACTCTTCAGTAAATATCCCGCTTGTGTTATAATTACTGTTGTTTTAATGGGAGTGCTTACCATGCCCGAACCTTGGCTGGAAAGATTGAGAAAAGCGCATGAAATTTTAGATCAGCTTGTGTCCTCACGAAATATATCGATTTTAAATGTCCGGACATTTATCAGGCAGCTGCACCGAGCCGGTTCGCTGTTATCGGATTATGAATCAAAAAGCACGATCAGCGTTTGGCTGGTTTATTGGAACAAAATTTTAAAAAACCTGGAATTGACCGACAACGCTGAAGCCGGGTCGAATTCACCAGTAAAACGCCATCCATTTAAATAATTGGATGGCTTATTGATTTTAAAAACCGTCAGCGCCGGACATTTAATTGATCAAGACATTAATTGATCTAACAAAAAACAACCCGAAATCAATCGGATTATTTTCCCAGGTACTGTACTGTATTCCGGCGAAGCGTTCTTGGCTCCGTCGGGTACCGTACGATGCCTGGCTCCGCGGGTGGGACTTGAACCCACGACCCACTGATTAACAGTCAGTTGCTCTAACCAACTGAGCTACCGCGGAATGATAACCAAATGATATCAAATTATCGCTCGATTGTCAAGCGGAGACCACCTGATTTTATGGATTTTATGGGCATTAAGTAGCCGGCTGTTTAATTTGGCCGGCTTTTATAAATTGACAGAATCAATGCTTTGTCTATAATATTAACTCGGAACAACCATGGACATGGAGGTGTCTCATGCTGCGCCTGATTGAAGATTTGTTCCTCCTCATCATGGTGCCCGTATTTATCATGATTTTGACTGCCAGCGTGGCAATTGGCATATATGTCGCGGTCATCGCCATTCCGGCCAGCCTCCTTTTAATGTGGTATGATCGATCCAGTAATCGCTTTTGCCAGGCCGTTTTGTTCGTTTTTTCCCTGCCGATTTTTATTGTCGGCGCGTTGGCGCTTTTGATCAGCGGTCTTTACCTGTTGGCCATGCTGCCGCTGTTTGCTCCCATGATGTATGGATATAAAAAAGTGGAAGCAGCATCGCTATCCGCTTAAGTCTGCGTACGATTACGCAGATTTTTCTTTGATAAATCGATCTTTCCAAAAACATATAAATATAATAAGATGAATGTAGAGTAATTAAATCAAACAATTTTATGGAAAATGAACAACAACAAAAAAAACGCAGAGGTTGGCTGTTAATTTTAATAATTCTGGCGCTGCTGTTGGCGGCGGCGGCATCAATCATTTTAATAATGCGCGGTCGTGAAGACACTTGGTTGTGTCAGGATGGTCGCTGGGTCAAGCATGGCAATCCCAGCCGTCCCATGCCGACAGAGCAGTGCATTCTGGAGAAATTCCCCATTGAGGTAGAAGTCAGGGTTTTTACGCCCGAGCTGGATGCGGAAATTTCCAGTCCGGTGGCAGTGACCGGTGAAGCGCTCGGCAATTGGTACTTTGAGGGCAGTTTTCCCATCGAATTGGTTGATCAGGACAATAACACGCTGGCCAGCGGCATCGCGCAGGCTCAGTCCGATTGGATGACGTCAGAGTTCGTGCCATTCAAGGCTTCTTTGACCTTTGCCGCCGGGCAGGCGACCAAGGGGCGACTGATATTTCGAAATGATAATCCTTCCGGATTGCCGGAGAATCAGAAACAATACATCTGGCCGATAAAATTCGCGCCAAAGCAGACGGATAAATCACAGCCGACAGCGGAAAAAATGACGGTGAAAGTTTACTTTTCCAATACCAATTTGGATCCTGAAGTCACTTGCGAAAAAGTTTTTCCGGTCGAGCGGACAATTGAAAAAACATTGGCTGTCGGACAGGCGGCGATCGAAGAATTGCTCAAAGGACCGAATGATGTCGAGAAAGCCGATCGATACCAAACCAGCATCAATTCAGGCGTGAAATTGAATTCTATCCGAATCGTAAACGGCACGGCTTACGTTGATTTCAGCTCTCAAATCGAAAACCAAGTTGGCGGTTCGTGCCGGGTTTCATTGATCAGAAAACAGATCGAACAAACACTGAAGCAATTTTCATCGGTAAAAGATGTGGTAATATCGGTCGATGGCAGAACCGAAGACATTTTACAACCATAGATAAAACTATGAAATTGTTAACATGGGCGATTTTTTTCGCGCTAATGCTTGGCGGTTGCCAAATTTCCTATCAAAATAACATTAGTGACGATTCGGACATTTTATTGGCGCCGGATTTTCCAGCGACGTCAGATTCATCGTCAGCCGCAGACAATTTGCCCATCGCGCCGGCCTCCGCCGAAGCGCTCAGCGATCAGGCGATTTTAGCGGATACTCAAACGATCAGTGAAGAGACCGATAACATTGCCATTGACGCGCAATATCCCAAGACTAATATCGGTTTTGTCGATCAAACAATAGATTATTTCGTTCAAACGCAAATTGATGATTTTAAAAATCAGTATCAGGATGTTGAGAAAATAAACGCTCAGCCGTATTCGATGTGGATCGATTATCAAATATTTTCCGCCAACCGCAATTTTTTTAGCGTGCTTTTTATGAATTCTTATGAAACCGGCGGCGCGCATCCGAATCATCTCGTGTTTACTTATAATTTTGACATTAAAAATGAACGCCGGCTGTCACTGGCCGACATATTTCCCGAACATCAATCGGATATTCTGAATTACGTGAAAAATGAATTAAAACAAAATCCTGATTATTTCAGTGAAAACATTGATGAGCTGACTGGGCAAGACATTCAAAAGTTCACCTTGACCGATCGCTCGATAATTTTTCATTTTTCACCGTACGAAGTGGCCGCTTACGCTTTCGGTCCGATTGAGGTTTCGGTGGAATATGAAAAAATCACTCATTGGATAATGCTTGAACGACTCGAAACTTAGGATAATCTTCAAATATTTGAACAAATTGATGTTTTTGGGCTAAAGCCGGTCAGGATGAGGCTGTATTGTTGATTTATCAACAGCTTATATTGAATATCTAGAAATATTTCTTGAAAATGTTATAATGTAGTCATTCATCAAATAGATGTGGATAACTAATTTGGTGGCGGTAAACTACTCGCCAGCCTGATTAATTAATCACATGGACTATCATCGGTTCATCCGAAAAAAATACAATTTAACAGACCAACTAAATGACTATCTCACGGTGCGAGACGGTTTTTTGTTTTACAAGGACATCAATTTGTATCAGCTGGCCCAACAATACGGCACGCCGCTGGAAGTGGCTTACACCGACATGATCAATGAGCGCGTCGATCAATTGAAAAGCTTATTCAAGCAAGCGATAACCGCCAGCAGCTATCCCGGGAAATTCATTTATGCCTACGCCACCAAAGCCAATTATTACAGCGAGGTTATCGCCACCGCCCTGAATAATTGCGATGCCATTGAAACCAGCTCTCCCTATGACCTCTATATAATCGAAAAGCTGGTTAAAGAAAACATGCTCGGCAGTAAGAAGTTGGTCATTTGCAATGGTTTTAAGACTGATAAATATTTCAATAAAATTTTAGATTTGAAAAAATTAGGAGTCAATATAATCCCGGTGCTGGAAAATAAAAAAGAGGTGGATTTATTCATCAATAAAACCAAGCTGCAGTTTGAAGTCGGTTTGCGGGTCAACATCGAAAAGAAGGCCATTAAATTGTTTAACGCCAATGATCGTTTGAGCTCGAACGTGGAAAGCCGCTTCGGCTTATACGCCGACGACCTGGAACCCGCCGCCGAACAGCTGGTGCGATCCGGGCATTTGAAATTAAAATTGTTTCATTTCCACATCGGCGGTATGATCGAAAACATTTCCCGTTATTTGGAGTTTATCGACGACATATTCGAACATGAATACTGTCCGCTGGCGAAAAAATTCGATATAAAATATTTTGACATCGGTGGCGGACTGCCGGTGCAGTATGATTTAAAATTCAATTTTGATTACAAAAAGCTGGTTTACGGCTTGGTCGAAACGATCGCTCGACAGGCCGGCAGGCAAAATATCACTCCCCCAAGCATCATTGGTGAATTTGGCCGATATACGGTCAATGACCATGGTTTTTCCATTTTTAGAATAAATTTCGTGAAACCGACTCAAACCGAAGATACATACTGGTACATTATCAACAGCAGTCTGATGAATTTTCTTCCCGATTCATGGGCGCTGGGGCAGGATTTCGTCATCTTGCCGCTTAACAGATGGCATCAGGATTACTGCCGCGTCAGACTGGGCGGCATGACTTGCGATCCGGACGACACTTATTATAAAAACGAGAAAGAAAACATTCTGTATTTGCCGAAAATCGGCGATGCCGGCCGGGAAGAATTGCTGGTTGGAGTTTTTGGCGTCGGCGCATATCAGGAAATGATATCCGGCGTCGGCGGCGTGCACCACTGCTTGTTGCCCGAAGGAACCGAATTGATTGTTTATAAAAAATCAGGAAAACTTCATTTTGATCGAATCACTCCGCTGCAAACTCCAAGGAAAGTGATGAGGATATTGGATTATCACGGACACCATGATTTAAGCCGATATTTCAACACCAAATGATATTTGCCGGTCGCGGATAAATCAAGCGCGCAGCGCAATTGTTGTTTGCCCTTGCCAGTAATGATATACTTAAATCGATATGAAACATCGACTTTTCATCATGCCGTTTGATCATCGGACGTCTCTGGTTCGGGATATAATCGGCCATGATAAAATAAATTCCAGGCAGCGTCGGCAAATAGAGAAATTGAAATTTTTAATTTACCAAGCTTTCTTAAAAGTTTATAATGCTTATTCCAATAAAAGCGAGCTGTCGGTTTTGGTTGACGAACAATTCGGCGCGCGCATCCTGCGAGACGCGAAAAAAAGAGGCATACAAATCTGTGTGCCCGTGGAAGCCAGCGGTGAAAAAGAATTAAAATTCGAATACGGCAATGCATTTGGTCGGCACATAAATAAATTTGCGCCGGATTACGTCAAGGTGCTGGTAAATTACAATCCGTTAAATAGAAAAATAAATCAGCGCCAGAGAAATAAGCTTAACAGGCTATCGGATTTTTGTCGAAAAAATAATTATCACCTGCTATTGGAATTGTTGGTGCCGCCGACGGCGAAAGATCTTGAAATTTCCGGAACATTGGCCGGTTATGAGTCCAAATTAAAGATCAAGAGAACCGTTGACGCGATAAATGAAATTAAAAAAGCGGCCAAACCGGCTATATGGAAAATGGAAGGATTTTCCCGCGCCGGCTGGCAGAAAGTATTGAAAGCGTTACCGAAAAATCAGGCGGTAATTGTTCTGGGACGCGGAGAAGATGAGCCCAAAGTAAAAAAATGGTTGATTGCCGCCAGCGGGTTTGCGCGGATCATCGGATTCGCCGTCGGCCGAACAATATTTTTAAAATCACTAAAAAAATATTATTCGGGCAAAATGACAGAAGAGAGCTTCATCAATAGGTTGAGCTTAAAATTCGGATCTTTCATAAGATTATGGAAGAAAAATGATAATAATTAACTTACATAAATTATGACAAAAAAAATTGTATCGCTGGCGATTGCCGTATCATGCGTCTTTCTTCTGGCCGCGTCATGTGAAGTGAGCACGGCCAATCTCTCCGACATCAAAATGTGCGACAACGCTCAGAGTTTGCAATGCGCGCAAGATGTAACCGAATTTACCACCACCACGCCGGTCATCTATTGCACCGCTGTCTTAAACAACGCGCCGGCAGGCACCACGGTTACCGCCAGTTGGTATTATTTGGACGAAGAGCTGGGTGGATTCATTGATTCAACGACGGTTGAATCGGAGGAAATGACTTCTGATTTACAGTTTTCTTTAACCAAACCGACCAATGATTGGCCAACCGGTCCGTATAAAGTCGAATTGCAAATCAACGGGCAGGGATTGGATATTAAAGAATTTTCCGTGAAATAAAGACTGATTGCGATAGCCGCCATTTAAAGATTTTCGTCATTTGGACGAAAATCTTTTTATCAAGCGAACAGCGAGCGCCGACAGCAATGTTATTTGGGTAATCAACCATTATGACTGTCGCGCTGCATTTTTATTCCAGATGATGCAAAGCTAGGTTAAAAAATTGCATAATGTTTACTTTTTCGCTAAATTCGACTAATATTATTATGTCATGCATTGTCATCAAATATGAAAAAAATCCTATTTATATTAATAATCGTCGCGGTTTTAATACTCGGCGGGTTCAGCCTGTTGACCGCCTTCGCCCAACCGATCGAGCTGGAAAATCCCGTGGTTTTATTGACCGCGCCCTTGGGCGAGGTTTTTTATAGGATATCCGGTTTGTCGTATATTCCGGTCAGCGGTGAAATGAGGCTGGAAGCCGGGGATTGGGTTAAAACCAACCGCAATTCGAACGTTAAGATTGTTTTTTTCGACAGTCAGGAATTGGAGCTGGATCAAAACACCGAAATTCAGATAACCGAAGCGCTGATCGATCAGCACTCGCCGTTTCTCACCAAAGTAAAAGTCAAGCTGACCGAGGGCCAAGTTTGGTCAAGAGTGCTTGAGCTGCTTCATCCGGACAGTTCATATCAAGTGGAAGCGGAAAACGTGGTGGCCACGGTGCGCGGCACATCGTTTAATATGAAAAACAGCGGCGGCGCGGTTAATGTTGATGTCTTTGAGAATGCCGTTTATCTTGGGGACGGTGAGCAACAGGTTACAGTGAATGAAAATCAAACAGCGTCGTATGATGATGTCAAAATTAGCGATGAGCCAGCGGCGAAAGCAGCGCGCCGGCAACGCCAGCTTATCATTAAGCAAATCGATCCGAATCAAAGAGAAAATTATTGGGTAAAAAATAATTTAGAGAAAAATGCGTTGTTTAGGCAAAATTTAATTGATAAAAGAAAGAAAATACTCAGTCAAGTCCGACTGCCCGGTGATAAATTTTATAACATTAAACTGCTGGGCGAAAAACTTTCTTTGTTAACCGCCATGAATCCGGCCAAAAGGCAGGATATTAAGAATCGCATCTCGCTCGAGCGAATGCTGGAGGCGGAAAAGCTGCTTGATCAAAATAAAAAAACGGAAGCGCTTCGAATTTTAGATAATCTGGGCCCGGCTGCCGCGGCTTATCAAATTCAGCGTCTGCGCGCCATTGATCCCGATTTTTTGACTAAATTTTCATCGGACGCGGAACTGCAGGATATTTATCGCGCCCACGTTTTTGGCGAGGGCGCGGTGCAATCATTGCTCGATCGCTGGCAAAGCATCAATCAGCGCTTATTGACCGCCGTTAGCTCCCAGCCGCTGTCCGACGAGGCGTCGGCATTGATAAACAAGGAATCGAATCAGCTCAAACAAGAGATAAACGGCTTAACTCAGCGAGCCAAGGACGCGCTGATAGATTTGAATAGTTTTGATATCGGCGCCACCTTTCCCAGCCAGGATCAAACCGATAAATTTTTGGCTGATAATCAGCAAAGCAGAAAGCGAATTTTTAAAATTTTGGAAGATCTTGATGCGTTGGAGATTGAAAGAGAATACATTCAGCGACAAGCACTGGCAATGGTCGGCTCGCCATCGGAGTCGTTCGCGAAAGAATTATTGGAACGCTGGGCATTGCTGCAGGCCGGTTTTTCAGCGGTACAAAAAGAATTATCTGCGGTTGAGGCCAAAATTTCCGATATTTCGGTGAATTTGATTGTTCCGGCCACGCCCGATAGCGAAATCAATTTATTAAACATAACTCCGGATTAATGGGTAAAAACATGGCAAAAATTTCGGCGATATTTTTGGCAATACTGGGAGGTATTGCTTTTGTTTATTTTTTATTTCATTTTCGGTTTTTCTGGCTCTTTGACCGCCAGCTGACGGATAAGCTGTTTATTTCGGAAAAAATTTCCAATCAAGTGGTGATTATCGGCATTGATGATCACAGCATCGAGGAATTAGGCCAATGGCCTTTCAGCCGGCGGCAGCACGCTCGGCTAATTGAAAAATTGGAGCGCGGCGGCGCCCTGGCCATTGGCTATGATGTCACGTTCAGCGAACGCAGCGCCGATGATCAGCTTTTGTTTTCGACAATTTTTAATTATGATAATTTGGTGTTTCCGATGGAAGGAACAATCAGAGTCCGCGAGGGTGATGTCCCGGTGTTTAAGAAAACGCTATGGCCGATCGCGGAAATTAAAGATAAATTCAGGATCGGCCATACGGTGCTGGTGCCGGATTTGGATGGCATTGTGCGCCAAGCGCCTTTTTATATTGCCGAAAACGGCAGCAAAGTCCCGCCGTTTTTTATTCAGGTAATCAAGCAGGCCGGACAATGGTCGGGGATCGAAGGCGTTAATCCTTATCAATATCAATACAGCGATTTGGGGTTGTTCCGAATATTTTTTTTCGGACCCAAACAAACTTTCCGCACGTACTCGTTTGCTAGCGTGCTTGAAAATGATTTTAATCTTGATCTGGTTAAGGACAAAATTGTGCTGGTCGGCGCGACCGCCAAAAATCTTCATGACGAGTATTTTGTCCCGCCGTCAAACGGCACGGCCATGCCGGGCGTGGAAATTCAGGCGAATTTGATCGAGGGATATCGTCAAAATCGATTTTTAAAAAATATTGGAAATGAAGCCGATTATTTTTTGCATCTGCTGATGCTCGGTTTGATTTTCGGCATCCTGCTGAATTTATCGCGGCCGCGCTATATCGCTTTGTGGCTGTCCGGCGCAATGCTTGTCTATTTGCTGATGGTGGCCTGGCTGTTTTCCATCGGCTATATCGTGCCGGTTTTTTATCCGCTGCTATTAATGATAATAATAGCGGTTTTTAATCTGATTGTTCGTTATTTTTTTGAGATCCGCGAAAAGAATAAAATTCGGCAGGGATTTTCGCAATACGTGGCCAAAGAGGTGGTCGATCAGCTGATTAAAAATCCGGAAAAGCTAAACCTTGGCGGTGAACGAAAAAAGCTGACTGTTTTATTTTCTGACATCAGATCATTTACCTCACTTGCCGAATCGATGCCGCCGGAAAGGTTGGTGGACTTGCTAAATGACTATTTGTCGGCGATGGGCGAAGCGGTGATTGAAAATAACGGAGTTATTGACAAATTCATTGGAGACGCTATCATGGCTTTCTGGGGAGCGCCGCTTGATAATCCTCGGCAAGAAACAGACGCGCTCAGAACAGCCCTTTACATGGCCGAGCGGCTGAAGGTTTTTAACGAAAAAAACGCCGGTCTTGGCCGGCCGGAATTAAAGATCGGTATTGGCATAAACACCGGCGATGTGATTGTCGGCAATATCGGCTCTAAAAAAAGATTTGATTACACGGCTATCGGCGATGAAGTGAATTTGGCGTCGCGGCTGGAAAGCCTGACTAAATTTTACGGTGTTCAAATTATTGCCTCGGCCAAGACCAAACAGATGGTTGACGCCGAATTTCTATGGCGATATTTGGATACGGTGGCGGTGGCCGGGAAAAGTGAAGGCGTAAAAATTTATCAATTAATGGGGGTTAATAGGCAGAATGATCGGCGCGTCCAATTTATTAGAACTTTTGAACGGGCGGCCAATATTTATCTGGGAGGCCGATTTTTAGAGGCCAGCTATGTTTTTGAAGGAATAATTAAAGAGTATCCCGATGATCAGCCGACCGCAATTTATCTGGAGCGCATCGACCAATATTTAAAAAATCCGCCTAATGATTTTGACGGCGTATTCAGGGCAGGATTTAAATAACACAGGCTAGACATGGTGTTTAAATCGAGTGTATAATTATTTTTATATAGGCGACCGTTGACAAAAGGAGGCTGCCCAATGGGGGATCGCGGATCAAATGGCGTTTTTCCCAGTGAAAAATGGAGAATCGTGCGGGATATTTGGACCAGCGCGCAGGTGAAGCTGCCCAAGGTGATGCGCTGGAAGAAATATTTTGACCATTTCGGCGATATTCGACGGCAGGATTGCCTTCAGCATTCCTATGCCATCGGTTTTATCGCCGACGCGGCTATTTTAATGCTGGCGCCGTTCATCAGGCTTGATTCGCATTTGCTTTTGACCGCGTTTCAGGTGCATGACATCGGCGAAGGAGAGCTGGGTCGAGACGTGGTGCTGAGCCTTAAAAACAAATATGCCGACGATGATTTGAACGAATACTTGGCTTTCATCGAACGCTATCGATCGTTACCGACAGCTGTTTTTGATCATTATAATCGGGCTTTTTTGCTGCAGTATTGTTTAGAGCTGGATAAGCATCAAGGTTTCCCCATCGAGGCGCAGTGCGTGATGGCGGAATTGGCGGAAACGAAAAGATACGAAGCCTTGGCCTTTCACGCCATTGAAATTTGGGATTATTTGCTTTACGCGTTGGAGCAATATCAAACAGTGGAAAATGGGTACATTTTGCATATCGTTATTTCCGGCCATTTCGATCAATACGAAAAGTTGTGTTTGGAATTGCCCGGGTTCGAACATGTTTTTTGGACCGCGGATGTCAGGGCTTGGTGCCTGCGTTTTCTGCGCGAACACCCCCCGTGTCCTTGCGGCGGTTATCTGAGCTGAATTCATAGATTCAGCTTTTTTATTAAAAAAAATATCGAGAGACTCTGGGTAATTTCCGGCGTGGCCGCAGTAAAAGAAAACCGGTAGCGTGCGCCGGTTTATGTTTAAATGATTGTCTGCCCCAAGTACCATTGAATTTTTTGGCTGAATTTCATTCGAAAATCTGTGTATAAAAGATTCATCTCTGAAAAATTTTCGCAGATGAAAAGTGTTTCCCCAAGGCCGAAATCCACGCCGCAAACCACGCTGTCGCCATTGGAAAGATGTGGAAAATAAAGCGGTTTGTTTTCCGGAAATGTCAGCGGTGTTAATGTCAGCACGGCAATTAAATCTTTTTTCAGCCCAGCCTTTTTCATGCCACCTCCAGCAGAATCACATTATCAATTTTACAAAAAATATTTGCGTTTGTCGACGGAAATATTAATTGTTTAGTGATAATTCGCTTTTTAAGGCTAAATTATGTTATGATGAAATAAGTTGATTAATTCTATCATATGCAAAAAATTCACATTTCCGGTTCGGAAAATGACCGGATAAAACAATTAAAAAAATTAAATCAAAAAAAATTTCGTCAGAAATCCGGGATGTTTTTTATAGAAAATTTAAAAACAGCGCATGACGCGGCCAAATCCGGCATTTTACCGATCCAAATTTTTGTGACCGAGGAATTTGAAGAAAGAAATAAAAAAGAAGTTGATTTTATTTTAAAAAAATCTGGGGTCAAAGAAATATACGCGATGTCCCCAAAGGTGAACCGTAAATTTTCCAATTTGGACACGCCGGCCGGATTCGCGGCCGTTTATAAAAATTTGAATGCGGTTATCAATTTATCAAAACCGGTAATTTATCTGAACGCCATCAGTGATCCGGGCAATTTGGGCACAATGCTGCGGTCGGCTTTGGCGTTCGGCATCGACAACGTGGTTTTGGATGAAGAATGCGCTGATTTGTATAATTTTAAGACATTGAGCGCGGCCAAAGACTCTTTTTTCAAATTGCGAATTGAATATGATCATGGCGCCAAATTGCTGAAAGTCATCAAAAAGCAAATGCCTGTTTACGCCACAAAAAAATCAGGCGGCCAAAGCCCGGATTTCCTTCGAAAGCAAAAAAAAATCGCGATTATTTTAGGAAATGAATCGCTCGGAGTCGATAAAAATTTATTGAAAATGGCCGATGGCTTCATTACCATAAAAACCAGCGGACGAGTGGAGTCGCTTAACGTCGCCGCGGCGGCAGCCATTATTTTTTATGAGATTTTCCAATCATAGCGTGTTAATCGATTTTTGGCGTTACATTAAAAAACCGGCATATCAGTGTCGGCCAGTCGCCAAAGGCGCCAGGCGCGCGATTTGGGATGTTTTACGGTTATGGTCTTTATTGTTAGTGATATCCATGCTGGTTGGGGCGATTGTCACTGTTTTATTAATGGCGGCCGGATATAGTGAAGAAAATCACGCGGTAGTGGATTTAATGATCAATCAGCCGATTTATGTTTTAGTGCTATTGGCGATAATCTGGGCGCCACTGGCCGAGGAATTGACTTTTCGACTGCCGCTGAAATATTCGCCGTTTCGATTCGGTTTTGGGCTGGCATTTATTGTCGTACTGGTTATCAATCTACTGGCGATAATTTGGCCGCCGGTTACGGATTTGATCCCTTGGCTTTATCCCGATTCAAGAATAGTCGATTTGCTGATCGGCGTTGGCATAATCGCCGTGATCGGCTGCACCGTCGGCTGGATACTCAAGAAAAAAACGTCAATGAACGCCTTTAACGACTTCTATTCGAACAAATTCATTTGGTTGTTTTATGGCAGCGCCTTGATATTTGGCGTGCTGCATCTGGCTAACTACGCCCGACTGGACCAAATCTGGTATCTGACGCCGCTGCTGATATTTCCGCAAGTGATGCTGGGATTGGTGCTGGGATACGTGCGCATGAGATATGGCTTGGGGTGGGCAATGCTGAATCATCTCATCCATAATGCTTTATTGGTCATTCCGGCTGTTTTGTTCAGCATGTTATCGGCGGATTTGGTTAAAAGCCTTGAATACGGTGAGACCGTTGATTTGGGAAATATCGCGGGCCATGATCTGGCGATATTATCGCTGATTGGCTGGGGGGCGATGGTTTCTGGAATTATCGTATTGATTCTATTGATAAATTTGATTTGGGAGGCAAGCAGGGAAGCCAGGAAAATTAAAAGTTAATCAAGTTTTTATTTAATGGTGTATTAAAAAATCCCCATTAGGGGATTTTTTATATCTTAGAATCTTTTCGGTTTGCTTTTTTTGTAGCACTCTTTGCAAAAAAGCGGACGAGTGCCATCTGGCTGAAACGGAAGCTCGGTAATTTTTGCTCCGCATTCCGAGCACTCCCAGTCTCCCTGGTACATTTGACGTGAACCAAAATCATTTTGGTCTGCCATGTGGTTGTTGTTTTGATAAACTTAGCGATAAATACGACTTAATGAAAGTTAATTTGATTGTAAGTTCTACAAAACTTTTAATTGTTATGAATTCATTTTAGCGCATTAAAGCGATTTTGTCAATATGTTGACTATTTTTAGCATCTTTGATATGATTTGTTAAGTCTAATGGCGAAAAATGGAGGAAGCATGAACTTTAGCGCGGAAGAGACCGGGTTTATAAGAGCCAGCGGATTGGCGTGCGATGGCACGGCACAGTCACTTATTGCCAATTATGGCAGAACAATAGTGTTTGTCGCTCGACCCGGTGATGCGTTTATTATCATTGGCATAATCACCGGAGTGGAAGTTCGCATTGGACACGGTTTGCCGAAAATTCGTCTGGAGATCAGCAATAAAGAGCTTGCGGGAAATCAGATCAAATGTCTGGAGTATCAAAGCGGCCCAAATTGGCTGCTGGTCGGTGAATACACGTATTACATCCCCGGAATGCTATCGATATCTTTTTAAACCAAAGCAATGCTTTGGTTTTTTGTCGGCAGATTGTTGATGATAATTTTATATAAATTTTATATATTTTTTATAAAATATGTTATAATATAAATCATATAAATATCGTTACAAAGGAGGGTGTAATGACTGGGGCCAGGAAAGTGCCGTTTGCGCACCAAGACACCCAGCCTCCGGAAGAAATTTCAGCAGCGGCAGTGGAGGCTGGTGTGCGACACCGATCATCGAGACTTCTTGTTTTGGGACAAATCGCCTTTGAAGTGGCACATCAGCTCAATAATTGTCTCACCGGAATTTGTGGCGGCTTATATTGTTTGGAATCGGAAGCGGCAGATCCGCTTCTCAGGCAAGAATTGCGATTTCTCAAGGAATCGGCTGAGAGAGCAATCAATTTGACTCAGGGAATCAATGAATTTGGACGGAAAAAAACGCAAACGTCAAAGCTGATTGACGTAAATGCGGTGATTTCCGATGTGATCAGATTTTTCCGGCAAATTTTCGCTGAATCAATAATGCTGAGCTATACGGTTGATGGCCAATTCACCATTTGGGCTGATCAATGCCAGATCTTTGAAATGATGCTGAATATTTTGATCAACGCCTATGACGCTGTCCGGAATAATCAGGAAAAAAACAGGCAAATTTCGATTCATGTCAGCGCTTTGAGGCTGGAAAGAGGTTTGATTAATTCTCCCCGCAGTCGCGAAGGCAATTTTGTGAAAATTGCCATCTCGGATAATGGTTGCGGAATTTCAAAGGAAGATTTGCCTAAAATATTCGACGCATATTTTACCACCAAGGGAGATTTTGGTAGCGGGCTTGGCCTCAAAATCGTCAAAGAAATTATCGAGACTCATCATGGCTGGATTGATGCGGAGAGCGATCCTGATGAGGGAACCACTTTTTCCGTGTTTTTCCCTGCGGAAATTCGATGAAAGGTGTTTATTCAATAAACACCTTTTATATTTGGGTCAATATGCTAATATTTAAAGATATGAGGGAATATTCGCTAAATTTACCTCGGCAGTCGCGAGTTTTATGTTTGGGAGCGGAATCTGCCGGAAATTTTACCGTATATGAGAATGGTCAAGCTTATTTTTTTTCTGATTTTGGTGATTTGCTCGATGATAAAAATTTCAATGCATATCAAGAGGCATTGTTTGGATTTTTTGGAAAAAGAAATTTTGTGCCAGATGTTATTACTGTAGATTTGCACCCTGATTTTAAAACGTCAAAATTAGGCATGGAATTGGCTCAAAAATTTGGTTGCAGACTTGAAAAAGTGCAGCACCATGCGGCGCATATCTATTCGGTGTTGTTTGACCATATTCGGGCTTCTCAAACTCAAACTCTGCCTCGAAATTTTGTTGGAATTGCAGGCGATGGTACAGGGTATGGTCTTGATGGGAAAATCTGGGGTGGAGAAGTGTTTTTATATAGGCAGGAGGCAATAGGTCAGCCTTCGCCTCATGGGCTTCGGCTGACAGGCAGTAGGCCAGAGGTGCGGATAGGACATTTGGAGAATCAATTGCTTTGTGGGGGAGATTTGGCCATTAAAGAACCGGCCCGAATGCTTCTTTCCATACTTTTAGGTATAAAAAAGCCGGCAGAGCTCTGGCCCTTTTTTAGCGCATTTTATGCTGAACAACAGTTTAATGTTCTTGCAAAAATGCGTGAACAAAAATTTAATTCAGTCGAAACTTCGAGCACAGGCAGGGTACTTGATGCGGCTTCACTGCTGCTCGGATTTTGCGGCAATAAAAGAGCGTATAAACATGAGCCCATTGATTTATTGGAGAAAAATTCGACAGAACCATTCATTTTGAAACCTCAAATAGAAAAGCAAGATGAATACGTATTGAACACAACATGGCTGTTTCAATGGATGTTGGATAACTTGGATAAAGATAAGGGCAGATTGGCTGCTACAGTTCAGAAATATATTATTGAGGGTTTAATTGAAATTGCCGGAAAAGTGAATCCTGATTTGCCGATTTATTTTGGCGGCGGAATGGCTAATAATAAAATAATGAGCCAAATTGCCGAAGAAAATGGGGTAATTATGGCTAAAAATATTGAAAGAGGGGATAATTCATTGAGTTTGGGGCAATTGATGTATTGCTTATGGTGTGACAAGCTTTCTTAGCACCGCGTCGAGCGCTACTCCGGTTTGTGGAGATAGTTACCAAAACCTCGGTAAAATCGCGCTATATGCGATTTTTTTATTATAAAAGCCGAAGAGCGATCTTCGGCTATGGAAGTGAGAGACACGCGGGTCCGCGTTTCAAACATCCCGATCTTCGTCTCCCAAACTTGATTCAAAGGATGCGGCGGACAACGACCGGATCATTAAAGACAGCATTTTCATCGTCCGCCGCCAGGGGTGAGGGAAAACACGCTGGCAATCGTTTGCGACACCTCGTACTTCGTTTCCCCTCTTCACGGTTTACGATCGCGGATCGTGTAGGAACACAAAATTTTGTGTTCCTACATGCCCGGCAAAGCCGGGCCAAACCGTGAAGAGGGGCCGAAGCGAGGTGCGCTTCGGCCGGAGGCAGACAAAGGGTCGTACGTTAAATACAACTCCCCGTCCGTCTGCCTAAAGGAATTGGGAGACACATGAACACGCGTCGTCAAACAACCCACCCCTCGTCTCCCAAACTTCATTCAAAGGATGCGGCGGACATCTACATCTTCGTGTTGAAACAGATCAAGATTCGTCCGCCGCCTCATTTTTATATCATAAAATAAAAAACATGTCAAGGCGGCATGCTCTTTGTATATTTAATTTTAGCGAAAATTTCGATTTATTTATGCTTTTTTCCTAAAAATTTCTTTATTAAGCCATCAATACACTCATTTTTTTTCCATTCTTTAGCCATGGCTTGATATAATTTCTCACAGCCCGCGTACGGCTTGATATTATTTTTGGCTTTAAAAATCGCTTTATACGGCTGCCAGTTTTCGATTACTGTATTAAAAGTCTCAGCCACTTGCCATAAATATTTTGGACTTTTGCCTTTGAATTTATCGCGCTCTTTAATGCCGTAATTTTTTTCAATAAAATCGTAGAAAATAAAATGCAGCATTTCATGGCCCACTGTTGACAGCGGATCAAATTTTTTTCGCGAATAGGGGAAATAAAATATTTTGTCCTTAATATCTCGCGGGAACATATTGAAAATCGAGGCATAGCCTATATATTTGCCTTTGGGCCAAGGGTGATTTCCAAATATTTTATTCACCAAATTAAAAAATTTATTTTCTATTTTTCCCCAGCGCTGCTTGGTCTGCTCGACTCCACGCGCAATGGCTTGCGCATTTGCCTGATAAAAATTTTTGGCGTATTTTGAAATTATAAGATGTTTTTCTTTTAATGAAAATTTCTTGTCATTTATAAATAAAATTTCCTTGGGCAAAAACAAATCAACAAATTCACCGTTTTTAATGAACCATTTGGCGTTTTCAATGTCAGACCGAGCGCTTATTTGAAATTTTATTTTGGGTTTGGCTGATTTTTTCATATTAAACAAAGTTCTATACTACGGATTGCTCCAAATACTACGACATGCTGAATATAAATTTGTTTTCGTAGTATTCGTAGATTTTTTGTAGATTCGTAGTTAACAAATCCTCGGAATCAATTTGCCTTTCGGCTCCTCAATCCTTCTTTCCGAACCAAGCATTGTCTTCAAAAAGACACCTTCGCCTTCAACGCATTTTCCAATAACTTTGGCTTCAGGATTAAATTCTTGAAGTTTTTTTAACGCTTCATCAGTGTTTTCCGGACTGACCGCGGCGATAATGATTGCTAAAATGACGATGATTGGGATTAACAATTTGTTTTTCTTAGTATTATTTAATTATATAGATGACATGTCGCATACTTATAATGCATTTGTTGCCGCCGCATTTGGTTGTCAGATCATTAATTATTTTTTGTTTATTTTCTTGATAGAATTTTCTTTGTCCTGGGTGCTGAAAAAAGAATTTCAAAATTTCATACATTTCCAGCTCGTCTTTGGCGAAAATTTGCGAAATAAATTTCTTTTCTTTGTGATTAAATTTGTTTCTTGATAAATAATCAAACATTTCAGGATACCCGCTGTATTTTTTTACTTTGGTATTGAAATTAAAAAACGGATTATCATGCTTATTTTTTGAATATTCATCAATGATAACTATCATTCCGTCGGGATTGAGAAAAGATTTCGCTTTTTTAAAAAATGAATCCCATTTTTCATAAGGAATTTCCCATAAAACATATGCGGCTAAAATAATATCGAATTTTTCCTTAGCTTCAAATTTCAGAAAGTCATTTTTGATGAATTTTACTTTTGAATTCTTTTTAATTTCATCCTTTAATCTGTCTTCGATGTCAAGCAAGAGGATTCTTTTGAAATTAGAAATTATTGGCTGAATTATTTCTCCGGTACCGCAACCAATGTCCAAAATAGAATCAAATTTTTGATTATTAAATAACCTTATTAGTTCGGATTTTATCATTTCTTTCTCGTTCGTGTGGGCAAGAAATTGGTTAAATAGGTCAGTATAATTTCGCATAAAATTTCTAGCAAATACTAGGAATCAATTTTCCCTTCGGCTCTTTACTGTGTCGGTTGAGAAACGCGCTCAGGAATTTTACTTGTATATGCTGACGGCTCTTTATTAATGCATTGTTCTTTCATTGACTCACCGGCTGTGTCCGGCTCGTCAACCATGTCATCACAAAGCCATCTGGATGTCTTGCCTGTTTGTTTATCATACATGGCATTCCAAATACATACATTTCTTTCTCTCTCCCAGCCATCGCCGTAATCAGCGCTGTTGATTTTAAGGCATGAAGTCTGGTTCTTAGTCCTTAAGACAATATCGCTGATGCAAAATTTAACCGATCTTGAATACTTTGAATGATCAGATTCGTCAGTTTGTATTTGGTAGCATTTCGTGACATCTAAATTTGCCAACGCTTCGCATTTTATGTTTAAACTATTATATGGAATTTTGGCGCAGAAATTTGTGTCGGAATAAACTTCTGCCATATAGGTGCTACAATATGTCCCATCAATATCCGAAATTTTATATAAAGATTCGCATGCCACTTTGTCATTTGTGTTTTGATAGTACTTGATCAAGCAATCCGTCCTGGGATATATATTTGTAATGCTATCATCTTCCCATATGATTTTCGGGTGATACTCGCATTTTTCATCTTCGCAAAAATAATAGGTTGTTTCAATTGGTAATTCTTCGCAGATACTTACGTCATGAGCCGCTATCGCTTGCGCGGCAGTTGAGTCCATTAAATTAGTAATTTCTTCACTGGAGTATTCAGGCCGAGTTTTTACGGAGTCTCTCACATTGGGCATGGGAGAAGAACAACTGGATAAAAAAAATGTGATTAAAATTAAAAATATTAATGTTGAAAAAAATTTCATAGGTTTTTTGATAATGATTTATCTAAAAATTTCGACTCAATCAACATATCCTCGGAATCAATTTGCCTTTCGGCTCCTCAATCCTTCTTTCCGAACCAAGCATTGTCTTCAAAAAGACACCTTCGCCCGGAGTGCATTTTCCAATAACTTTGGCTTCAGGATTAAATTCTTGAAGTTTTTTTAACGCTTCATCAGTGTTTTCCGGACTGACCGCGGCGATAAATCGGCCTTCGGACGGTAGGGTAAATAAATCAATTCCCAAAAGCTCGGTTAAGGCGACGACTTCTTTTTTATAAGGCAACGTTTCTTCATCCAAAATAATTTTCACTTTTGATTTGTCGGCGATTTCATTCATGTTCGCGGCCACGCCTCCGCGCGTGGGATCCTTGGCCGCGTTCAGCAGGTGCCCGACTGCCTGGAATTCTGCCAGAAGCGGCTGGCAGTCGCTTTTTAAATCAGTTTGATAATCAAAGCGATAGGCGAGAAGCGTTAAACCATGTTCGCCCAAATCTCCTGATGTAATGATATTATCGCCGACTTTGGCGCCGCCATTGTCTATAACTTTTTCAACCAATCCGATGCCGGCCGTGGTTATTTCTATTTTATCAAGTTTGCCTTTTTCCGTCACTTTGGTGTCGCCGGTAACGATAGGAATATTGGTGTGTTTTGAAACTTTATCAATTGATTCTGCGATTTTGAAAAGGTCTTTTTTGGCAAAGCCTTCTTCAATGACAATGCTTAAAGACAGGCCAAGCGGCTTGGCGCCCATGACGACTAAATCATTGATCGTGCCGCAAGTGGCGATTTTCCCAATATCGCCGCCCGGAAAAAATATCGGATCAACTATAAAAGCATCAGTGGTGAAAACGAGCTTTTGATTTCCCAGATCATAAATCGCGCCATCATCTTCTGTGTTGGTCCAATTTGATTTGAGATTAATTATTTGGCGAAGCTGGCGGATAAGTTCGTTATTTTTGAATCCGCCGCCGCCGTGGTCGAGTTCGATCATATGAATGATTTCTACCCCACTTCAGTGGGCATTTTTTTGAAGCCGACTGGAAGTCGGGCAGAATTGCGATATTTATATTCTATTTGGCAATTCCCCTCGACCGACACCATACACGCGCCTTGAGGATTTTCCGGCGAGCAGGCCTGGGCAAAAAGGGGACAATCCTGCGGTTTTTTTAGACCTTGTAGAATTTGGCCGCAGATGCAGCCGCTTGGTTTTAACTTGATTTCTTGTTTGATTTTAGCAATTAAATCGGAATAAGTAAACTCCGCATCCTGATTTTGGAATTCAGCCTTTATTTTTAGACCGGAAGACGGGATCAATCCCAAACCACGCCATTTGGCATCCGCGGATTCAAACACTTCATTGATAATTTTTTTCGCTTCGATATTACCTTCGGGTTTAACGACTCTTGTATATTGATTTTTAACTTGATTTTCATGGTTTAAAATCATTTCGAGCAGCCACTCGATTGAAATCAAAACATCTTCCGGCTCGAATCCGGAAATAACTTGCGGAATCTCGAACTGCTCATAAGGTTTTGATCCAATTATGGCTGATACATGGCCGGGATTGATAAAGCCATCGATTTGAATATCAGGATTTGATAGCAAAGCAGCCATGGCCGGAGGAAATAATTTATGAGCTGAATAAACCCTTAAACCCTGCTTGGCTGCCCACGCGGTCATCGGCGTAGTGGTTTCAAAACCGATGCCAAAAAAGACTAAATCATTTATTTGTTCAGCCAATTTTAGTGCGTCCAGTGTTGAGTAGACAATCTCAATTTTCTTGCCTTGCTGCTTTAATTTTTCCAAGCTCGAATTGGTCCCCGGCAAGGATAAAGCATCGCCGTAAGCCGCGATCGGAACATCATTTTCCGCCAGACCGATTACAATGTCAATGTCAGCTTGATCAGTGACGCAGATCGGACAGCCCGGCCCGGAAATCAGCTCGATGTTTGAGGGAAGCAAGCTTTTCAAATTATATTTCGCCACAGTCTGCGAATGCGTGCCGCAGAGTTCCATGAGTTTGACGGAGCGCGAGATTTGATTTGCCAGGGCTTTGATTGTTGTTAATATTTTTTTCATGCGTTAATTTGCGTTATACGAGTGTTATATGGCGTTATAAAGCGTTGATTTGTATTATTTGGTGGCATTTTTAAGTCTGTTTAATACAACGTTTATTAATCCATTTAAAATTGACTGGACCTTATTTGCTTGAAACATGTAATCATCAAATGTATCTTTGTCAATATAACTGACTCTGTAACCAATATGCAGGTCATTTATAACTTCATTCAAACAACCTTTGGCGATTCCATAAAATCTTAAATTTTCTTTATAGAAATACCTGCCGAATCCTTCCGCAATGTTCGCGCCAACTCCACGCGCGCTTTCGCGCAGATGCTTTACCAAATTGTATTTTTCCGATTCGGGAAGGGTATTTGTCAATTTGTAAATCATTTCGCAAAAAACCATTGATTCTCTCCACGCATCCAGATCTTCTATATTTTGTATTTTCATAAAATTAATAACTCGTTCCAACGCAATATAACATTTAAATAACGCCAAATAACGTCAAATAACGCTTACATAGCATTCAACGCTTTTGTTATTTCTTCAGCCTCATTTTTATCAATAATCTCAATCGCAAACCCCGCATGGACAATCACAAAATCACCGTTTTTTGGTTTTACTAGGCTGATATTCACCTTTTTTTTCAGGCCGTTAAAATCAACCAGCGCGGTTTGGCTGTTTTCTTCGATTGATTGGATTTTTCCGGGAATGGCTAAGCACATAGTAATTTAGAAGGCTTAAGGGGGTTGAGAGGCAAATGGGTAAAAAGCGGAAAGATAAAGTGGCATTTTCATTAACTGCCCTTCTTAGGCCTTTTTAGCTCTCTACCACGGGTTTGTTGATAAATATTCGTGTGTTTTTATTAAACATGCTAGAATTTTAACAGATATATTATTAACTTCAAATTTTATGGATGGAGAACAAAAACCAATGTCATCTCCGGAATCTCCCAAAATGCAGTTAAAAGTGGAGGTTCCATGGAGAGAAAAAATTTCTCGTTTATTCATTTTCAGAGGGTTGTGGGTCTTTGTCTTCGTTTGGGTGCTGTATGTGTGGATGATTTGGATCGGATTAATTAATTTTGTGCATTTTTGGTACATGTTAATATTGGGAAAAAGACAAGAGACTCTGTGGAAGAAAAATGTTCGATTTTTTAGAACGATAACCCAGTGGAATTCGTATCTGCAAAACTTAACTGATGAAAGACCAAAGTTTATCGGAGACAAAGTTTAATTGCTTAATAAAAAAATCAGCGATTTTTTCCCCGCTGATTTTTGTTTATAAGAATTTTATAAAAGGCTGGCGCCGGTCATTTCTTTGGCTGTGGGCATTCCAATTTCAGTTAAAATAGTGGGCGCGACATCGCTTAAAATTCCCAGCGGGGACATTAATGAAAGATCTCGGTTATCGGTCGTGATCGCTTGCCCTTGCCTTTGTTTGTTGATGATGATGAATGGAACGGGATAGACGCTATGTTCTTTGTCGGTCTTGCCTGTTTGTAAATTAACCAATTCTTCAGCGTTGCCGTGATCGCCGACCAAAAACGCGCTGCCTCCTTTCTTAAGTATTTCCGGAATCAATCGGCCTAAATTATAATCCATGACTTCGACCGCCTTGATTGTCGCTTCCAGATTCCCGGTGTGGCCGACCATGTCCGGATTGGCGTAATTGACAATGATAAAATCATGTTTCTCCGCTTTTAGGTCATTGATTATTTCATCGGTCACTTTATCGGCGGACATGCCCGGAGTTTTATCATAGCTGTCTGTCAACGGAGAGGGGATAAGTATTCTGTCTTCGCCGGGGAATTTTTCTTCTCGCTGTCCGTTCAAAAAATAAGTGACGTGCGCGTATTTTTCCGTTTCCGCGATATGCAGCTGAGACAAGCCAGCGTCGCTGATTATTTTCGCCAGTGGATTGCTTACGATTTGTCGAGGAAAGGCAACATGGACCGGCAGTCCTTTTTTATATTCGGTCATGGTTATGAAGGTCAAACCGTCTATCAAGTCCCTGCCAAACTTGTCAAAATTTGGTTCCACAAATGCTTCGGTCAATTGCGCCGCCCGATCCGCTCGAAAATTGAAAAAAATTACCGCGTCTTGCCGGTCAATCGGCGCCAGTGGCTGGTTTTTTTTATCAACCATGACCATTGGCGGGAATTGCTCATCGAAAATTTGTTGGGAATAAGCTGATTCAATGTCTTTGACGGCGTCATGAGATGATTTTTCCGATCGGCCCAGCGCGATCGCCTCATATGCTTTTTGAGTGCGCTCCCAGTATTGATTCCTATCCATGGCAAAAAATCTGCCGCAAACGCTGGCCAGCTGACCGCACCGCAATTTTTTCATTGTTTTTAGAGTGTCTTTTAAAAATTGCGCGCCCGAATCTTTGGTCGCGTCTCGTCCATCTAAAAATAAATGTAAAAAAGTTTGTTTTTTAAGCTTATTTTTTTTACACAAGTTCAGCAGCGCTTCAAGATGACGCTGATGAGCGTGAACACCACCATTGCCGATCAACCCCAGCAAATGAAGTTTGGATTTGGATTTTATCACTTTTTCAATGGCCGATATCAAGGCCGGATTGGAAAAAAAAGATTGATCCTCGATTGATTTGTCGATTCTAGGCAAACTTTGATAATGCAGAACGCCTGATCCAATGTTGACGTGCCCGACTTCGGAATTTCCAACCTCTCCCCAAGGCAATCCCACGTTCATGCCCGAAGCTTCGAGCAGCATTGTTGGGAAATCTCCGGTAATTTTGTCCAGGTAAGGTTTATGGCTAAGAGAAATGGCGTTTGAATCATTGGGAGTGGTTATACCGAAGCCGTCGAGGATAATCAGGACGGCGGGTTTGAGTTTTAGTGCCATATTATCATTTTTTGGTGGAATCCTTAATAATCTGTTCGATTCTTTTATCCATTTCTTCCGCATCTTTGGTGATTTGCTCTTTTTTAAATTGGTCATCTTCTTTTTCCGCCTTAACCACGTAGATGTTTCGGTCATAAATCAATTGAGTGATCTGCGGCAGCAGCTGAGCTTTGGCGTCCGGATCAACGACGCCATGATCGGCGAAATATTGTTCGATTGATTTTTGTTTAATTTGATTCATATTTTTTTAGTTATTATCTAAATTATACAGCATCGGTCTGAAATCTCAAAATTTTTTGATATAATAAAAATAATCTTATAATAAAAAAATATGAAAAAAATTTTTGAGCAACCAGAGTCTCTCAAGCTTGAAGTCTTGGAAAAATTATCAGCGCTCATTACCGCCGGGTTCGGATTGGTGGCGGCGCTGGCCTGGAATGACGCCATCAAGGCGATGTTTAATAAATTTTTTCCGGCGCCGACCGGCAATTTGGTGGCCAGCATTGTGTACGCGTCATTTATTACGATTGTGGTGGTGGCGGTGACCATGCAATTCGGTCGGGCGGTCAGTAAGGCTAGAAAGCATATTAACAAAACAAATTGACCGATCCGTCGCTTGAGTTTAAAACATTTATCCCCATGCGGAAATTGTTAAAAAATGGTATAATTTTCATAGTCAAGACTTTAAGCCAAGAAAATGATTAGCAGAACAATCAAAAGAATTTTTATAATATTCGTGATGATCGTCATGGCGCCGTTTTTTTGTGTTAATAAAGACGCGCATGCCGCCATTTTAATAAATGTTTCCGATGCCATGTCCGTTGTGACCATAAACGATGACTCGGATCACGTGATCAAAATGCAAACACCGTCGGGCGTGCACGCGCCGGCGGCAACCATTACCATTGCTTTTGACAATAATTTTATTGTTTCCGGAGTTTCTTACGCGGATATTGATTTATCCCATGGACCGGCGACCGGTTATGAAACCGAAGAGTCTTTGGCCGCCGCCGCGGGAGTGAATGTTTGGGGGGCGGCTTTTTCCGGCAACATGTTAACTTTGGTGCCGCCGACCAATGCCGGCGCCAATGAGATTGGCGCAGGCGATATAATCGTGATTGAGATCGGCACTATCGCCGCCGGCGGCATAAACATGATAAATAACCCCGCGGCGGAAGGGACATACCCGATAGCCATTGCCGGCGGCTTTGGCGATTATAAAACTATCAGCGTGCTGGTGAAAAACACCATTGTCGGTATTACCGCCGTGGTATCGTCGCCTCCGGGCGGAGGCGATGCCACGCCGCCGATAATTTCCAATGTTCAAGTAATTAATATCACGCCGTATAGCGCCACGGTAACCTGGCAAACCAATGAGAATGCCAATTCATTTGTTGATTACGGGCTAACACTGGCCTATGAAATCGGTACGGTTTTTGATTCTTCCTATGTGACCGCTCATTCACTTGATTTAACGGGATTAATACCTGACACTTTGTATCACTTCCAGGTGATTTCCCGAGATATTTCCGGCAATATGGCCGTCGCCGGAGACTTCACTTTTACCACATTGCCATTGATCAGCGAATTGATCATCTTTAACGTGCGCGCGGAAAATATTACCGCCCACTCGGCCGACATAGTCTGGGAAACTAATTTGGCCGCGGATTCACGCGCGGATTTCGGATTAACCGAAGGGTATGAAATCGGCTATAGCGAAAATGGAAATTTGGTGTTCGTACACACGATACCTCTGTTCGGGTTGCTGGCGGATACGACTTATTATTTTTCCGTCACTTCAAAAGACGGCGATGGGCATGAAGTCACCAGTATCGGTCATTCATTTACCACATTAGCCGAGGAATTTTTTGTCCCCAATGTCAATAATTTTCAAGCGGAAGCCGATATTGACAATGCCAGAGTGATCCTGACCTGGGTTAATCCTGATTTCCCCGAATTCGCCGGCGTATTGATCAAGCGCAGCACCATCGGCTATCCGGCCACGCCACTGGAAGGGAATTTTGTGTATGATGGAATTGCTCAGCTCGCATACGACACCAATGTCGAATTCGGTATAATTTATTACTATTCGGCGTTTGCCTACGATATCAACGGAAATTTTTCCTCGGGTGCGTTCGCCTGGACTGTTTTGATTCCGGAATATTCAGTGCACATTAAAGCGTGGCCGGAAAAACGCGTTCCGCGCGAGGGCAATTGGGAGACAAACGGCGTGCTGGCCTTCCTGACTCCGGGTACGCCGGTTATCACCAATCTTTACTCCGTCACTACTGATAATCTGGGCGAGGCCGATGTTTTGGTCGATGATTTGCTGCCGGGCGCCTATGATACGACTTTCAAGGGTTTATCCCACCTCAAAAAAAAGGTAACCGACATCGACATTGATCCGGTGTCCCACACATTTATAGACTTTACTTTTGGAGAATCATTCAGCGTATTAGCCGGCGATGTTCATGTGTCCAAGGACAACTATGTCAATGGATTGGATATTTCGGCCATGGTGCCTTATCTGTATTCGGGTAATGTCGATGCCGATTTGAATTTGGATTCTCAGGTCAATGGACTGGATCTGAGCATTTTGGTATATAATCTTTACAAATGGGGCGATTGATTTGAATCAAAGAATTATTAGCTTATTAATATTATGACAAAAATAAAAAAAGCACTGTTTGGGTTGACGATGGTTTTGGCGTGCTTAATCGGGTTGGCTTCGATGGCCGCCGCCGCCGAATTTCATCTGTCACCGGCGTCCGACACGTTAAGACAAGGCTGTGAATACTCCGCCAACATCATGATTAATACCGAAGGAGTCGAAACAAACGCCGCCGATGCCGTGATAGTTTTTAATCCCAATGACGTGGAAATTCTGGATCAAGTGACCAATATGCCCGGCGTGCAGGTTAAACCCGGAACCGTTTATCAAATGTATCCGGGAAACGTGGTCGATGAGGCGCAGCAGCGGATATTGCTTACGGGCTTCAATGTCATCGGCGGATATACCGGCACGGGGGTATTTGGATCAATTGTTTTTCGAAGCAAACCGGGTGTCACCAATACCAATTTTAATTTTTATTTTGTGCCGGGATTGACGACCGACAGCAATATCGCCGACATGCTCAGCAATGACGTGTTAACCCGCGTCGCCAACGCGTCCTATACTTTCGTCCCTGGACCATGCGTCGATGATACCACACCGCCGTGGGTACAGAATCCATCTCCCAGCCCGGGACAGCAAGGAGTGCCGCTCAGTGCCAATGTCGCCTTCAATATACTTGATAACGCCGCTGGTGTTGATTTGAATGCTGTGACTGTCAAAATTGAGGGGATTGAATATAAATTGGCCGGCCCGAATACATTCACTTACACCGGCGATCCGCTAAATTATAGAATCACCGTGGATACTATCCAAGATTTTACACCGGATACGCCTGTTCAGGTGGAAATTCGCGGCCAGGATTTATCCGGCAATACGATGAATCCCTATATTTACACTTTTAATGAGCCGATCCCGGATACGGCTCCGCCATACGTGCAGAATCCTGATCCGAGGCCGGGGCAAAGAGACGTGCCGCTTAATCAAAATGTCGCTTTTAACGTGCTGGATAATGATTCCGGCGTGGATATTAACACCGTCAGAATCGTGGTTGATGGCGTTACCTATCAATTGTCCGGGCCAAATACTTTCAGTTATACGGGTGACAGCGGTAATTTTAGAGTGACAGTCGATCCGATAAATAATTTTCCCGCCGGCACTGGCGTGAGCGTCGAGATTCGAGCGAGCGACTTGGCCGGCAATGCCATGGCGCCATATCGATATCGATTTAACGAACCCATTCCCGATAACACGCCACCATGGGTGCAGAATCCGTCGCCTCAGCCTAATCAACGAGATGTGCCGCTCGACGCCAACGTGTCTTTTGAAATACTCGATGATGTTTCCGGGGTTGATATCGACTCGGTCGCCGTTTCCATTGACGGCATCTTATACACTCTCGCCGGCGCCAATTCATTCAGCCGAACCGGCGATCCGTTAAGGTATTTTATTGAAGTCAATCCGATTCAGGACTTTCCGGATCAGCAGGCGGTGATAGTTGAAATAAACGCCCGCGACTTGCGAGGCAATGTCATGGCTCCATATCGTTATCGCTTTAATGAGCCGATTCCGCCGCCGCCAACTTGCGAAGAGCTGGGCTGCACCTGCGAATCAATGAGTTGCGTCACCCAGTGCGCGCCATGCGAATATCAAATCCCAGAACCGACAGTGCCGCCCGATCTGCGTTTGGGTTTGGAAAATGTCGAATTTTGGGCGGCCGGACACACGATTCAGCTGATCCCGAATGCCGATCATTATGTAACGGTGTTACCCAGCCAAGTGTACGAAGTGGAGCTGGATGCCGAGGCATTGCCCAAAGCAGCGGCCAGTGTCGAATGGTTGGTCGCGGCGTCCGCTTATCGATTGGCCCGAACTCAGGATGGCTTGCTTTATAAAACCAGCGTTCAAAGCGATTTTATCCCGGGAAATTATTTAGCCAGCCTGATTGTCAATTACTTGGACGGTTCGATCGACGTGCTCAAATTCGGGGTGACTGTCGCGCCCTTTGGGTTGATTTATGAGGAAAGCGACGGACAGCAGTCGGTGGTTTCCGGCGCGTTAATCACATTAAACAGAGCTGATGGCAGCACCTGGCCGGGCAGCGCTTATGCGCAGACAAACCCAATGTATTCCAACAGTTATGGCAACTTCGGTTATATGGTATTGCCCGGCAATTATCGAATTTTGATTCAAAAAGAAGGTTATCGTGATAAGGAGGTGGCCATATCATCCAGCTTGATAATCAATCCTCAAATCGAGCTGATCAAGCGACCTCAAGAATTACCGCCGATCACCGAAGTTCCGGAACTTATTGGCGCGGTCGGCGAAAACATCGAGTATGCCGCTCAGGTGGTCGGTGATGAGTTTTTCAATCAGCCTGACGTGGAACAAGCGGCTTCGACTATCGGCGCCGGCGCATTAGGCGCGCTGGCGGCCATCAATCTGGCATCACTGTTCACCTTTGCGGGTTTTTTACCATACCTGTTTTCACTATTCTCCGAACCGATTTTGTCACTCTTTCCGAGAAAGCGAAAAAAATACGGCACTGTTTACGATTCCGCATCCAAAAAACCGGTTGAGCTGGCGCTTATTCGCTTGTTCGACACCAATACGAATCGGCTGATAAAAACAGCGGTGACGGACAAATTCGGCCGCTACACGTTGCTGGTCGATCCGGGCAGTTATTATTTAAGAGTCTTCAAGAAAGATTTCATCTTTCCATCGCAAACGGTCAGCGCATCAGATCAAGAACCCGCCTTCACCAATATTTATCACGGCGAGCCGTTGATTATCGTCGAAAAATCGGTCATAAATGTCAATATCCCGATCGATTATGTTAAGCAGGAGGTTCCCGGCAAAAGAGCGGCGATTGTTAAATATTTGCGCGGCGCGCAGCGGTTTATCGCCATTATCGGTCCGGTTTCCGCTTTACTGGTGCTGCTGATCAAGCCTAACGTGCTATCCGCCGTCTTGTTTGCGGTTCACATAATCTTATTCGCTTTGTTTTCCAGAATATCTCAAGGCAGAAAAAAGCAGCCGACCAAATTAAAACTTAGTCCGCAATCAGGCATTCAGTAATTGATATGGCGCCGATATTGTATTTGTTAGTATTTATCGCTATCATTTTACTGTTAACCATGGCGGTCGCCGGCAAATTGTCTGCTCCCTATGTGCCGACAAAAAAAGATGATTTAAAAAGAATCGTGAAATTGGCCGGGTTAACTAGCAAAATGACATTCTGTGATCTGGGTTGCGGCGACGGCCGGGTGGTCGCTTATGTCGCAAAATTCACTCGGGCCGAAGTCATCGGCATTGAACTGGCCATACCGCTGTATTGTTTTGCCAAAATCAGGCAACAGCTGCCTAAAAAGCGTAATTTAAAGATAGTCTATGGAAATTTTTTAAACATGGATTTAAGCCGAGCCGACATCATCTACATATTCGGCTTTCCCAAAACCCTGCAGCAAAAAATCAGCGCGAAAATCAAACGGAATGTGAAATCGGGCGCCAAAATAATTTCATATTTCTTTAAAATACCCGATCTCGAGCTGATTGTCGAAGATCAGCCACGGAAAAATCAAGCTCCAATTTATGTTTATAAAATATGAAGCTGTATAAAATTATCATTATTGTCGCGATTATTTTGGGTTTGGTCGGCGGTGGAATTTATATCGGCTGGAAAATCGCCAAACCGGTGAAAACTCAGCAAAAAGTCACAGCCGATGTGATATTGACCGCATTACACGCGCGAGGATTTTTAGTAACCGAGGCCATTGTGTTCAGTGAACCGATTGTTATCGAAAACACAGAAGGCAGTGTTTGGAAGGATTTGTTTTTCGGGCAAACCATTGAAGCTCGGGGAAATATGGAAGTGAATTTGGGTGTTGATTTGAAAAAAGTGGAGGCGGCGGATATCATCGTTGATTCGGATCAGGTGACAGTGTGGTTGCCGCGTGCGGAAATTTTCAATTCCCGATTGGTCGGCCCGATTGATGTGGAAAATAAACAGGGATTGCTTAAACGATTGTTTGATAATGACGACGGTTATAATCAGGCTTTAGCCGAGATGACCAAACAGGCCGAAGCGGCCGCCGGCACTTTGGAATTATTAAATAAAGCCAGTCAAAACGCTTCTGATGAAGTGACTCGTATTTTACAGCTAATCGCCAAAGATAAAAAGATTCAAATTAATTTTAAAAATGATGCCGAAGAAGAAAGCTAGATCTATGAAAAGAATATTGTTGATTTCCATAATATTCGTTTTTTTCAGCCAGCCCGCGCTGGCTGCCGGCGTTAAAAATATTGATGTCCCTTTCACCGCTCAAGCTCCGGACGGCTGGTATTCGCCATTTGACGAAGCGTGCGAGGAAGCGGCCACGGTGATGTTGGATAACTTTTATCAAGGAAACCGCTCAATTGCCAACCCGAAGCAGGAGATTTTGGATATCGTCTATATTGAAAATCAACTTTGGGGAATGAATAAAGATACCAACGCGCTGCAGATGACTCACATAATAAATAATTTTTTTGCTTTTGAAGCGGACACGAAACCCGATCCGACTTTAGCGGCCATAAAAAACGAGATAGACAATAATCGTCCGGTATTGGTCCCTGTTTACGGCAGAAGTTTATACAATCCGAATTTCAGGGGAGCCGGACCGATCTATCACGTGATAATAATCAAGGGTTATGATGATCCGGCCCGACAATTTATCACCAATGAGCCAGGCACGGTTCATGGTCATAACTGGCGCTACGGTTACGAAGAGATGATGAATGCCATTCATGATTTGAACTACGGCAATCAGTCTGCCGGTCAAAAGATCGCCATTTTTACTCATGATTACATCAAACATTCCGGATGGAGTGATGCGGATAAAGACGGTTATACCAAAAGCGAGGAAATCGCCAATAAAACCAGTTTGAAAGTTAAAAATATCGGCGGCAATCTGTCCGTTTATGAAGGCCGCCTGCTGCGCAGTCATCTTGACCCCAAAGTTTATTTGGTGACCAACGGACGCAAGCGCCATATCCGTTCAGCCGAGGAATTGTTTAGTTTGGGGTTCGGTTGGCAAGACGTGGTGCGTGTGGACCAGCAAATTTTAGACGGCATTCCCGCCAAGTAAAAAAAATAAAAATTTGCACGAAATAGCATTATGGTCGAAGCTTTTCAATTGGATTTTTTCAAACAGCCGACAGAGTCTTCATCAATCGGGCGATCGCCGGATAAAAAAAGATTGAGTCCGGAAGATAAAAAAAATATCCAGTGGTTTTGGCGTTATTTTGAATACAAACAACAGCCCGACGCGGTTATGGGAGAGTTTCCGAATATTGATACCAGCGATCTAGATCCGCAAGCGCAAAAAGCGGCGGAAAGAGCTTATTATTTCAGCGGCGCTGATCAATACGAGGGATTACCGAGATATTCGCGGACCGATATTCGTCAGCGTCTGCCAATGAAAAATTTTAAAACCCTACCGGTGGGACAACATTATTCCAATCTTCGGCCGATTAGCGAGCAAGCCAGCCTGCTGTTACTCGAAAGTCCGAGAACCCGGCAGCTGAGCTGGTATTATGCGGAACCGAAGCGTGGTAATATTATTGAACTGAGGCAATTCCCGGCTGATTTTGTGATGGAATTCAGCCATTATTTTCCGTCGGAAGTTAAAAATGCGCTGATGATCGCGCAAAAAGATATTGACAATAAAATTTGACAATTCCAAAAAATTGATTATAATTTTATTGTTATAAAGTGATGTATGAAATATTGCCTATCCAATAAATCAAATATCATTTTCGGCTTTATTTTTAGCCTTGGCTCCTGATGGCTGCTATTTGTCGTATATGTAATGTAGTCATCAGCAGCGATGGCTATTTTTAATTAGCCAGTTCATTGAAAAGCAAGTCGAGGAGGGGGAAAGTGCCAAAACCAAAGCAGCTCTACGTCCATGCCATCTCCGATAAAAATTGGAGTGGCATCCATAGCGTTGAGAAATATGAATTCAGGGTGATTGTATCGGCGCCAAAAGATCAGGAAAACATTTACGTATTTTCCGAAGCACCTGATGAAGAATATCTTGCCTATCGCCGGGATTATTTGGGATATCAAATCGATCAGGAACAGTTTTTCGTCGCCTCCGGCCATGGCCGGCATTTGGCTGAAAGGGTGCTGAATGATCATCCGCTGGTGGAGCGCCTGAAGGGTATGCTGCCGCAGGGCTCGATCATGGATACTTTTACTGTCGGACCGGCCGAGGAGCGTTTGGCCGAGAGAATGGGTATGCGTTTGATCGGTAAAACCGCGGACGCGAATTTGGGTTCGAAAAGCAACTTTCGCAGGCTGGTCAAACAATCCGGATTTCAGGTGGCTCCCGGCCATGAATGCCTGACCAGCAGTCTCGAGGTTATCGGAGCGGCGGCGGAACTGTTCGACCGCGGTGCTCGGCGCGTCGTGGTCAAAGGCGATTTTGGCGCCAGCAGTTCTCAAAATCAACTGTTTGAATCCGATGAAAATTGGGTGGAGAAAGTTGAGCGATTTTTGGATGATATTTCATTTTCCGGCGGTGTGGTTGAGGAATGGATCGAAAATGTGGAAATTTCACCGTCGACGCATTATCAGCTCAACGGAAGAGCGGTGCAGCAACCCGGTCCGTGGGAGCAGGTGCTTCGAGGACGTAACCGAGTGTATGCCGGTGCCACATACCCTGCCCGAGTCAGTCAAAAACTCGCCAGGGAAATTAAGCGACAAGGTTTGGCGATCGCCGGTTTATTCAGCGATTTGGGGGTCGAGGGCGCGCTCGGATTTGACTGTGTGGTGACAAATAGCGGACAAATCATTTGGTCGGAAGCCAATGTTCGCAAGGGCGGGGTAACCTTTATTCGCGATTTTGCGGTGGTGCAGAATGTCATTGACAGAGTCATCTGGGGGCTTGATTTGGTTGATGAACGGTTGATGAATATGTCATTTGGCGAAGTGTTAAAAAAGACAAAACCGCTGCTTTTCCGATCAACCGATTCCGATTCGCAAAAAGAGGGAGTGGTTTTTTACAATGTTGGCTGTTTGTCAAAAGGAAAGATTCAGCTGATTATCGTGGCCAAAACAGTCGAGGAAGCTCAATTTTACTGGACCATGCTCAATCGAAAAATGTTTGACTTGCTTTAATGTCTAATCCCTTACTATAATGATAGTAAGGGTTTTTGATTGATTATATCTTAAATATAAGTCGTTTATCATTGAAAATTTATGAAAGGCTTTTCTAAAAAATTATTTGATCAAATCCGAAATGTGGTTTTCGGAGTAGAAGACGGATTAATATCGACTCTCGGAGTGCTGACCGGCATTGCCGGCGGCACCAATAACCGCGCGGTGATCATACTGTCCGGTTTCGTCATTATTTTGGTCGAAGCCTCATCTATGGCCGCGGGCACATTTTTATCTTCAAAATCGGAAAATCAGGCTAAAGAAAAAATAATTAAAGAAGAGTTGAAAAGAATCAGACAAAATCCGGAGCGGGAAAGAAAGGAATTAATCGAATTTTATCGGCAGCGTGGCTATAGTGATTCCGATATCGACTCAATGGTCAGCCGCATGATGGCCAATGAGGATTTATTAATTGAAGAAATGGCGCATAAAGAATATGGCATTGTCATGCGCAGCGACGACAGGGCAAAGACAGGCTCGCGATATATGTTTTTGTCATACATGGTCGGCGGTGCCATCCCCGTGATTCCATATTTGATATTTTCTGTTAATGTCGGATTGTTTTTTTCAATTGTCCTGACACTGGTCGGTTTATTTTTACTCGGATTTTATAAAGGAGTTTTAACCAATGTGTCGAGGATTAAAAGCGGCCTGGAAATGTTGGCCGTGGCGGCGACCGTATCAGCCATCGGTTTTATTATCGGTCGAATCGTCGGTCATTTAATCGGATTAATCAACTGATATGTCTTTAGCCGAATATAAACGAAAACGAAAATTCGACACTACCACCGAGCCCAAACCGGTGATTAAGCGTTCAAGGAAAGGCAATATTTATTCAATTCAAGAGCATCACGCGCGAAATTTGCATTGGGATTTACGGCTGGAAAAAGATGGCGTATTGATGTCATTCGCCATGCCCAAAATTCCGCCTCGAAAATCCGGCTTAAAACGTTTGGCTGTTCGAACAGAAGATCATCCGCTAGACTACGCGCTTTGGACAGGCTCGATTCCGGCCGGACAATACGGCGCCGGCACCGTCACCTTATGGGATCAAGGTACGTACGATGTCATTGATGAAAAAAAAGGAAAAAAATATATAATCAATATCAACGGACAGAAATTGCATGGTCGCTATGCCTTGGTGAAATTTAAGAAAAATTATTGGTTATTTTTTAAAATGAAAAGAATGATTATTAAAGATTAAAGATATGTCTAAAATTACATATTTTTTGTTGATTTCTTGACAGAAATTAACATATTCGATAAATTATCAATACCAGGATGGATTGCTTAAGCCGCTGCTTGATTCTTTCGAGGAGAACTGGAAGTTTTAAAGAAAGCCGGTATTAAATGGCACTAACCGGCGAGAAGCTGCCCGATGCGTCTTCCAGACCGCGTGCCCTCGGCTGCGGCAAGCTTCCGACCTGGTAAGAGAAATTGTCCCGTAAAATGCATCGGGACTTCTAGTGCCACCCCCACCGTCAACGACGCGTGGGGGGTTCTTTTTTTAAAAAAATGTGGACAGCGTAATTGACAAATATTTTATAATATCTTAATATTTTTATTATATATTTTCAAAACCCGCCGCTACAGAGGAGGTGGATCTTGCGAAAAATTCTGGAGGTGGAAGACATGGCGGTGCTGGTGCGGGTGTGGCAAAAAATGCTGGGGCCTAAGGTCAACGTTATCTGGGCTCCCACAATCGAAGCCGCTCGAATCGAGCTGACGCGCAGTCTGGATTTTGATGCTGTGCTGATGGATTGCTGTGTCCCAGGAAATATCCCGAACACATATGGACTGACAAGAGAAATCAGATCCATGGGATTCACCAAACCAATTATTGCGAAATCGTCCACGCAAGATTACTGTTTAAAACAGCTTGAATTCGGCGCCACTCACGCGGCGGTAAACGGCGATGTGATCGAAGTGCTGTTTGAAGTTTTAAAACTTGATCAAAATCGATAATCTAGGCTGGTAATATCCGGCCTCTTTTTATCGGCTATTGACAAATTTTGTAAAATATGCTAATAAATTATGATTGAACCAAGCAAAGGAGGTTAACATGTTTGGTATTTTCAGAGGAAAAAAGAAAGGCTTATCTCTTTTTCAGCAGGAAAAAGGGGCACTGAAAGCCAAATATGGTAATACGCCGATTCCTCCGCTCAAGCATACGGCGGAAAGAAAAGAAAAAGAAACAATTCCAGGCTTTCAATTCGCCTCAAAATGCGGTAGTTGCGGTGCATTCAATATTCATGTAATCGAAAAAAGTAAGTCTGGAATACTGGCGCTCATTTGCACCAAGTGCAATGATGTGTACGAAACAGAAGTCATCGCGGACAGTTAATAACTGTTCGTTTTTATTTACTTTTAAACGTGATTGTGTTAAAACAATGGTTGTAAGCGAACTGGCGGAGGAATAAATGAAACCAAATGACGCCGAGCCCACAATTCCCGCTCCAGTCAGTTACAGTACGAGTGACATCGTTTTATCTTCCGTTGATCAGGCTTACATCGATGCCATGGCCGAGGCCGGTGCCATACTTGACGGAATAGAAACTTTTGATCTGGTACTGGTGAATGAAATCAAATCAATCAATGTTTATTGCCCTCGTTGCAGTCCGGTCGATCGGCTGGTCAGCTCCTCGCACCGAGTGATGTTTTCCAGTGTTAAGCATTTGATTGTTAAATGCCACGTTTGCGAACATATTCATCGCGTGCCCAATCAGGTTGAAGTCAGCGGATAATTCAATAATTATCCGCATTTTATTGGGAAATATTGACATCCGGGCAAAAATGCCTTATAATAAATTTTGTATTCGCCCTCTTGGCAGCGCCGGGCGCATAACGCCGGAGCGGTGGTTTTTTCCCGATTTTTCAGACTCGAAGAGGCTCAAAATCAAGGATCCTCGAAATTATCAAAAATTTGCCGACGTAGCTCAGTTGGTAGAGCAGTGGTTTTGTAAACCATTGGTCGTGGGTTCGAGTCCCTCCGTCGGCTCCAGTATTGTTTTAAGCGGGGCAACGGGTGTTTGCTTTATTTCATCAAATAATATACAATACAAAAATTCACATGGTTTTTTAATGAATTAATATATTTAACGTAGTTATATGTCACAAGATAATTTAATCAAATTGGAATGCAAAGATTGTAAGAAAATCAATTATTTTTCTCACAAGAATAAAAAAACATTAAAGCAGCGACTGGAACTAAACAAATATTGCAAACATTGCAAAAAACACACCACGCATAAAGAAATCAAATAAAATTTTTTTTCATGAAATATAAAACCGCTCATCAGAGTGGTTTTTTATTCATTGGAAATTTCTCGGCAATCGGTGCAAATGCCGCCCTCGGGTTTATACCCGGCCGGCCAGCGAGTCGCTTTGGTGTAAAACACGCCAATAACGATAGCTTTTTCCAGCTTGGCGCCGGTCAAGTTCGTGGACTTGAGCGTCGCATATTTGAGATCGCTCTCGGAAAGATCTGCTTCTGCCAAATTAGCTCCTTCGAAATTAGAAGAACAAAGCTCAGCGCCAGAAAAATCAGCTTTGGCTAGATTGGCGCCGGTAAAGTTGGCGCCATCAAGTTTTGAGTTGGTAAAATCGGCGCGCTCCAATTGTTGTCCGCTGAAATCGCGATAAGATAACCTTTGATTGGCGAAATTGGGGCCGGACGAGCAGGCGCTGAGCGTGATGATCGGCAGCAGGACCACCAGTGCTTGTTTCATTTTATCCACCTCCCTGATAAAAAAATAGCAATCAGTCAAACATTAGTCAAATCGATAGATGTATATCTGTCCATCAATGTCATAGGTTTCGGCGGCGATTGCCCGCGCCATATTGTTTAGGTTTTCGAATCGATCCCAGTATTTGGGGATGACCAAATAGACGGTTTGCACGCCGGTTAATTGTCTGGCTTGCTCGATGTATTCGGTTTTGGGACGGTCATTGACTATATTCAGAAATGAATCGTATAATCTTGAACCGGTCGGGAGCGGATAATAGAAATGGCCGTTATATTCCGGCTCAAATCCGTATAACTTCACGGCGGCCACGGCGGTGTTTTGACTGGCGAGGACAATATACGGATCGGCGCCGGAATTGTGGATGAAGGTGGCCGCCAGGAAATCATATTTGCCGACGTTTAATCCATGATTGGCCTCGATATTGTCGTATCGAGGATATGACAGGTAAAAAGATGTGGATACCAGCATCGCCGCCAAAAAGCCGATGGCAATCAATGTACCCGGTTTTGTTTTAAATCGAATAAAAATTTTAGAAAAGATTGGTAGAATCAGTGGAGTTAAAAAAATTATCATTATGATCGTTAGCCTGGAAGCATAGTCGTTTTTTTCATAATAAATCAGCGCGTCAAAGGAAAAGAATAGTTTCAAAATTAAGTAGTCGACGGCCAATAGCGTGCCGCTGACCAAATATATATTGATTAATCTGCGGACGATGGAGGTTTTATCCGTGTCGTACAAAATGTCCAGATGTCGGCGAAAAATAAAAATTGAGGCGCCGATCAAAAGCAGTGTCATCAGCTGCCAATTGAATCCGTAAAAATAAATCAGATCGTAGATGCCCCGAAAATTATTTTTGAAATAAATCAACTGTTCCAGTTCGATCCCCAGCGTTTGTTTGATTTGTCGCCATTCAAAGAAAAGATTCAGCGGATAATTATTGATAAATCGAGTGGCCAGAAAAGCCAAAGGAATTGCGGCCGCGGCCATCGCCAAATAGGCGATCCGGAAAATTTTGGCCGGCAATCCCGCGGCCGGGTCAATGAATGCCCGCGATCCCACGCATAAAATGAGCGCGGGCAAGCCGGAGAGCGGATGGATTGACAAGGCGATAAGCGCCATGGCGAGCGGCCAGCGCCACGAGATGTCGCGGCGAGCCAAATAACGATAAAGCGTCATGGCGGTGAGCAAAACGAACAAGAGCGATAAGTTTTGTGGAGTGGTGAATGTCAGGAATGAAAAAGGCAATGCTAAAAATGCCAATATCGCCGCCGCATTCACTGATCTGAACGATTTGACGGCGATTGCCGGTATAAACACCGCGGCGAGCAGCGGCACTAACAGCCGGTCGATCAGATCGATCGGCAGCAGCGTAATTTTGTGGACGAACACTTCTAAAGCGTATTGGCCGAGATAATAAAACGGCTTGGGTAGGATGTAGCCGTGATCAGCGATGATTTGCGCTGTTTTTTGATGGATAAAAGGATCAAACCCAAACCCGAGCTGGTAAACAATCATCGAAACGGAAAAAGACATTAGAAAATGGATCGATAAAAATATTTTTTTCCAAAAATTTTTAAGTTCGGTTTTTAGCAAAAAAATGAATAGTATCAGCGTGGCCAAAAAGTAGCAGATAAATATTTTTTGATCGATAAGCGTCCATGGCGTGGGCACTGAAATATCGGAGCGAGCGTCCATCAATAATTTCACGATAAAACCAAGTAAGACGAAATACGACAAGATGGTCAGCGATTGCCGCCAATCCGTATTGATTTTCGGAATTTTATGTAAATGGCGCGATCGGCCATGCCACAGTCGGGCGCCAATTGAAAAACCCGAAATTAAAATTGCCAATAGCATTATCACCGGTTGATTAAGCTGATAAAAATAATAAATGATCGAACCGCAGACGCTGACCATGGCTAAAATAATGATTGCGGCCATTGTCCATGAGTCGGCCGCCCCGTTTTTAATTGCCGATTTAATGAGACAAACGCTCGTGACCATGAATAAAATGCCCGAAAGCATGCCGAGAAGGAAATGGACATTAAAAAATGTCTGGAAGCAGACCAGGGTCAAAGCCATGATATTTATGACGATCAAACCGTATTTTTTTATCATACTATGCGTATTTTAGCAGTAATTTTCAAGATATTCCAGCCGGTATAGAAAATTTGGCAAAAACCTGTTAGAATAACAGCGAATATATGATATCCAGACAAATCGAAAATTTGCTGAATGCTTATTACGATGACGCCGAGCCGTGTCGATACGCCGAAGAGAGCACCATCAGCGTCAACGAAGTGGTGGCCAAGGCGGTTTTGGCTTACGAAAAAATCAGAAATATTGTTGATTATCGAGATGAACATTTGCTTCGAAAGAGCGCCATCAATCGCATTGTCAAACGTCGTTTTGCCGACGTGCTGCGCGGCGCGCAGATCGGGGAGCACCTGATCAAGGAATTGATCCGCGCCGGCTATGTGGCCAACCGAAGCCTGCCGGAAACCAAATCGGTTGAAGTCAGCGCCGCGCTCAATAAAACGGCCAATTTGTATTTGGGAATTAAAGATTCGTTCGCATTTAATGAACAGCAGAAGTTTAAAAATTGGCTGTTGGGGTTAGTCTCGGTGGAAATCGAAGAATTGCTGGCGCCATCGGCATTTAAACAGGCGCTGGTCAGCGCCGCTTTTTCCTTGGCCAAAGCCAAGACAGAGATTTTGGATGAAGCGATGTCAGCCGATGAAAAAGATCTTCAGCTGTACGTCGGTGTTTTGCGTTCATTGTTCAAATCCGACAATGACATGATTTCATATTCACTTTTTAAACTTTTTTATCCCCAATGGTATGCTGACCCCGATGAAGTGTTTGATCAGATCAGGGTTGAAATATCGGATATAAAAAAGCTGATTGATTATCACATTAATCATCGTCTGCGCCGAAAAGTCGAGCACTGCGTCAAGCCCTATGGCGTTTATTTATACACAATAAAAGATTTGATCGAACAAAATCCGCCGTCAGCGCCGGCCATTTTGGAAAATCCGGAAGTCGCGGCCGAGTATTTAAAGGCGATTATCGCTCAAAAAAAGAAGTTGATAAAATCAAGACTTAATAAAAGTATTTTTCGCTCGATGATTTATATTTTCCTGACCAAAATGCTGCTGGCGCTGGCGATTGAAGTCCCGTTTGAACTTTTTGTCATCAAGGAAATCAATCATTTGCCTCTGTTGATCAATTTGTTCGCTCCGATAATTTTACTTTTTATCATCGGCAAAACAATAGTGGTTTCCACCGCCAAAAATGCCGATAAAATTCTAACCGACACCTATTCCATCATTTACGGCCAGTTGCCAGATTTAAATCGAGTGGTGATCAAGCCGCCGCGGAACTGGGGTGCGGTCAAACAAGTGTTTTTCGGGCTGTTTTATTCGGGTACCTATATCATTACCTTTGGCGCGCTTTTCTGGGCTTTAAAAGATCTTAAGTTTAATGTCGTCGGCGGCGCCTTGTTTATAGTTTTTTTAAGCATTGTCAGCTTTTTCGGTTACCGGCTGCGTCAGGGCGCCAAGGAAATTTATATTGTCAAAGAACGCCAGGGCTTTTTCGCGACGCTGATTGAATTCTTTTTCATGCCGATCATTAAGGTCGGGCAGTGGATATCCACCAAGTTTTCCAAAATCAATATTTTTATATTTATATTGGATTTTATAATTGCCGCGCCGTTTAACGTCATTATTGAAGTTATAGACGATTGGTTTGCTTTTTTTAAAGAGAAAAAAGAAGAAATTTATTAACAATAATTTCGCCGTATAATTAAATTCCATTCGGGAAAAGTCAAAACCGAATTGGCGACGGGAAACATCGCCAAAAAAATTGAGGTTATTATTGAATAATCATAGTAGATTATGAAATTTCCGGCAGCTGATGTTCGGATTTTTTTCTTGACAAAAAGTTGCCTGATCGCTATAGTTAAATGTCATCATGTTTGGTGACACGGGAGGGGATAATGCTGATCGCGGACGGCAGCGTGCAAATTGAGCGCCTGGGACGGAATTTGGGAAATTTCCATCCGACATTGTCGCCAGAAGCGCCGATACTGTACGATATTGTTCGAAAAAATTTTCGATTCTCAAGGTTATTTTTGCCGAAAGTCAATTTTACCAATCGAGTGGCGGGCATGCGTGATTCAAATTGTTTCAGTTTGCCGGATCGTCCGTTTATTTGGCGCACGCGCGACTGGGCCGACGGCGGTATCGTGATTAATGACTCGCTGACAGCCATCGGCGTTTGCAATGCCGACTGTCATTTGGGTGTTTTATATGATCCTGACGGAGAAATGCTGTGTTTGCTGCATCTGGGTTTAAAATGTTTTTATCGGCCGGATGGCAGCCCGTCCGTTCTTCAAGAAGCGCTGCGTCTGTACGACTGCGACGCGACCGATCTTTATTTTTGGGTGGGTTTCGGCGCCGGACCGTGCTGCTATGGCCATGATTTACAGCATCCGGAATTCGGAGAAAAGAACCGCCATCAAGCGGAAAATTTAAGAAAATTTTTTGGCGCGCAAGCGGTCAAAGGAACAGTGGCCGCCGGACCAAGAAAGGGTTGGGCCGCGCATGATAATTTAACGATGATCATTAATCACGCGGATAAGCTGGGATTCAAGGACATGGAAATCGATTATCAGTGCACTTCATGCGCCGGTTTGGACTCAAAAGACGGTGTTGAAACGGGGGAGCGGTTGTATTGGTCGAACCTTCGGGGCGATGTTGACTGTCGAAATTTTTTCATGGCGCGCCTGACGACGCGCTAAAACAAGGGATCTTATCTCTTGTTTTTTAATTGAAAAATATTAGAATTTAAGCTAAACTGAAGGCAGTATGAAACTTTGGTTTAAGAAAAATCGATATGTTTTTATTTTGATGATTTTGGGTGTTGCCTGCTTTTTCATGTACAGCTTTTTGGCATTCAGTGCGCCCAAAGAAATTTTCAATTCTCCGGATGAAACCGCCAATTATGTGTTTTCGTGCAATTTCGCCAAGGCGGGGACAATGAAATTGCCAGAAGACGATAATTTAAAAGTTCAGGGAATGATTCATCCGCGCAGCGCGATCGCCAATTACAATGGCGATATCGTGCCCGGATATTTTCTGGGCGCGCCGATGATTTTCGGCTATTTGGGAAAAATATTGGGCTGCTCGGCCATTCCTTTTGTTTTGCCGGTAATATCCGCCATCACTCCGATCTTCTTTTATCTGGGTTTAAAAAAGATATTTGAAAAAGATGTGGCGTTGATTAGCGCGGTCCTGCTTTATTGCCATCCGATTTTTTTGTATTACACCGCTAAAAGTTTGATGCCCAATGTATTGTTTATTGATTTTTTGATTATATCAATCGCTTTAGTGTTAATCGCGCCAATAAAAAAGGGATTTAAAGGATATTTTCACGCGCGGCCGCTAATCGCCTATTTTTTTTCCGGTATTTTTCTGGCGCTGGGGCTGACCATTCGTCCGGCGGAAATCTTTTGGGTGTTTTTTTTATACGTTGTGCTATTCGCTTTCAGAATAAGATATGTGAATTGGCCGGGTTTGTTTTTAGGACTGTGCGGCTTCGGCATTATGATCGTGCCCAATTTGCTTTTGAATTATGAGCTGTACGGCGGATACTTTCAGCTCGGTTACAACACGCGATTGATGGGAATTGATTTGGATAATGCGGGTTCGGCGCCATTTTGGCGTTCATTTTTTTCCCGGTCGATGATTTTTCCGTTCGGCGTTAAGCTGGCGGCCAGCGGCGCGATGTTCATCAACTATTTTTGGCGATTTTTGGGCTGGTATAATCTACTGCTGCTGCCTGGGCTGGTCGCATTTTTTGTTTATCTGTGGAATGATAAAAAATTATTCGCCAGAAAGATAGTATACTTGATCGCGGTTTTTGACGTTTCTGTTTATTTGATTTTATACTATGGTTCATATTTATTCAGTGATCATATCGACTCGTCAAAGATATCCATCGGCAGCTCATATTTACGCTACTGGCTGCCGATATTCATTCTCCTGCTGCCGCTGATGTCATCTGCCATCTACGCCGTTTGGCGATTTGCCAGCAAGCAGAAAATCAACATCAAGTGCCTGTTTTTAGCGGTGACGATAATGATTTTATCGCTCAATACTTTCGGAGTCGTCTTTAGCTGGACAGATGAAAGCCTGGTGGCGGTCAAGCATAATCTGGAAATATATCAAAAAATCAGAAATGATGTCGTTTCTTCCACCGAAGAAAACGCCATCATTATCACCGATCGGGCGGATAAAATTTTTTTTCCGCCAAGAAAAGTGGTGGTATTTTTGGATAATTTTGCCATTTGGCCGCTGGTTGAAATTATCTGCGAGCAGCGCCCGGTATATTATTACACGATGATGCCGCCGGCAGATATGAAGTACTTCTTGTCGACCAAAGTGACCAATGCCCGCCTGACATTCGATTTTTCCAATAAAATAAATAATTTTTATTTATATAAGATTAAGCCGGATAAATTTTAAATGGTCAGCCGGGCTCAATTCCCATGCCCAATGATCAAATGCAAATCGGCAAATTATGAAATATTTTAGATTAATCAGATTGTCTGTCTGGATAGCGGCCATCGGGGTCTTTGTTTTAATCGCGGCTGATTATTTTTCGCTTGACGGCTATGGCCGTCACCAATACGCGGCCGGGCAAGCGTCGCCATGGTTTTCCAGGATGTACTCGGCGTCCAATTACGAGCTGATCACCGGCGAGCCAACTTATTTTCGCATTCATAAATTTCCCACGGCGTTTAATCTGAAGGTACCGATTTCATTCGACGACGCGCGTATAAAAATTTTTTTCAAGGCGGATGACTTGGAGTCATTTCAATTCGGCGTCATTGAAAATCAGGGCAAGAGTGATTTTCGTTTGCGGGAAATTTTGATTGACAGCCCGGGGCAATGGCATGAACAAACGGTGGAAATTGATTTAACCGATGCGTACCGTGACCCCAAAGAGGGATATGGCTTTGTGTTTCTGGCCGGCGGCGGTGATCTGAATGTTGCGCGGCTGGAAATTGAGCTTGTTCGCGATAATTTATGGAAGACATTAAAAAACAAATTAAAAACAGCCCCGAATTAGCGATTATTTTTTTAGATCTGCATCTGATCAGTTGGTTATCGCTGGCTTGTTTTTTCGTACTGGAGAAAAAATGGCCGGGGTTGATCAGCTATTTTGTTCATCCCATTATTTTGCTCATAGCCTGGTTGATTACCGTTTTGTTAATATCGGAAAATTTTTCTGAGCGCCACCGGCGATTCCATTGGATTCCGATTATCTTGATACTGATTGCCGGCACGATATATATTAAGATTTCCTTGCAAAATTGGTGGTATTTGGGCGTGGCGGTCCTGCCCGTCCTGCTTTTGGCCTTAAAAAAAGAAAAGCGCGTCTGAAATTTGCCAAATGTCGAATTTTGGCTTAAAATAATGTATATAATTCTTAAAAATAAATTATGGCCAAACAAAATAAAAATATATTGGTGCTGGGAGGGGGCGGTTTCATCGGCTCGCATCTGTGCGAGCGGCTGGTCAATTCCGGCCAGAATGTAATTTGCGTTGATAATTTCAGCACCGCTGATCCGGAAAACATCAAACATCTGCTTCAGGAAATGAATTTTGAACTGATCAGGCACGATATAGCTGAACCTTTGCCGGAGTTGGAATCCTTAGCCGACGTGTCCAAATTTAAAATCGACGTTTTCGGCATCCAGGAAATATACAATTTGGCCTGCCCGACATCAGTGAAAAATTTTGAAAACTTAAAAGTTGAAACTATTTTGGCCAATACCTCCGGAGTGAAAAATGCGCTCGATTTGGCCGTTAAATATAAAGCAAAAATAGTACACGCGTCTTCCTCCGTGGTTTACGGCGAAGTGCCCAAAAGCACCATAAAAAAACCAATTTACATTAAAGAGGATTATCGCGGCCAAATGGATCAGCTGGATCCTCGAGCTTGCTATGATTTGGGTAAATCATATGCGGAAACAATCGTGTCCGTTTATCATGAAAAATTCAATTTGGACACGAAGATGGTCCGCATATTCAGGACTTACGGTCCGCGCATGCCCTTAAACGACGGTCAGATGATTCCGGATTTTATCAGCAACGCATTGGATAATAAAGATTTGACAGTGTTTGGCGATGAAAATTTTATTACCTCATTGTGCTATGTCTCGGATATCGTCGAAGGCATGATCAAGCTGATGGACAGTCCGATCAATGATCCGGTCAACATGGGCGGCACCGTGGTTCATCGTCTGTCCGACGTCGCGGATAGTATCATCAAGATGACCGATTCGAGTTCTCAAATAGTTTTTAAAGAAAAGCTGCTGTTTATGCGCGAATTGGGATACCCGGACATTTCCGCGATAAAAAACGCCATTGGCTGGTTTCCGATAATCGATATCAACGAAGGGCTGAAGAGAACGATCGAATACACCAAAGCGCATAAAAGCTTAGTCGCCTTCACTGCCGATCAGGCATGATCTATGAAGACTTACATCGTCATCCCCGCGTACAATGAAGAAAAGACCATCGGTCGAGTGATCGAGGATTTGCTGCGCGAATCTTATGAGCATATTGTCGTTGTCGATGATGGTTCGAGCGATGACACGCGCGGTATTATCGGCCGGTATCCGGTCAGCTTGTGCCGGCATCGTCTCAATTGCGGTCAAGGGGCGGCATTGCGAACCGGTACTGATTTCGCCCTAAGGCAAAACGCCGACATCATTATACATTTCGACGCTGATGGTCAGCATCAAGTTAAGGATATTCGAAAATTCGTGGAAAAAATCATGCAGGGCTATGACATCGTGATCGGTTCCAGATTTTTGGGCGCCAGCTATAAAAACATACCGCTATCCAAAAGATACCTGATCCATAAGCCCGCCCGGCTGTTTAATCGTTTGTTGACCGGAATCAAGCTGACCGATGCGCACAGCGGGTTTCGGGCGGTCAGCCGCGAAGCGGCGGAGAAAATCAAGATCACCATCAATCGCATGGCGCATAATACCGAAATCCCCGCGGAAGTGATCAGGCATCGGCTGCGCTACGCGGAGGTGCCGGTTGATGTCGTTTACCATGAATACGGCCAAAATTTGTTTGATGCTTTTGAGATATTGGCCGATTTGTTAAAACATCGAATTTTGAAATAATATGAATTTGATCCAAATATTGATTTTAATTTTTATCGCGTACGTGATTTATCGATTGGTGGTTAAACTGAACAAGCGACTATTAAGCCCGAGTTTTTTTATTCTTTGGCTGATTTTTTGGCTGATAGTCGGATTAATTGTCGTTTTGCCGCAGACCACTCAGCTGATCGCCGAATGGTTGGGGGTCGGCCGGGGTGTGGATGCGGTTATGTACATCTCCGTCATCGTCTTGTTTTACATGATTTTCAGAATTTTTGCCCGGATCGAAAAAATTGAAAAAGACATTACCCATTTAGTCAAGGAAATCGCGATCGAGAGCGCGACAAAAGGAGAAGACCAACATGGAAAAAGTGGCGATCATCCTGATCAATTATAAAGATTACGCGAAAAAATACCTTAAAGATTGCGCCGCTTCATTGATAAATATAAATTATCCCCACGATGCGGTAAAGGTTTTCGTGGTTGATAATCAATCATCCCCGGAAAGTCGCCGCGACATACTGGAGCTGATGAGACAATTTGATTTTGACGGCGGCAGCGGCCGGATCAAAGCCGAGCTTATCGCCAATGAAGAAAACGTCGGGTATGGACAGGGGAATAATTCCGGAATAATGGCGGCCAGAAAACAAGGATTTGAATTTTTCTTTTTACTGAACATGGATACGGAAGTTGATCCGTTTTTTTTATCGAAAGCGATGGCCGTGTATCACCAAGCACCGAATGCGGGACTGATCCAATCGCGATTGATGCTGCATGATCATCCCGAACAAATAAACAGTTTGGGGAATTTAATACATTTTCTGGGTTTCGGATTTTCCGAAGGTTATAAAAAAAAATGGCAAGAATTTTCGGTAAACAGTCGATTCGATGAAATAATTTATCCCAGCGGCGCGGCTTTACTGATTTTTGAAAAAGTTCTTGATGATATCGGCTACTTCACGCCGGAATACTTTATGTATCATGATGATCTGGAATGGGGCTGGAAATCGCGATTGCGCGGTTATAAAAATTTTATCGCTTACGATTCGGTCGTTTATCATAAATTTCAATTCATTAAAAGCGTTAAACAATTTTATTGGATGGAAAGAAATCGATTGATCACCACCTTGGTCGCTTATCACTGGGCGACATTGCTCATATTGTTTCCGGCGTTCGTTTCGTATGAATGCGGTTTAGCGTTTTTTTCTCTGTTTAATGGCTGGTTTACGGAAAGAGTGAAAGTGTATCGCTGGTTTTTCAGTTGGCGCAACATTAAAAAAATTTACCACTGGCGTCGCCATGTTCAAAGTCGACGGCAGACTCCGGAGCGGCGAGTGGTTTCTGATTTTGCCGGAAAAATCTTATATCAGGAAGATTTTGACAATCCCATATTAAAATATGTCGCGAATCCGATATTTAATTTATATTGGCAGATTGCCAAGAGAATAATTTTTTGGTAAATGCTATGAAAATCGCTCAAGTGGTATGCGTCTTACCGCCGTATGGCGGCGGCATCGGGGTGGTGGCCCATTTTTATGCCGTTGAATTGGTGAAATTGTTCGGCCATGATGTGCACGTATTTACGCCAAGCTTCAAACAATTGGCGGATGATAAAAGAAATTACACCATTCATGGCCTCAGGCCTGTTTTTAGACATGGAAACGCCGCCTGGCTGCCCCAGCTTCGATGGCAATTGAATAATTTCGACATCATCCATTTGCACTATCCGTTCCTTGGTGGCGCCGAAGCCGTTTATCATTTGAAAAAAGCAGGGAAAATAAAAAATTTGGTTATCAGCTATCACATGGATTTGGTTGGCGCCGGCGTAAAAAGTCGAATATTACAAATGTATTCGGGTTTTCACACGCATCGAGTGCTGGATCAGGCCGATCGAATAATCGCGGCTTCTCTTGATTACGTACTGGACAGCTCGATTCGCGAATATTATTTATCGCATAAAGAAAAATTTGTAGAATTGCCGTTCGGTGTCAGAAGGATTTATCGCCCCCGAGGCAAAGATCAATATTTTATCGATAAATACAAAATCAAAAAGGAAGATAAAGTGCTGTTGTTTGTGGCCGGCCTGGACGCGGCGCATTATTTTAAAGGGGTAAATTATCTTATCGACGCCATGAAATATTTGGATGATAATTTTAAATTGATCATCGCCGGGGAAGGGGATTTAAAAAAAGATTATATCGAACAAAGCAAAAATCTTGGTCTGGAGCGGCGGGTGCATTTCGCCGGCTACGTCGATAAAGAACTTTTGCCGGAGTATTATAATTTGGCCGATTTATTCGTATTGCCATCAATCGACAAATCCGAAGCATTCGGATTGGTGTTAATCGAGGCTTTGGCGTCGGGTGTACCGGTTATCGCCTCAAATTTAAAAGGGGTGAGAACCGTCGTCGATTCGGGCCGCTGCGGGTTGCTTTTTCAGCCTAAAAATTCCAGAGATATCGCGGAAAAAGCGAAAATAATATTAAACAATCCAAAAATTCACGAGCAGTTCGCCAAAAACGCGGCCACCGGCGCCAATAGAAAGTATCGCTGGCCGAACATTGTTTCCAGACTGAATGACATTTACACCGAATTAATATGAAAATCGTCATCATCAGCAATTTATACGAACCTTACAGTCGCGGCGGCGCGGAAAAGGTCGTTGGGAACCTGATTGACGGGCTGTCATCGACTCACGAAACAATATTGATCACTACCAAGCCCAAAGGTTTTGGGCGCGATGAATCAATCAATGGCAGGAAGAAAATATATCGTTTTCGTCCGATTAATTTATATTATTATTTAAATGATTATAAACACAATGTCGCGGTTAGACTGATCTGGCATTTTTTCGATCAATTTAATCTACACTCATATTTAAAAATTCGTAAAATATTAAAAGATGAAAAGCCCGATTTGATCATCTCTCATAATTTGATGGGAATCGGATTATTAATCCCCCTGGCGCTGAAAAAGTACCGCTGGATTCATACTCTGCACGACGCTCAGCTGATCGTACCCAGCGGACTGATCTCTAAAGGCCGTGAAGAAGATTTCACAGCGGCCGGTTTTTTAACAAAATTTTATGCCTGGATCAATAAAAAAATATTTGGTTCGCCCGTTAAAGTAATTTCTCCCTCCCGCTGGCTGCTCGACTTTCACGTAAATCGGGGATTTTTTAAAAATTCAAAAAAATCGGTGATTTTAAACCCGGCCGTTATGGAGCCGGTGGCCGAGCATCGGCGGCGATCGGACAAAACATTGAATTTATTGTTTCTGGGTCAAATCGAAGAGCATAAAGGCATTTTTTTTCTGGTCGATCAATTAAAACATCAGTCATTTGATTTTAATTTGAAAATCGCCGGCGCCGGCTCGAAAGCAGCTCGGCTCCGCTCCATTATTAATGGCGACTCGAGATTTGACTTTTTGGGCAAAGTGGCGCCATTTCAAGTCAAAATTTTACTTGACCAATGTGATTTTTTAATGGTGCCGTCATTATGCTACGAAAATTCACCGACAGTCATTTACGAAGCGTTCAGCCGCGGCGTGCCAGTGATCGCTTCGAATATCGGCGGCATCAGCGAGCTGGTGTTAACCGGACAAACGGGGTATCTGTTCCATGCCGGCGATCAGCAAACTTTTCGCGAGGCGCTGGATAAGGCAAATAAACCCGACCAATACGAATCGCTTTCTCAAAACTGTTTGAAATTGATGTCAAGGATAAGCATCGATGCTTATATAAATGATTTGCTCGCTTGACCATAAATATTGTGATTAACAAAATATCATATGCGAATAAAGCGCGTCACCAAAAATCAATTGAGAAAATTAATATTCATCCCCGATGATCAATTTGAAATTTATATGTGGCAGGAAGATACTTTGCATAACAAAAGAATTGCCGACATAAAAAAGTATCATTATAAAAAGTCCAGATTCATCAATTCCGAAAAGGGACAAGCCATGTTAAAATGCAAATTGAAAAAAACCGGAGAAATTCATGAGATCGATGTCTGGATCGTCGACGGGCATCGGTTGCGCAGCGGACATCAGCAAGGGGATGTTGATTTTACCATGGGCGGCCACGGCTATCGCTATCTATACATTCCCAAGCATGAAATATGGATTGATCAAATATATTATAAAACGAAAGATTATTGGCCGATAGTTTGGCATGAATACATTGAACGCATATTGATGAGAAACGGGCTGCCTTATAACAATTCTCATGACATCGCCTCCGCCCTGGAAATCGTCCATCGCGATGATGATTTCTTTGTTCTGCCCATCGGCACTCATCGCCAAAATCACGCCTGGACTTGCGGCCCGGCGTCGCTGAAAATCGTTATGGATTATTTGCGGTATCCGGTATCCGAATCGTACCTGACGAGACTGACCAAATGCTCAAGGAAAAAAGGCACGGATCCGGAAAATATGATAGCGGCCGCCAGAAAAATGCGCTTCGTGGCCGAAGATATGCGTGGCCTGAAGCCGAAGCTGGTGAAAAAAATGATCAGGGCCGGCATCCCGGTCATCGCCAATTACCAGCTGGAACCGGCAATCGGCGAAGGACATTACGCGGTAATTATCGGCTTCAGTGAAAATGAATATGTGCTCTCCAATCCGGCGCTGGATAAAGGATACGAAGTCGTGCCGATAAAAGAATTCCAGAAAAATTGGTACGAGCTGGAAGATAATACGGTTAAACAGGGGATAATTATCAAAAATGAAGAATAAAAAATCACCGACTCAATCGGTGATTTTTTTCGCGATTTAATTCAGATCAAATAATATAATGCCGAGAGAACGGAAAAAATAAATATGGAAACAAACAAAAATAAAAAAGTGTAACCGATAATTTCCAGCGCTATCTTGGTTTTTTTATTGATCAAAAAGTACAGCGGATAGCCGAAAATAATCAATGCGCAGACGCCCGCGGAAAAAACCAGTAACATTAAAACAATTATGCCCGTCAACAATTCGTGAACTGGCAAGTTGCTTCTGCCGATAAGGAATAATAAACCGGAAATTGCGGCCACATAAACGGCCGTGGCCAATGCTTGAGTAAGGGCGATCATCGCCGGATGTAATTTTTTCATATTTCGTATTTATTTTACCATTTAATTATATCAAATATTGTATTTTTTAGGCAAATATGCTATTATCTATATGTTGTCCGACAAATTTGTGATTTGGGGGTGTAGTATAGTGGTAGTACAGCGGTCTCCAAAACCGTTAGCGTGGGTTCGATTCCTACCACCCCTGCCAAGTCGCTGGCGAGCGACGTAAACAAGTGTGATAAATTCGAGCGTTTGTTCGTTTTTTTATTTTGTTGATAACTATTTTTTATCCTACGGGGCTATTATGTTATAATAGTAATGTTAATTAAGTTTATGAAAAAAATAAAAAAAGTGTTTTCATTGGCAATTGTATTGGCTTTGCTATTTTGGTCAACGGCGGCGAAAACGAACAATTACGGATTCGTTTCCAATAATATTTGGGTTTCAAACACCTCTCCGATGTTAGGTGACGTGATAAAAATTTCGTCGGTGGTTGTTAATGACAGCATCAATCAATTTAACGGAGATGTCGTATTTTTTGATAATAACAGCGCCATCAGCTCCAGCATGTCATTTTCTTTGGCGCCCGGCGATTCCAGTAAGGTATTATCGATTGATTGGACAGCCGCCCCTCAGGGAGACCATCGATTCAAAGCGGAGATATCCAATGCTTATTTTACCGACGAACAAGGCAATATTGAAGCAATTGATGGCAGCTTTTTCAGCCAGATAACGGATATTATCTATGTTGACGTCGATTCCGATAACGATTCGATCCCGGATAAAATTGAAGAAAATCATGGAACGGATCCGAATAATCCCGATACCGACGGCGATACCGAAGACGATGACATCGATCCCGATCCCACGGATCCGACGGTTTTTAGCGGACCGGATACGGATGGCGATGGCACGATAGACGCTCTCGACACGGATAAGGACAATGACGGCCTATATGATTGGAAAGAGCAAGAAATGGGAACCGACCCGAAAAAATATGACACGGACGGCGATTCCTGCGGCGACAAACAAGACGCCTTTCCCCTCGATGCTCAAAAATGCGAGTCTGATCCGGAACCGGTAGCTGAACCTGATCAAAACTCGGATCAGCAAAGTAATGACGACGAACAGGCGGAAAATATAAACGAACAGTTCGCCAGCGCGGATCTATTGGCGACAATGGAAACGATCGCTTCCCCGGAAATTATGGTTGCCAGCGAAGACAACATTTTCGACAGCTTTTCTGATGATGAAAATGGCGGCCACGGAAATAAATTCGGCTGGTTTAAAAACGGAAAATGGCGCGATTTGTTTTTAAAAATCATGTTGCTGCCGCTGGCTTTATTGATCGCGTTTTTCATGAAAATGTTATTTTGGGGAACACATCATCTGCCGGCCGGAATAGGGAAATGTCCGGATGCCGCGTCAAAACCGCATTCAAACCACGCTGATAATGCTGATAAGCATGCTCATCAGGCCGAGGGGAAAAATCATCAGAAGAAATAGCTGATCAAATATTTATAAAACTGTCCACCGGGACAGTTTTATGATTTGTTTAATGTATTTGATCAATAAGAATCGTCATTTCAGTTCAATATGGTTAAACCGTATTGGTTTTTGAGGCGACCAGCATGCCGCAAGCGGCATTTATTGATTCGCCAAAACTGCGCCGCTGAGTAAAAGGAATTTTTTCAAGTTCAAGCAATTTTTTGAAGGCCATCATTTGTTTTGACGATGCTGAAGGCCACTTGATGTTGTTTTTACACGCCACCGCGTCGGATTTATGAAATTTGATGATATTGAGGTGAAACAGCGGATGATTGAGCAGCTTTTTTAATTGTCTGGCATCATCTCGCGAATCATTGAAACCCGGAATCACAATATACTCAAAGAAAAGTTTGCGCTTTGTCCGCTGAACATATTTTTTACAGGCGGGCATCAGCTGGGTTAAAGGATATTGATCATTAACAGGCATTAGTTCGCTTCGTTTTTCATCTTCAGCGGCGTTTAATGAAATTGCCAAATTAACCTGTGGAAAATCATTGGCGAATTTGGCTAGACGAGGGACTATACCCGCGGTGGAAACCGATATTTTACGCCAACCGATGGGCCAATAATCATGTAATAAGATCAGTGATTCCTTAACCGCGTCGTAATTTAAAAAAGGCTCGCCCATGCCCATGTAAACAATATTGGAAATCTCAGAATGGCGGGCGGCTAAATAATTAGCGACGGCTTTAACCGTGTCGATTATTTCCGAAGCGCTCAGATTTCTTGTAACTTTCATGGTGCCGGTGGCGCAAAATTGACAGCCCAAGGGACAGCCTGATTGGCATGATAAGCACAGCGTGGTTCTCTCGCCATGTTTCATTGTTACCGCTTCCACCAAATCAGCCGAATCGCTCAATCGAATTAAAAACTTTGTTGTGTCAGATGATTCGGTTACGTGGTCAATAATCACGGTAGACAGCGGTAATTTGGTGGCCAGCATTTGTCTTAAGTCCTTGGGTAAATTTGAAAAATCATTCCAAGATTCGGGCTTATTTTGAAAATAAAAAAGCAGCAGCTGTTGGCGACGGAATTTTGGCTGATTGGATTGAATTAAAATATCATCAAGTTTTTTGATATCCATATTTTCACAATATAGCATTTTTTAAGCAATAGTCAAAATTGCCCGTAGATCGAATAAAGGGTATAATGAAAATGCAATACAATTATTACATTAATATGGAAAAAGCGATATTCGCTGCCGGCTGTTTTTGGGGAGTCCAGGACGCGTTTGATAAAATAAATGGCGTTGTTAAAACAACGGTCGGCTATACGGGCGGACGCTCGGAACATCCAACATATGAAGAGGTTAGCGCCGGCGATACCGGACATGCGGAAGCAATTTTAATCGAATTCAATCCGGCAATTGTTAGTTTCGATCAACTGTTGGAAAAGTTTTGGGAAATACACGATCCGACACAGTTAAATCGGCAGGGGCAGGATGTGGGCAGTAATTATCGATCCGCCGTTTTTTACTTAAATGACGAACAAAAGAAGCAGGCTGAAAAATCATTGGCAGCATTGGCGAAATCCGGGAAGTATCGGCATCCGATAGTTACTGTAATCGAAGCCGCGCAAAAATTTTATCCGGCGGAAGAATATCATCAAAAATATTTTAAAAAGACCGGAGAAAGCTCCTGTCACATATAAAAATATGCGGTGTTCAAATTGCGGCAGTCAAGACATGGTTAAATCGAGGCTCCAGCGAGGGTTTGGTCAGAAAAATTCGTTTGCCTTCGAACCGGATAAGCGACACTGGACCAGAAAAGGCATTCGACCGGAAGTTTACGTTTGTCGACAGTGCCGTCATGTCATGTTTTTCGTCTCCGAGAGGAATTTCGCCAATTTATATATTGATAATCGAGACTGAAACATAACCAATACGAGAACTGATTCACAGTTCTTTTTGATTTTTTTATAGAATATTATTAAAATATTAAGACATCGGGCATGGCGGCAGAGCCAGAGGGGGAGGGCGAAATGGAAAAACTGCTGATCTTTGATGCGGGCGCGCATCCGGCGCTCTGTCAAACGATTTGTCAATTACTGGAGATCGAGCCCGGACAGGCGGAAGTTCTGGAATTTTCCAATGGCGATATCGCCAACAAGCTGTTGTCCGATGTGCGCGGTTCCGATTGTTTCGTTATTTCGACTCAAGCGCAGCCCGTGCAATTTCACATTCAAACCACCTTGTCGCTGGTAAAGAATCTGCGAATTCATTCGGATGGGATGGTTAGATTGATTTGGGGTTACATGCCCGGAATTCGCAGCGATAAAGTGGATCAGCTGCGCATTTCTTTGGGCGCGCGCGACATGGCCGATCAGATCACGGCGGCCGGAGCGCACGGAGTGGTCATTTTGGAACCGCACTTTCCACAAATCGTCGGTTTTTTCGATCAGCGATTGACACGCGTCGAACCGATCAAAACAGCTTCCATTTTTCTCAATGAAATAGTCAATTCCGGCAATTTCGATTTGAACAATTGCGTCGTGGTGGCCGCCGACCTTGGCAGCGCCAAACGGTCCGGCACCTTTGCCACCCGGCTGCACGTGGAATTGGCTTTTATCGACAAACGCCGCAACGGCAATACCGAAACGATCAAGCCGGTGGCGGTGATCGGGAACGTCAAGGGAAGAGATTGTCTGGTGCCGGATGATGAAATCTGCAGCGGCAGCACTTTTATCGAGGACGCCATCTTCCTTTTGGAAAACGGCGCCCGAACCGTCACCGGCTTTATGACGCACGCACCGCTGACCAATTTGGCGGCGTTGCGGAAAATCGAGGCGATTTCGGAAATTACCGGTTTGCATGTCACTGATTCGATTCCGATTTCTCAGGAAAAGCAGGCGACTTGCTCAAAGCTGAGGATCCATTCGGTGGCGCCGCTATTGGCCGGGCTGATTCGCTGCGTTCATGAGCGGCGATCGATACACGGTCCGCACGGATTTTTGCAGAGTCTTTACGATAAAAGACTGGTGAAAGGATAGTAAACATATTATCCTTTTTTATTAACAGCCGAATAAAGAATAAATGTGGTATAATGACATCATGGAAAATCAAAATCAAGGCAAGGCATTCAATGTGGTTGTCGTGATATTTATAATATTTATGATCGCCTTGTTTGTGTATTTGATGAAAGCGAATTTGTCCAGCGATCGATATCAATTGCCCATGCCCGATTTATCCGAAACATCTAGATAAAAAAATAAAAAATATGGCAAAAATAAAAAGAAAAAATACCCGGCCCAAAATCAGTTTTTCCATGCTCTGGCAAAATTTGTTAACTTTCGCGATCGCTCAATTACTGGCGCTGGCCACGGCCATTCCGTTGCTTTCGGAAAAAGTCTACACCAGCTATTCCGCGCCCGTGCCCTGGTATTATTTTGTGGTGTCGCTGGCGATCGCCACCATGTTCGTGATATTGGCGATCAAGTATTTAAAAGGAGGCCGGTTTTTTGTTTTGGTCTTTTATTTTGTGATCGTACTGGGCGCCATGGAAGTTTTTGCCAATTATATGACGACTGAATTGGCCATTGCCTGCGCTTTAATAATACTGGTGCTCAGAATAACCGCGCCCAGAATTTGGACTCATAATCTGGCGATAATAATGGGATTGGCCGGAGTTTCGGCCTCGATCGGTTTGGACCTGATGCCGCTGGGTGTCGTGATAATTTTGGTGGTTCTGTCAATCTACGATTACATCGCCGTTTATAAAACCAAAACAATGGTAAAAATGTTTGAAGGCATGATGTCGCGAGGCGTTATTTTTTCCATTATTATTCCGCAGCACGCCAAAAATTGGTTTACCGATCTGAAAAAAGTGAAAAGAAATGAAGGCTTTATGTTTTTGGGCACCGGAGATATCGCGCTGCCCATGTTGTTTGCCGCCGCCTGCCTGAATATCAGCATGATCAGTGCCATTGCGGTGATCATCGGCGCGACTGTTGGTGTTCTGGCCATTCATTTATCGCTGGCAATCTCTGCCAAACGGGCTCCGATGCCAGCTTTGCCGCCGATCGCGCTGTTTTCAATTTTGGGATTTCTGATTTCCTTATATTTATAGGTTGGCTGAACGGGTAATTTAAATTTGCCAGGCGAGGCTTTGAATTTATTCATTAAAACCTATCATTAGCGAAAAAGTATGTGGATTGTCGTCGCGGTTGTCGGTTACTTCTTTTTTTCCGTCACCGGATTGGTCGATAAATTAATTTTATCTGAAGTAAAAAGACCGAGAGCTTACGCGGCAGTTGTCGGCATTTTGGGATTAACGGGCGTGTTATTGGCGATATTCGGATTTGAATGGCCGCGTCCCGAATTGTTGTTTTTATGCTTGATTGCCGGCGCTTTATACATTATCGGTCTGGTGCCTTTTTATAAAGCCATACAGCTCGGACAGCCCAGCAGAGTAATTTCTTTTTTCGGCGGATTACTGCCTGTTTTCGTGCTGATTATGAGCGTCTCTTCCGGGATTGAGTTTTTAAGGCCGCTCCAATATCTGGCTTTTTTCATCATCATGATTGGCGGCTATTTGATCACCGTAGAGTCGAGACGTAAAAAATCGCCATACTCGGCCTACGCTTGGTCCGGCTTGGCGGCACTGCTGATAGCCGGTTTTTATTTTTTAAGCAAATATATTTTTTTACAAACTGATTTTCTTTCCGGTTTCGTATTAATGAGAATCGGCGGATTGGGGGGCAGTTTGATTTTATTATTTTATCCGGGCACTTTTCATGAAATCTACGCCGATCTAAAAGCCCAAAAAAGTAAACAGACTCAAAGAACCGGCGGTTTGGTTTTGATTTCTCAAATCAGCGCGGCGCTCGCGTTTATTTTAATCAATTACGCCGTATCCATCGGCAAAGTCAGCCTGGTCAACGCGCTAACCGGCACCCAATTTGTTTTTCTGCTGTTATTGGCATCGTTTTTTTCAAAAAGATATCCCCAGCTCAAGGAATCAATCGATAAAAAAAATATTTTTCAAAAAATTTCGGCGATTGTATTGATTGCCATCGGCTTGGCGATATTGGTTTTATGATAAAAATAAAAAAAATCCTCATCTGGTCGACGCTGAGCATTTTAACGATAATTATAATTTTTTTAATTGCCTATTTAGCTATGCCGGCCAAAGAAAAAATTGAAAATCCCGTTTGGGGAGTTACGTTTACCCCCAGATTCGCCAAGGAGCTGGGAATTGATTGGCAAAAATCGTTTATTTTAATGCTCGATGATCTTAATTTTCGCCATTTCAGATTGGCCGTTTATTGGGATGAAGTCGAATCGAAAAAGGGAACATTTGATTTCGGTGAATTGGATTGGCTGATCAATGAGATAGAAAAAAGAAACGGATCGGTTATTTTGACGATTGGACGAAAGAATTTGCGCTGGCCCGAATGTTATCAACCGGCCTGGATAAAAGAGATGGCCGATGATCAAATCGAACAGCGTTTATATGAAATGATACGCGAAACAATCAATCATTTTAAAGATCGAAAATCAATTTACCTTTGGCAGGTGGAAAATGAACCGTTCTTCAGTTTTGGCGAGTGCCCGGCTCCCAAATCCAGGGTGATCGAAGCCGAAGTCGCGCTGGTGAGGAGCTTGGATAACCGCCCGATAATGCTAACCGATTCCGGCGAGCTGAGTACCTGGCTTAAAACAATAAAATACCCCGATATTTTAGGCATCACCATGTATCGTGATGTTTCCAATCCATGGACCGGCGATTTTCACTGGCCCAGTCCGGCCGGCTGGTATTCAAAGCGCGCCAAATTGGCGGAACGCCGGGTCGATAAGGTTATTGTGGCGGAATTGCAAATGGAACCTTGGTACAATCAGCCATTCACCAGTGTCGAGCCGGATGAACAGGCGGCCAAATTCAATATTGATAAAATGAAGGATAATATTGATTTCGCGAAAAAAGCCGGTTTTTCCGAATATTATTTGTGGGGAGCGGAGTGGTGGTTTTACATGGAAAAAAATGGTCATAACGAGTATTTGGAGCACATCAAGAGCCTCAATAAAAAACAATGATCCCATGATAAAACACTTGCTTTTTGAGGCTGGTTCGAATATAATACATCAACGCCCATATGCCAATATTCTCAAAAAAATGTGTAATTTGCGATAAAAAGGTCATAAAACCGATTAAAAAGCATGATCAATATTTCTGCAGTGAACGGTGTGTTTTGGCATTTGAAAAAAAGTTGAAGGAATTGGAGGGGATGAATTTGGATAACTGCTGTTAAATTGGGGTTACAAGATTGGATAATTGAATTTACGAGATTGCGAGATTTACTGTACAAGATATTACAAGATTGGAGAATTGAATTTACGAGATAGTACGAGAATATACTAATTTTACTAAAATGGTTACGAAGATTCCGATTCCAAACTGGAAGTCAATTGATTCAAAAGGCGAGACTTTTGATTTTTTTGAATATCAGGACGATAAATGGATTTTGTTGATATTTTTCAGAGGCAAATTTTGCGGCTTGTGCAGAAAATTATTGATGAAGATTAATGACCATTTCGGCAAGCTGGAAAAGCTAGGGGTGAAACCGGTCGCCGTTTCCGGCGATACCAGACTTGGCGCCGCCGTTCTGCATACGTTTTTAATGATGCGCTTTCCAAATATTCCCGATGAGCAGCTTGAAATCGCCAAGTTTTTCGGCGTGCCGGCGGAAAAAAAAGGCCACGGCACATATTTACTGCCGGCAATTTTCCTAATCAATCCCAAGCATGAAATCGTTTGGGCGAGAAAAGGGGAGACGTTTGAAGATGTTGTTGAGTTCGAAGAACTGCTGACAGCGATACGAAAATGCATGGATAATAATTAACTTGTTTAAATTTTTTTTCAGAAATGCGAGAAACGATAAACGAAAAGTGAATATATTGTTTTATTTACTCGCCTACCGCATTTCTTTATTGTTTCATCATAAACACATGCAGCTTTCAGATTTCGATTACCATTTGCCCATAAAATCAATCGCGCAAAAGCCAAAAAATCCTCGGGACAGCTCGAGGCTGCTTGTTTATAATAGGCGGAATAAAAAAATTGTTCACGACCATTTCTACAATATTTCAAAATATTTAAATGCGGGTGATTTGCTTGTTTTTAATGACACCAAAGTTTTTCCGGCCCGGCTTCTGGGCAAAAAAGAAACCGGCGGCAAGGCTGAGATATTGCTGCTTGAGGAAATAAAAAAAAATGTCTGGAAAGCCGTGGTGGGCGCGAAAAATAAAAAACCAGGAATGAAAATATTGTTTGGCAAGGATCTTACGGCCACACTGCAAAAAAGATTGGATGACCTGGAATGGCAGGTTAAGTTCGACTGCCGCGGAGATTTTTACAAAACCATTGAAAAAATCGGCCAGGTGCCGCTGCCGCCATATATCAAATCAAAAGAAAAGCAATCCAGGCTGAAAAAAGAGTATCAAACCGTTTATGCCAAAAAATTCGGTTCAGCGGCCGCGCCCACGGCGGGATTTCATTTCACGAAAAATGTTTTAAGCGAGCTGAAAAAGAAGGGTATTGAATTTGCATACGTAACTTTGCACGTGGGCGTGGGCACATTTGCTCCGGTGCGAGCTGAAAATATTAAGGAACATCAGCTTCATTCGGAAAAAGTTGAAATCAATGAAACAAATCTGAATAAAATTTTTACCGCCAAAGCCAAGGGGCGAAAAATAATCGCTGTCGGCACCACATCGGCCAGGGTTTTGGAAGGAGTGATCGCTGCGAAAGGAATTAAAAAGGCGTTCAAGGGACAAACGAATATTTTCATCTATCCCGGTTACAAATTTCGGCTCGTCGATGGATTGATTACCAATTTCCATCTACCAAAAAGTTCCCTGATCATGCTCGTGGCCGCGTTAATGGGCCGGGTAAAAATTTTGGATATCTATAAATTGGCCATAAAAAAGAAATATCGATTTTACAGTTTTGGCGACGCGATGATAATTATCTAGTGAAAGGCGAGAAGCGAGAGGCGACAAGCGAACCCGCGTATCGCTTAGCGCATTGCGCCTCTAACATTTTGTATGAACCAAATCTCCGTAATCCTGCCAAATATCAGAAGCGCATACAATGTTGGTTCAATATTTCGAACCGGTGATGCTATTGGAATTGAAAAAATTTATATCACCGGCTATACGCCGCGCCCGGATAAAGACAAAAAAAAGATTACCAAAACTTCATTGGGGGCGGAGCAGTCAATCCCCTGGGAATATTGGCCGCAAGCTTGGCGGTTGATTGATTGTTTGAAAGAGCGAGGTTATGCCATTGTGGCTTTGGAAAAAAACAAAAACAGCGCGGATTATAGAAAATTTAAGCCTCAATACCCCGTGGCTTTGATTTTGGGACATGAAGTTGACGGGGTCTCGTCGGCACTGCTGAAGCGCGCCGATCAAGTCATCCATTTACCCATGCTTGGTTTAAAAAATTCCTTGAATGTCGCTTCCGCGTTCAGCGTGATCGCCTATCATCTGCGGTTTGCCCAAACATAATTCGCATCCAAGAAAAAAATGTAGTATAATGACTGCATATGCTTAATCTTTCCCCAATAGAAAAAGAGGAACTTTTAAGTTTAGCCAGAAAAGCGATTGCGGCCAAACTCGAAGGGAATGATTTGGATATTCCCACCGATAACCCGAATTTTTCAATCAACCGGGGAGTCTTTGTTACCCTGATGAAAAACAATGAATTGCGCGGTTGTATCGGCAATATCGAATCGCGAAATTCCGTCTGGCAAGGAGTGATTGAAAACGCGACAGCGGCGGCCTTTGAAGATCCCCGTTTTCTGCCGCTGCAGGCCGAAGAATTGAGCCAAATTCAAATCGAAATATCCATTCTGTCAGAACCGGAGCTTGCCAAGCCGGAGTACCTAAAGCCCGGGATTGACGGCGTGGTGATCAAGTGCGGTGAAAACAAAGCGACATATCTGCCTCAGGTTTGGGAGCATTTTAAAACCAAAGAAGAATTCATGGACAGCCTGTGCGTCAAGGCCGGCCTTGCTGAAAGGTCATGGCAAGACCCTCGGACGCAGGTCTTCACCTATCAGGTGGAGAAGTTTTCTGAATAAAATAAAGTGAGGTTACCAGATTACAAGATTTGTCATGCAAGATGGTACAGATCCTGTAAATCCGTACAGCGATCTCGTAATCTGGCAACCTCAAAATAAAAGGGTATTCCAATCTTGTCCTGTCTAGTACAGTAAATCTCGCCGGCCGGCCCTGCCTGACGGCAGTCAGGGCGGCCGGTATATCTTGAAATATAAAAATATGAAAAAAATATTCATTAACGAATTAAACTCGGGCGACAATATGGATTCGCAGCCGTTTGTCGTCAGGAAAATACATTCGCAACGCGCTTCAAACGGCAAAGAATATTGGAATTTGACATTGGCCGATAAAACCGGAGAAATTTACGCCAAGGTTTGGGCCGATAATTTGGCCAGCTGTGATCAAGTGACGGGCGGCGATGTGGTTTTGGTTTACGGCACCGTCAGTGAATATAAAGAAAGAAAGCAAATTATCATTGCCAAAATGATTAAATCCGATGAGTTTGACATGAGCGATTTTATTGAAAAATCACAAAAAGACACAGCTGCCATGTTTGATTTCATTGAGCAAGCGATCAGCGCGATTGAGAATAAATTCGTAAAAAAATTAGTGCAAAGTTTTTTCACGGATCAAAATTTTATTGAGCGGTTCAAATCGGCTCCCGGAGCGCAAAAGATCCATCACGCCTATGTCGGCGGATTGCTCGAGCATACTTATGAAATGCTAAAGTTTGCCCAATGCGTCGAAGCAGAATACCCCGTGATAAATAAAGATTTGCTGACGGCCGGCGCGCTGCTGCACGATATCGGTAAAATGGAGGAATTGGCCGTATCAAGCGATATTGAAAGAACTGTCAAGGGCAAGCTGATCGGGCATTTAACTATCGGAGCGCTGACGATCGCCAAAAAAATGGATGCGATAAAAAATTTTCCGGAACACCTGAAAAATAAAATACTGAACCTTATTCTGGGCCATCACGGCAAATTGGAATTTGGCAGCCCGGTAAAACCGATGTTGCTCGAGTCGCAGGTTTTGTACCGCATCGACGAATTGTCGTCCAAAACCAATACCGCGGCGCGTGAATACGAGCTGGGATTGCCGACGTCCGAAGATTTTTCAGAAAAAAATTTCGCCTTGGATACGGAGATTTACATTCGAAACGATGACGATAATCACACGCAAGTCAAGTTGATATGACTCAACACCAAAAATTGGATTTATTGATGATAAACATGTCCGCTTTCAGCGACTGGCAATCGGGCATAGTCAATAGAAATTATTTTATTTATCAATATCTGCGCCAGCGTCCTTGGGTGGATAATGTGATCGCCGCGGATTTTTTCCCCGTTAAATTGAAGCCGGCGATCGGATATTATCCCCAAAATTTATTATTGGGTCTAAAGAATAAAAATATAATTTTCGGCGATCTGACCAGCGTCTGTTACCAGCACAGCGATAAAACTTATGTTTATTCGTCGATCGACGGCGTTTGGTCGAAGAAAATTATCGTCGCGGAAATAAAAAAAATAATCGATAAGCTGGGATTAAAAAATGATCTGCTGGTTTGGTCTTACAACCCGATGTTTACGGAGTTTATTGATGAATTGAATTTTAAGATGTTTATTTTCGATTCGGTCGACAATTGGCTGGAGCATTCGGCGTATTTAAAGCTTATTTCCCGGCAAAAACTTAAAAATAATTACAAGAAAATAGCGGATCGCGCCGATTTGATTTTCACTGTTTCCCGAGAGCTGATCGATTTTTATCAAAGTCTGAAAAGGAAAAGCAACATTTTCTGGATTCCGAATGGTGTTGATTTCGATTATTATAACGATGAAAAAAATTTACGGCAAAAAACCGAGCTCGATAACGAACAGCGAAAAATCATCGGCTATCTGGGCACCATTCAAGATCGAGTGAACATTGATTTGATCAAATATATCGCGGAAAAAAATTCGGATATGCTGGTCGCCCTATGCGGGCCGGTGTGGAAATCCGTCCGGCGCGAGATACATTTGAAATTAAAGCCGTTGCCAAACGTCAAATTGTTCGGGCGAATACCTTATCAAAGCGCGCCGGCTTACATAAACAGATTCAGCGTTGGCATTATTCCGCACCGGCTGGATAAATTTATCGCTTCGACGAATCCGATGAAGCTGTATGATTATTTGGCGCTGGGCAAGCCGGTGGTCAGCACGGCCGGCGCCGGAGTCGATGTTTTCAAGGACATTATACACATCGCCAAAAGTCCGGCTGAATTTAATAAATTGATCCAAAAATCTTTTCACGATGATCCGAACTTGGCGAAAAAGAGGATAACCGCGGCCCGGGAGAACGATTGGCAAAGTCGAATTGACATGATGGAAAAAATAATTTTTAATGATTATCAATCATAACAAAATATCTATGAGAAAATTGGTATTGTCGCTGCTTATAATGATGCTATTCATTATGCCCGCCGTCCAGGCGCAGGCGAAAGAAAGACCGCTGGTGGAAGATCAGCTACGGGAAATCTTCGACCGCTACTCGCATTATCTCGATCTGAAATATTATGATGAATTCGGATCATGGCTTTTTAAAGCTCCGTCATACGGCTATGGAGATTGGATTTTTGCCAATTCTCCTCGTCTGACAATGAGTTTTGCCGCCTTTTACAAATACCGCGCTCAAAACGGCGACCCCGAATCAACGGCCAAAATCGGGCAGGCGATTCGTCAGGCGATATTTCAGCAGCGCCTTAAGCCGAGCAGCATGTATTCGTTCGACGGCGCCATAGCCAATTTTCTCATTGTCAGAATGATAGAACAGGTTCCGGAAGCATTGTCCGCCAAAGAAATTGATCAATATCGAAAATTTTTAAATGCTCGGTTGCCCGAAGCTCTTCGCGCCGACGATACTGAAAATCGAGCGGCGTTGGCCGCGGTCTATTGGCGCTATTGCGCCGATTATCTGGAAAAATCCGGGTATATCATCCCCCCCGATGTTTATCAGACCATTGATGGCAAAATCGATCGAAGCGTCAGTCAATCTTTATCATCCGATTTTTTATATCGAGAAAACAATCAAACGGACTTTTCGCTTCATTATCATGTGCTCGAATCTTTTTTATTGACTGTGTACGGTGATTGGACCAAGCAGGTAAAGTTTGTGATCTTGGGCAGAGAAATGAATAAAAATACGCGATTAATGTCATTTGGCAACGGGTTTTTGGAAACAGCGCTCGGTCTGCGGCCCGCCGGCGCCAACAGTCAAACATATCTGATGGCGGGCTTGCTCAGCAAGCGCTTTAAATTTGCCGATTACAATGTTTTTTTGGATCATCTGGCCGGATCAAATTTCTTTTCCGATCCCGCTAATGTCAACCGGTTGGAATGGCATAACACCTTGGCAAAAGAAGAGCGGGTTTATCATGATGATTATTCGTTTGCCAATATTGCCGAATTGGCGCTGGTCAGCGGCCTGCTTGAAAATCAGATCCAAGCCATCGGCCTTCTGGAATTGTCAAACGCGAAAACCAAGGATTCCGCCACATTTTACATCAATAACATGGGAAACGAGATTATATTTACCGATAAAATATTGAAAAAATCAATACGGCTAAAACTCTCGACCGATGAGCAGAGCACGGAAATTCTGAGTTTTTAAAGCAGTGGGCATCATATGATAAAAATAAACCGATCCGTCATTTGATCAACGTATGAAAACCTTATCGATTATCATTGTTTCATGGAATGTCAGCGCCTTGCTTATCAGATTGATAAAATCCATTTTTGAGTATACGAAGGACATCGATTTTGAAGTGATTATCGTCGATAATAACTCAAAAGACGATACCATCGAGCAGCTGCGGTCAAAATTCGCCGAAGAGATCGCCAATGAAAAATTAATTATTTTGGATGAAAAAGAAAATCATGGCTTTGCCAAGGGCAATAACCTCGGCGCGGCCAGAGCCAAAGGAGAAATTCTTTGGTTTTTGAATCCGGACATGGAGTTTATCGAGGACTCGGCTAAAATAATGCTCGAGATATTAAAAAGCGATGATAAAATCGGCGCGCTGGGCTGCAAACTTCTTTATGAGGATCGCACAGCGCAGCCGACAGTGAAATCTTTTCCGGCGCTGCCGGATCAGGTTTTAATTTTACTTAAGCTTCATCATTTGCTTAAAACAAAAAGCTTAAAAAGATATTTGGCAAAATACTTTCGCTATGACCGGCAGCAGGCAGTCGATCAGCTGATGGGCGCGTGCCTGATGATAAACAAAGAAATTTTTGAAAAAGTGGGCAAGTGGGATGAGGATTACTGGCTGTGGTGGGAAGATGTTGATTTATGCAAAAAGATAAAAGACGCCGGCTATAAAAATGTTTTCACGCCGGCGACCGCCATCATTCACTATGAAGGCAAGTCATTTGAGCAGGTGCCGAGCCTGGATAAGCAAAAGAGATTCAATAGGGGAATGAGGATTTATTTTAGAAAGCATCATGGGTTAGGATCATATATCTTTTTGAGCGCTTTGTCTCCAGTCAGCCTGCTTCTCGCTTGGATAACGCAATTATTTAAGGTGAAGCCTAAGACTCAGTCAAGGATATAAAGCCTTGTATTGATAGGCCGCCAGTTTTAATCAGATCTCTCGATTCCGCTATGCTCCACTCGAGATGACAAATTGGGCGGCCCCTCCTCTTTGCCATTTCGACTAAGCCCGAAGGGCGCATGGAGAAATCTAAATAAGAATATGCCAAAACTTTTCGATAAAACATATTTCACTGCAATCCTACTTTTCATCCTGGTAGAGATTTTATCGTTTTTCGCCTTTTATTTCCAGCTATTCAATACCATCACCTTTATAACGATCCTTGTTTTAACCGCTATAATAAGCTGGATAAAATATGAGTTCGGCCTTTTTATTTTACTGTCGGAATTGATTGTCGGCTCCAAAGGCTACTTATTTTCGATTCCGATAACCGATGAAAAAGCATTATCGATCAGGCTGGGGATTTTTCTGGTGATTTTCTTTCTCGGCATTTTCAAAATAATCAAAGATTTGCGTTCTAAAAATTCCCGATTCGCATTTTGGCATTCCAAGCTGAGGAATTATTATGTTTTACTGGCAATCGCTTTGGTCTGGGGCGTAATCTGGGCGATTATCAGAAAAATCAGTTTGACTGACATCTTTTTCGACACCAATGCATATTTATACTTTGCTTTGACGCCGATTTTATACCAGCTGATCATAAAAAGGGAGCAGATTTACGGATTGCTGAAAGTTTTTCTGGCAGCGATCACTTATATTTGCGTAAAATCAATGTTTCTTTTATTTATTTTCAGCCATTTGGTCAGCTACACCCGGCCGGTTTACCAATGGGTCAGAGACAGCGGCTGGGGGGAAGTGACGCTGCTGGCCGGAAATTTTTTCCGCGTATTTTCGCAGTCTCAAATATACGCGCTGATCGGATTTTTTGTCATATTTAGTTTAATTTTTTTAATAAAAAGAGAAGAAAAAAATCGGAATTTGCTCGGACTGTTTATATTGCTTGCCTTAACTTGTTCCACATTGATTTTAAGTCTGTCTCGCAGCTTTTGGCTGGCGGGCGCAGCAGTATATTTGATCGCTTTGCTGATATTACTGTTCAAATTCAGGTATAGCGTTAAACAAACAATCAAAATAGCGGCCATTTCAATCGGTATTGCCGCCATAAGCATCGGTTTAATCGCCGGTCTGGTGAAATTCCCCTGGCCGCGGGCGAATGTCGAGCTGCTGGCGTTGAGTTCACGCTTTCAAATCACGGGCGAGGCGGCCGTGTCATCGAGATGGAGCCAGCTGCCGGCGCTCGCTCAGGCGATTGCCCGGCATCCGGTCATCGGCTCGGGATTCGGCCAAACCGTTACCTACATTTCGCAAGATCCGCGGGTGCTTGAAGCAAATCCAACAGGTGAGTATACCACTTATGCCTTTGAATGGGGCTATCTGGACCAAATTTTAAAATTCGGCCTGGCCGGACTGGCCATTTATCTGCTTTTGATTTATAAAATATGGAAATCAGGCTGGCAGGCCATAAAAAACCTTGATTTCAATTTTGACAAGGCCTTAATTGTCGGACTTTTACTCGGCCTGCTGGCGCTTTTGGGCACGCATATGTTCAGCCCCTATTTGAATCATCCGCTGGGAATCGGCTTTATTATTTTAACGAGCGTATGGGTTGAGCTTTATGCAAATTCAGTCAATCGACAAACAGTCAAATTTAATGATAATTGACTTTATCATAAATCTCTGTTAATATCATCATAAACTGGAGTAACATTAAAGGGAGGTTTGAGATGGATCCAGTGGACTTTCTGCTGCAGCATCCTGAAGTCTCCGAAGACGCGTTGAAATTGGTCACCTTGATTGCGTTTGCTTTGACCGTAATCGCGGTCATCATTATGATTTATTGCTATGAGCGTCGGCATCGAAATGACAACGGCAATGGCGATGATGACGGTCACAAAGTGATTATTGGAAAAGATCACGACAAGGAAGGGTCGCGACATGTGGGCACTTGAAGGAATCAGGGATTTTGATTGGGGTTCAACCATCTTAACATTGATTCTGGTCATTTTATTGGCGGTGGTGTATGTTTTCGTCGGCTCCCTGCTAAACCGCGGTGATCGAAAAGCGGCCGAGAAGCGGGCGAAAAGAGATGAAATGTCCGACGCGAAATCATAATTTCGCGTTTTTTAATTTAAGAAGGCCAGCCTCCGCTGAAGCTTCGGCTGGTAAACTTGAGAAGGCGTAGAGGGAGAGAAGGCTGTTGTATAAACCGAATCTCGAATCTCGAATTTCCAAACCACTTTCGAATTTCGACAAAACGAATTTCGAGGCATCACCCGGCTAATCTTTGCGTTTCTGATCGCCGGATCAGTGGTTTTCTTCAAAAATTTCCAGTGACCCAAAGGCAGCCGGAAGCGGACAAGATAAAATTCTTGAAAAAAAGCAAAACGCGGAGAAGTATTCGCGTTTTTTGAGTTGATTTTTGGGGGGAGGGGTGGTAGAATGGGAGTAAATAATGTTAATAAAATATGCCAATCTTCAAAATTCAAGGAAAACAGCTTTTACCTATAAAAGAATCCAAAATAGATTTAGAAAAAGATTTACAAAAAATAACAGAGGAAAATTTAGAGGCTGTTTTCGGTCTAAAATTTGTCAGTTCTGAATTCCAGCTAAATAATCTTCGAATTGACACTTTAGCTTTTGATGAAGAAACAAACTCTTTTATAATCATTGAATTCAAGAGAGATAGGAGTTTCAGCGTAATTGATCAGGGTTACGCCTACCTGGCCTTAATGTTAAATAACAAAGCGGATTTTATATTGGAGTATAATGAAAATTTAAAAGCTAATTTAAAGCGCGAGAATATTGATTGGTCTCAATCCCGCGTTTTGTTTTTGGCCAATTCATTTACCACGTATCAACAAAATGCAATAAACTTCAAGGATCTACCTATTGAGCTGTGGGAGGTGAAGAGATACGATAATGAAACGATTTTATATAATCAGTTTAGGGCGGCGGATACAAAGGAGTCAATAAAAACGGTTTCCAAGAGTAAGACTATTGTAGGAGTGAGTAAGGAGGTAAAAGCCAAAACTGTCTATGATCATTTCAATGATAATTGGGTTGAAATGAAAGAACTGTTTGAAAAAATTAGAGAAAAAATTTTGGATTTGGATAATAGAATAATAGAAAATCCAAATCCAAATAATTATATTGGATATAAAATTGGAAATGCCAATATCTGCACAATCCATCCATACAAATCCAAATTGGGCTTCTCATTAGGAAGAGTTGATAAAGAAGATGTTAAAGATCCAGAAAACTGGGTAAAAAAGGTCCCTTGGAAAAAGTTTAAATGGCCGAAGTTATGCGTTTTTGATATTAATAGCGAAGAAGATATTGATTATGCTATGTTTTTAATTAAGCAGGTTTATGATAAATTTTATAAATAATATATGAATGAAAATTTTTATACCAAACTAGAAAAACTTCTAAAAAAAGACAATCGCTTTATTGATCAAGATGGAGATTTATTAAAAAGCGAAGTGATTGATAAAGCGTATAAAGTTGATGAAAAATTAATTGAGTTTTTGATTTCTGATAAAGATGTTAAAAACAAATTTTTCAGTAAAATCAAAGATGTTCATGTCTTCAATATCAATGATTTTGTGTCTTATATTCAGGACAAGCATTTCTTAAATGATTCTTACACCAAATACAAAAACAAAATCGGTTTAACAATAGATGGCAAGTTTCTAAAAGAGCGCGATGAAGTGGCTCTTGTTTGGCCTTTCAAGGATTGCGTGCTTGAAGGTGGCATGACTAAAGAAGATCAGAAGCGAAAAGAAATATTTTTCAATGAAATTTTAGCGCAGGATGAAATCGATAAATTGTTGGCGCCAAAGGTTTTAACTAACTGGAAAAGATATACGCAGGATGGGGAGAAGGAGGTTAAGGAGTTGAAGAGGGATAAGGATGGCACAATTAATGAGAATTTAATTATCAAAGGCAATAATCTTTTGGCTTTGCATTCATTAAAACAGGAGTTTCAGGGAAAAGTGAAATTGATCTATATTGATCCGCCGTATAATACAGGAGGAGGTGATGAAACGTTTACTTATAACAATAACTTTAAGCATTCAACATGGTTAACATTTATGAAAAATAGATTGGAAATTGCAAGAAACTTTTTAACCGAAAATGGTTTTATTTCAATTGCAATTGACCATTATGAGATGTTTTACCTAGGTGCTTTATGTGATGAAATATATGGAAGAGAAAATAGACTTGGTGTGATTTCGGTTGTTCATAATGCCGCTGGTAGAAGTGATGATAAATTTTTTGCAACTTCCAATGAGTATATGTTTGTGTATGCTAAAAATTGGCAAAAATGCGTGTTAAAGAATTTTGAAATAGGGGAAAAACAATTAAAAACTTTTAAATATAATGATGATATTTCTAAATATAGATTAATTCCATTAATTAAAAGTGGTGTCGCCTCAACAAGAAATGCACGTCCCAAACAGTTTTATCCTATTTATATTAACAAAAAGTTGGATAAGGTGTATCTATCAAAAAATAAAAATTATGTTGAGGTATTACCAATAGATAAAAATGGAATTGAAAGAGTATGGAGAAACAGCCCAGCTCGATTAAGTGAGAAAATAAAGAATAATGAAATTGTTATTAAGAAGGATGCAAATGATAAGATAGTAATTTATTATAAACATCGAATTACAGATTATAAAGGTGTAAAGCCGAAAACGCATTGGGAAGATCCCAAGTATAATGCCTCTACATATGGAACGAAATTACTGGCTAATTTAATCGGTGAAGGAAATGTAAGTTTTCCAAAATCGATTTATACCGTAATAGATCTACTTAAAATAACAACAGATAAACAGGATTTGATTCTAGATTTTTTTTCTGGGAGTGCTACAACAGCCCATGCAGTTTTAGAATTAAATAAAATAGATAATGGAAATAGAAAATATATTTTAATCGAACAATTAGAGCGTCATTTAGATACAGGTATAAAAAGAATTGTTGAAGTAATGAAAAAGTTTAACAAAGAAAAAACTTTATTCAATAAAAAATCGTTGGATTTTATTTACTGCGAATTAATGAAATACAATGAGGCATTCATAGATAATATTCAAACAGCCAAAGACGCCAACGAATTATTAAAAATCTGGGGAGAAATGAAAGAAAAAAGTTTTTTGAATTACAATGTGGATTTGAAAAGGTTTGATGAGACTATTGATGAATTTAAAAAATGTTCATTGAATAAGCAGAAAGAAGTTTTATTGGAAATACTAAATAAAAATCAACTTTATGTGAATTTGAGTGAGATGGGGGATGGGGAGTTTAAAGTTACGCAGGGGGATAGGGGGATGAATGAGGAGTTTTATAGAAAATAGAAATTATATGCAATTTGCAAGAAAAACAATAAATTTTCTTACAAATATTATTACAGGAAAAGATGGTGACGATCCTCGCTTTCCGCGATACAAAAAAGGTCACGAACTTGTTAGATTCTTTAATGACTTTGGGTTTAATGATATATATGGAAAAAGCTTTTCTTCAAGATGGCAATACACTGAACAAAGACTACTGGAATTGAATAATAATAATCAAATTGAAAAAGCAGTTGAACATTTCTTAAATCCAATAAATTTCGTGAATGATAATGAATTACTAAATTTATGGATTCAAGAATTGAATGAGTATTTAGTTTATGATAATTATCAAATAAAAATAGAAAATAAAAAAATAAAAATTTTTTCAACTGGTGATACAAAAATACATATTGATAGTACACCACAAATCGATAATGATTTTGTAAAGGAAAATATTGAAAAGTGTGACGATAAAATTGGCAGAAATGATTTTTCTGGTGCTATTACAAACGCCAGGGCCCTTTTAGAAGATGTCATGATTTATTTATACAACGAAATAACTAATACAGAATTTAAATATAATGGTGATTTGCCAGCTTTATACAAAAAATTGAGTAAAAATTAAATTTACATCCTGAAAATATTGCGAATAATGATTTAAAAAGTGTTTTATCTGGATTGTTTTCTATTATTAATGGGATTTCAGGTTTTTCTAATACGGTTAGCGATAGGCATGGTAAAACATCTAAATTACATAAACCGGATAAGCATCATGCGGTTTTGGCAGTAAATACAGCAAAGACCATGTCTGAGTTTTTAATCAATTCATACGAAAAACAATATCAGCGAAATTGATATACAAAATATTATAAATGAAAATCCATGGATAATAGACATTTTTTTTGCTTTTATTGCTGCAATAATTGCACTTGTATTAGAAGGGAATTTCCATTATTTAGGTGAAATTTTTGGACGATTATTGTCATACTGGCGCAATTTGCGAGATAAATATTTAACTTTTACATTTACATATAAGATTGGTATTTTTAATCAAATTGAATGGATTGAAGATAAGGAAGTTAATAGGTCATGGACAGATATAGCACCAAGCCAATGGAAAAAAATATTCGCTGAGGGGAATTTGAATAGGGGTAGAATTAAATTTAAAAATAGGATGAAATTGCTCTTTATAAATTCATATAGTGTTATTTTAAATCCCTATGGAGGAGTATATCCAGAAAATAATCTTGGAAAAAACGAAACGTTAAATAAGATATTTAGGTATGTTAAAAATGGAGGCATTTTTGTTAATGTTGCCGATGTGCCAGGATATTATGCATATAACAATAAATCAAAAAGAAAAATTGAAACAGGCTTGGCTCTCTATGATCCATTTCGTCTAGATGAAATAATTTCTTTTAATTCAGTACCATTTATCAAGGAATTATGTCTAAAGATAATTGGAACATATATAGAGGTAGAACATAATGGAAAATTAAAATTGATTCCATTTAAAGATGAGGATTTTGAAATTGAAATAGAAAGAGCTGTTAAATCCTCAAATAACACTGACGCAATATATAAATGGATTGATTTCAATGGAGAAAAAATCACTGCGTTTTTTATAGCCCAATATGGCAAAGGTTATTTTATCATTTCGTTATTAAAGTTAAATACGGAGAAAAACAAGGAAATATCACAAAAAATTATCGAAAACATTAAAATATATTTAAAAATTATTAATAGAAAAACATAAAATGTCAGATAAATTTTTATACGAAGATTATGATGCTATTGTTAGGCATGGATTTCTTAATACAAAAATCCCTGATTTTATTGTTGAAAATTTAAATCCAGATTTTAAGTTGAGGGATTATCAAATTGAAGCATTTGCCAGATTTTTAAATTATCAAAGTTACGAAACTCCCGAAAGAACGAACACTCATCTCCTCTTCAACATGGCCACCGGCTCTGGCAAAACATTAATCATGGCCGGATTGATTTTGTATTTATATGAGCAGGGATATCGGAATTTTTTATTTTTTGTAAATTCTACCAATATCATTGAGAAGACCAAAGATAATTTTTTAAATAACCTTTCAAATAAATATTTATTCAATCAAAAAATATTTTTCAGAAATAAGCAGGTTAAAATTAATAAAGTTGATAATTTTGACGGTGTCAGCGACAAGGATATTAATATATGCTTTACCACCATGCAAAAACTCCACGGTGATCTGCATAATGAAAAGGAAAATTCTATTACCATTGAAGATTTTAAAGATCATAAGATTGTTTTAATTTCAGACGAAGCTCATCATGGCCAAGTCCAAACTAAAAATATACAAAAAGAAATATTTGAAAAACCGAATTGGGAAAATACAGTAATAAAAATATTTACTCAAAGTCCGGAAAATATTCTATTAGAATTCACTGCAACCGTAGATTACCAAGATAAGAATATTGTTGAAAAATATCGAGATAAAATTATTTTCAGATATGAATTAAAGGAATTCAGAGATGCGGGATATTCAAAGGATGTTGAACTATTGCATACGGATACGGATAGGCCGGATCGAATTTTACAAGCAATTATTTTAAGTCAATATCGTCAAGAAGTATCCAGTAAGCATGGGATATATCTAAAACCAGTCATTTTATTCAAAGCCCAAAATACCATCGCTCAATCTGAAGAAAATAAAAAGCTTTTTCATGAAATTATTGATAATTTATCCGTTAAAGACATTGATAAAATTAGAAAACAAACTGATGTTGAGGTCTTACAAAAAGCTTTTCAGTTTTTTAAGAATAATAAAATCACCGATTCAATTTTAGTTAAAAAATTAAGAGACGGATTCGCAGAAAACAAATGCTTAAGTGTTAATGAAGAAAGAGAAAAAGAAGAATATCAGCTGTTGCTTAATTCTCTTGAAGATAAAAATAATCAGATCAGAGCTATTTTTGCTGTCCAAAAATTAAATGAGGGCTGGGATGTGCTTAATTTATTCGATATTGTTCGGCTATATGAAACCCGCGACGGCAAAGCAAATAAACCAGGTAAAACCACTATCTCAGAGGCTCAGCTGATTGGCAGAGGCGCTCGTTACTGGCCATTTGCTTTGAATGATGAACAAGATAAATATAAAAGGAAATATGATGAAGATTTAAAAAATGAATTAAGAATTCTGGAAGAATTGCATTATCATACTCATCATGAGGTAAGATATATAAGTGAAATAAGAACAGCATTGAAAGAAAAAGGTCTTATTGATGAAAATGAAATTGAGGTTGAATTAAAATTAAAAGAAATTTTCAAAAATTCAGATTTTTATAAAAAAGGAATTGTTTATGATAATGAAAGAAGGAAAAGAAGCTATGAAAAAGTGAAAAAGATTGAAGATCTAGGTGTAACTAAGAAAAATATTACTTATAATGTCTTAACCGGAGCTGGCAAAGAAGTAAAAGTCTTTGACGATGAAAAAAAAGAGATAAAAGATTTAAAAAAATCTTCAAAAGATATTAGTTTAACTGAAATTCAACCTCATGTTATAAAAAATGCTTTGGCTAGAAATGAATTTTTTACTTTCGAGTCTTTGAATCACTATTTTCCTGAATTAAAGTCTATCAATGAATTTATTGATAAGGAAATGAGCAAGTTAAACATTACTTTTCGAGGAAAAGACTTAGACAATTTAAGTAATACTAATAAATTTCATGCCGTTTTAGCATTGTTGGAACAGATTGAAAAGGAGATTAAAGAAAATTTGACTGAATATGTGGGGACAAAATTTGAACCGAAGCAAATTAATACTGTTTTTTCCGATAAAAAAATTAAGATTAAAAAAGATTCTGAAAAATTAGATGGCCAAAAAGATTTAGTCGCTGATAAGGATTGGTATGCTTTTGATGCGAATTATGGGACTAGTGAAGAAAAGGATTTAGTTGTTTTTATGAATAATCATCTTACTGAGTTAAAGAAACATTTTAAGGAAGCTTATTTGATTAGAAATGAAAGGCAATTGAAATTATTTAATTTTAATGACGGGCAAACATTTGAACCTGACTTTTTGCTATTTTTACTTGATAAAAATGAAAAAGGTATAACATATCAATTATTTATAGAACCAAAAGGCGAACATTTAAAAGAGCATGATCAATGGAAAGAAGATTTTTTAAAGGAAATTACAGAAAAGTATAAAGGAAAAGTTTTGACTTTTACAAAAACCAAGAAATATAAAATAATTGGCCTGCCATTTTATAATAGTGCGAATGAAAACGAATTTAAGGAACATTTATTTACTTCTATTCAATAAAAAACTATGCCCCCCTTCACCCCCAAAAGCAATAAACCCTATAAACTCTCCCGCACCGAGCATTAATCATGGAAAAGGGAGCATGAAACATGGAGCATGAATTACTAGGACCGTAGGACAGTATGGCTGTAGGATTAAATTGATTTAAAAAGCGTGAATGAGAGCCCGTTTTCGGGGTAAATTCACGGGTTATTGACAAAAATGCGTGATTAAGCGCATTTTAATTTGAATTTAATAATTTTATTAAAATTTCAAACTAAAAAAACAGACATATATTTACATAATTTAGCGTAAAAAGCGATGTTTTAAATTTCTTGTAAGGTGTAATTGACAAGAAACTAAAGGCCATTTAAATTTTAATTTAATAAAAAAAGCACCTGTCTGCGGTTTATGAATTGACCGCTAGGGAGCCGAAGCCCCCACAAGTGCTGATTATAATATATCAAATATTGGTGAAAATGTCAATTGTTACATGTTAATAAATAATTCTATGCCTCGCAATCTTTTTGACCCCAAAAATAAAAAGCCATTTAAATTAAGCCGCACCAAGCTCGAGGACTTTGTCCGATGCCCCCGCTGTTTTTATTTGGACCGCAGGCTGGGCATATCAAAGCCGAGCATGCCGCAATTCAATTTGAACATTGCCGTTGACCATCTGCTGAAAAAAGAATTCGACATTCACCGCGTAAAGGGCATCGCGCATCCGCTCATGAAGGCGTATAAAATCAAAGCCGTGCCGCTGGCTGATGACCGCCTGGACGAATGGAGAAATAATTTCCGCGGCATTCAATATTTTCACAAACCAACCAATCTCATCATCTTCGGCGCCATCGACGACATCTGGCTTAATTCCAAAGGCGAGCTGATGATCGTTGATTATAAATCAACCAGCACTGAAAACGAAGTGACGCTCGAAGGCGAATGGAAGGCCGGCTACAAGCGGCAGGTGGAGATTTACCAGTGGCTTTTCAGAAAAAACGGCTTCAAAGTCTCTGACACCGGATATTTCGTCTATGCCAATGGCCGAAAAGACCGAAAGGCGTTCGACGCCAGGCTGGAATTCGATGTCACTGTCCTGCCGTATAAAGGCAATGACCAATGGGTGAGTAAGGCCATCAGAGACGCGCATAAAGTCCTAATGTCCAACAAAATCCCCGCAGCCGGCAAAGGGTGCGAGTATTGCCTGTATCGGAGGAAGGCGAAAAGGGCGGAAAAATAAAAAAGCCCGATATTCGCGCGATCAATGCTCTGCTCGAGGCGGCGAGATCCGGGCCTTTTTTATTTTAATGTTGTTCCGATAAAATCAGCATGCCCGTTAACGAAGCTGGCAATATCAACTTCATTTTTACCCTCCAGCTTAAGCTTGATCAAAATCAAGCAACCGAGACCGGTCTGAATCGCGACATTGCCGTCTTTTTTAAATACCAATCCGATCGGCCGTTGACCGTTACTTGATAAAAAATCCGCTTTGATAATGTCCAGCTTCTTATTTTTGAAATAGGTAAAAGCCCCGGGCCAAGGAGTAAACGCTCTGATCTGATTGAAAATATGCTCGGCTGAATTGGTCCAAGCGATCCGGCCTTGCCCTTTGGAAATCGTGGGGAAAACAGAGGCCAGCTGGTCGTCCTGCTTTTGCGGTTTTATTTTACCGGCCAGATAATCGGTGACCACCTTGACTATCGATCGCGCGCCCAGCTCAGCCAGCAAATCATGGAGCGTGCCCAGGTCATCGGCTTTTTTTATATCGATCTCACTCTGCGCCAAAATATCGCCCGTATCCAATCCTTCATCGATTTTCATTATGGTCACGCCGGTTTGTTTATCGCCATGACGCAGCGCGGCCTGTATCGGCGAAGCGCCCCGATATTTGGGCAAAAGAGACGCGTGAATGTTCAGGCAACCGAATTTGGGCAGATCAATTATCGCCTTTGGCAAAATCTTTCCATAGGCGACAACCACCGCCAAGTCCGGCTTTATTTTGTTCAGCCGGTCAACTAAATCCTCATCCAATTTTTCCGGCTGCAAAATAAAAAAATCACGCGACATGGCGTATTCTTTAACGGGTGGAGCGGATAATATTTTTTTTCTGCCCTTGGGCTGATCCGGCTGGGTAATAACCGCTTCAATTGAAAAATTTTCAGCCAATTCTCGAAGGGCTGGTATGGCAAAGTCGGGTGTGCCGAAAAAAATTATTTTTATTGCTTTCATATCTGAAATGCGCAAAGCGAGAGTCGCAAAGCGATTCACCGGCCGGCGCGGCCGATATCATCAGTGCGGGCAGGTATATCGCATATCGCATTTCGCGCCTCGTATTTCTTTTATTTTATTTCGCCTTTGATTATTTTTATAACCTTGTCAATAAATAAAACCCCGTCCAGATGATCCACTTCATGCTGTATCACTCTGGCGAACATACCTGCGGCGACAAAAATCATTTCTCGGCCGTTAATATCCAATGCTTTGACTTTGATCTTTTTGTAGCGCTTAACGGTGCCGAAAATTCCCGGTACAGACAGGCAGCCTTCTTCATCAATTATTTTTTTTAAGCTTTTTCTAATAATACGGGGATTGATCAATACCAAATCGCCATTTTCCGTATTAATGACGCAAATTCTTTTGTTTGTGCCAATCTGCGGAGCGGCCAGGCCGATGCCATCTTCTTTATGCATTGTTTCGGCCATATCCAAAACAAGCCTTTTAAAGCCTTCGGTTTTTATTTCTTCAGGGCCGATCTCGATATTTTTCGCCCGGAGAATTTTATTTGGATGAGTGATGATATCGAAAGCCATATTGGATCTACTAGATTACAGATTCACGTACGGATTATACAAGATTATTACATTGCGCCTTTTAAAGCGATCTGTACAATCTTGTATGTAAATCTCGTAATCTGGTAATATCAAATTATAACAGATTTATCGGGTTCTTGTCAACTATTATATCATTCGGAATGGCTTTAATCAATACTTTTTCGGCCTGTTGATCGAAAACCTTTACGGCGATCTGCCAAATAAAATAATCCCTGATTTTAACGGAATAGGCGGCATATGGCGCGGATGGCTCAATTCCTTGGATACCTGATATTTTACCGGAAATATAATCAATTTTCTGCTTTGCTTTTTTTTCAAATTTATCCCGAACAATTATTTTAATCATGTTGAAATAAGGAGGATAGTTAAGCAGCTGGCGAGCTTTTAATTCTTTTTTATAAAATTCAAGCGGCCGGTTAAAATAGGCGACAGCGTGATTTTCCAAAAAAGCGCTTTGAATTAAAATTTTGATGTTTGGATTCTGAGAATATAATTTTTGAGTGAATTTTCGAAGCAGATAAAAGACCTTGGCCGGATGAGAGAAATCAGGCAGATAAAACAAACTGTCAAAATACACGAAAGCCGCTCGGTCAAAGAGTAAATTGCCGTCATTTATCGATGGCAGCCCGACCATTATATTCGGACTAGCATATTTTTTTCGTATTAATGCTTCGAACCCCATGGCCCCAATACCCGTGGCCCGAATACTGGCGCCCCCGCACTGCGGGCACAGTGTCGGTTGAACCGTATACTTTAGGCAATGGTGGCAGAACAGACGAGATTCCGGATAAACGGTCAATGGCAAGCCGCAAATCGAACAGCTGATCACTTTTTGGCAATCGGCGCACTTTAAGGTGCTGGCATAACCGCGCTTATTTACCAATAACAATATCTGTTCATTTTTTTCCAATCCGTGCTTGATGAATTTATCCAGATTTTCGGTCAGATAATAATCATCGCCACCGACACTGAATTCAACGCGACGCACCTGCGCTTCGGGAATATTTTTCCCCAGATTTATCAATTTGAATCGCTGTTTTTGCGCAGCGAAATATGTTTCCGGCTTGGGAGCGAATCCGGAAACAATCAGTTTGGCCGATGTAAGTTTGGCTATCCGAAATAAAACCTCGCCGGCGTCGTAGCGCGGATTCTGATCCCACTGTTTGTAATCATCGGATTCGGAGCGATCAATGATGACGGTCCTGACGTTCATCAAATTGAAAAAGATCGCCGATCTGGTACCGAGCAGCACCTTGGCGCTAGCAGACGCGATCGCTTGATAATATCGTAGATATTTATTTTTACTTGATTTATAAGTTTTGCTGTCCAAGATCAACGCCAAATCGGCGATATTATCGGGCAGGCGTCTTCGAAAAACTTCCAGATCAGCCAGCGTGGGGAAGAGCAGCAGTATCTGTCGGTCGGCATCGATATGTTTTTTTATCAGTCTAACGTACAACTGATCGGTCAGCTCCGTGTTTTGGTTCAACAGCAGATATCCTTTTTCTTCGGAGTCAATAATTTCTTTTGCCAGCCTGGCCATGGTTTCTGAGATCATCAGATCATTTGTCGCTGCCGTCTTTTTTTCTTCCGTGCCTTTATTCATCAATCCGTTTTCATTGCCGGCATAATTGCTTCGTCTTTTGGGAATTTCCGGCAGCATCAGCTGGGCCGTCGAGGCGAGCGAATGGTGATAAAATTCGCTGAACCAGCTAATCAGTTCAATTTGATATTTGGCAATCAAGTCTTTATCGATAATCCTGATGATTGACTTCAACTCAAAACCGGGCTGGTGGACGGAAAATCCGACGACCAATCCGAATATTTTTGATTTTTTAAATTCCATCTCGACAATGGCGCCGGCACTGATATCATCAGCCAGTGATTCCGGAATAAAATAATCAAAAACCTCAACGGATCGGGGCATTTTTCGCAGCGGCAGTATTTGAGCGATTTTTTTCATATTTTAATGATAGCAAAATTGCGCTGAAATTTCTAATTTCATTCGGTGATTTTTAAATAATAAAAGGTCCCCGCGGGGACTCATGTCTTTTTCCACTCAATAATTGGCGCTGTATTCTTTTATTTAAACACAAATTCTCCCACCAAGTATCCGACCCCGAACGGCGCCTCGTAAGAAAGCACTTCGAATTCATAATTCATGTGTTCAACAATGCCCAGCAGAATTAAAAACGATCGCAGGCCGCATTCTGCCGCTTCTTCGATCAATTCAGGATCAATATTCAAAATATTGTTGATTTTTTTCTCTTTCATCAGCTTTATCAATTTCTTATCGAATTCTTTGGCGCGCTTGGAAAAACCCGCGGGCGCGTCCAGACTCAGCCGATGAGAAAGATCGCCGGATGCGATTATCGCTATTTTTTTATCGGTATCAAAAATCGCTTCTTTTAATTCTTTGCCGAATTCCAAATGCTTTTGGTGGCTTAAAAGACAATAATTGATCGGCACGATCTTTAAATCTTTTAGGCCGGCGGTCAGGTAATATAAGGGCACGGCAACGCCGTGGTCCAGGTTTTCATGCTGGCTTAAAAAAACCGGCAATTTGGTTTCCACCCGCTCTTTGAAGCGATTGATAAATTCCAAATCAGGATTAAATGTCAATTTCGTGGTAAAATCTCCAAACGCCTCGAAATTCGCTTCATAAACGGAATTGGTGTTGATATTGAAGGAGTCGGTAAAAAATTCTCCGTGCGGCGAGATGACAATAATTGTTTCCGGCTCAGCCGCCAGCAATTTTTTATTCAGTTCTTTGAGCGAATCGATTGTCTTTTGCACTTCAGTGATATTTTGTTTGCCGATGGCCGGAATGATAATGGGCGGATGCGGGGCGACGGCGGCGAAGACTAAAGACATATGTATGAATTATGGAACATCAAGCATGGATCATTCTTGCAAATAATCCAATGTAATTTCCTCTCCCAGAGGGATATTTACTAAGGTCGACGGATCGATTGTGGTAATATTGCTCCAGCTGTAGCCGAGTTCATTAAAAACTTTTTCCGTGGGGATGAGCAATCTGCGACCCCCGCTGGTGACATAGACCTGCGGCGAATCGAATGATTTTATCAATGCCCCGTCTTTTATGGTCACCAAGCCGCCGCGTTCGTATTTATCAAGCTCCAAGGGTGAAGTGACGGTTATATGGTAATGTGAAAAATTTATATCCAGCAGATAACGATTGGGAATCGGATGCTTCACGCCGTTTTGCACGAAGAAAACACCGCCGGTTTGATTATCCTGAAGCAGCGCGCCGGCCGGATAAGTCGTTTTAATGGTGATCGGATCGCCGGGATTAAACATTTTCGCTTCATCGGCGGTAATGTCAATCAATTCTTCCAGATTAAAGCCGATCATCCGGAACACTTCCATGCTTTCTATATGCCGCAGGCGATCATCGGATAACAGGTAAATATTGCCACCGGGATCTTTTAGCAATGAATGCTGAGGGAATTTAATGGGCAAGCCCATCGGATAACCGCTGAGCACGCTTTTGTCAACCGAAATGACATCCTTTAAATCGAAGCGGCTGACCAGCGCGCCTCGAGACAGAAAAGGCCGTTTGGTCCCATGATCAATCAGCCAAACTCCGGGCTCGTCTTTGACCTGAATCAACGTTCCATCGGGATAAATTTTGGAGAAATAGGAATTCCAGAGCTTCCAAAAATTAAAATTGCCATGAATGTGAGGCGTATAAATATACAAATTGGCGGTGGCGCGATTTAAAATCGTGACGATTTGCCCGTCGATTATGTATGTGCCGCCGACCTGATGGTTGAATTCCCAGGGATTTTCGATATAATATTGATTCCGCCACGCCGCGCGATCGATCTGCTTGGCGAATCCTTTGAATTTTTGGATTAACGGATCGTCTTTGGAACATGAGTCGCACACGGCGTAGCCGGTGGCCCAATCGAGCTGATCCTGAGTCGGCTTTGGGTCTTCGATCAGGCTTTGTTCTTTTTGCAGCAGCACCAATAAATATTTGGGGCTGATTTGATAACGCAGCGCCGCTCGATAAATTATTTCCGCGGCCGACCGCAGCTGACCGTCAATGTCTTCAAACGTTTTATGGGCCAATATTCCCGATTTGGAGTGTAAAAAGGCGATTATATCCTCCAATTTCATTGACGAGGAATCCCTGAACTCGCTGTCGGAAATGATATATCCCGGATTAAAATCATCCGCCCGTACCGGCTGACAGCAGGGGATAAGCAGGGAAATCAATAAAATTAAAGTGATAACGAATTTTTTCATATTGTTAACGATATTATTCATGATACCATAAAATAAATGATTGTTCAAACTATATATATTTAGACACCGCTAACACTCAATCATTACACCGGCTATCAGCGTGAAAAATTTTATTGATAAAAAAACGGACATTGATGTCCGTTTTATGATTGACTATCGGCGCTAAAGATGATTTTATTTTCGCTAAAGTCGACCGTTATATTTTTTTGTTCATTTATTTTTGAAGAAACTATGCGCATCGCCAATTCATCCAGAATTTCATTTTGAATCAATCGCTTCAGCGGTCTGGCGCCATAAGCCGGGTCATAGCCCTTATCAGCCAAATGCTTTTTCAGACAATGCGTAAATTCAATGCCGATGCCTCTGCCGGCCAGACGCCTTTTGATTTCCTCGAGTCGCAGGTTGACGATCTTGGCCAAATCAGACTTGCTCAAGCTGTCAAACATGATTATATCGTCCACCCGATTCAAAAACTCGGGTTTGAATCGTTCGCGGAGCATTTCCATGATTTTTCCCTTGACATTTTGCTTGGCCGGAGTCTTCGCCGCGTTATCGGCAAAGCCGATTTCAGATTGCACAGACAGCTGAAGAATCAAGTCACTGCCGATATTGGACGTCATGATGATGATTGTATTTTTAAAGTTGACCATCCGACCCTTGGAATCGGTCAATCGTCCGTCGTCGAGCAGCTGAAGCAGCGAATTAAAGACCTCGGGGTGCGCTTTTTCAATTTCATCAAATAAAACCACCGAATATGGACGCCGTCTGACCGCCTCGGTCAGCTGACCTCCCTCGTCGTGTCCGATATAGCCCGGCGGTGATCCGATAAATTTGGCCACCGAATGCTTTTCCATGTATTCGGACATGTCAATCCTGATCAGGGCGCTTTCATCGTTAAACATAAACTCTGCCAAAGCTTTGGCCAGTTCGGTTTTTCCCACTCCGGTCGGTCCCATAAAGATGAAAGAACCGATCGGCCTTGATTCTTCGGCTAAGCCGGCTCTTGAGCGGCGCAAAGCGTTGGAAACGGCCTTAATCGCTTGTGCTTGCCCGATAACCCTCTTTGCCAGATCTGTCTCGGCCCCGGCCAATTTTTGCAATTCGGATTGAAGCATTTTATTAACCGGTATGCCCGTCCATTTGGCCACGACTGCGGCGATATCTTCCGAGCTGACCTCTTCCTTTAATATTTGCTTGCCGCCGGGTCCGGTCTGAACTTTGGCTAAATTTTTCTTTTGAGCGTCAATTTCCTTTTCCAGCTCCGGAATTTTACCATAGCGAATCTCCGCGACTTTATCGAACTCGGATTTTCGTTCCACTATATCCGCCTCTTGCTTTAATTTTTCGATCCGCTTCGAAGCCTCTTGTATTTTCGTGATGATTTCTTTTTCTTTTTTCCAGTGTATTTCCAGCTGATTCGACTGTTCCTTCAGCTCAGCGAGCTGTTTTTCCAGCGAATTCAATTTTTCGCGAGAATTATCGGTATTTTCCTTGCCGAGCGCCTGTTTTTCGATTTCCAAAGTTTTAATTTTCCTTTGCAGCTGATCCAGGTCGTCTGGCATGCTGTTCAATTCGATTCTTAGCGCTGATGTCGCTTCATCGATCAGATCAATGGCTTTATCGGGCAAAAAACGATCGGTAATGTAGCGCTGCGAAAGCTGCGCCGCGGAGATGATGGCATCATCGGTAATGCGCACGCCATGATGGACTTCGTATTTCTCCTTAATGCCGCGCAGAATGGCAATCGTGTCTTCAAGCGACGGCTCCGCGACCATGACCGGCTGAAATCGTCGCTCCAGCGCCGCGTCTTTTTCAATATGTTTTCTGTATTCCTTGATCGTGGTGGCGCCAACGCATCGCAGCTCACCGCGCGCCAAGGCCGGCTTCAATAGGTTCGAAGCGTCCATGGCGCCTTCAGTGGCGCCGGCGCCAACAATGGTGTGAAGCTCATCTATGAAAACAATAAACTTATCCGAATTTTTCTGAATTTCTTTCAATACCGCTTTTAACCGGTCTTCAAATTCGCCGCGAAACTTGGTGCCGGCGATCAAAGAACCCAAATCCAGCGAAATGACTTCTTTATTTTTCAGATTTTCAGGCACATCGCCGGAGACGATGCGTTGAGCCAGACCTTCGGCAATGGCGGTTTTTCCCGTGCCGGGTTCGCCGATCAAAACCGGATTGTTTTTCGTTCTCCTTGATAAGACCTGCAGCACTCGCCGAATCTCATCATTGCGGCCGATAACCGGATCAAGCTTTTCTTTACGCGCCATGTCGGTCAAATTTACGGTGTATTTTTCCAAAACCTGATATTTGCTCTCCGGATCCGGATCGGTGACCTGCTGTGAGCCTCGCACTTCAGACAGCACTTTCAGCACCGCTTCGTAATTGAGCTGGTTGTCGGCCAAAATTTCCGACGCTTTGCTTTCCGCCTGGATTAACGATAAAAATAAATGTTCCGTGGAAATGAATTCATCGCCCAAGCTTTCCGCCACTTGTTCGGAATTGGCCAAGGTATAATTAAAAGCGGGGGAGACATAAAGCTGCCCCTGAGCGCCGCCTTCGATTTCGCCTTTGGGCAAATTTCTTAGCTCCGATTCAACTCGAGAAATTATTTTACGCGTGTCTTTGTCCAATTTTTTTAAAATGGTCAAGACAATACTGTCTTTTTGCTCCAACAACGACGCCAGCAGATGAATGACATCAAGCTGAGAATTTTTATATTCAAAAGCTTTATTCTGCGCCCGTGACAGCGCTTCCTGAGATTTTATAGTGAATTTATTGATATTCATATTTATACCGTGCGGCCAGCCGGGCAACGCTACGGGTGCGACTAGGCCCATAATCAGTACAGATTAGTCGCCCATGGCCGACTGCCGAACTGATCGCATTTATTTTATTATTTAGCACTCTAATATACAGACTGCTAATATATTGTGCCAAATAAAAAAAGGCCTGTCAAGAGCGCGGTGAAGAAATCAGAAACCGGAAATTGAAAACCGGGTCCTAGAGCTGCCGCCTATAAAACAAATGGCAGCCGGACACCGCACTTTGGACAGACTTTTTTATTTTTGTACATCTTTTCAATAATATACCCTTTGCGGGAAATTAATAACTCCCCGCATTCGGCGCAATTCGTGTTTTCAAATTTAGACGTTTTCAAATTGCCCGAATAAACGAAGCGCAGATCATTGTCTTTGGCGATATTTATGGCATTCTCAATGCTGGATTCGTTTGTCGGCAGCGCTCCAACCATTTTGTGGGCCGGATAAAATGCCGAAAGATGCCATGGCGTTTCATTACCCAAATCAAAACGAATAAATTTCGCCATGGCCGATATCTCTTCGTCCGAATCGTTTAATTGCGGAATGATCAGAGTGGTTACTTCAAGATGAATATTCGACTTGGCCACCCGAATCAAACTGTCTTTGACATGTTTTAATCTCGCGCCGCAAACCTGCTGATACTTATCTTCCGTAAAAAATTTTAAATCTATGTTAATCGCGTCTAAATAAGGCTCGATGAGATGAAAAGTTTCTTTGGAAAAATAGCCGTTGGAAACCCAAACATTGGCCAACCCCTGTTTTTTTGCCTCCTTCATTACCTCGAGAGCGTATTCGATGTATATTGTCGGTTCGGTGTAAGTATAAGCAATGCTTTGGCAATTCATGCTTTTGGCGGAATTAACAATTTGCCACGGCGCGACCTCTTCTCCGGGAATTTCTTCCAGCGGGCTTACCTGAGAAATGGAATAATTTTGACAATGAAGACAGCGAAAATTACAGCCGACGCAGGCGATCGAGTAGGCGAGCGATCCGGGCAAAAAATGAAACAGCGGTTTTTTTTCGATCGGATCAATATTTTGCGAAATTATTTTACCGTAATTCAAACTGAAAAGCCGGCCGTCCATGTTTTGTCTGACCTGGCATAGGCCTCGCTGGCCAGGATTGATCAGGCAGCCGTGCAGGCAATTATAGCATCTAATCGTGGTCTTTTTGGCGTCGCGCCAATTTATGGCTGGCTTCATATTTACATTGATGCGAAAAAGTCGTATAATCAACTTCATCTATATTTTAACAAATTGATGGTATAATGAGAATAGGGTAGTCGGGCGGCAGGACTTCATTGGATTTTCTTTATTATTCAGCTGGCTCGCCACTGACGACCTAAAATTGATTCTAATTCATATGCGCTGTTTTATTGCCATTGAAATTCCAGAAGATATCAAATCCAAAATTGAAGAATTTTTAACGCCGCTCAGATCGGTCAATTCGAATAATAAAATAAAATGGGTGGATAGCCGCAACATTCATTTGACCTGGCAATTTATTGGCGAATTGGATTTTAATAGCGTGGCGGAATTAAAAAAATCATTGGCTCAAATAAAATTCGCGCCGTTTGAGATCGGGTTTGATAATAAATTAAGCTTTTTTCCGAATCAGTTTAGACCAAATGTCATCAAATTGGACGTAGTCGACCAGCGAGGGGAGCTCAAGCGCATAAATTCGCTGATTCGCGAGCAGCTGGATAAAATCAAAATCGAATATGACCGCAAACCTTTCTTGGCGCATATTACTTTAGGCCGAATAAAATATTTTAGCGGCGATTTTAAGCGATTAATTTTACCATCGTTTTTATCATTTACTGTCGATCGATTCGACTTGTATTGCAGCGACCTGACCGCCGACGGACCGATTCACACAAAATTGACATAGCTTATTTTTCACTTGGCTTTAGACATTTTATTTATTAATTTTTACGCATGCCCTCAATACGCAAAAATCAGCCGGTGATTCTCGGGGTTGGCATCGCCAATCTCGATCTGGAGCAATCCGTAGATAAAATTCGGTCATTTTTAATTTCCGGCAGAAAACACACGATTTTCACCCCCAATCCGGAAATTTGCCACGCAGCTTCGAAAAATGATCACTACCGAAAAATATTAAATTCATCCAGCTTGAATATTGCCGACGGGTTTGGGTTAAAAATCGGTGGCTTGATATTGGGACAGAAAGTTTTGCATCGAGTCACCGGAATTGATTTGACCTGGCGAATAATTGATTTGGCCGCGGCCAATCATTATAAAATCATGCTTTTGGGGGGAATGGGGGACACGGCGCGTCTGGCGGCTGACAAAATTAAAGAGCAATATCCAAACATTGAAATTGTCGGCGCCGCTTCGGGCATTGAGATTCAAATCGAACATGGCCGAATCGTTTATAATATTGAACAAAACCAAAAATTGACAAAGCTGATAAACCGCGCCGCGCCCGATATTTTACTGGTCGCCTTTGGCGCGCCCAAGCAGGAATCTTGGATTTTTGAAAACATCGGTAAGCTAAATTCCATCCGGCTGGCCGTAGGCGTGGGCGGCACGCTGGACTTTATCGCCGGAAATGCCAAGCGGGCACCGCAGTGGCTGAGAAAAATCGGCTGCGAATGGCTGTATCGATTAATCAAGGAGCCGCGCCGATGGCGTAGAATTTTTGCGGCCATCGTGTTGTTCCCGGCGACTTGCATCAAATGGCGCTGGCGCTGGTTATATAAATATCGACCGAACATTGCCAGCATCATCTACAATTGCCAAAATCAAATTCTGCTGATATTTAATCCCAGGTTTCATTACTGGACATTGCCGCAGGGCGGCATTGGTCCCGGAGAAAACATTCCCGTGGCTTCACTTCGTGAAATCAGGGAGGAAATTGGCATGGATTCAAATGATTTAGAATTCATCAAAATCATTCCATCAGTTTATTCATACGATTGGCCCAGGGAATTTAGAAATTTTCGTCCATACAAAGGGCAACGGCAAAAATTCATCTGCTGGAGATTCACCAAACCCGCGCAATATTTCCATTTTAAAAAATCAGATGAAGTGGCCGGAGTCAAATGGGTGGGCAAGGATGAGTTATTAAGCGCTCTGCCAAAAGTGCGTCGAGAATCAATAAAAAAAATTTTTAGCTATCTTTAATAATTACGGCATTCATTTTAAATTTATAAAATGAAACCATCAGCGATGCTGATGGTTTCTGTCTTAGGGACTACGGTTAGTTTGGTTGATGCGCCCTACTTGGGTAAATAATGACATGGTCCGGGAGGGCGCCAAGTACCCAAACCTCGCCAGGCGAACAAAATCGTCACTTCGCCTTCGAGGTTCGGCCAGATGATTTTTGGCAAATAATAAAATCCCCCATTTTTCTTTAGAAATGGGGGATGAAAAAATTATTTGGTGAAGAGGTTTTCGAACTGCTCGAACGTCCTCTCGTGCCGAGTCTTCTTTCGGCCGCCCCGCTCCTGACGGCCGTTCTTTTTGGCATTGTCCGCGGCCATGTCAAAGAGGCTGGCCACGAGCTTGCTCGTTTCACACACCGCGGCCGCGCGCCGGTTTTTGGCCGCCTCACGCCGGCTGATGTGGAGAAGGGCCGAGCTCAAAGGATGAGCCACGACCCGCTGCGGGACATGGGTCTTGCTCCGCTTGTCCCAGCGCGTCTCGGTCTGGCCGAGCTGGTCGGACACATAGTCCGCCAATGCCATACCGAGCTCCCGTGGGACCACGAGGTACAGCTCGCGGCCGCCATCCTCAACCTTGAGGAGCGTCAGCTCCTCCTGATTGCCGAGAATGGACTGATCGTAGATCAGCCCGATGTCTTCGGCCATCCGAGCCGCCGCGGCCGGACGGAGCGACTTTTCGTCGTAGTACCTCTCATACTCATCGGCCCCGGGCTCGAGGCTGAGGATTCGGCTCCGCTCCTTATCCGCCAGGATTTCCTGGACGGTCTTGGCGAACCCGCCCTCGATGAGCCGCTTGAGGATCGGCTGCGCCATGTCGGAGAGGCGCTGGCCGAAGCGATGGTACACCAGCGCTTTCGGCAGTCCGCTGTACCGGAAGCCGAGTCGGCTGGCCCGGACCGCGATGGGACTGGAAACGAGCATGTACCGGTCCTCGCCGTCGCTTTCGTCCGGGATCGTGACGAGACCGTACGGAAATCCGTCCCAGCGCTCGATCATCTGACGCGGCACACCGTCGTGCGCCAGCTCTTCGGCGCGCTTTTTCAGCGCGTCTTCGTCTCGCACGACGATCGTCTCGAAGTCCGGCTTTTCCCGGTTATCGAGATCGAACTCGACCGTGTAGACCTTTTCCGGGAAATGCTTGAGCAGATCCCGTCTGGTCCACAGGCCGTCGGCGCCGAGCTCCTCGATGAGCTGACGCAATTGACGGTCGCGCCGGCCGTCGTAGCTGAAGACGGCCTGTGGGAACGTGCTGACTGACAGCTCCTTGCGGAGCGCCCGTCTCGCGTATTCCAGGGCGCCGCTTCGGTGCCCTTCACATACGACATACGGGAAATCCTTGTCAAACGAATACGCCGCCGGATCCTTGGGGTCCAGCTGCTGGCAGCCGGGCACCATGCACCGGACGTGCCCATCGCTGATCAGTTCGCCGAAGGACAGAATCTGTCCCTCCGGCGTTTTCAGCCCGTAGAATTCCTTGTTAATTCCCTTAAAGGAGCACACCTTGTGCCCCTTGAGTCCGACGTGGGACAAGACCACGCCGTTCTTGTCACACGGATCGCCGAGCGAACAGACGTACGCCAGAGTTGCTTCCTTCGCCACCTTATTCGTACTCATTTAATTTCTCCATGTCGGGATCGCTCCCGAAATGTTGGGCCAGGTTGGCCCATTATTAAAAGAACACCATAAAGATGCGCCAGCGCTACTTGCGCCGAAGCATCAACGAACAATTTATTATATCATATCAAATTAAAAAAGTCAATCATGCGCTGTAAATTACCTAAATTTAGACAATAATTGATTAAAACAGTTCTTAATGCATAAATAACAATGTTTTATACACTCATTGGCGGCCGAATATTTATCCGCCTTGTTTCTTTACATCAGCGGTGAAATCGGGTAAAATAGATACATTAATTACCTACATAACTTATTTATGGGCAACAATTCCCAAGCAAAAATCAGAGTCAGAATCGCGCCCAGTCCGACAGGATTCGTCCATATCGGCAATTTACGCACAATTTTGTATAATTACTTAATGGCCAAAAATCATGACGGCACATTTTTGGTCAGAATCGAAGATACCGATCGCTCCAGATATGTTGACGGCGCCGTGGAAAATATGCTTTCCGTACTTAAGTGGGCAGACATAGATTATGACGAAGGTCCCTTTCTAACACCTAAAAACGCCATTGCCGAGAAAGGGGAGAATGGCCCATATTTTCAATCGAAACGCTTGGATGTTTATCATCATCATATCAAGGAGCTGATTGACAGCGGCAAGGCCTATTATTGTTTTTGTTCCAAAGAAAGGCTGGATAATTTGCGATCCGAGCAAACCGCCAATAAAATGCCACCCAAATATGACGGCTGCTGCCGCCATTTAAGCCGGCAAGATGTTCAAAAAAAATTAAGCCAAAACATTCCTCATGTTGTCAGATTTAAAATGCCTGAAAATAAAGAGATACTGATCGCTGATCTAATCCGGGGCGAAATAAGAGTCAATTCCAATGATCTTGACGATTACGTGTTGATTAAATCGGACAAATTTCCAACATATCATTTCGCGAACGTTGTCGATGATCATTTGATGAAAATCACCCACGTACTGAGAGGCGACGAATGGATACCCAGCACTCCCAAGCATGTTTTGCTTTACGAAGCGTTCGCATGGCCGGCGCCGGTTTTCGCGCACCTGCCTCAGCTGATAAACAAACAAAAGAAAAAGTTGTCCAAGCGCGATGGCTCAGCATCTGTCAATGATTATATCGATCGCGGCTATCTGCCGGACGCGCTGATTAATTTTATCGCCTTGCTTGGGTGGAATCCGGGATCCGATCAGGAAATTTTCACGAGAAATGAAATGATCAAGCAATTTGATTTATCTCGGGTTCATAAAGCGGCCGCCGTATTTGACACAGACAAACTGGATTGGATGAACAGCTATTACATTCGACAACTGGATGCTGATAAATTTTTGGGATTGGCCGCGCCTTTTTTAATAAAAGCGGAATTAATTAAAACCAGCGGCGCTAATTATAAAATTCTAGAAACCAATGAGCGACTGAGCGCCGCCAATCTCAAAACGATCTTGACGCTGGAACAGCCACGAATCAAAAAAATGTCCGATTTACCGGACGCGTTGGAATATTTCTTTAAAAAAGAAGTTAAATTCGATAAAAAAATATTGCTGTGGAAAAAGAACACGAAGGAATCAACCAAAAAACATTTACAGGCTTTGCACCAATGCGTAGGCCGGCTGGAGGAAGCCCATTATCGAACAGAGAAACTAAATGACCTGATCAAAAAATTTATTCACGAAAATAATCACGAAAACGGGGATATTTTATGGCCGATGCGCGTGGCTTTATCCGGCCGGGAAGCGTCACCGGGCCCGTTTGAAATCGCCGCGTGTTTGGGGAAAAAGAAAACACTGGAAAGAATCGAATCGGCTATTTCAATGCTTTGATTTTTTCTGATATAATGTAGTTATCACCGCCTGGACCGATTTCCCAAAAAAAATCCACTTCACTAAATTTTCAGGGCCATGCAAACCAAAAACAAAAACAAATTAATGCGCGTGATTATTTTAATATTGTTGATTTTATTGACCAACATCCATTTTGTTTTGGCCAGTACCGAAACGGAAATCGATGATATTAATACGCAAATCGCCGATCAGCAAAAAAAGGTGGATGAATTAAAAAAACAAGCCAATGTTTACTTGGATAATATACAAAGAAAACAGCAGGAATCCGTGACACTGCAAAATCAGCTGTCCATTTTGGAAAATAAAATCGCCAAATCAGAAATAGACATCCAAACCACGGAGCAGGAAATAGAGAAAACCGGATTGGAAATAAAAGACGTAAAATTGCAAATAGACAACCGTTCTCAAGATATTGTAAGAAAAAACGATGAACTGCGCGAATTCATCAGAATGATCGATAAAACGGATAAAAAAGGCACGTTGGAAATACTTTTGCTCAATGAATCCATTTCCGAATTTTTCACTCAGGTGAATAATACCGGATCCATCCAAGAACAGCTTCAAAACACGCTGGTTTCGGTTAAAGCATCGAAAAAACAGCTGGAAGAAAAACAGGAATTCCTCAATACCAAGCAAACAGACCTGGAAACGCTAAAAACTCGCGCGGAGCAGCAAAAAATTGATCTTCAAGAGGAATTGCAGACCAAGCAATATTTAATCGATGAAACCAAAAATTCGGAAGAAACATTTTATAATTTGTACTGGCAAACCAAGCAGGAACAGCAAAACGCCAGCTCTGAAATTTACAATTTAGAAAGGGAAGCTCGCAAAAAATTGGAAGAATTGGAAAAAAAATCGAAAGAAACCGGACAAACGGATCCGGGCTACATTCCTTTGACCGATGCCACCTTAATGTGGCCGGTAAAAGATTTGTCGCGAGGGCTAAGCACCTATTTCCATGATCCTGAATATCCTTTTCGCTATTTGTTTGAACATCCCGGAGTTGATGTCCGCGCCTATCAGGGCACCAATCTATACGCGGCCGGCGACGGCTACGTGATTAAGGCCAAAGACAACGGCTATGGATACAGCTATATTACGGTAATGCACGCCAAAGGCTTATCCACGGTTTACGGTCATGTTAGCAAAATCATGGTCAAAGAAGATCAATACGTAACCAAGGGACAGATCATCGGCCAATCCGGGGGTATGCCGGGAACCATGGGTGCGGGCAATCTAACGACCGGGCCTCATCTTCATTTTGAGGTGAGAATGAATGGTATCCCTGTAAACCCGCTAAATTATCTGCCCAATATGGGTTTTTAATTGAATGCAAATTTACTTCGAAGAGGCCTTACCGGGACAAATCATATATAATCATTACAAATGCAAATAATAATTTTGCAATTTTTTTATGGAACAATATTTGATGCATTTAGAAGAAATTTTCATCAGGACATGCATGATCCTTAGAGTTAAAGGTTTTAAGATGAAAATCATGAATCGGCAAGGTCCGGTTAAAAATTTAAATGGCTTAACACTGGGATACATTAAACTTTCCGAAAAACTGATTGTTTTGGATGTCCTGACACCCAAAAGGCGCCAACCAAGGTCTGTAAACTCAATTCTGCGGTTGCTGGCGCATGAATTGGCACATTATCAGCGTCCGCCTTATCGACAGCGCTACAAAGGCCGCTGGATTATCAGACAGCATTATCCGCGGTTTTATAAGCAAGTCAACAAAAATATCGAAAAATTGAAAAATGACGATTATTTCAAACAATATTTTCGAAATGAATAGGGTATTAATCATGAGCCGTTGTGAAGGCAAAAATAAAACAACGCGGCGAAAGGCAACGGCACGCAATTTAAGGGTTATATGTTCGGCCCTTTTATTTTTTACTTGATCATGTTGAGAGAGAAGAGTAGTGCCAACTCGGGAGTTATTGAAGAAGCATAGCGTCGCACAATATACCTTATGCGACACTATGGCGGAATTAATACCTAAGACCACCTTCAAATACTAAGATTATTGAAATTTAACTGCTAATAAGGTATCAACAGGCCTAATGAACCATTAAAAAAGGCTTAAATCGCAATTTTGAGCCTTGGGTAAATGTCCATTTTATCCTTTATTTAAGCTATAAAATCGATCTACGCAAATTTTCGCCGATCCGCAGGTAAAAATTTAAAAGATTCATTTAAAAAAATTCCGGTTCTGCCGGAATTATATTATATCTTTAATTATTTCTATATTTATTTTTATTACAAAGACTGCGGCCAATGCCATCGCATTTATTTAATTCTCTACTTCACCTACTCCCTCGCCCATTATGTGTCGCAAAATGTAAGAATATTTTTTTCAGACGAACCGGCCGATTCCTCAACGTACTTTACTTATAAAATACTTTCTCCCCGAATCGTAAATCAACATAACTGATGGCATTAAGGTTCTCCGGCCCTATCTGCTCCCTGATTAGCACATTAAAGCGGGTCAGCTGCTCTTCAACCGTCATTTTTTGATTGAAATATATTTCAAAGCCCTTCTCTGTCAGCGCGCGGATGTCGCTACTGGTATTGGAAATGATTTTATATTCCTTAATGGCCATACCCTGAGCTTGCAGTGAATCGTTTAGCTTGATTATATAATCAATTTTTTCCTCGGAAATGACATTTTCACCAACCATTGGTAACTGTACGCGGGCATCTGAAATTTGGATGAATTCAGCGCTTAAGCCGTTGCACTTTTCAATAATTGATCCGAATATATCAATATTAAAGCATTCGCCGTTAGCATGATACGCCAGCGCCGAAACTTTTTCCGTCAGGGTGATGTAAATAGCCGGTGGCCGATATGATTTCTCCACGTCAATCCAATCCAGATAATAATTTGAACTAACGGATTCAATTAATTTGGCCGAATCAAACAGCAGAATATTGTCGTGCCTGAATAGTGTCCCGCGCTTCATCTCCTCGGCTATCAGCTGATTCAGATGATCTTCTTTTATATTTTTCAAACCAAATGTCTGAACGTTTTGTATCCGAAAATATGGTGATATAAAAACAAATCCCAATCCGACTATAATCAACAAAAATAAAAAAATCGACAGTCCGACCGTTATTTTGTTTCTTTTGTTTTTTTTATTTCTGATGATTTTCGGATTTTGGTAATTGGAATCGGCAAAATCCTTAATCAGCGCATGCTTCATAGAATTATATAACAACGCGCCGGATGGAGCTATTGATGCCGGTTAAAACTTCGTAGCTGATCGTATCTATTTGTCGCGCAATGTTTTCGACGCTGTTTTTGTCCGCGGATTTGTCGCTGATAACAACAACCTCGTCACCGATCTGTAATCCCATGCCCCGCAAATCAACGCCTGTCAGATTCATACAGACGCGTCCGATTATGGGCAAAAATCGATCATTAGACAAGATAAAGCCTTTGTTTGACAACCGCCGATCCAGACACTCATTGTAGCCGACAGGTATTATTCCAATTCTCATTTTTTCTTTCGCCGTGAATGTGCAGCTATAACTGACTTTATCGCCCGGCATTAAATTTTGAGTGGAAACTATGGTTGAAATTACTCGGATTGCCGGCCGTAGTCGTGAATCGAATGGTAATATGGGATTATATCCGTATAATCCTTTTCCGAGTCTGATAGCGTTAAAATCCGGATCTTTGATTTTAAAAGCACCGCCGGTCGCGGCAATATGCTTATATTTCGGATTAAATCCGGCTTTTTCGACGACCGCCAAAGCGTCTTTGAATACGGCCACCTGTTTATCCGTAAATCCCGCGACTTCCGCGCTTGCGTCGGCTAGATGAGTACCCAAGCCTTCCACATTTATAGCCGGATACTTTTTTAGTTCAGCCAAATATAGCGGCAAATCCTGAGGGTCAATCCCTTCGCGATTCATACCGGTATTGATGAATAGATGAATATTTATTTTTTTCCCCAGCTCCCCTATCGTCTTTAGACTTTTTAAGTCAAAAATGGTTATGGCCAAATTTTTCCACTTGAAATATTGATAATTTTCAGGCTTGGTATAGCCGATCATCAATATTTTTTTATCGGAAACTTCTTTTATCTGCAGGGCCTCATAATAACTGTCAACGACCAGGTATTCCACTTCCCGACTATCCAATATTCCGACTATTTCTTTAAGTCCATGTCCGTATGCGTTCGATTTTAATACCGGAAAAAGTTTGGCGTGCGGATTTTCTTTTTGGAAAAAATCAAAATTATGCAATATATTTTCCGATATTACCTCTACCCTATTGAGCGTGCTAATTCTGCGCTCTAATTTTGATAAGTATTTGTTGTAGAATGATTTCAGCATCAAAATTTTATTATAATTTTAGGATTTAGGATTTTCAATTCTTTCTTGGCCGTTCATATACGGCCTTAAAACATCAGGAATTTCCACTGAGCCGTCAGGATTTTGATAAATTTCCAGTAATGGTATCAAAATCCTGGGACTGGCCACTACTGTATTATTCAATGTGTGGCAAAAATGCACTTGGCCATCCATGTCTCGGAACCGCAGGTTTAACCGTCTGGCCTGAAAATCCAAAAACGTGGTGCAAGAATGAGTTTCGCCGTAATTATTTCGCGATGGCATCCAGGTCTCGATGTCATTGGCAAAATGTTTGCCCAAGCCCATATCGCCGGTGCACAGCACGACTTCGCGATAAGGCAGCTTCAAAGCCTGCAATATTTCCCTGGCATTTTGCATTAATTCTTCATGCATTTGCTTAGACAGCTCAGGATCATTTTTGCAAATAATCACTTGTTCGACTTTATTGAATTGATGAACTCGATATAATCCTTGCGTGTCCTTGCCGTACGTGCCCGCCTCGCGCCGAAAACATGGTGAAATGCCGATATATTTTTGGGGCAAAGCCTCTTCATCCAGTATCTCGTCGCTGTGATATGAGGTTACTGAAACTTCAGATGTGCCGACCAAGTATTTATCATCTTTTTCAATTGAATAGGTCTGCTCTTCCGCGCCCGGAAAATATCCGGTGCCGATCAGCGCGAAGCGATTGACCATTACCGGCACAGACAGTAACTTATATCCTTTCTTTGTCAGGTGATCGATGGCAAATTGAAACAAGGCCTGCTCCAGCCTGGCGCCGTCACCAACCAAAAAGTAAGATCGCGAACCGGCCAGCTTCACTCCCCTTTCAATGTCGATAATGCCCAGATTCTTTCCCAGCTGGACATGGTCTTTGGGCGTAAAGGCAAATTGTGGAATTTCCCCCCATTTGTCAATCTCCACATTTTCGGAATCATCCTTTCCTTCCGGAATGCGGCTGTCCATAACTTGCGGCACATGGAGCATCTGGTCAATGAATTCCCGATATACTCGTTTATACTTGGCATCGAGCTTTTTTTCTTTTTTCGATTGTTTTTTCAACGCTTTCAGAATCTGCTTTTTCTCGTCCTCGGAAACCTGTCCGATTCTTTTGGAAAATTCTTTTTTTTCGGCATTGATCTGCTCAATTTCCTGCTGAAGTTCTCGTCGGGCTTCATCTAGCTTTAAGAGTCTTCTTAAATCGATCTCAATATGCTTTTGCTGAGCTGTTTTTTTTATTAGTTTTGGATTTTCGCGGATAAATTTTATGTCGAGCATATTTTTATTATAAATTATGGAGTAAAATTGAAAATATTATTCAAGAAGACTGATGCCCGCTTTATGCAAATACCAGGCAATGATTATATCTCGGTCATAACCCCATTTTACTGCAAACGGAGTTTTTTTTCAATATAACGCGCGAAAATAAAATCAAGGATGCGCGTCCCTGATTTCATGGCTTTCAAACGATTATTTGATCTCTAAAATTTCGTAGGTAATGACGCCGGCGGGCACTTCCACCTGCACTTTATCCCCCTTTTTATGACCCAAAAACGCGCTGCCCAGCGGTGATTCATTGGAAATCATGCCGGCTGCCGGGTTTGACTCATTGTAGCCGACAATTTTAAAAACTTTTTCTCCGGTCGGGGATTTTACTTTAATTTCCGAACCGACGGCGATCATGTTATGGCCGCCTTGCTTCTCGGTTACCACCGCGCTCTTGATTAATGATTCCAATTCGGAAATTCTCGCCTCGACCAGGCCCTGCTCATCCTTGGCCTCGTGATATTCGGCATTTTCGGATAAATCCCCCAGCTCTTTGGCCTTTTCAATTTTTTCGCTGATCTCTTTTCTCCGAACATTTTTAAGCAGATCGAGTTCTTTTTTAATTTTTTCCAAGCCTTCCGGCGTTAATACTGGTACCATAATTTTATTGAATATTTATAATTTTGCCTTGAATAATACATTTCTTTTGAATTTAAGTCAAATATTTTTCCACAATAATTACCGCTGATATTCCCGAAAATACCAGTTCAAAAAATCATTGGCGATTTGCGCCGTAATCTTGCTGCCCTCTTCTCCTTCCTCGACCAAAACCGTAATAACGATTTCCGCGTCTTCATACGGAGCGAATGCGGTAAACCAAGCGTGCGGCAGTTTGTCTGTCCCCCATTGAGCGGTGCCGGTTTTTGAAGCGCTGGTGACTGGCAATGAATTCAGAATCCGACCGCTGCCAAAAGTCACGCCCTGACGCAAACCTTGCCTGACAATTTCTATGTTTTTGGGATCGATAAATCCACTGCGCGCCACTTGATCCGCAACCGGAAAATTTTCCTTGGTGACCGGATCCACATAGGCTTTTACCAGATGCGGCACGTACAATGTGCCTTTATTGGCGAAGAAAGCGATATAATTCGCCACCTGCAACGGCGTGACCAACAGATCGCCTTGGCCAATCGATAAATGATAAGTATCGCCGATGTACCATGGCTCGTTTTTAGCTTCCACCTTCCATTCGGGCGTGGGCAAAAAACCGGTGCTCTCTCCCGGCAGATCGATCCCCGTCGGCTGACTCAACCCAAACAGCGCGCCGTAATAATTGATTCTTTTAACTCCCAAGCCTTCAAAATCTCCATAACCGCCGCCAACCATATAAAAATAGGTATTGACCGAATCGGCTATCGCTTTCTTGATATTGGTCAACCCATGGCCGCCGGCCAACCAATCCGGAAAAAACCATTGGCCGATTCTCAAACCGCCGGTGCTTAAAAAGGAGGTGTTTTCCGTGACAATCCCCTCTTCCAGCGCGGCGCTGGCGATTACCGGCTTGATAGTTGAGCCGGAAGGATATTCGCCTTTGATGGCCAAATTAAACAACGGATTATCCGGATTTTCGATTAAGACCTGATATTTTTCGGGCGAAATGCCGACGGCAAAATCGTTATTATTATAAGATGGCAGGCTGACCATGGCCAATATTTCGCCATTGCGCGGATCCATGGCAATACCGACCGCTTTTCGCTTCCCTTGTGATTCCAGGGCGTTTCTGATGAGCTCTTCCAGTTTATTTTGGATTTCAATGTCCACGGACAGTATTACCCCTTCCCCATGCTTTGGGTCTTCTTTGGCGATGATCTTTTTTTCCTTGCCGGTGGAATCAACCTCGACTTGTCGCTTGCCGTTTTTACCGCGTAACACGACTTCGTAATTTTTTTCTAAGCCGCTTTTGCCAATGCGATCATTTAACAGATAACCGGAAGAGCGCAGATCATCATACTCGGCCTCTGATAATTTACCTTCATAACCCAAAATATGAGACAGACTTTGATAATACGATTCATTGGCATTCGGCGGAACAATTTCCGAATAATATGACCGCCGAGTGTCATATTCGACAGAAACGCCGGGCATATCGTATGTTTGTATCATCAGCTTGATGGCGTTTTCGTAGGGAATATTTTCATAAAGGAGCATGGGCTCGAAATACTCCCGCTGCCTGGAAGTGATTTTTGAAATGTCATCGAATTTCTCCCCCAAATCAGAACCCAAAAAGTCCTGCAAACGCCGCTTAATTTCATTTTGCTGTTCCTGAGCCTTAGGGAAATCAAACGGAGTGATATAAACATGAAAATTGGGAATATTGGCCACCAACGGCCGCAGCTGTCGATCATAAATGATGCCGCGGGGCGCTTTTATATAATGAATGCGCAAGCGATTTTGTTCGGCGATGCTTAGATATTCACTCCCCTCGATTACCTGTAGCTGGACCGATCTGGCCAGTAAAATTCCCAGTCCGGATAGTACAAACACCAAAAACCACATCAAGGCGCGGCCGGATATCGATAGTCCCATGAAAATTTTATCGGATTTTTTAACTTCTTTGTCGGAAAAATTAATAAAAGCTTCTTCTGTCCAGCGGCTATGGCTCCGGCGATTTAGCTGGCCGTCGCCGAGCATGGATAATCCAAAGAAGTCCGATCGAACCGATTCTTTTTTTATTTCATTATTGTCTTCCATAATTTCTAAAAATATCGCTTTGTTTGGAAGCGTCGATGAAAATGGCCTTTAACCGATTTGATAATCGGTTGATTAAAATAAAAAAGATTACCGCCAGTGCGCTGGTGATGATGGTATGCCACGCGTAACCCGACAAGAACAGTTGGTAATTGATGGCACCGGCCATGGTTTTGTTAACATATAAATAATAAGCAAGGAACGCGCCGGTACTCAACGCGCCGAAAATTGCCGTTAAAATAATATTCATCAATAAAATTGAATAGACCGATTTGTTGGTAAAGAACCGCATGTAAATTTTAGACAATATCATCATGGAAACCGGCAAAATGAATATATGGACAAAAAACGGAAGTGATGTAAATGGCGCGGACAAAAAAGAGAAGACGACAGAAAAAATCAAGGTGGTCTTGATATCGTACAGCATTAATAGAAATACCATCACCAAAAGATACAGATTCAGCATATTTAACGGGTAAAATAACCCGCTCATGAACGGCGATGACAACAAGTAAACGGCCAGAATGAATAAAATAATTTTAATTATCTTCAGTGCCATAGGCGGATTCGAGTACGCTGACGAAGTTAATTTTATTAAAATCCATGGGAGATTTTACGAATGCCGTCTTAAACAGTTCTCCCTCCGTATAGATAACATTATCCACCTGTCCGACCAATAATCCGCGCGGAATATCTTGCTCTAAACCGGAAGTGATCACTAAATCTCCGGGAATAACATCTTCATTTTGAGGGATCAGTTCGATTTTGAGACCGAGCCCGAATTCACCGCTGAGCACGCCGATAGTTTGATCGGAATTTTGAACGGAAACCGCCAGCTTGGAAAATGAATCGTTGATTAAAAGCACTTTGGCGGTGTATTTGTCCACCGAATATATTTTTCCCACCAATACATTTTGATCGGTCACGGCCGCGCCCGGTTTGAGTCCTTGCTTTTCGCCTTGATTGATTATTAAAAAATTTTGATACGAATCCTGGCTGCGCCCAATGACATCGGCCACGACCGCCTTCAAACCGGCTTCGCTGAAATAATCCAGCTGACGGCGCATGAATTCATTTTGCACAGTTAATTCCTCATTTTCACTGGCCAAAACCTGCATCTTCAGCAATTCCGCGCGCAGGCGCGCGTTTTCGTCAACCAAATCTGTGGTCGACTTTTGATTAACGAAAAAAAGATTGATTTTGGTGGAAAGATTATAAACCGCCGCCATCACCGGCTTGAGCGCGGCGTGCAGACCGTTTTCGATCGGGGCCAGCACGCGGGTGTAATGCAAAATTATGATCGCCAGGGCGATAATCAAAAAAACAAAGAATAATTTCGATAATCTGCGAATATCCATAATTGAATAATTCAAGCCAGCGGCGAGCTGGCTTTTTATCTGACCATTTTTTCCTCATTGGCCGGAGGCAGTACCACCTCGTCCAGCAGCTTGGGATCATCAAGCAATATATTGAGCCCTCTGATCGTGCATGTCTGCGGATCATCGGCGATGCGTACCGGAATTTCTATGGCCGCGGCAATCGCCGCGTCAATGCCTTTTAGCAGCGCGCCGCCGCCGGCCATCACCACTCCCCGCTCATATATATCGGCAACCAATTCGGGCGGCGTGCTTTCCAGCAACGCTTTGACACTATCGATGATGGATGAAACCGAGCTGCGAATCGCCTCACGAATTTGATAGTCATCCACTATTATTTCCTTTGGCAAACCTGAAATCAAATCTCTACCTCTCATTTCTATCGAGGCTGATTCGCCGACCTGATGAGCTGAACCGATCGTTTTTTTTATGTTTTCCGCGATCTTTTCGCCAATCAGCAAATTAAAATGATCGCGGGCGTAATAAATGATATTTTTATTCAATTCTTCGCCGGCAATGTCCAGCGAGCGCCAGGTAACCACACCGTTCAGGGAAGTGACGGCGATTTCTGTTTTGCCCCCGCCGATATTAATGATCATGCTGCCGGACGGATCCTGAATCGGCAACCGAGCGCCGATCGCCGCGGCCATTATTTCTTCGACCAGGTAAACCTGTCCCGCGCCGGCGGATAAAGCGGCGTCTTCCACCGCTTTTTTTTCCACTTCGGTCACGTCCATCGGGATGCCGATAATCACCATTGGCCGGGCTGACAAATTAAAACTTTCACGCTGGATTTTATCTATAAAATACTTGAGCATTTTCTCCGTCACTTCGAAATCGGAAATAATTCCGTTGACCAATGGCTTGGTGATTGAAATGAATTTCGGCGTTTTTCCGAGCATGCGCAGCGCTTCGTCGCCGACGGCGATAATTTGATCGAATCGATTATTGACGGCCACGATAGATGGTTCATTAATCACAATGCCTTTATCCTGAACGCAAATAATTGTATTTGAGGTGCCCAAATCGATGCCGATTTTTTTTGAAAATTTATTAAAAAATCTTTTAAACATAAAAAGCTTTCATTTCCTCCTCGAATTTCTTAATCTTGACCAGTCGGCTTTCTTTTTTATTTCTTTCTTTGATCTCCAAGCTGGATTTTTCCAATGTTTTCGGACCGATCACCACCCTGATCGGCAGGCCGATCAAATCACTGTCGGCCAGCTTTTCTCCGGCGGATTTTTCCACGCGATCATCGAATAATACTTCATCCGGATACATTTTATCCAAAACCTCGTAAATTTCAAGAGCTTTTTTATTGACGACCGCATCATCCAAGCCGATGCCCACGAGGTGAATTTTAAATGGCGCCACTTCCCACGGCCACACAATACCGGCTTTATCATGATGCACCTCGACTATGGTTCCCATCACCCGGCTCGGTCCGATGCCGTAGCTGCCCATGATGATCGGCTTTTGACTGCCGTCTTCGTCCGTAAAGACGGCTTTCATTTTTTCCGTGTACTTGGTGCCGAGCGGGAAAATATTGCCGACCTCGATCGCGTTTGATTTTTTCAATTTGGACCCGCACTTGGGGCAAACATCGATCGACTTTTCGACCACTTCCTTGTTTTGAGAAAAGTCACAGTCGGTGCAGTGAATGATTATGTCTTCTCCGGATGGTGCGACCACCTGAAATTCATGAGAGAATTTATCGGTAAAATCACCGCCAGAAGCTTCGGTAATAATCGCATCGAGACCGCATTTCTTAAATATCGCCAAATATGACGCCTTGACCTTTTCGTAAAATTCTTCAAACTCTTCCTTTTGCGAATGAAAGCTGTATAAATCCTTCATTGAAAACTCGATGCCGCGCAAGATGCCGGACTTGGCGCGCGGCTCGTTTCTGAATTTATCTTGAATTTGATACAGCGCGACCGGCAGATCCTTGTAAGATTTGATTCGCCGACGAATTATGTCGGTAATTATTTCTTCATGCGTCCAGCCCAGGCCGATTTCCTTTCCAGACCGGCCGGAGAATTGAAACATCACTTCACGCCCTTCTTCCCAGCGTCCGGTTTCAGCCCAAATTTCTTTGGGATGAAGCGCCGGCATCAGCATTTCCAGCGCGCCGAGATCATTCATTTCTTGGCGAACGATATCATCGATTTTATTAAGCGCGCGCCAACCCAGCGGCAGATATGAATAGACGCCGGACATCAGCTTATCGACAAATCCGCCGCGCATCAAATACTCGGCGTTAACCGAAGCTTCTCCTTTTGGTTTTTCTCTCAATGTTTTTAAAAAATATTTTGTTTGACGCATAAATTTATTGTTAAGAAATATTGATTGGTAAATCGATTTTTGAAAAATTTCGCCGGCGGCGGCAGACAGCATTGCCCCGGCCATTAATTTCTAAATTTTCGATGTGAGATGAAAAATATTTCCACCAATGAAATCACCGCCACCAGAATTATCAAATTCCACCATGTTAATAAGCGTAGCGATTGCAGGAATAAGCTAACAACCGCGAAAAAGCTTAATATGATCGACTGCCTGGAAGAAATGTCGATTTGCTTGTCCTGCAGCGATTGCTTTTTGGATACCCAGCGAAACAGTATGCCGCCGATGGAAAATGTGCCGATCAAGGAAACGAACAAACTGAGATAAAGAAATGAAAAGCCAATCCAGTTGGTCGAACCTGGATTGGTGTACATTAAAACGGCCACAAAGGTCAGCCAGCAAAACGTTGTGCAAATCAATAAAATAATTAAATATTTACGCAAAGTCATAAGCTCACGCTATTTATCATATTTTAGCAGGAATATTCCGTCTTGGCAAATGATCCTCAGCCGAATAAAATCCTTAATTTTTTGATTTTTTCGCCCTTATTTAATTGATTATACGCATCGATCAGCAGTCGCTCTTTCAGCTTGATTTCCTGAGCGACCGCCCCGCTGTGGCAGCGAATTTTAACGACCTGATCGGCGTAGCTGATTAATTGAATGTCACCTGATATTGTCGGTGGCAAATTTTTTTGACAAACATCACGAAACACAGATAAAACCATACTGGCGCTAATCGGCTTAGCCAGTCGATGGGCCGCTCGCCTGCCGAGCAGATCGGAAATGGATTCGGGTTTGGTCATACGTCTGTATTTTAGCATGAAAATAAAAAAAAGCGGCAATATGATCGCCGCTCAGCCCGCGTTTTCCAAAACTTCCTGCATTCGGGTTTCCTTGCGTCTGGATGAATAATAAACCGCCGTGTCAATCGGATGCTTCATCAAAATATGAAAAATGTCTCCGGGCGCCACTCTGCCTGTTCGGCCGGCGCGTTGAATTTTCGAAATGGCGGTCATCGGTGCGTTGTAATTGATGACCAGTTTGACCGCCGGCAAATGCATACCCAATTCCAATACGGTGGTTGATAGAAAAATCGAGCATCGGCCGCTGGAGAACTCGGCCAACGCCGCCAGCTGCTCGCCTTTTTTCATGGCCGACTGGCCGGTAATCATCCGCGCCTGACCGGAAAATGGATGACCGCCGGAATTGATGGCGCGTTCCAGCTGGCGGACGCAGCTGACCGAATTGGCGAATACCAATGCGGCCACGCCCGGTCGCCAATTGTGCTTAAGAATCCTGACCAGCGCTTCGATTTTCGGATGAATGTCGCCGCGGCGGCCGATAATTTCCAAATATGTCTTCAACCAGCCGAACAGACTGTCGCCGACCATATTTTTCGTGGCCACGCTGGGCATGATAGTCAACGACTGCTTTGTCTTTTTGTTGATTTTTCGCTGGGGCACGCTCTTTAGCTCCTGAGATATCAAATAATTCATGGCCACTTCGTAGCCTTCGGAAACCAGAACCTGCAGAAAATATCGCCACTTGTAATATTCACCGCATTTTGTCTGCAGCCGACCCTTCAGCGCCCGGTCTTTGACCAATGATTCCATCAGCGCCTGCAGCGCCTCGAGATCGGCCAGCGACATGACCTTGTCGGGACAAACGCACGGTTTTCTGATTTTGGTTTTAACCTGGCCGTAGAATCCCAGCGGCTGATAATCATGATCCGGCTCCTCGATTTGCCGGCCATCCTGATCGATAATGCCAAAACCCTGCTCGATAAAGTATCGATTTAGCAGCAGCAGCTGATCGGTCACCATTTCTTCCATGGCGATCATCGGCAACGGCATTTTCTCGAATGTCGGAATATTATCTTTGGCTTTCACAAATTGTCTGACATCCGCGTCTTTTTCCGTTTTATTGAGCCATTGGGCAATTCCCAAATTCTCGGCGACCTGATTGATTTTATGACTGCTGTCGCCGGGAGATGCGGTTAGACCCAAAAGATGACAATGATGCTCTCTTGCGGCTTTGGCGATCCTGACATACGCATGATCGCCGACAGCCAAATGGCACTCGTCAAATATCATCAAGGAAACCTTATCCAGGTCCATAATTCCTTTGGCGATATCATTGGCGACCGTCTGCGGGGTGGCCAGGCAAATGCCCCCATCCCAAATCAGTTGGCGTTTGGACGGCTGCATGCCGACTATCAATCTGATTTCATCGGGAACAACAAAGCATTCTCGAAACAATTCATAATGCTGACGCAGCAGCGCCAGGGTCGGCGCCAGCATCAGCACCATGCCATGCGGATAAAAACAATCAACAATCTGCATGGCAATGTATGTTTTCCCGAGCGAAGTCGGCAAGACCACCCCGTAATTTTTAAAAAAGTCCGGATGCAGTCGTCCTTTGGAATCGAACATTCTGGTGATGGTTTCGACGATATCGAATTGATAAGGCAGCTGTTTCACTTTTCCGGGCACCAGCATCGTTTCGTTCATCCGCGCCTCCGTTGTCAAAGTCCATTCATTTAAAATATATTGTCCTAAGCTTTTTGTCAATAAAAGCCGCCGGTAATGCCGGCGGCTTTCATCTTGCGGGCTGCGCCGGCGATATTTTTTTCATAAGTCTTTCCATAATCCCCGGCTTTGGCAGCTGCAAATTTATAAAACTCTTTTCGGCTGACGACCGACTCCGGCATAATTCATGCCCAGTTCGGTGATTTCCGACGGTTCGTAAATATTTCGACAGTCAATTATATTCTTTTCGCTCAGCAAATCGCGGATTTTTTTTAAATCAATGCCTCGGAAAACGTCCCATTCGGTCATGACCACCACCGCGGCCGCGCCCGAAACCGCCTCGTAAGGATTATTGGCATATTCAATTTGCGGAAACCTCAGTTTCGTGTTTTCCGCGGCTTCCGGATCGTAAGCGCACACGGTCGCTCCTTCTTCCAATAATTGATCGATTAAAGTTAAAGCCGAAGCTTCGCGGATATCATCGGTTCTGGGCTTAAATGCCAATCCCCAGATAGCGATTTTTTTATTTTCCAAATTCGGCACGAATTGCTTAACCCGCTGAAGATGTGATTTTTTGTGGAATTCATTAACCTGATCGACGGCGCGAAATAATTGAGCGTTGACTTGGTTGCTTTCCATGGAATCAATCAATGCCCGAACGTCTTTCGGAAAGCATGAACCACCGTATCCCGGCGAAGCTTGAAGAAATCGTGAACCGATTCTGGTATCCAGCCCCATGCCTTTAGCCACGTCTTTTATATCCGCCCCAAGTCTTTCGCACAGCGGCGCCAATGAGTTCATGAAGGAAATCCGACAAGCGAGCATGGCATTACTGGCGTACTTAACCAACTCCGCAGTTTCTCTTTTCATATAAACCAACGGGCGATCGACTCGGGTATGGGGTTTATACAGCGCTTCCATAACTTTTTTGGCGCGTTCGCTTTCCGTGCCGATGATGATTCGATCGGGATTTTGAAAATCTTTGATGGCTGCGCCCTCCTTTAAAAATTCCGGATTGGAAACTATATCAAATTCGCTTTGGGTTTTTGTTTTGATCAGGCTTTCAATCCGCTTGCCCGTGCCCACTGGGACCGTGCTCTTTTGAACAATAACACAGTAATCATTCAAATATTCGGCAATTTTTTCCGCCGCCTTGAAAATATACTGCAGATCGGCCTTCCCATGTTCGCCGGAAGGCGTGCCCACGCAGATAAAAACCGCTTCCCTGCCGATAATGGCATCCTCGTATTTTGAAGTAAATTGCAAACGGCCTTCAGCGGCGTTTCTTTTTACCATATCGGTTAAACCGGGCTCATAAATCGGAACGATTCCGCCGCGAAGCTTATTGATTTTTTCCTCGTCAATGTCCAGGCAAGTGACGTCATTGCCCAGATCCGCGAAGCAGGCGCCGGAAACCAGCCCCACATAGCCGGTGCCGATCATGGTGATTTTCATATTTTTTTTAGTATAATTATATGCGTACACTTTATCAAAATTGGGGAATTCATGTCAAAAAAGATAAAAACAGCCGCGGCCGCCGAAAATCGTAGGAACACAAAATTTCGTGTTCCTACGCGGCGGCCGCGGCGGCAAACCCAATTTCCAATTACAGCCTTTTATACTCGCAAATCTCCTTATAATCACAAAACTGGCAGATGTGCGGATTCGGCGTGGCATCGAATTCAAGAGCCTGAATTTTCGCGATCTGATCCAATATCTTTTCCTTTAATTTTTCTTTATCCTTTTCCTTGCCGACAAAAGATATTTTCTTATCGTATTCCAGATAATAATAAACCAAATTGGAAACCTTTTTACCCAGGCCTTCTTCGACTGCGATCTGATATAAAAGCAGCTGCTTGCGGTCAGAAGTATCCAATTTATCTTTTGCTTGGCCGGTTTTATAATCGATGATTTCAACAGTATCCGGTCCGGATTTATCAACGCGATCGATTCTGCCGGAAACCGTATAATTTCCGACTTTTATGGTAAACGGCCGCTCCAGCACCCAGACATCCGGCTTTTGTTTTTCAAAATCTTGAAAAAAATTGTTCAATGCCACTTTTCCTTTTTCAAAATAATCTTTTTCCTGCTTTTTATCTTCAAACCAATCAGACTTCCAATTCTTTTCATACATGGCCAGCAAATCATCAAACCCAGGCTTTTTCGAGTCCGGCAGCATGTCATTGCCGAACAAATCTTTTTGCATTGACGGCCTGATGCTGTAATACTCAGTCAGAAATTGATTCAATGTCCGATGAATATTATCGCCGAACGTAAATTGGAACTTGCCGAAGGTCGGGATTTTTAAAACATTGGCCAGCTTATATTTATACGGGCAAGTTTCATAAGCTGACAGCTGGCTGTGCGAAAACCTTTTCGGCACTTCATAGAAAAATTCTTCTTTGGCTTTCTCCGGCTTTCTTTCAATCTCCGGAGACTTTTCCGGCGCTTTGGCAGCGTATCCGAGCTCGATCAAAAACCTGGACGGCTTTCTTTTTTGCGCTGAACCAAAATTTTGCGCGGAGGAAAAATAAAGGCCCTGCTTGGCTCTGGTCATGGCCACATAGAACAAACGCCGCTCTTCCTGAATATGCACATCGCCTTCAGCCAAATGGATTTTCAGCAAGGCGTCCGGAATCTCGATCGCTTCGCTTCTTTTGTCCGGCGGAAATTTTCGATCCACCAGATCGGGAATGAAAACATATTTAAATTCCAAGCCTTTTGATCCGTGAACGGTCATGATTTTAACCATCTCCGGCCCGGCATCGAGATCGACATCAACTGTTCCCAGCTCGCCGGCAGACAATTCCAGCTGGATCAATTGCTTAAAATCAGCCAGCTTGACTTCAGGATCTTCTTTTTCAAATTCCTGGATTTTTTTATGTAATGTCTGCAAATATGACAAACTCAGCTGATTTTCTTTATTTTCATTGTTCTTCAAATAATCAATATAGCCGGAATCATACAAAAAGCTGATGAAAACCTTGGATGTTTTTTCTTTTTGCGCCAGCTGAGTGTGCTTTTCAACCAGACTGAACAGTTTTTTGACGCGCTCATTTGTCTGGGCATCGAGCTCTTTGATCAAATCGATTTGTTTAAGCAGCTCAAAAAGCGATTTGTTTTGCCTTTTGGCCAGATAAACAAGCTTAATCACATCTTGCTCTTTAATGCCCAGCCAAACCGAAGTTAAAACTTTGTAAAGAGCCGCGCCTTCATGATAATTGTCGAGCAAATTGAAATAAGCGAACACATCCAAAATCACCGGCTTGGAATACAATCCCTTAAGCGATAAAAACTGATGCGGAATATTGGCCTGCTCAAGCAAATTATTAAAAATTTCGCCCGAGTCGTTTGACCTGACCAAAATCGCAAAATCATCCCAGTCCGCTTCCCTGTCGATGCTTTTTAGCTCGATCATTTTTCGAATGATCATCTCCGCCTGATCCTGCTGATTTTGCGCGTGCCAATATTCAATCTCGCATTTATCCGCTTTCTGCGATTCGAGCTTTTTATTGATCTTCAACTTTTCTTCAAGACGGTCGGGATTATTCAGCTGGATAAAATCATAGGCTTTATCCAAAATCTGCTGGCAGGTTCGATAATTTTTTGTTAAAACGACTTCCTGAGCATCCGGAAAATCATCTTTAAACTGCATTATATTTGACACTGAAGCGCCGCGAAATCTATAAATTGATTGGTCATCGTCCCCGACCACGGTTAAATTATTTTTCGGCGCTGCCAAAAGCTTAATCAATTCATACTGCGCCGTGTTGGTGTCTTGGAATTCATCAACCAAAATGTATTTGAATTGCTTTCTGAATTCATTTAAAATTTTCGGCCTCTTTTTCAATAAATCTATGGCGTAATTGATCAGGTCGCCGAAATCCAAACATTCATTTTCCAACAGCAGCTGCTGATAACGGTGATAAGCATCGGCCACCTCGGCGACTCTCATTATCTCCTGCTTGGCGGCTTCTTTTCTTTCCGAAGCTGATAGATTTTCCAGGTCAAGCTTTTGCACGAAGTCGCTCGAATCGGTGTTCAGCTTTATTTCTTCGGCATAATCCAAGTATTGCTGAGGCGAGATCAACTCGTCTTTGCATCTGGAAAAGTGCTTGAGCAGAGCGTGAATGTATTTATTGGGATTTCCCAGCGGCCGATAATAGTCGAGATTGAATCGATCAAAATTTTTCTTTATTAAAAGCCACTGGCCGGTTTGATCCAACAGCTTATAATCAACCGGCAATCCCATGTCCAGGCCGTGCTGACGTAAAATTTTATCGGCAAACGAATGGAACGTTAAAATCCATTTGTCAAAAACGCCATAAGGCAATAATTTATCGATTCTCTCTTCCATTTCTTCAGCCGCTTTTTCGGTAAAAGTTACCGCTAAAATCTGCTCGGGTTTCAGCTTTTTATCCATTATCAAACGAGCGATTCTTTGAGTAATGGCCATGGTCTTCCCTGTTCCGGCGCCGGCGACGATTAGCAGCGGTCCGTCGCCGTGAGCAATGGCGTTTTGTTGTTCTTTATTGAAATTATTAAAATCCATATGACGATATTTTATCCGATTTCTCCACAAAAAGCAACGCGATCGCGCATTTAAAAAGCCCGTCATTGATGTCGGGCTAAGAGAAAAGCTTGGCTTCCCATAAATCTGAATAAAATTCTTTTTTTCGCAGGCAAATCGGATTCATCAAGTACATGGCCGCCTGCTCAAAAATGTGTGACGGCGGATCCATGATCATGATATCGCGCGCAGACCTAAACTGTTGCAGATAATCTTTCCTTAATTTTGACAATTCGACGGCGGTGTCGATTACGGCAATGTAATTTTTTCTTTCGAAACCCTGTAAAAATTTGCCCCACGCGACGGAATACTTGGAAAAATTTCTCTTTTTCTTCTTGGGCAGGCCAAAATAACTGCCGTCGACCGGATACCAAGAGTAATATGTCGTCTGCCAGCGCCGCCAAGCAAATAGACGCTTTTTGGCCGGACACATCACATAAAAACAGATCAGTTCAAACATGACGGGGCTATTTTTGAATCTTAAGTTCATGCCCAATTCATCCGACCCCCATTGGCTGGCAAATTCCACGAATCGGGAAAGTGAGTCTTTCATTTCGGGAGGCAAAATGCTTTCTAAAAATTTTAACCAAAGGCTTGTTCTGATCGAACGAACATCAAGCACCGAACAATCCATAAAAACAATCAACCCTCGTCTGGCAAAATACTGGCAGGCAGCGGAAAAAGCCAATCCGGGTGTAGGCGACAAACATTGAAAAATCGGTTCTGGTTTCGCGAAGGGATGACTGAAATAATGCGGCAAATATTTACCTTCAAACAGGCTGATATCAAAAGTGCCGTCAAGGTTGCGGCTGTTGAATTTTTCCCTGATGACATAAAAAAGCTTGCCGATATATTCCTCTCGCTCGGATACTGACATGCCACCTCCCGCCGTGTTCGTTATTCCAAGCTATCAAATTCATTTTTAATTGTCAATGCGAAAAATTTCCACCGAGAGGCCGTTGAGCGGTGACCAACCGCTTTTTTTTAAAAAACTTAGCGAAGGAGGAAGCTTTATGCGCGGACTGGCACACCTCTGCTGACGCTGTTTTTTTCTTTTTTAAAAAAGCGCCAAATGCTGACGCTCAATAAGGGAACCATTCGTTGAAAAATTGCTCCCACAAGCCGACCAATTCCTGCTCGCCGTTGGTCGGATTGATCAAGTAAAAGAATCCAATTTCCGTTTTCGCGCTCCACGAGGCTTTTTTTTCGCCGACGGATTGGCAGCGCTTGCGAATCGCCTCAATGATTTCTTTTTTCAAAAAATGTTTAGAAAAAAGGGCCCACATCGATTCGCGATAATTATCCATCGTCACCGCCGACCGGTCCGTTCGGACGCACATGTCCCGATTGGCAAAATATTGACAGGTATCGTCAAAAACGCTACGCGCGTGAGCGCCGCAGAAGCGAAGAGAAAAATCAGCTTTCTTTTTTTCCAGATCCTCGACTCTGGAAAATTTAGCTCCCGGATGCGGCTGAAAATATGAAGCATACACGTTTTTTTCCGATAACACCGTAAAAACGCCGCAAACAGTCTCGGCTTTCATCACAAAAAATAGGCTATTCACTTCTTCGGGCAGGCTCATGACTCCCTCCTTGTTTACTGATAAATAACATTAACATTGACTTAACATTAAGTCAACAGATGACTGTTTGACAAATTTCGATAATCTGATAATCTTAGAATTGCGACTGTTATCGGGGGAGGCAAATGGTAAATGAAAAAATGAAAAGGCTCGATTGGCTTTTCGGTAAATTCAGCCGAGGCGAAACCGAATTGGAACGCGCGATGACTTCAACCATGCTGTTTGTCAGGAGCCAAGATCAGCTGACCCTTTATACACCGAGCGCGACAGGTTTATTGATGACGACTTTCGATGTTTTCAGCATTTTCGGCACCGAAGTGATGGAAGACGTATACAATAACGGCAGCGCCATTATCGCTCAAAACCATGACGAGCCGGCGCTGTCAATTATCCGGCTGAGGCAAAAATATCGGCTTACTCAAAAAGAACTGGCTGTAAAAGCCGGGGTGAGCACTGCGCAGGTGCAAGACTCAGAAAACCCAAACACCAGAACCCCGATGATGACACTATGCAAAATTTGCCTGGCCATCGATATCGATCCAAAAAAACTTTCTTGGATTTCATTCGAATAAAAAACCGCTGATCAAGTTCAACGGTTTTTTTACCTCGTTTATTTTATTGCTTCAAATCTGATATTTTCATCTTCGTCAATGTTAGCCAGATATTTACGCACTTGAATTTCACGAAAATGCTTTAAAATCATATTTTTCGCCTTATCCAAATCGTCAAGGTAGGTTTGCCTTTGCTTATCCGGCGTCTCGAATGTTTGACTGCCGCCATAAGCGCCGCAATCCCAGTGGGCAATCAGATACACGTTGGTCATGCCGTGGAGTTTCCGTGACAACTCGACTTGCTTCAAGGCAGTGGCCTGCGTCGCTTCAGCCAAAAAAGTCTTTTGCGCTCCGGCAATGGAATATAAATCATATTGACCGGATAAGCCTTGCGCCTTGGCAAACTCAAAAACCGCTTGCTGAAAACGAAAGTCCATGCAGGTAACCAAAAGTGCTTTGCAGGTGTGCGTCATATTTTTCTGAAAATATATTTTAGTGATAGAAATTTAAAATGGCAATTGGTGTAAATGCCGTTTCCCAATTTTTCTTTTCCAATACTCTTCGACATGCTCAGGGAAGACTGATTGCTATTTTCCAAAAAACAATTTTCCCAATCGCATCAGTCAGTTTTATACTTCGGCATCATCCCCGCCTGATCAACCCTCTTATATTTTCGGCCGACTCTAATTCTCGCCATTTCTTTTTCAATCTGCGCGGCCAGAGCGGCGAATTCCAACGCGTCCATTTTTTTCTGCTGCATCGCTTTTTGCGCGCGAGTTCTGGCTTCTTCCGCCCGTTTAACGTCTATTTCTTCAGCTCGCTCCGCCGTGTCGGCCAGCACCACCACTTTTTCCGCCTGAACCTCGATAAATCCGCCGGAAACGGACATGGCGCTGACAACATTGCCTTTTTTTACCACCACTTCCCCGGCGCGCAGTACGGAGATCAGCGGAATGTGATTCGGCAAAATGGTAATTTCACCCATTTCGGTCGGCAGGGTGATTTGATCGACATCATCCTTAAAAATCACCTTTTCCGGGGTGGCTATTTTAAAATTTATTTTTCTTATGTCTTTTGCCATACTATTCGATCGGCACGTCCGGCGAAGCCGTTGTATCGCCTGACGCGACATTGAGACTATCCGCAGACACGGCCGCCTGTCCGGAAGATTTTATCAATTCAATGTTTTCTATGACAATATCGAGCATTGGATGATCTTGCGAATTGGTTTCGACATTGGAAATCGCATCGACCACGCTCATGCCGCTGACAACCTCGCCAAAATTGGTATGCAGTCCATCGAGCCAAGGCGTGCTTTCCGCCACGACGATGAAAAACTGAGAACCGTTGGTATCGGCTCCGGAATTGGCCATGGCCAGACTGCCGCGAACGATTTTGTGATTGTTGATTTCGTCTTTGAACCGATAATTTGGTCCGCCCCGGCCATCATCGTCCCATTGATCGTCTTTTGAATTAGGATCACCGCCCTGAATCATGAATTTGGGGATCACTCGATGAAACTTGGTCCCGTTATAAAATCCAAGCTTCGCCAGGTTTAAAAAATTATTGACGGTAAATGGCGCGTCTTGATTGTAAAATTTAATCTCCACATAACCGGCATTGGTCTTGATTCTGGCCTGATCGTATTGCGGCAACAAATCTTCAAAATTTTTCGGATCATATTCACCGAGCTCGACATTCGACGGTCCGGTTTTCGATTGATTGTACTCACTCAAATCCAAATTGACTCCGGAAATTTCGGTCGTGTTATCTATCTCGACACTGCCGCCGCGGCTGGTTAAATCCTGCCGGGCGCAGGCGGTAAGCGATAAAACGACAAACAATGAAATGGCCAACATTTTCATATTTTATTGATTATTTAACCTCGTCAATTCCACCCTTCATGTAAAACGACTGCTCCGATTTGGCATCGTGTTTGCCTGCCAATATTTCTTTAAAGCCCTTAACCGTGTCTTTGATGGATACGTATTTGCCCGGCGTACCGGTAAAAGTCTCCGCCACGAAGAACGGCTGAGACAAAAACTTCTGAATTCTTCTGGCGCGCGCGACCGTGATTTTATCCGCTTCGGATAATTCTTCCATGCCCAGAATAGCGATGATATCCTGCAACGCCTTATAGCGCTGCAATACGCGCTGAACTTCTCGGGCGACGTCATAATGCTCCTGCCCGACAATATCGGGACTTAAAATCGTTGATGTGGAATCCAGCGGATCAACGGCCGGATATATTCCCAGCTCTGACAAGCTTCTGGCTAAAACAACCGTGGCATCCAAATGGCCGAAAGTGGTGGCCGGCGCCGGATCAGTCAGATCGTCGGCCGGCACATATACCGCCTGAATCGAAGTAATCGATCCTTTATCGGTCGAAGTAATGCGCTCTTGCATTTCGCCCATTTCCGTGGCCAGCGTCGGCTGATAACCGACAGCCGAAGGGATTCTGCCAAGCAGCGCCGAGACCTCGGAACCGGCCTGTGTAAATCTGAAAATATTGTCAATAAAAAGCAAAACGTCCTGATGCTCTTCATCTCGGAAATATTCGGCTAACGTCAACGCTGTCAGCGCCACGCGCGCTCTCGATCCCGGCGGTTCGTTCATTTGACCGAAAACCAACGATGTTTTATCGATCACGCCCGATTCCTTCATTTCATAATACAAATCATTGCCTTCTCGAGTTCTCTCGCCCACGCCGCCAAATACCGAAAAGCCGCCGTGTTCTTGAGCGATATTGCGGATCAGTTCCATGATCACCACGGTTTTGCCGACACCGGCGCCACCGAATAACCCGACTTTGCCGCCCTTGGTGAACGGACAGATCAGGTCGATCACCTTAATTCCGGTTTCGAAAACTTCCGTTTTGGTCGATTGCTCGGTAAAGTGCGGCGCACCGCGGTGTATCGGATACCGCTTTTTGGTTTTCGGCTCACCCAAATTATCGATCGCATTGCCCAATACGTCAAACATGCGACCCAGAGTCTCTTTGCCCACCGGCACCGAAATCGGCCGGCCGGAATCAATGACATCCATGTTGCGGCTCAAGCCGTCGGTGGCGCCGAGCGCCACCGTTCTGACCATCGAACCGCCCAAATGCTGCTGAACTTCCAGCACCACCTTTTCTCGCTTGTTTTTTTGAATCTCCAAACTATTATGAATCTCCGGCAGTTTTTCCACGAATTCCACGTCGACGACCGGACCGATGACTTGTTTAATCTTTCCAATATTACTCATAAAATATCAAATCGCAAATCACAAATATCAAATTCGAATGGAATTCCAAACCTTTATTTTAAAAAGTTTAGAATATGTTATTTATTTGTTATTTGGCGATTGTTATTTGTAATTTGTTAAATTCTGCTTTGTTCCAAAGCGGCTTTTCCCGAAGATATTTCAATAATTTCCTTGGTGATCGCGGCCTGCCGAGCTTGATTATAAGCCAATGTCAGGTCGTCGATCATCTCTCCGGCCGCGTCCGATGCCTGACGCATGGCCAGCATTCGGGCCGAATGCTCGCTGGCGTTTGATTCGAGCACCGCCTGATAGATTTGCATTTCGATCATTCGTGGCAGCAGTTCATCCAATACCTTTATGGCATGGGGCTCGTATAAATATTCGAATCGATAAGCGCCCTTGGTCAAATGCTTCTCCTTCTTTTCTTGGGCGAATTCAGGAGTCATGTGAATGCCCTTGCTTTTACCGACCACTCCCAGGAATTCATCTCGCGTGGTGATCGGCAAAATCTGCTTGACCCGAGGCACTTGTTTCATTGATGAAAAATAATCGGTGTATCCGACCAATACTTTATCGTAAACGTTATCTTTGAAATTTTTTATTATCAAATGCGCCAACGCCGAAGTTTCCCGCGAAGAAAGCGCAATGTCTTCTTTGGGGAAATCAACGTCTACTCGAAGACGATTCCTGATGAGCGTATCGCGACCGCGGGTGCCTAAAGTGATCAATTCGTGTTCGTATTCTTGATATTTTTCGATTGATTTTAAAACTTTATTGACTATCTGATTATTAAAACCTCCGCACAGACCCCGATTGGAGCTTATTAAAACAATGGCCACCTTTTTGATATTATCACGCTGAGCCAGCAGCGGATGCCTGGCGGCGTCCGTTCTTTCGGAAATGCTCATCAGCATTTCCCAGGCCAGATTGGAATAATCGCGCGTAGCCAAAACAGAATCAACCGCCCGCCTCATTTTGGCGGCGGCGACCATTTCCATCGCCTTCGTAATTTTTTTGGTATTTTTTACAGACTTGATTCTTCGTCTGATTTCCCTGGCTCCGGCTTGCATAGCTTTTGCTGGTAGGCGGCGGGTTGTGGAGCGTATTCACCCCCACCTTGCCGCCATCCTACTTAATACATTTCGATTAATAATTTACTGTGATGTTATTCTTCCTGCTTTTTTTCGATCATTTCCGGAACAGTGGTTTTATACTTGGCCATCAATGTATCCAAATCCTTGCCGGTCTGGTCACTGATGTCTTTTTGCTTTCTGATTTCGGATAAAATTAATTTGCCGTTATTATCCAGAAATGCGTGATACCCGTCTTCAAATTTCTTTAACGATTCGGTTTTTACATCATCCAAAAATCCATTTATGGCCGCGTGCAATATCGCCACTTGATGCTCGACCGACATTGGCTCGTATTGACCTTGTTTTAATATTTCAGTGATGCGCTCTCCGCGCTGCAGCTGTTGGCGAGTATCGGCATCAAGCTCGGAAGCGAATTGAGCGAATGCCGCCAGTTCGCGATATTGAGCCAAATCAAGCCGCAGCTTGCCCGCCACCTTTTTCATCGCTTTGGTTTGCGCTTTTGATCCGACGCGAGAAACCGATAAGCCGACATTCAGCGCCGGCCGAATGCCTTGATAAAACAAATCCGATTCCAAATAAATTTGACCGTCGGTGATCGAAATCACATTGGTGGGTATGTAGGCCGAGACATCACCCGCTTGAGTTTCAATGATCGGCAACGCGGTCAATGAGCCGCCGCCATATTCTTTATTTAATTTGGCCGATCGCTCCAGCAATCTGGAATGAAGATAAAAAATGTCTCCGGGATACGCTTCTCGGCCCGGCGGACGGCGGAGCAGCAAAGAAATTTCTCGATAAGCCACCGCGTGTTTGGACAAATCGTCATAAACCACCAATACATCTTTGCCCTGGTCCATGAAATATTCGCCGATGGCGCAGCCGGCATACGGAGCGATAAATGACATGGCCGATGGATCCGAAGCGCCTGCCAACACAATGATGGTATAATCCATCGCGCCTTTCTCCTGCAATTTGGCCAAAAGCCGCGCGATTTTGGATTCCTTTTGTCCGACCGCGACGTAAATGCATATCATATCCTGACCTTTTTGATTGATTATGGCATCAATGGCAATGGCGCTCTTGCCGGTTTGGCGGTCGCCGATAATCAATTCACGCTGGCCGCGGCCGATGGGGATCATCGAATCGATCGCCTTGATTCCGGTTTGAACCGGCTGACTGACTGATTCGCGAGTAATGACGCCCGGAGCGATTTTTTCAATCGGATAATACTTATCCGTTTTTATGGATTCCTTGCCGTCCAGCGGCTCGCCCAATGGGTTAATCACCCGGCCTATCAATGAATCGGCTACCGGCACTGATAAAATCTTACCGGTGCTTTTCACCGTATCCCCTTCTTTTACTTTGCTGTAATCGCCTAAAATCATGGCTCCGACGGAATCTTCGGATAAATTCAATGCCACGCCGAAAGTATTGTCGCCAAAGTCCAAAATTTCCTGCGCCATGGCATCACTCAAGCCGGTCATCCTGGCGATGCCATCACCGACTTCGATCACTTTGCCGACTTTTTCCACGGCCAAATCTTCTTCGAATCCTTCAATCTGCTTTTTAAGCAACTCAACGATGTGATCTTTCTTATTTTTTTCTGCCATATTTGTGAAACCGCTAATTTCCCGTTAATATTTCCCAGAAATGTCTTGGCGTTTTTACCGCGCGTTGACATCGGATCGGAAAATAGCCGAATTAGTAATTAATAATCAAAAATTAAATTATTTTAACATTGTAATTTTTCTCTTCAAGCGCTCCAATTTGCCGATAATCGTGCTGTCGATTATCCAATCGCCGACGAGAATGCGCAAACCGCCGATCACACCCGGATCAATGATATTTTTTATCAATGTTTGCTTGCCCGTCTTGTGTTCGATCACTTCTTTGATCCTTTTCTCTTGCGGCACATCGAGCGGCACCGCCGAAATTACCACCGCATCGACAATATCTTGCTCCGCTTGGCTGCGTTTTCTGAAATCGGCCAAAACTTGATCGAGGAACATCAACTTTTTTCCCTTGATCAAAATATACAAAAAATTGTAGGTCTTGGGACTGATAAAATCCTGAAAGACCGCGGCCAGCGCCTGCTTTTTTTTATCAAATCGAATTTGCGGATCAACCAAATATTTTTTAAAATCCAAATTTGAATTCAGCTTGATTGCGACATCAGTCAAATCGGCGAGCAATTGATCGGCGATCCCATGCTCTTGCCCCAGCAGCAGCAGCGCTTTGGCATAATGTTTAATGTTTCTTGGCGACATAATGTGTTTATAATTTGGCTTCACGAAGCTCGGCCACCGCCTGATCAATCAATTTTTTGTGAGTTTTGGCGTCGATCGATTCCTGGGTTATCTTCTTCGTGGCCAATAAAACCAGCTGACCGACTTCATTTTTCACTTCGTCAATCATCCGCTCTCGCTCCATCCGTATTTTATTCTTGGCCTCGCTGACAAGGGCGGCTGATTCGGTCTTGGCCTCATCGATTTTTGTTTGTTTGACCTCATCCGCTTTTTTGGTGGCGGCGGCGATCAACTTTTCCCCCTCTTTTCTCCCCAACGCCACTTGATTTTCCCGCTCGATTTTCGATTTTTTCAAGTTTTCCTCGACCGTCTGAGCGTCTTTTAGGCTTTGCGCGATTTTCTTTTCTCGATTGTGGAGCAATTTTAAAATCGGCTTGTACACGAATTTATAAAGCACGATCAACACGACCGTAAAATTAATGGCTTGTGCCACTAATAACTTCCAATTTATCCCGAGCTTATGAATTAACTCTTCCATAAATTATAATTCTAAATTCTAATTTCTAAATCCTAGGCGCTTTGGACGTCTAAGATTTAGCGCTCAAAATTCAAATCTACACAAACTTAACGATCAGCGCGATTACCAGCGCGTAAATCGCCACCGCTTCGGCAAAAGCGATGCCGATAATCATCGGCGCCTGAATTTTACCGGCCGCTTCCGGATTTCTACCGATTGAATCCAGCGCTTTCGCGCCGATCTTGCCGATCGCCAGGGCCGGACCAAATCCGCCGAGCGCGATGGCGACAACAGACATGATTGATTTGATGCCTTCTAATTCCATATTTTTTTCGTTTCCAAATCACAAAATCACGTTGCCGGGTATCACGATATTGAGCGATTAATGCGCCTCATCCGTAATAACCGTATGAGATTTGTGAATTTGTAACCGCTATAACTTTTTCTCGACCATTTTTAAATTAAATGTTTAAAGTCGGAAATCGTTATTTTATTAGTAATAAGCAATCGACGAATTGACTGCTCGCAAGCTGCCAATTGCCTATTACCAATGGTTTTTCAATGCTCATGCTCCGCGGTCTGCAAACTCAAAAAGACCAAAGTCAACATCGAAAATACCACCGCTTGAATCAAACCGACAAAAATTTCCAAAAACAAAAACGGCAATGGAGCCACGTAGGGCACCAACAGCGCCACAACGGTCAACAGCACCTCACCGGCGAAAATATTGCCAAAAAGCCTGAATGAAAAAGAAATTGCTTTGGCGATTTCGCCAACTATTTCCAGTATGCCGACAAAAAACATTATCGGGTCTTTGATCAAATTTTTCAAGCTGATGAATTTGGCCACGTGCTTTCGGACTCCCAGCACGGCGATACCGAAAAAATGCGTGGCGGAAACGGCGATCAACGCCACGGCGATGGTGAAATTCAAATCCGCGCTGCCGGCTCGAAAAAGCGGCACGAACACCTCATGGCCATCATGCAGCTCATGCAATCCAACAGTGCCCACGCCGGGCAGCAGCCCAATCCAATTATTAAGCAGCACGAAGAAAAAAATGGTGGCGACAATCGGAAAGAAACGCCTGCTCAATTTTTTTGATCCGGTGACGCTGTCCATCACTCCCAAAAAATATTCAAAAACCGATTCGAATAAATTATGGATGCCTGTGGGCACTCGATTGATTTTTTTACTGACAACTATTGAAATTACCATAATAAAAGCAACCACGACCCAGGCGGTCAGCAATGAGTTGGTCACGGGAAATGATCCTATATTGAATACCGGCTCTGCGGCCAATGAAATTTCCATAACTACTTATTAGCGTCGTTCTTCGCTGTTTTTTCCGATGTCAATCGCGGACGCTCGCTTTTTGTCATCTCATTTAAAATTTTAATTATTTTGAAATATATGGCCCAGCTTGATATCAACATGGAAATCAATATTCCCGTCAAGAGAAGCCATGGCGATGTGCCAAAGTAGCTATCCAGCATCCGGCCGGCCAACGCCAATAATACCAGCGGAATGGCGATGGTGTATCCGAGCTGAAAAGCCAGGTTAAGTGAACTCAGCAGTCCTTTGGTAGCTTTTTCTTTAGGCAATGTCATTTGATTTTTTTTATCCACCGAGGATTAAAACCACCTATATAATAGCGAAAAATTAAATTATGGTCAAGAATTTTTTAAACAAAAAAAAGGTAATTCAGCTTTTTCATCATTAATTTATTTAATTCGAGGCGATTTCCAAATGAAATAATTTCTTGGCGTTCGACAATGTCAATTTTGCCGCCGATTCATAACTGATCTCTCTGACCTGGGCGATTTTTTCAATGACGTATTCGACATATATCGGTTCATTTCTTTTACCCCGAAAAGGCACCGGCGTCAAATATGGGCAATCGGTTTCGGACAAAATTCGGTGTTTGGGGATTCTTCTTATTACCTCCAGCAAATCGACTGATTTAGAATAAGTTATAATTCCATTGAATCCCAAGTAAAATCCCAGGCTTAAAAATTGCTTGGCTGTTTCCCAATCGGCCGAAAAGCAATGCAAGACGCCGCGCGGCCGCGCTCGACTTGATCTTAAAACGGACAGCATGTCTTCATAGGCGGCCGAAGATCCTTCTTTTTCCGATCGGCAATGCAAAAGAAGAGGTAAATTTTGGCGATGGGCCAATTCCAGGTGCGCTGAAAAAACTTGTTTTTGGAGCTTTTTTTGTTCTTCAAAAGGAATATTCGGATTGAGATGATAATAATCCAAACCGCATTCGCCAATCGCTTTAACGTCAACATTGAGCGCCAGCTCCTCAAAAGCGCTCAAATCGAATTTTTCCGCCTTGGCGAAAATTTTTCCGCCTTCTTCTTCAAAAACCTGCTCCGTTAAATGAGTCGGATGCAGGCCAACGGCGGCAAACGTGTTCGGATATTTATTGGCCATTTCCGCCGCCTTCAGACTGGATTTATAATTGGCGCCGACTAAAATCATGGCGGTTTTATTTTCCGCCGCCCGGTTCATCACTTCATCGCGATCTTTATCAAATGCCTGGAAATTTACATGGGCGTGAGTATCGATTATCATATTTTTTTAATTTTTTTTAGAAGCAAACAGTGACGGATAATTACTGACGGCCATAAATTTTAAGCTGTTTATCCTTCATCACTGAATCATGCCCGCAGAACATCACTTTACATGATTCGTGACTTCCCGATAGACCTGCGGGACAGCCGGAATCCAAATGTAGGCGATCAGCAACAATGGTTTAATTAAATATGAGTTTTGCAGCTGATTTTCCAGCCAGCCATCATTGATCGGCAATTTAAGCAGCATCCACACGAAAAATGAGGTGATCAGCAAACCGCTGATTAGCCCGAAAGCCGATCCCAGCAATCGATTCAATAATTTGGCGCCCGGGATAAAATGAAAAAACTTGAATATTTTTTCCATCAGCCAAATCGCGGCTGAAATAATAATCGAAATGATTATTAAAGCCAATATAAAGACGAGCACTTTGACCCAAAATCCACCTTCGAATCGAGCCAGCAACCAAGGATAAAATCGAGCCATAATTAATATAGTCAGTATCAGGCCGACCAAAGATCCCAAACTCGAAATAAAACCCTTTTTATAACCGCCGATGACAAATCCCGCAATTATCAGGATTAATATTAAATCCAAAATCATAATTTTTTATTTTTATTTGTTAATGTGAAGAAAAATTATATCCGCGGAAATAAAGCCGACCCTTTTGAAACCGACGTTCCCGATTTAAGCAAACCCCATTCAGCGGCCTCGACCACGTTAAATTCAACCAATTGATCACTGATGCCCAATTTATCGAATATTGATTGCGAGGTTTGGGGCATAATCGGATAAATCATCCAGGCCAGTTGCCGCAAAGCTTCATTTAAATTATAAACAATTGCGCCGAGCGATTCCGATTGCGTTTCTGCTTTGGCTAGCTCCCAAGGTTTGTTTTCGGCAATGTATCGATCAAGCGTTTGCACGAAAGAGTTAATTTCTTTTATCGCTTCATATATTTGAAGATTTTCGACTTTGGTCCGGTAATTTTTCCATATCTTTTTAGTTGAGAACACATCTTTAGGTTGAATATTCGGTATCGCGGCATGGAAGTATTTTTCGGTAATGGCCAGTATTCGGCTGGATAAATTGCCAATGCCATTGGCCAAATCAGCATTGTAAGTTTGCGCGAATAAATCAGCTTTAATATCACCGTCTTCACCGAAAGGATATTGCGAAACAATCAGATACCGAGACGCCTCGGCTCCGAATTTGTCGATCATCTCATTGGGATCGATCACATTACCCAATGTCTTGCTCATTTTCTGACCGTCTATTGTGAAATATCCGTGAGCAAATATTTTATCCGGCAATTTTAAGTTGATCGATGTTAAAATTGCGGGCCATATCACCGCGTGAAATTTCAAAATATCTTTTCCGATCAACTGCAAATTGACCGGCCAAAATCTCTTAAACTTGTCGTCTTGATCACTGCCATAGCCCAGCGCGGTGATATAATTAAGCAAAGCTTCCACCCAAACATAAACGGTTTGTTCCAAATCCCAGGGGACTTTTATTCCCCAAGCCACGCGACGGCGGCTGATCGCCAAATCCTCCAAACCTAGCTTGAGCAATCCCAGCACCTCGTTTTTTCTCTTTTTCGGCAAAATTTCCAACTCCCCTTTTTTAATTTTTTTCTGCAACAAATCGGTAAAATCGGATAGTCTGAAAAACCAATTTTTTTCCTTGACCAGCTCCGGCTTGGTCTGATGCGCGGGACACAAACCGTTTATCAAATCAGCCTCTTTAATATAGCTTTCACAGCCGACACAGTATAATCCCTGATAATCTTTTTCATAAAAAGCATCGTTTCCCGCCGGGGTTTTCGCCTGTTTTAATTTTTGTAAAATTTTATTGACCGCCAGCTCATGCCGGGGTTCGGTTGTTCTGATAAAATCATTATTTGATATTTCCAATCGATCCCAGGTTAGTCTGAATTTTGCCGAAACCTTATCAGTATAGTCCTTCGGAGATATGGCGTTTTTTTCCGCTGAATGCTGAATTTTCGCGCCATGCTCATCTGTCCCCGTTAAAAACCAAACATTGTCAGATCCTAATTTTGACCGATAGTATCGCGCTAAAATGTCGGCCATCAAAGTGGTATAAGCATGCCCGACATGCGGCTGGTCATTGACATAGTAAATCGGCGTGGTCACGTAAAAAGTTTTCATAATTGCTTGATTTTAGCGACATTATTTTCCAAATTTGTCTCCCCCCGGATATATTAATAAAACAACTATTGACAAATGTCAACCATGAGATATAATGATTGCGGAAGCTAAAAGGTGTCCAAGCTTTCCAGCAGCGCCCCAAAAGGCAATCGGTACATCCGAGGACATCAATGGCGCTCGAGGAAAGTCAGATCCCCCTCTGACGGACCCCGGCAGCTTCCAGGCCCCGCGCGATCACTCGCCGGGGCTTTCTCGTTAATCAGGCGGCGTCAATGATAACAGCCAATTCACCTTTTACTTTATCTTCCTTTTCAAATATGGAATTCAAATATGTCACTTCGCCGCGATAAAGCGTTTCAAACATCTTCGTTAATTCCCTGCCGACAATCATTTCCCTGTCCGGTACCAATTCACTTAAATCTTTAAGTGTTTTTTTTATCCGATGGGATGATTCATAAAAAACAATGGGGGTTTTTGATTCTTTTATTTTCAAATACGTTTTTTGCCTGCCTTTTTTATGCGGAATAAATCCCAGGAAGCAAAACTCGTCCATCTTAAAGCCGGAAACGCTGACCAAAGCGGTCAATGCTGACGGCCCGGGAATCGGAATCGCTTTTATGCCTTCCTTGAAAGCGGCTTCAACCAGTTTGCCGCCCGGATCGGAAACATTGGGCGTGCCCGCGTCGCTGACATAGGCAATGCTTGCTCCGCCTTTAATCCGATTCATCAAATCCGAAATTTTCTGATCCGATGAATGCTGGTGAAAGCTTAAAAGCGGTTTTTTGATTTGATAATGGTCTAAAAGCTTTTTGGTCTGCCGGGTGTCTTCGCACACTATCAGATTAACTTCTTTCAAAATTTCAACGGCTCGAAAAGTGATATCCTTCAAATTGCCGATCGGCGTGGCCACAATGTATAAATTGCCTTGGTTCATATGGATTAATTATAACAAATGATATGGTTTTTTCAATTTTTGAAGTTACTTGATAGGCGAAATATTATAAGATAAGCCTGCCGATTATTTGTAATTATTCATAATTATTTGTAAAATTTGTATTAGATTAGCATATTTGCAATTCCAATGAAGTCAAAACGAAACAAAACAATAATCGTTAAGCAAGAAGAACTGCAGGACTTCAATTTTTTAGAATTTCCTGAAAAAGTTAATTCAATTTCTGAAATTGAAAATAATATTTTTCTCACAAATTGCTTAAGTTCAATTAAACTTATTCCTGATCATTCCATTGATCTGACTCTAACTGATCCACCGTATAATAACCGCAAAGATTTCGGCGATGGAACGGTTAATTTATCAAAAGAAGACTTTGAGAAATGGAATGACGACTGGATTAAAGAATGCTTTCGAATTTTAAAACCGACAGGATCAATTTACCTCTGCATTGACTGGCCGAACTCCGGCATGATTCAAAATATTTTGGGGAAATATTTTATTGTACAAAATAGGATCACCTGGAAGCGCGAAAAAGGACGCGGTTCAAAAGTCAACTGGAAAAATAATATGGAAGACATTTGGTTCGCCACCAAGTCTAAAGACTACACTTTCAACTTAGATCAGGTCAAAATAAAAAAAGCAGTCATTGCTCCTTATAAAGATTCAGCAGGCAAGCCGAAAGACTGGGTCGAAGAAAACGGCGAAAAATTCCGCTTCACTCACCCGTCAAATATCTGGACGGATTTAACTGTGCCGTTCTGGTCAATGCCGGAAAACACAGAACATCCCACTCAAAAACCGGAAAAATTGATTGAACGAATTATTTTAGCTTCTTCAAATGAAAATGATTTGGTTTTCGATCCGTTCCTCGGCTCTGGCACCACTTGCGTGGTGGCTAAAAAATTGAAAAGAAGATATTTGGGCTTTGAGATAAATAAGAAGTATTATGTTTTAGCTTCGAAAAGATTAAGATAACTGGAGTGACAAACTTCAATTTGTAAAAAACGCGTAACAAACGTTCTTTTTAAAATCACAATGCTCAAGCTCCAAAATACAAATGAATCTCAATTTCCGAAACAATAAATTCCAAACATCATCTGTTTGGAGCTTTGAATATTGGAATTTATTTGTTATTTGTAATTTGTGACTTGGAATTTAATTACTAATTTTGTCCTTTAACTCCTCCGCTTTATCCAAATACGCCTTCCCCTCTTCAATCGCCGCATTTATTTCCTGATAATTTTCATTCGCCTTTTCAATAGTTTCTTTCGTATCCTGATAAAGTTCTTTATTTTTATTAATTTCCGAATCCATCTTGGCTTTAGCCTCTTGATAAAATTTGTAAATATAAAGTCCTCCTGCCACTAAGCCGGCTACTAAAACCAGGCAGCAGCCGGCTTTTATTTTACCCCAAAAGCTGCCTTTTGATTTTACCACAGCAGGCGCAGTCACTGGCTGACTGCTGATTTTTTCAATTTGTTCGCGGTTGGAATGACGCATAAAAGTAGAGGGCTTAACAAGGCTTTACGGGGATTAACAAGTAAAATAGGGCTTAACAGGGCTTTTACGAAATTTGATAAGGTTGGATCAGCCTTGTCATGCCTTATCTGCCCTGTCAAGCCTTGTGAAGCCCTGTTATCCCTTAAATTAATTCCCTAATTTTAAGATCATATATCATCTGCTCGATCCGCTGCTGATTTTTTTTCGCCTGATCGAATTTCTGGCGCAGGTAGCTGGTTAGATTAGCGTCTAGCAATACTTGAATCACCTCACTGACAGTATTTTGTATTTCATAAATCTTTGAATAATTCCCTTTATTCACTAAAAGGACGGCCCAGCGAACCAATTCTCCAGAAAAATCGGCCAAACCGCCAATATATTCATCGAATTCAAGCTTTATGCCTTTGATCTCGTTGACGTTTCCCGATTTCCTGTAGTCGAAGTACAGCGCCGCTTCCACAAACTCTTCAGCCGCCGCCTTCCAGGAACCCTCACAGCGAAATTTGGAATTCGAGCCGAATTTCTTCTCCAATCCCGTCAAAACCTGTTTGCTTTCATCAATCTTGGCTTGTGCGTCTTTTAAATTATCTCGATGCAGGGCAAAGATGCACTTTTTGGCGCTGTTTAGAGCCAAATTCGACTGGCCAATTATCATTGATCGACCCTTTTGATTTTCCGAGTGATCCCGTAAAATTTTTTTCCAAAATGTTTTACTGAGCATAATATTGACAAAATTAATTAACATTGTTATGGTATCAGAGTTATTCCCAAGCGCCAAGGGGGGAAGATGAAAAGCTGCGACGATTGCCAAAAGAAGAATAATTGCCACATTAAAACATCTTTTCTTCGCATTATCGAACACCATCCCGCTGTCGCTGATATTTTTTTCGACTGCACTTATCATTCCGAAAAAAAGCAGACTGGTCGAAATTATCGCCGAACACCTTGCATGGATTGCGTCCGGGTAATGAATTGTCAAATCAAGCGCGATATGTGCCTGACCGCGACCGATTTTCAGCGCGTTATCTCCGGACTGAGCTTGATTTGTTCTGACTTCGCCAGCTCCGGCGATACCAATGTTAAATTGGTTCGTGTGTTCAATCCCGATGGGGAAAAAATTTCTTTTATGGTACCGACATCAAAATTGGCGGACGGCTACGTCTGTAAATGGCCGGTGCTTATCATGTAAACCGTTTCAACAACGGTTTATTTTATTTTAATCAAATTACCATCCGTATCCAGCTCGATAAAATGATCGGCGCGGCCTTCGCGAAATGCGGAACATTGATTTTCCGGCAGATCATCAACGGGCAAACGCGGGTCATGCGCCACATCCACCACCCAGCCCGGCACCAGCTGGTTTGTCAGGCAGGGACCGTTCATCATATCCACGCCTTGATCCTTTTTATTCTTGAATATGTCTTGCGCCAGCTTAACCAATTCCGGCGTGGAAATTTCGATTGGCGATTGTTCAATCTGCGGAATTTCGTTTGTGCTGGAGAATAAAAAATACCAGGCACCCGCGAGCACAAACACCAGGAGGCCGATTACCAATGTAATGAAAAATTCTTTCATAAATTTTATACCGCGATTTATCGCGAACTGATGGTTTTCTACATAAAAATTCGCCTAAAACGACAACGACCGGCTCACGCGATCAATTCAAATATTTTTGTTTATTTGCCACATGTTCATCAAACGTTCGGCTGTATATGATCCGACCATCCGCGGTGTTTAAAAAATAATAATAATCATTTTTCTCCGGATAAATCACTGCTTTGATCGCTTCAATGCTCGGATTGCAGATCGGGCCTGGCGGCAGACCTTTATTTTCATAAGTATTGTAAGGATGCTGAATTTCAAGATCAGCATAGCTTGGCCGAGTAGTGCCTTTTTTCGTGATGTAATTGATTGTCGCATCAGACTGAAGCGGCATGCCAATTTCCAGGCGCTTCCAAAAAATATCAGCGACGATTCTCCTGTCTTCGTATCCGAACATTTCTTTTTCCACAATAGCCGCCATGGTCACAACCTCATAAATCGTTTTCTTTTGATTCTTTATTTCTTGACGTAATTCCGGCGTTAGCTTTTTATCGAAATTCATTAGCAGTTTATCAATCACTCCAGACGAGCCCTCAGCCGGGTTAAAATAATAAGTGTCCGGGTATAAGTACCCTTCCAAGTCAGCTTCTACCGGTTTGCCATCCCAAAAAGTCCACAGACTTTGCGCTCGCCAATCGCCGTTTTCCACTTCATCCAAAAAATCCAAGCCTGAGACAATATTTTGTTCAGTCAATTCCGCGGCAATTTGCAGCTGATCCCAACCCTCGACAATAGTGACTTTGCCGACAGTCTCGCCTTCGCCCCCGAACACCGCGATCAAATCCAAGGAATCGTATTCGGGTTTAAGCCAATATGTGCCGGCGATAAAATTCCCGTCCTGGCCCGTTAATTTCAAATACCATAAAAGAGCCTGGCCGTCGGTAATGATTTGATTTGATTCAAGTTTGTCGACGATTTCCGTGGCGCTCATGCCGCTATCAATTTTAAAAGGTATATTTTGGGTGATTAAAATCGGCCGCTGAAGATGACGCCACTTGATAAAGCCGAGCGCGGCAATAATCAGCGCCGAGGCAATTATAATTAAAAACGTTTTTTTCATAAATATTTTTCCCAATCTTTTTTTTCTTTCAATTTTTCAATGATTTGTTTCACGTGTTGAGCATCCCCTTTTTTACAGACAAGCAAGGCATCGGCGGTGTCGATAATCACTAAGTCATCGACGCCCAGCGTGGCGATAATTTTATCACTGCGGGCATTGATATAGCAGCCGGCGGTATCCACGCCCAGCCAATTGGCTCTAACCAAATTATTGTCCCGATCCACCCGGCTTTTTTGAGCGTCATACAGCACATCAAACGCCCCGATATCGCTCCAATGAAAATTGGCTTTGATGATTAAAACATCATCCGGATTAATTTTCTCCATGACGGCGTAATCAATCGATATCGGCCTCATCGAATCACAAATATTTTCAATCACACGATCGTTGCTGTCTTGATTGGCGGAAAATATTTTTTTTACCTGAGCCAAAATATCGGGAGCGTAGTTCTCAAAAGCTTCGATGAATTTTCTTGGCGTCCACATATGGTAACTGGCATGCCATAAATAATGGCCGTCGGCCAAATATTTTTTCGCCGTATCGAAATCGGGCTTTTCGGTGTGACCTAAAAATTCATAGACTTCGACGCCACCCTCATCCGAATATTTTTCGCCGATATGAGTGTAGCCCAGCACCGTGCTCGGGAAATTGGGCTTAACCGAAACATCCAAGCATTTTCCCGTTTTTTGCACCAAATCATCCCCGGCTTTTAAGGCCTTTAAAAATTTTTCATTCTCGCCGATATAATGATCCGATGGGATAAAAGCGACCGTTTCATCGAAAAATTTTTCCACCAGATGAAGGCAGACATAGGCCATCGCCGGCCCGGTATCGCGCTTGCACGGCTCAACGATAAAATGGCTGCGTGGTATATGCGGCGCCAATCGCATCGCCTGTTCCAAATGCTCGCGACCCAAAGCGACATAAATATCATCAATATGAAAATTGGCGAAGCGATTCAATGTTTCTTCAAACAGCGTTTCTTCGCTAATAATTTTACAAAATTGTTTCGGTTTAATTTCTCGGCTCAGGGGCCACAGCCTCGTGCCGCCGCCGCCGGCCATGATAACGATTTTCATGTGGTCATGGGACATGAATCATGAAGCCTGATGCAAAACCGAGGATACGAACTGCGGCTCGCCTTCCGCTTTTTCCCCGGCAATTTTGATCAGACGCTTATTTCACTAAAAAGTAAATTATCAGTATTGCCGCCAAAATAAAACGATAATAAGCAAACGGCCTCATACCGTACTGTTTGAGTATAGCAAGTAAAAATTTAATTGCCAAAAACCCAATTATGGCCGAACTGCTAATACCAACGCTAAACGCCAAATAATCGCCAGAATTCAAAGAATTATAATCCAACTTAACGGCGCTAAAGATCGCGGCACCCGCTATCGCCGGTATTCCCAATAGAAAAGAAAATCTCGCCGCCTCTGTCCGTTGTAATTTCAGCCCCATTCCTGTTATAATGGTAATGCCGGATCTGGAAACACCGGGAATCAATGCCACCATTTGAGCCAGCCCAATCCCCAGCGCGGTTTTCCAAGTCAAATCTTTCATTTCCCGCTTCGGCGAATAACGCTTCTCCACAATTAGAAATATTATCCCGAAGAGAATCAAGGTAATGATCACTATGAATTCTCGCCTCAGATATTGCTCGATGGCATCGGCCAAAAACAGTCCGGCCAGCGCCGCCGGCATTGAACCGAGAATTATCAGCCAGCTGAGCCGCTGAAAATCGGTCGGTGATTTCAAATTTTGGAAACTGCTCAGCCAGGCGGAAATCAATCGACAAATATCTTTTCTAAAAAAAATGATAATCGCCAATAGCGTCCCCAAATGCAGAGCCACGTCGAAACTCAGGCTGTCATTAATCTGAAAACGCAGGACATCCCTAAATATAATTAAATGACCCGAGCTGGAAATTGGTAAAAATTCGGTGATTCCTTGGATAATGCCTAATACGAACGAGAGACAATAAAACATATTTGGCGTTACGAAATTATAAAATTTTTAGGTTATAATTTATCGAAAAAAATTCAGTTATAATGCCAGCGCATCGCAACTTTATAACTTGCAAAATCTATGATTCAAATTATTTTTATTCCGATCGTTGCCGGGCTGCTCTGCCAATTACTCAAACTCTTAATCAGCGCCGCCAAAGGCGAGTTCTCGTGGGGTGAAATCAATAGTTACGGCGGCATGCCATCATCTCACGCCGCATTTGTTTCCTCACTGGCATTCGTTGCCGGGTACTATGAAGGCTGGAACTCGGTGGCCTTCGCCATTGCTGTGGTTTTCGCCATTTTAACGATCAGAGACGCAATTGGCTTTCGCCGCACTTTAGGCAAACACGCTCAGGTAATCAATGAAGTTATCCACTTACTGCCGGAATCAAAAAGAACTGTATTCAAAACGATGCCGACAAGATTGGGACATACTCCGATTGAAGCACTCGCTGGAATTATCATTGGCATTGCCGTGCCTTTCATTTATATTATCTTCAGCCGTTATTTTTGACATTCAGGGCAATATACCGTGCTGCGGCCGCCGAATTTGACTCGCCGGAGCCGCGCTTTGCAGCGAAAACACGGCTGCCCTTCTCGGTCGTATACTCTCAGTTTTTTATTAAAACCGCCGGTAGAATTTGAGTTCGGATAGGTATTGACAGCCGTACCGCCCAGTTTAATGGAATCCGTCAGGATTCTTTTTATTTGATGAAAGATGGCGTTCTTTTCTTTTTCGCTTAGCCGGCCGGCCGGCCGATCGGGCCTGACTCCGGATTTAAATAATATTTCCGCAGCGTAAATGTTGCCGATTCCGGAAATCATGAATTGATCCATCAGAATCAATTTGATTTTTTTCCGGGAATATCTTTCCAAAATCAAATTAAAATATTGCCGACTGAAATTTCTTGATAATGGCTCGACTCCGAATTGCCCGGACAGCTCGGCCAATCCATTCTCATCCAGCAGCTTCAGCCAGCCGAATTTTCGCAAATCGCCGTAGTATAAAATTCCATCATTTTTTAAATAAAAAATGACACGCGTGTATTTATTGGGAACCGTATCGATACCCGGCTGGCCGTGGCCGCCAAAAAAAAGCTGCCCTGCGGTGGATTTAAATACATACTGTCCGGTCATTTTCAAATGCGTTACCAAATAATTGCCGCCACTCAGCTCGAAAATTATCATTTTCTGTCTTCGCGATACTTTTATGACCTTCTGGCCTTTCAATTTGGCGGGCAAATTTTTCGGTTCTATTTTTTTAATGAAATCAATAATTTTTACCCAGTCGATTATTTTTCCGGGCAGCACGTTTTTCAGGCTGTTTTTTAATACTTCAATTTCCGGCAGTTCTGGCATATTGAGCTGGATGTTGTGTTAATTGAAAGACACGAGCTGCGGGAATCGATAATGGCTAATGCATCGGCATCAAATACAGCGCACCGTCATGTGATTCGATGATGCTAAATCAATGATTTCCCGCTCATCTCGGCAGGTATTGGCAATTTTAAAATTTTTAATATCGTCGGCGCCACATCGGACAGCATGCCAGCTGGTTTGACCAAGCTGAGATCGTTGCCGATGCTCTCTGATCCGGGAATATTTTTACCCTCCCATTTCTTGCCGATCAGCACCAAAGGGACCGGATTTTTCGTGTGAAATTTTTCATCCTCGCCCGTTTTTAAATTATGCATCTCTTCGGCGTTGCCATGATCGCCAACCAGTATGACCGCCCCGTCCTTTGATAACACCAAATCCGCAATCGTTCCCAGACATTTATCCACCGCTTCGACCGCGGCCACCGCCGCCGCCGTGTTGCCCGTATGGCCGACCATGTCAGCGTTGGCGAAATTGCACACAACAAAATCGTAAACTTCTCTCAATATTTCCTTTTCCATTCGTTTAGATATTTCAAAAGCTGACATTGACGGCGTATCAGCGTATGATTCCACATGCGGTGACGGGATCATCACCCGATCTTCGTTGATAAACGGCTGCTGAGCCGCGCCGCCGAAAAAAAACGTCACGTGCGCGAATTTTTCAGTTTCCGCCAGGTCAAGCTGTTTTAATCCGTTATTGCTGATAACCTTGGCGAGAGATGTCTTTATAAATTGTTTCGGAAAGGCCACGTCGACCGGCAAATCAGGCTGATAGTGCGTCAAAGTGACAAAAACCAGATTATCAATTTTCGTGCTGCGCTCGAATTTGTCAAAATCTTTGGCCGCCAGCGCCAAGGTCAGCTGTCTGGCCCGATCGCCTTTGAGATTCAAAAAAATCACGGCATCGTTGGCGTCAATCGTGGTTTTCGGTTCACCGCCGCTGGTGATGACCGTGGGCAAAAAGCCTTCATCAAATATATCCTTTCGATACGACGCTTCGACTGCCTCAACCGGATCATCATAAAATTCCTCGGATTGTCCATTCGCCATGGCATTGAACGCCTTTTGCGTTCTCTCCCAATGTCCGTCACGATCAAGAGCATAGAATCTACCGGATATAGAAGCAATATCGCCAATCCCGTTATCAAGCAGGTATTTTTGCAACTGACGAATAAAATCGGAGCCGCTGTTTTTAACTGAATCAACTCCGTCCAAAATACCATGGATATAAACTCGCGACACATTGTTGCGCTTGGCCAAATCCAGCGCCGCCATGATGTGAACGATCGACCCTTGGACGTTGCCGTCACTCAGCATGCCGATCAAATGGAGTTTTGATTTATAGACCTTGACATGATTGATCGCTTTCAGCAATATTTGATTATTAAAAAAATCTCCGTCTTTTATCGCTCGATTTATTCTGGGCAAATTTTGGTAAAATATTTTTCCGCAGCCCAAAGTCATGTGTCCGACTTCGGAATTGCCCGGCTCATTTTCCGGAAGGCCCACGGCTTCACCGGCCGCGAGCAAAGTCATGGCCGGATAATTAGCCACGAATCTATTGAAATTAGGGGTTTTCGCCAAAGTGATGGCGTTGCCGGTCGAGGGGGCGGCAATACCCCAGCCATCCAATATTATCAGCACCAACGGTTTGGGAACATTATTTTCCATAATTATTTGACTAATGTTTTTAATTTTTTTCCCGGTATTTTTGTATTTAAAACGGAGCAAATCGTGGGCAAAATGTTCCCCAACTTGCCATTTTTTCTTAAATTGTATTGCTTACTGTTGGCAATAATGAGTGGCACCTTATTGGTGGTGTGTTCGGTGAATTTTTCGCCGGTTTTCAAATCGATCATTTTTTCCGCGTTGCCATGATCAGCCGTAACGACGCAGGTGCCGCCGGCTTTGATGAACTTTTTATAAATCGCGCCCAGACACTTATCAACGGCATGGATCGCTTTAATGCAGGCATCTAAATTGCCCGTATGGCCGACCATGTCCGGATTGGCGAAATTCACTGCGTAATAATCATATTTTTTCTTTAAAAATAAATCAAGGATCGTATCGGTAAGCTTATAAGCGCTCATTTCCGGCTTCAAATCGTAACTTTTTACGTTCGGCGACGGTATGCGGACGCGATCTTCGCCATTGACCGGCGCGTCAGATCCGCCATTGATGAAATAAGTCATGTGCGCGTATTTTTCAGTTTCAGCCAAATAAACCTGCCGGATATTTTTAAAAATTTTCGGCATTGAATATTTGCATGTTTCACTGGGAAAAGCGGTCAGTATACTGTTCAAATCCGGTCCAAAATCGGTTAAGGTCACAAACGCCAAATTTTTAAAAACTTTTTTTCTGATAAACGCCCCTTTATTAAGCTTATTGAATTCTTTTTGCACGAAACACTTGGTCAGCTGGCGAGCGCGGTCAGACCTGAGATTAAAAAATATCACGCCGTCATTTTCTTTTATCAGCGCCGGTTTTTCCCCTTTGGCGACGAGCAGTGATGGCTCGAAGAATTCATCGGTCAATCCCATATTATACGAGTGCAATACCGCCTGATCGAAATTTTCATATCGCCCACCCTTACCCAAGGTCAGCAAATCATAAGCGGTCTTGGTTCGCTGCCATTTTTTATTTCTGTCCATGGCATAAAATCGACCGACCAGCGAGGCAATCCGGACGTGCTTGGGCAATTTCTTCTGCACTCTTCGCAAAATATCGGCCGCTGCGAATTGTGGAGAATCGCGACCATCGGTGAACAAATGCAGATAAACGCGCTGACATCTTTTACATGTCAATCGGGTTAAGGTAAGCAAATGTTCGAGCGACATATGCGGGCTGTCAGCGAGCGATACCAAACCCATTAAATGAACGTCCGAATTATACTTATCAACATGCCTGATCAAATTGATGAACGCCGGATTTTTATCAAATGTGCCATTGCGAATCGCCCTGGAAATTATAACTGAATCCTGCTTGACCACTCTGCCCGCGCCGATATTCATGTGGCCGGCTTCCGAATTCCCCACCTGAGCGTCCGGCAGACCGACAAAATGGCCATGAGCGTGAACTTCCGTATGAGCATATTGGGCATGAATAAAATCAAAATTTGGCTTTTGAGCCAATTCTATCGCGTTGCCCGGATTTTTTGGAGCCAATCCCCAACCGTCAAGAATTATCAAAATTAGAGGAAGATTTGATTTGGGGGCCATATTATCAATTTTATTGCTTGTTAAATTTTATCTGATTTAAAAAATCTCATTTTCTATGGCCATCAGCCGATTGTATTTGCCAACCCGTTCACCGCGGGATAATGATCCGGTTTTGATGTAATCGGCATTGGCGCCAACCGCTAAATCGGAGATGAAATCATCCGTTGTTTCGCCGGATCGATGCGACACAATGACCTGATAATCATAGGCTTTGGCCAGCTTAATCGTATTTAACGTTTCTGTTAGCGATCCGATTTGATTTAATTTGATCAAAATCGCGTTGGCCACGCCCTGATTGATGCCTTCGTCAAGCCGATCAAAATTGGTTGCGAATAAATCATCGCCGACCAAGAGCACCGAACCGCCCAGAAATCCGGTGATTTTTTCCCAATTCAGCCAATCATCTTCTGCCAGAGGGTCCTCGATCAATTCAAAAGGATATTTATTCATCCAGCGATCGAGCAATTTAATCATCGAATCAGCGCTGATGCCCTGCCCCTGCAAAAAATATCTTTTCTGCCGATAAAACTCGGACGCGGCCAGATCCATGCCCAAATTGACATCCCCGCCCGGCCGATAGCCTGCCTTTTTAATCGCTTGGATGATCAACTGGATCGCTTGCTCGTTATTTTTGAGTCGAGGCGCATAGCCGCCTTCATCACCGACCAAAGCCACCAATTTTTTGGCAACCAGGATGCTTTTTAAGGCGTGAAAAATTTCCGCTCCCGCCCTAACTCTTGCCGCAAACTTTTTTTGTTTCGGCACAATCATGAATTCCTGAATGGACAAACCGTTATCCGCGTGACGGCCGCCATTTAAAATATTCATCGTGGCATACGGCATTTTCTTAATCTTTCCGAATTTACCGAGCTGATTAAGATGCCGATACAGCGGTTTTTTCAGTGCCAATGACGCGGTACGAGCGCAGGCCATAGAAACAGCCAGTATTGAATTCGCGCCCAGCTTTTTTTTATTGGCCGTGCCATCCAAATCAATCATCTGCTGATCGATTCTTTGCTGTTGATCGACGCGCCGGCCAACAAGCTTTGGAGCAATGATTCTTTCAATGTTTCGAACGGCCGTCAACACCCCCAGCCCATTATATCTTTTACCGCCATCGCGCAGTTCCAGCGCTTCGTGAATACCGGTTGAAGCTCCGGAAGGCACCGAGGCGGATGCGCACAAGCCGTTTTTTAATTTGATTTCCGCCTCAACGGTCGGATTGCCGCGCGAATCTAAAATTTCTCTGGCCTTTATTTGCTTGATTAGCATAATGCGTTGGTTATTTAATTTCAATTAAAACAAAAACATATCTGCCGACCTTCGCGATTATTCTCCCAATAATTTAAAGAATCTCGTACTCCACGGTGGCATTGATAACAATCTCCTGAGATCCGACTTCGATTTGTGGAGCCGGCGCTCCACCGCCAATGCCGACCGCTGATTCAGCGTATGTTTTATAGGTATAGTCTGGAGCATAGCCTTCATTTTCGGAAAAAGAAACCACTCGTCCCAGCTTAACTCCGGCCACGCCGGCCAATTCCTCCGCCTTTTGCTTCGCCTGCTGCAGCGCTTGCTTTCTGGCGTCTTGTTTGTAAATTTCCGGATCTTCAACGGTGAACTGCAAACCGCTGACGGTCTTTAGACCCAATTCACCGGCGAGATTGATAATATTCCCCGCCGCTTCAGTGTCTCGAATGGTGACTTCAACATTTTGTGAAACGCGATAACCTTTAAATACCTGACCGCGGTCTGTCCAATCGTATTCCGGATAGATCGAATAATTAACGGTGCGAATATCTTTTTTGTCAATGTTATATTGTGACTTCAGCTCCGTTACCAAATTATTTATATCCGAATTAACTTTCTTTTGAGCATCGGCAACTGTTTTATCCAATGAATCAGTGCCCAAAGTCAATTTAGCGACGTCCGGGATGGCAATCACCTTGCCTTCACCCTGAACGGTGATGGTATAGCGTGATTCCGGTGAAACACCGATATAATTGTATGCTTTAATTTTCGACATAACTCCCAAACCGACCAAACCGATTAAAGCCACTAGCAGGACCGCCACAATAATCGTGAACAGCTTGTTTTCTCGCCATGAGGGCCAAAATGTTTTGTCCATATTTTTTTTGCTCTTAGGCAATAGGCTGGCAGGCAGGTAGCTCAATGGCCATAATCGCGCATTCGACACTACATCCCTCCCATCCTACTTTCCCAATATTATTTTTTACTTGATATCGCCGCCAAACCGGGAAATTTTTTCGGGTCGATCAAAAAATCAAGCATGGCGCCGCCCCCGGTGGAAACGAAATCCATGTCATTAAGCATGCCGACACGGCTGAGCGCATCGATGGTTTCACCGCCACCGACCGCGCCAAAAGTAGGCCCGGCTGATCGACCGGCCACGGCATGCGCCAAGGCGGTGGTGCCTTCTCGAAAGCGCGAGTCTTCCATTTTTCCCATTGGTCCGTTCCAAACGATGGTTTTGGCGCGCCGGACGTATTTAGAAAATAACTTCACGGTTGCCGGTCCGACATCCAAAATCATTTGATCGGCTTTGTAAACGATATCCTTGTCTTCGGAAATTTTTCTTCGAATGATAATGTTTTCTTGTTTACTCCAAATCAATACGTCTATCGGCAAAATTATTTTTTTTGAAAATCGGTCCAGCATTTCCGCCGCATTCCGGATATTGCCATGATCGATGACCGACTGGCCAATTTCATAATGCTGCGCCGCGAAAAAAACATTGGCCGCCACGCCGCCGACCAAAAAGTTATCGTAGCTGGACATTAATTTGGCCATCAGTGGCAGTTTGGTTTCCACCTTAATTCCGCCAATGATGGCAACGGCCGGTCGTCCGGGTTTTATCAGCTTCGACAGGGAATCAATTTCTTCAAAAAACTTGAATCCGAGATATGACGGCAATAAGCGCGCGACCCTATCGATGGAAGCTGCCCGGCGATGCGAAAAAGAAAAAGCTTCATTAACGTAATAGTGGCCGAGCCTGGACAAAGCGTTGGCGAAAGCAAATTGATTTTTATCTTCACCGGCATAAAATCTGATATTCTCCAGTAATACAATTTCCCCCACCTCAATGGCGCTCAAATCTTTTCTGGTGATGTCTGATATTTTTTTATCCCAAAAACGAACTTTGTATTCCGGCAATAATTTTCGAAGCTCCCGATAGATCGGAGTGAGAGAATAATTTTTATCGTATCGACCTTCAGGCCGACCCAAATGGCTGATTAAAATCGGACGCCCATGATGCTCGGCGATGTATTTGATAGTCGGCAGAGCCGATTTTAACCTAAAATTTTCCACTACCCGGCCATGCTCGATCGGCACGTTAAAATCAACCCTGACCAAAACCAATTTGCCGTCAAAATCGCGAAGGTGATCGAGGCGAAGCGTTTTTTTTATATATTGGGGCGGCATATGCTCTATTATAACAATTTATTGAGCGAAAAGCTAAAATTTTATTCGCCGGTGATTTCTTTGAGCGTCCAATAATTTTCTTGGCCTTTGACTTTGATAATTGTAATTACGGCGTTTTCGGCAATGGTGTTTTCATTCAGCAACTTCAAATTGAACTCCAAATTTTCCGGAGAAATATCTTGCCCGTGCTCCTTAATAAATCCCAGCTCGATCACCACCTCCGATACTCGCTTAAAATTGTTTTGCTGCGCTTTTTCCAAAATCAGCCGATGAATTTTATCTGCCAAATGAAGATCATGCATATTCATCATTTTTAATGCGTCGCGCAAGAAATGCAGGGGTCATAGGCGCGAATCAATGATTTTATGAGCAAGTCACGCTTTTTATTTGATAATCCCGAAAGGGTTGGCAGAAACTTTTCCAAATCCTTCTCCAGATTGGCCATAAACAAACAGGTCGGAGTTAAAATATTGCATTTTCGGACATTGCCTTGAGAGTCAAATTTATAATAATGAAACAAAAGCCCGCGCGGCGCTTCGATGACGCCGATCCCCTCCCCCGCCGCCGGCTTAAAACTAACTTTCAGCTTCGAATTTTTTATTTTCGAATATCTTTTAATCAATTTTTGACATTCCTCCAAACAATGAATTACTTCCGCCGCTTGCGCCAAAATATTATAAAACGGGTTGTAAGCTGGCATCTTTATTCTCAGCTCACCCCAATTTTTTTTCGCAATAGAATTTAATTGAGCGTAATTGCAATTAATCCTGGCCAAGGCACCGAGCATCATCGGTTGGTCAAAATGATAGGCGCGCTTTACCGCCTGATAGGGCAGGCTTTCTTCGTCAATCAAAGAATAAAATTGTTCGGCCGGATTCTTTTGCCGATCATTTAAAAAATACACCTGACCATCGTATATGGCATATTCATTGGAGGTTTTCAGCGCCAAATAATCGGACGGATTTTCAAAATCCGGAATGTCCGGCTTTTTCAAAAAATTAAAAAGCTGTTCGGATAATTGAATTTTGTCTGGTATTTGTTCACACAAATCCAATAAACCACGCATATCCGGCTTTACGTTAAAGCCGCCGGCCACGCTGTTTATCGGATGAACGGTCCGGCCGCCGATCAGCTTTGCGAGCTGAACTCCCCAGCTTCGGATAGCCAGCGCTTGAGCCGTTTGTTTCGGATATCGATTTATTAAATCATCATTGTCGGATACGCCAATCAAATCAGGGAAAGCTAAGAAATAGATATGCAATGTGTGGCTGTGAATTATTTGGGCTAATTCCAAAATCTTTCGCAGTAAAATTATTTCTTCGGTGACTTTGACGGAAAAAGCGCTCTCGATCGCTTTTATGGACGCCAGATTATGAACAATCGGGCAAACTCCGCAGATTCGGGCAACAATCACCGGCATTTGATAATAGGGACGTCCCGCGACCATGCCTTCAAACAGCCTGGCCCCTTCTTCGGTCTCTATCTTGGCCGAAGCCAAATCGCCGCCAAGCAAGGAACCGACAAAGCTCATATGGCCCTCGGTTTTCGAGATGTGATTTATCGTGATTCTTTTCATAAATAAAACTACCTGGCATGTTGCTTGCCCGAGGCAACAGCCGATTTTTTGTTTTTAATTAAATAAACGCTCATCACGGTGGCGATCGGCAAAGACAGCGCCACGCCGATGCTACCAACCAATGTTCTGACAATTTCCGTGGCGATCAATTCATGATTAAGCACTTCTCTGATGGTTAGAAACGGCGGTTCATTGACGCTGAATAAAAGCAATAGCGGCAGCGAAGCGCCGGTATATGTCAAAAACAGTGTATTGACAATCGCTCCCAAATGAGTATTACCGATCTTGTAAGCCGCTTTGAACGTTTCTTTTTTCGATAGATTTTGATTGACTGTCCGCAGCTGTTCCACCGCTTCAATTTGACCGACAATAACATCATCAAGAACACCGGCGGTGCCGATTAAAATCCCCGCTAAAAGCAATCCCCGAAAATCTATCTGACCGCCGGCGATGCCGGTTAAAAAAACCGATTCTTCCTGCGCCATGCCCGACAAGCGCGTCAGCTTCGTGAAAATGTACGAGATTACAAATGTTACGATCAGCGATGCCAAAACGCTGGCGATGGCCACGTGCGACTTTCTGCCAAGGCCTTCCGTTAAATATATGATGACCGCCAAGATAAGGAATACTCCGATAATGCCGACAATTAAAGGGCTTGAGCCACTTAATATTCTCGGCAGGATAAAATACATGATTATCAAATAGCTTACGATCAGGCTCAATAAAGATCTCAATCCCTTTTTTCCGCCGATGATCACGGTAAAAACGGCAAATAACCCAGCCAAAACATAAATATAGCCGCGCCGAACATAATCTTGAATATAAAATTTTTCTTGGCCGTTCAAGTCATAATCTTGCTGAACCAGCACTTGGTCACCGATTTCATAAGCATTGGCGCTAAATACATCCACTTCGGAAATACCGTGAAACTCCACTTCCCGGCCTTGAAATTCTCCGGTCAATCCACGCAATAATATGTTTTGCTGAGTTACATTGGAACCATCCTCACGCTGAAACTGACGCTGTTCCAAAATTTTAACGACCTCGGCTTCAAAAGTAATATTTTCCGCGACCGGCGCGTCTTGCGCTTGAGCGACCGGGGAATTCGCGGCGATGAAAAAAAGAAATACGGCAGCGCTCAAAAAAAATTTTATGTATGTTAAAAAATTATTCATATTCAATTTGTTCTTTGACTCCGAACGCTTCCAGCGCTTTTTCTATTTCCTCCCGCGAATGATTTTTCCGAAGTAATTTGATCAGCTTGGGCACTTCAGCGTCCCTGATCAACCCACGGCACCCCCAGCAACCTTGCTTGCTTTTCAAACAGATGGCATCGCACCCGGCTTGAGTGATCGGCCCCAGGCAAATTTCACCTTTTTGCAAAACGCACTCATAGTCGCGGCGCTGACAATCATCACAAACGGTATGCTGTGGAATTTTAGGCAATCGACCGATCATCACTTCATTGATCATGCGAAAAAATTCATCGGCACTGATCGGACAGGTCGGCACGACGAAATCGACTTTGACATAATAACTGACCGGATAAACATAGGGATTTTCAATTCCCTTGGTTTCGGTATAAACCTGCTTGATCAGTTTCTCTTTATCATAATAATTCTTCAGATGATAAATTCCTCCCAAATGAGCGCAAGTGCCCAGACTGGCCAATAATTTTGAATTTTTTCTGGCAATTTTAAGCTGTTTGATGTTTCGCGCGGTTACCGGGCTGCCCTCGACAAACACCGCGTCAAATTTTAACAATGATAAATCCACCTCGTCCTTCCATAACCGAAAAAAAGTCATATCCAATGATTTAACGAGATCCAGGTACTGTTGCGATTGATCAAGCAGCGCAAAACAGCATCCTTCACACGATGTCAGCGACAATATTCCGATTTTCATTTTTTTATTGGACATAATTGATCAGCCCGCGGCCGCCGATTTATGTTTTGCCGATTCAATCATCGATTTCAAACGTTCGGCACCCGAAGAAGTGATAAAATAATTTTTTGTCGGTGTTTTAATAAAGACGCCCTGACCGGAACTCGCGATATAACCGATTGTCCGATCCCGAGACACGCGAATACCATAGCCCATATATTTATGAAAAACATAATCTTCGACACGAACGATTTCGATTGACGTTAAATTTATCTTTTTTTTCATTATCCCAAATCCGAAAATCAGCTGTTGATCCGAAACAACGGTTTTTAATTGAAAAAAATTGGCAATAAAAAATAAATCAAAGACCAGCAGCGCCGCCAGCACGTAAGCTGATGATCCGGAAATTTTCATGGAATCATGCTGATGCCAGGAGGAAATAAAATACGCGCCGATAACGACCGCGGTAAACGCGATCAGCATGATGATGAACAAATTAAATCGCTGCGTTTCTTCATGAACCACATTCATATTTCGCTATTTTAAAATAATGCGGCGAATTCCGGCACGCCGGCCAAATCGGTTAAGCTAAATACCGGACCGTCTTTGCAAATATATTTGGAGCCGACGGCGCAATGCTGGCAAAGGCCTTGGCCGCAATACATTCGTTTTTCTAAACTTAAAAAAATATTTTCTGGTTTAATCTTCGCTTTCAATAATTTCCGAATCACGAATTGATACATTATCCGCGGACCAACAACAAAGACCATTGACTGATCCAGGAGCGGCTGATCCAATAAATCGGTGATAAAGCCGCTCCTTACGCCAAAGCCGGTCAATGATCCTTTTTCCAGAATCAAGCGAAAATCTGCTGATTTTTTCCAGACTTTGAATTTATCCTTAAAAAATAAACTATCTTTATCTTTACAGCCGATAAATATCTGCATTCGCTTTTTTTTATCGTCAATGTGCGCTTCGATGACCGATCTGAGCGGCACAAAGCCGCAGCCGCCGCCGATCAAAATCAAATTTTTATCCCTCGCGTCGGGAAATCCGTTGCCATATGGCCCGCGGACCAATATTTCATCGCCGACATTGAGACTGACCAACTTTTGGGTGATGCGGCCGACGCCGCGAATCGTCAATTCAAAAAATTTTCGGGAATATTTCGGGCTGGAGCAAATGCTGATGGGCGCCTCGCGAAAACCCATTAAGCCGGCCTGCATGAATTGACCCGGCAAAAAATCGAACTTTTGCTGAATATTCGAGGGCAGCCTTAAGCGAAACAAATAGGTGATTTCGTTTTGCTTTTCCTTTTTGATTATTTTCGCTGGCAGCACCTTGTAGGGATTTTGCATGTTCTTATTTTCTTAAATTACGCAAATTATCGCGGATATTGATACCGACCGGGCAAACCTTATAACATCGGCCGCAGCCGACGCAGCCGGGAAATTTGTACTCATCAACCATCCTGACGAATTTATGATGATACCAGTAATATAGCTTTTCTGAAGCGGTGATCATATCATTTTCACCGCCCGTGATCTTCGTGAATTCCGGGTAAAAGCAAGTTGACCAGCGACGCTCTCGGCTTATCTCATCGCCATCGGAGATATCTTCATGCTCAAAGCAAAAACAAAGCGGACAAGCCAAGGCGCACTTGCCGCAAGCCAAACATATATCCCCGATTGCTTTGTATACTTTTGACTGCGGTCCGGCGGCGCTTATCAATTCCCTATTTTTTATGACGAAATCTTGATCGGGCCCCTGTTCCGGTATGGGACCGACATACTCGATATTCACGTAATTCTGAATTCCCTGCTTTTCCAAAATATTTTGTCCTTTTTCTGATCCGGAAAAAACTTTTAACTGACGATCGGACAACTCTTCGATAAAAATATCGAAACGCAAATGCTCGAGCTTATCTTCTCGTAATTTTTCATGGACTATCTTATATCGCCGATAATCCGATGGCAGGCCCTTGCTATAGCCGATAACAATAGTCTGCGCTCTTCTTTTTTGAAAATAGGGATCCTGACTGAATATGGCTTCAAGATATGTCAACGCCTGTAAATCCAAAATATTGACGCCGAATATTACTTGATCCGTCGCAGCGGATACTTCACGAATTTTTCCTCTTTTTTGAACCAAAATTTTTTCCGTCGCCGGTATTAATAAGTGTTTAAAGCTTTGCTTCGGGATATTCATGCTCCAATCAATCTCTTTTAAATCCTCAATTCTGCCAATGACCAATTCATCGGATTTTTTCGGGGCAAATAAAATATTTTTTGCCATCAAATTCCTGAGCAAATTGCCTAATGTTTTTTTATTCATATCTTTAATAATTATAGCATAACGTTATCGATGAGAAAACAACCTGCCATCACTAACAATCGTCAGTTCCTGCTTCACCAAATACATTTTTTGGCAATTTAAAAACTCCGCCGGCGCGGAGTTTTATCGTGTTTTACTTATTTAGCGTCTGTATAAAAAGAATTTACGATATTTTCAATTTCCAATGCTTTTATTTCCATTTCCTTATTGGCCGAAAATTGCGAACGAGCCCAAGCGAACACATACATTGAATTTTCGCCGAGGTAGGCGGCGCCTCGCTCTGCCGGCGACAAACCGCTCAATTTATCCCATTGATCCTTGGTAAAAACAGTAATGGCAAACAAACCATCCGCCTGCTCAGGAAAGCCGAAGTACAAGCTGGTCGCGATGATACGATTCGACCAATTAGTGCTTTTTACAGTGACCGAATAATTTTCCCAGGAAGCCGGCAGGGTTAAGCCGAATCCGTACCTTTGATTGTAATAATCTATTGCCTTCAAATTCTTAACATCATTGGCTGAATCTTGCTTGTCTTCGATGGTCGCCGGGGCAGCTGTTTCAGCCACAGTAACTTGTTCCGTTGTTACCTGCTGTTCATCGCTTAAAGTTCGCTCCAGATCGGAAATCTGACCATTTAAATAATAGAATAAAAATGAGCCGCCGATAAGTAAAACGCATATCAATACAATCAAAAAAACAATTAAACCATTAGAATTTTTGGGCTGTTTGTCAATATTGACGGCATCTGATGCTTGTGTTGTTTCTAAAACATCTTCTGGCATAAAATAAATAAAATTATTAACGCTTTATATAACATAAGACGCCATTTTTCCCCAAATATTACGTAAACGTGGATAAATAAAAATTAATTTATCTCAACCTCTGTTTTTTCCACAATTTTGAATGCATGCCGGGGCATCACTAATAAAGCCGTAAATAACCCAGCCAATACATTAATTATCAAAGAAAAAAACATCCACCAAAGAACAAGTGCAATTGGTAAATTTATCAACAAAAGTAACATTAGAAAACCCGGTACGCCACCCACTAAAAACATGAATAATCCATACCATAAACCCTTAACGGCTTTAGATCCGTAAATAGCGCTGCCTAGAATATAATAGACAAGCACGAAAAAAATCCAGCCAACCAAACTAAAACCGATTGAATAATAATAAAAACCGGCCGGCGGCGGACCTGCTTCGGGCATCATTATCTTTGACCAGACACCAAAATAGGCCTCGTCCATGTAATAATTCATCGTCAACTGTGCTTCGACCATATGCAATACCTGCGCCAGCACCAGCGCGATGACAATCGCCAATACGATCTTCCAAAATGTTTTCATAGAATATGCGTTAAATACATTAAATACGTTAAAGGCGTTAAAGGGAATAAAGATTAAGATGTTATAAAGTTACGACGTTACGGGTTATTATACTAATTGAGTTAAAATATTTCTAGATTTCCACAGCGTACAATTATTTAACTATCAACTATCATTATATCATATCTCAAATTTAAATCCGCCGGCGCGTCTTTTTAACCTCGGCGCGTCAAGCATGGCCGCGCTATAAATCGTCCGCTCGCCGTAAATATCATTTATTTTATCAAGCGACTCTGTCAATAAAAATTTCTTTCTTTCCGCAATAAACAAAGGCAGTTGATTATTACCTTCAGCCACATTGCCGGCATAAAAACCAATCAAACGCACGGCCTTGGGAAAAACTAAACCGTCCAGCCGACGTTTGGCCCATTCAAAGAATTTAATTTCATCGCTGACATACCCGGCCCAACTTTTTCTTTCCCCCCAGTGAGTAAAATCCTCAAAACGCAAAAAGTAAGCGGTCGTTTTTGCCCTTAAATTATTTTTTCTAAGCCTTCGGCAAACTTTTTCCACCAACTGAATTAGTATTTGATGGAGATAATTTTTATCATAAGTGTTTTGGGGCAGAGTATAGGAAGCGCTGGCGGATTTCAGCCGCTCTTCTTGGTGATAAGGGGTAATATCATCATCCAATTCGCCCGCGGCCATTCGCTGAAGTCGCGGCCCCCAGTAAGGCCCGAATTCATCAAGCATGATTTGCCTATGAGCTTCTCTGACCTTTTTCAACGTAGTTAATCCCAGCGCATCGAGCCTGCGCGCCAGGCGCGGCCCGATCCCGCACAAGTCATCGATTCTTACCGCAGCCAAAACCTTTAATTTATCCTTTTCTTCTATAATAACCAGGCCGTCCGGCTTTTTCATGTCCGAAGCCAGCTTAGCCAGCAGACGATTAACAGAAATGCCGATGGAACAGCGGATCCATTCCCCTATCTCAGATTTTATTTCGGCCTTTATTTTTTTCGCCACCGACTCGGCCTGCTGAAAATCCGCGGCATAACCGGTTAAATCCAAAAAAGCCTCATCGATACTAAAAAGCTCTGCTTCGCTCGTATGTCTCTTTAATATTTCAAAGAAGGATTCTGTTACCTTGGCGTATTTTTGAGGATCGGGTTGGACAAAATACAGATTCGGGCAAAGCCTTTTGGCCTCAAAAACACTCATGGCGGTTTTCACCCCGAACCTTTTAGCTTCAATTGATGCGGCCACAATTACGGTGCGGGAATCCTCTTTGCCGCTGACAACGATAGGTTTTCCGCGCAAAAAGGGATTAGCCTGCTGCTCAACCGAAGCGAAATATGAATTCATGTCGATATGAAGCACGATTTTCATAAACGAAAAGCGAAGGACAAAACGCGAACGGCGATGCGTACTGCTAATTTTTTATCGCGCGTTTCAAAATTAAGCCGGAATATATGTTTCCGTTTCCAAATCGAACGAATAGTCTCTGCCGAGCATTTCCGTCCAAAATTCCATATAAAATTCAAAATTTTTCATATAATTAACATTCATAATAGAGTTCTAGCAACTGCCAAGATCCTTTTTCAGTATCAAAGCACAGCTTAAAATAATTCACCGCGTCATTGACGGAAAAAAAATACAATTTATTTCTGCCTTCGCGGACAGCATGAATCAAATTGATTTTTTTTATCTTATACCTGCGGTCATTCCACTTAAAAAACAAGGGGATTATTTTTTTACGGGTGAACGCGGCGATGACTTCGATTGGTTGATTGATTATTTCATGCATATATTTAGGAAATAAGAATTTAGCTGGTAGCTGGCAGATTAGATATCATTGTATTCAACATTTTCATTACTTAATCTAATAAACCGGCCACTTTCAAATAATTTGACGGTTTCCCAAAGGATAAACGCCTGGATATTTATAATTGGGTTTCCAGCGCTGCGCCAGATCCAAAAGCGACCATTAAAAAACTACGACAATCTCTCCTGCTATTCCCTCAGCAATGTTTGAAGGAATTGATATGGCGCACCGTTTCATTTGAGAAATCAAGCCAAATAATTATTCTTTGGAAAAATCCGCAACCGATTCGCAAACCTCATTAACTAAATCCATAGACTTTTGCCAAACAGTAATATCTTTATAAGTTTTTATTTTTATCTTGTTCATAAGCCTACAAGCCATCACCTACTACCTGCAAGCTAATTAAACATTAATCGTCAGGTCTCGCCAAAACTCAAACGCTTTTCTGTAAATTGATCTTATTTTTCTCTTTGACATAAATTTTATTTTGGAGCAGAGGGGGACAAGATCGAGGAAGACTAAACTCTTGTTCTCCCCTGCCCCTTTTTATTAATAATTTATTTTTATTTATTGATTTAATTTTTTAGGAGAAACGGGCAGAGAAAAATCAAGTCAATTCTCCTCCGGCCCGATCTTCTAACCATGCTTATGTTAATAATTATATGTTCATGGAATCCGTAGCAATCAGCAACTCGATGTCGGATTTCGTAACCAGTGTCAGGCAAACCTGCGAATAATCGCTCGCACAACGCCTCTGATGGCCACGTCCTTGCAGAAAATCGGCTTCATCGCAGAATTAGCCGGCTGCAGCCTGATTCTGGTTGCTTCCCGATAAAATTTTTTCAAAGTGACATAGGCGTTATTAAGCAGCGCAACCACGACATCTCCGTTCTTTGGATAGTTATTCCTTTCAACGATCACGTAATCTCCGCTGAAAATACCCTCTTCGATCATTGATTCGCCTTTGACTTTCAAAATATAAGAATTCTCATCCCTCACCAAGTCAGCCGGCACGGCCATGGTTTCATTTTCTTCAATCGCTTCAATCGGCTCGCCGGCAGTAATCATACCGACCAGTGGCAGCTCAATGCTCCGGCCCATCTTAATCACCTTACTGGTTAATTCGATTGATCTGGCTTTCTGCGCGTCAACATCCAGGTAGCCTTTTGATTTCAGCATCTGAATATGCTGATGAATGGTAGCCGGAGAGGAAATTTTGAAATTATCCCCTATCTCCCGATAGCTAGGCGCGTAATCGTATTCCTTCACGTAATCAATGATAAAGCGCAAAATTTCCGATTGTTTTTTGGTAAGCTCACCCATATGATTAAAGCAAGACAGTGCGACGAGCAAGACAAGTGCGACGAGCAGAACAAGTTATTAAGAATGAATCTGACTGTCAATCCATCCTTGTAATGTTCTACCCGCTTCTTGGCATGCTTCCACTAACTCGCTATGTATATCTTTATTTATTAAATCCACATCGCAAGAGATTAATACTAAATACTTTAATTCTTCTAATGATGCATTGGAAATATTATAGAAGCGTAAACTATCCCGAGTATTTTTCCTGGCAAATCCCTCAACAATATTTGCCGCTACCGAAATGGCAGCTCTCCTCGTTTGACTAACCAAGCCAAATTTCTCCTCGCTGGGGAATTCCTTAGTTATCTTATAAATTTTTAATACTAACTGATGGCTTTTTTGCCAGGCAATTATATCTGTAAAATATTTTACTTGTTTTTTATCCTCCATATTTTATTTTTTAGTAAACTTGTCGCACTTGTACAACTTGTCTCGCTGGCGCACTGTTCGCTTTTTGTTCGCCTACCCTAATGATACCGAACAAAAAACGAACGGTCAATACTACGCCTGTGGATAACTTAAAAAGATTAAAACTTGGCCTGATCCTTGACCTGAGAGTCGCCGAAGGCGTAGTCGAGGAACATGAAGAGAACAGATAAAAAATTTAGAGTCCCTTGTCTTTGCGCGAACGATTATTGATTTTTTTTAAAAAAACCAAAAAGATCCTTTATTTTCTCTTTAACGTTCTTTAGCGATTAATTAAAATTAATTTATAAAAAATCAACTTTAAAACGAGACACCGGCTCTTGATTCTTTGCGGATTGCTCTTTAAGCAATTAAAAAAACCTTCAGTTGCTGAAGGTTTGTGTTTGTGTTTGTGTTTGTGTTTTTATTTTTTACTCATCATCAAATTCAAAATTAACTTGCCCATTAACCGAAAAACGCTCAACATCGATAACTTCTTTCGCCTGATAATAATGAACCGGCTCGATAGTTATCCAGAAACCATAGCCGCGTTCGGATTTTTGCACGATGGCGGTCACTCGATGATCGCCGGCAGCATCCCGATCGACTTCGTCGGCTTTCTGACCGGTGCTGATTATCCTCACGTGAGTCCCCGGCTTGACGTCTCGGTGGCACAAGGCGATGGTGTTTCGCGCGATGCGATCGGGAGTAAAGCCCAGAGCTTCCAATCTTCTGACTACGGCCATCGGCAACATTTTTTCCCGAGTGATTGGCGGCGGCGTAACTTCCGCGGAAGCAACACCGACTGAGGCTTCATCCACGCTGACGCTCATTGCTTCCAGATTAACGGAGCTAACGCGAAACATCGAATACCACCGGCCATCGCCAGCGATAACTTCATCATAAGGAATGGCGACGCCGTTAAAATCTTTAACGACGTCGCCGACTCTGATGGTCGCCGAAACGATCCGCAGCGCCTTTGACATTGTCTCCTCCTCTTTCTGTAAAAATATATTAATATTTTAGCGCAATATTTTTTTTCCCACAATATGATTTTTTAATAAATTGTGGAAAATATTTTTCTAAATTCAATATTTCAAGATGAAAAAACCCTCATGATGCTGAAGGTTTTTGTTTTTGTTTGGATTTTGTTTTGTTTTTTCATTTTTTCGGTTCGTGATCTTTTCGTAAATTCGCGATATCTTCAGGTCCGATAAAATCGACCTGGCTGCTCGGGCCGCAGCGCCGGCCAAAGCCATAACCGCCCCGATTGTTCGCGGATGTCCGGCCTCTTTCAGCTTGCGGAATTTTAGTTACCGTCAGCATTCCACTTTCTCCGATATCGAACACGACATATTCTCCGTACGGATCTTTTTTGGCAATAATTTTGCCGCCCCAATCCAGCAAGGTGACTTTGGAATTAAGCGGCATTTCCTCGAAGGGATAAACCACCAAAAAAATTCTTGAGCCTTCGGCATCGGTTTTTTCTTCACTTTCTTCCATTTGAGAAATACGGTGAAGCTTATCGGACCCGTCTCCGGTGATTTCATGCCGGCAGAGCTTTTGTCCGGTGACCTCGGCCGAGTCAGATATCTTTTCCGGATCAGCTTCTTCGCACTCGGAAAGGCAATCGGCCCAGATCGCACCGGGAAAAACGGCCGAAATGACATAATCGCCTTCGCTATCGGTTACCTCCATGCCATCATCGGTGACAATCACTTTATCGCCGACTTTAATGCCGCTGGTATCGAGGATATTTATGGTAATGCGCCTTTGCCTTGGTCTCATGGCATCCATCCTTGGATAAAAATGTCCTGATTCATTTTAAAATAAAAAAAATAATCTGAAAAGATCTTTATTCACACCTAAAATTATTTTTTCGAAAACAATTCCAGCGACGCTTCATCAAAGACCTCGGTCTTCTCCGGTTGCTGTGTTTTTATCTTATGATTTATTTTTTTAACGGTATCGAAAATATACCAATCGTAATCGGTTTTATTTTCATTAAAGCAAATATACAAAACATTGGAGTCTAAAAATTTATCAAAGACGCAGTAAGTTCGACTGCCGGATTCAAAGCGATAATCTTCGATTTTCACCGGAAAATAATCCATCCGAAAAAACATTTTATCAGACACTCCGATAATGATTTTCGAACTGGCCAGCGCGATATCGGCGGTGGCCGCTTTTTTAGCGGTTAAACTTTCAAAATTTTTCTGGGAGTCAAGCAGCATTAAAAATTTATCGTTCGACAGACAAACCTGCCGCAGCTGATAACCCTGCTTTAAATAATATTGAAAAGGGCGATTATTATAATTCAAATAAAACGGTATTTTATCATCGAACACTTGGTATTGAGGCTCAAATTTTTGATCGCATTCGGCGACGGCTTTGGCCGCATCCGGCAAATCACGCTGGATCAATTCCTGATTCACGCGATCTTTATCTTCGAGATTTTTTATTTGCGCGCTAAGCTCGCCGATTTGATTTTTATATTGCTCCTCAACCCGATATAAAGCCGTATTCTTCTCGTCTTCAGCTGATTGGTGCTGAATATAATAAAAAAAGATGATGATAACGGCGGCGATCACAATGACGACTGCCAAGGTCGAGGCGAACGTGGACGACTTCACCTCTTGGGGCAGACGGTGTTTCTTTTTTTCCGGCAGTGGCTCCGGTTTTAACGAATTTTCCGCTCGAAAGCTTTCTTCGCTCATATCGGTAACACTTCATTTCGAATTTATTTTAATGAATTTTTAATGATTTGGCAATATCGTAAAAACCGGCCGCGCAGAGTGCGGTAGGCTTTTATTTGACATTCAAAAATGGCAATTATATAATAAAAATATATGAGTAAAGTCAATAATATTAAATCTCAAGCATGGTGGGGCTCTTTCTCTCTCGAGAAACGAGCTTTGCCTTTGATTTAACATTTCTATTAATATTATTGATAGGCAAAACCCGCTTCTCGAGGCGGGTGTTTTTTTACAACAGGAGGTGGGCAATGAAGACGAAAAAAGAAAAACGCATAGAAACAGCTATCAAGCAATTCGCCAGAAGCGAACATAAGGAAGACCGGTACGAAGATATCATGGAAAAGACCGCCAGGCTTTTAGATATTTGCGGGCAAGCTTCACAGGCCAGAAAAGTAGCAGTACGCATCGGGATGCTAATTGTTTCCGGAAGCCCGACCGTAGTCGCTCCCTGCTGCCCTGATTACAGCCATCAAAATGGCATCTATACCTTTCAGGGTATAAGTGGCGGCGTTTCCCTATTGGCCCAAAAGCATATCGCTTTTCTGAGAAAAGTAATCCAAATCGTACCTGAAGCAAGAATCATCCTTACTTTAGCTGATCTGGAAGCAGAAGATGAGGAAATCAGAAAATGTCTTCATCTCTCAAAGGAAGAATTCACTCAGCTGCTGCATTCATCGCTCAATGCCATGCGGCAGGATGTCAAACCGCTCGGCTGGCATTCGATGATGATGACCGAGCTCTTTCCTCAGCTGGAATCTTTCGAAAAAGAATGCGCGGTGACAGTGCAGGCAGAAAAATATAGGGATAGAATCAAAGCTGAAATGTATAGCAGGATCAGGATGTATAAAAGGATAAGGCCAACCTTTACAGCTGAGGAAATGCTGCAAAGGACGATTCGCACAGCAGCGCAGTATCTTGCCTTCGGCGGATATTGCGCTGAAAATGGATTCATCATCTGCAATCATACAACCACAAACCTCTCGTGGTATTTGCAGACCGACGCCGCCTTTTTGCACAACCCCATCTCTGTCTACTAAAATCTGGAGCAGCGCGCCTGCTGCTCCAGATAAATTTTATGATTCAATTTATTAAAACATTAAAATACAATCCAGTGCCGAAAAACGGTGATCATTTTACATATTTAATAAAATTAACAAAACATGAAATTGATCCTAGGTCATCATCAAAGTCTACTTTTTATTTAAATCATGATATTATCCTTTACTCTCCGATGAAACGAGTGACAGATACTTTAATAATTAAAGACAATTATATTAAAATGAATATTTTAAAAGAAATTCCTTTCGATTTAGAAAAAATGAGCTCAAAAGACCAATGGCAAAAGCACAAGAGCAATATTGTGAGGGAAAAATTTAAAGATTTTTTTATTAAAGACAAGCTTTTGCTTCCCAGAAAACAAATAATGAAAGAAATTATACAATTGTTGCAACTCTGCGATCAATATAAATCGAAAAGAATTGCGGTTATCTCCCATTCATTCCGCTTAAAAATAATCGAAGCATACATTAAAACAAAAGGTGAAATCGAAAAAAAGCCTGAGTTAATTCATTATTTTATCCAAAATGATAAAAAGACATTTGATTTTGGCCGGGGGTTTAAAATATAAAAGTCCCGTCAGGGACTCCAAAATTTTAATCTATATCTTTTCCTTTTATTTTTACTCTAATCGTGGTACCGCCACGGGGAATCGAACCCCGGTTCCCAGCGTGAGAAGCTGGTGTCCTAACCACTAGACGATGGCGGCATATTGTTAAAAATTCTCTAATAAAATCGGGGCTAACCACTAGCTCGCCAGCCGTAGCTTTAGCGAAGGCTGGACGATGGCGGCATATTGTTAAAAATTCTCTAATAAAATCGGGGCTAACCACTAGCTTGCCGGCCGCAGCTTTAGCGCAGGCTGGACGATGGCGGCATATTGTTAAAAATTCTCTAATAAAATCGGGGCTAACCACTAGCTTGCCGGCCGCAGCTTTAGCGCAGGCTGGACGAT
>JBMORT010000010.1:0-1011 GCA_049319825.1 Patescibacteria group bacterium
AGCGCGTCAAAGCCCATATTGACGAGTAAAATATCTTCATAATCCAGATCAATCCCGGCTGCCCTGACGCCGTCGGCAATGCCGTGCATTTCATCGAGATATGTCTGAGGAATATATTTTTCATTTGCTTTCGCGACAATCTTGAAAAAATCGATTATAAAGTCAGCAGGGGTCTTGCCGGAGGCCAGAAAATCCACTCCCAGCCGGCTTCCGATTTCCGTCAAAAGGAGATCCTCGACAACGGGACCGAGCGGCCCCAGCATTCCCACATAACCGCGACCAATAGCGATAAAAAATTCATCCGAGGCGACATCCGCACAGGCCTCCCCCATCAGATACCCGTGCTGGAACCCCATTTCATACCCGGTGCCTTCCATGTGGACAAAGGGCTGCTGGTGGCCCGTATCCGTGGTAATATACTCAAGATATCCTTTTCCATCGGGCGAATAGGTGCGGGCGGCAAACGCCTGACCGCACATCACCATGCCGGCAAAAACGCCAATGGCAACCATTGACATCAGGGTAACGCGGAAACACCTTTTGTGGAAAATCATCAGGAAGCCCCCTCCTTCTTTTGAAGTTTTGTGGAGTATGAAGAACGATGTTCTTCGTTTTGACATACAAACCTTGAGCATGATCCGTGCCATAAAACAATTTAAAATAAAAACAGATTCTTATTAATAATTACCATTCTCTGAATTTCCAAATAAGGTAAAAAGGATTGAAAAATATCGTAATTTTATGATATGCCGAAATTATCGCAACTATGGACAGGTGCTTACCGACCATGAAAATCGAACCGGATAAATTACTGAAAAAAATTCGAGGGCGCATCGACGACGAGGGCAACCTTCAGGAAGGTCTGTCTGATATCTACCATTGTATTTCAGAAATCGTCCCCGTATGGAAAATAAGCTGGCTTCAATATCATCACGATCTTCGATTGATAAGGATTATCGCTCAGGCTCTGCGTACCGGAGGGGAAATCACCAATTTCATGTATGAAACATC